>JAJDAJ010000100.1 GCA_029261925.1 Deltaproteobacteria bacterium | reverse complement strand
CTCTTGCGGCCCACCGAGAACCGCCCCCCACGGCCGCGCCCGGCAGCCGCGTCACTCGCCCGCCGGGCTCCCGCCGCGCCAGCCGAACCCGTAGCGTCGTTCCCCCTCACGATGCACCTCCCGCGAGAATCCTCGAGCAATCAGGTGTCCAAGAAAACCCTGGGGCGCTGGACTCCCCACGTCGACTGGCTCGTATCAGGGAGCGACTTCGACCGCCGGGGCTTCGAGGCGCTCTGGGCCGACGTGGCACGCTTCATGGTTCCCGACGCGGCGCGCCAGTATTGAGGCACAGAATGGAAAGCAAGAGGACCGACCTCGAGGGCGGCGCCACGAGTCGCCGGGCCCGCCAGGTATCTGACCGCGATCGACTGTTCCTGGTGCTGACGGCTCAACACTCCCGCGAGACGTGCTCCTTCAGGTTCGCTTCCACCGTGGAGAGGTTCTCGCGCGCCTCTGCAAACCCTGCCTCCGTCGCATTGCTCAGCTCGATCATCGCGCACGCGACCTGCATCAGCGCTTGTCCGTAGGTGCTCTCTCGCACATCCGGATCTCCCTGCAGGAGTCGGAGGGCCTCGTCAAACACTCGCCTCGCTTCATGAAATGACATCCCGCCTGCTTTCTCCTGGGCTCTTACGGCCGTTTCTGCGGATGGCGGGCCGGCTCTTGCAGGCCCTGGCCCGAGCCTGAGTCTAGCCGCGTCAGGCGCGCTGGGGCGCCCGCACACGGCGGCAGCCAGAGCGCATCGGGTACTCCGAGGCCGGCCACCTGCTGGCAAGCGACGTACCCCGGAGCGGCGCGGTCGTTCTGCGCGAGCTGTTGTAGAGTGTACACAGTCTTGGCGACCGGCCCCGCGGCGCAAGGCGACTGCCGTGCTCGTGGCGGAGCGGCCCGGCACCGATCGTGCAGCCTGCCCGATCGCGCGTGGGCCCGCGCGCCCCACGCCGGTCGAGAGGAGCCCGATGAGATCAGAGCAGATCGAGTGGGAATCGCCGATGTACCGGCTCGCCGTCTCCCAGCTCGACCAGACGGCGGTGCGCATGGGCCTCGATGAGAACATCTGGGAGCGGCTGCGCTCCCCGCAGCGCGCTCACGTCGTGTCGTTCCCGTTCCGGCGCGACGATTACGACACGGTCGAGACGGTGGTCGGCTACCGCGTTCAGCACCTGCTCACGATGGGCCCGACCAAGGGCGGCGTGCGCTACGACCTCGACGTGGACCTGGGTCAGGTCACGGCACTGGCGATCTGGATGACCTGGAAGTGCGCCATCATGGGCCTGCCCTTCGGCGGCGCGAAGGGCGGCGTGCGAATCAATCCGCGCGAGCTGTCCGCGACGGAGCTACAGCGCATCACGCGCCGCTACACCGCCGAGATCATCGAGGTGATCGGGCCCGACCGGGACATCCCGGCACCCGATCTCGGTACGAACGAACAGGTCATGTCCTGGATCATGGACACGTACTCGCAGCAGAAGGGCTTCTCGGTCCCCGGTGTGGTGACCGGAAAGCCGATCGAGATCGGCGGATCTCAGGGCCGCCGTGAGGCGACGGGCCGCGGCGTGATCAGCTGCGCGATCGAGGCCTGCCGGGAGCGCGGCATCCGCCTCGAGGACGTGTCCCTCGCGGTCCAGGGATACGGCCAGGTCGGCTCCACGGCCGCGCGGATCGCCAGCCATCTGGGCACGCGGGTGGTCGCCATATCGGACGTGAGCGGGGGCGTCTTCAACGAGAAGGGGCTCGATCTGGACGCGGTCGACACCTGGCTGGGCCTCCACGGCTCCCTCGCGGGCTTTGGCGGCGGGGATGCGGTGACCAACACGGAGCTGCTCACGCTCCCCTGCGACGTGCTGGTTCCTGCGGCCATCCAGAATCAGATCACCGAGGACAACGCCGACCAGCTGCGCTGCCAGATCCTGGTGGAGGGTGCGAACGGTCCCACGAGCCTGGAGGCCGACGCGATCCTGACCGGGCGTGGAATCGCGGTGGTGCCCGACATCCTGGCCAACGCGGGCGGCGTCACGGTGTCCTACTTCGAGTGGGTGCAGGGTCTGCAGAAGCTCTTCTGGACCGAGGAGGAGGTGAACGACCGGCTGATCACGCTGATGCAGCGCGCCTACCGCGACGTGAGCGAGCTGGCGCGCCGCGAGGGCGTCGGCCTGCGGACCGCGGCCCTGATGCGCGGCATCGGCCGCGTTGCCGAGGCCAAGCGCCGGCGCGGCATCTTCCCCTGAGTCCCCGGAGATGGCTGCACCCCCATGCAGCGATTCGCAACCAGGCCCCGGGTCGCCCGAGTTCGAGGCGCCGTGGTAAGGCGGCGATGATCGTCGCGAGTCCTGCGACGACTGTTCCGGGGTGGATGCGTCGCTGCGCCCCCAGGTCCCAGGCGATGATCGGCACAATGACCTCGCTGCGACGACACACGGGAGGCCGCGGGAGAAGCCACTCGACGCCCCTTCGAACGGAGGGGACTTCTCGCCGCCGGACTTCATGGACAGCGGCCGTCGGTCGGGCGGATCCGGCGACCACCGGCCTCTGGTGTATCGTAGATGGATGGCGAAAGATCAAAACAAGAAGCGTACGGCAAAGACGAACAAGCCCAAGCTCACAGCAAAGGAGAAGAAGCTCCAGAAGCAAGCCAAGCAGGCCAAGTAGCGAGCGTCGGCCGCGCGAGGGCCTACTCGGCCCAGATCTGGACGGCGTGCGCGTCCTGTTCATGGATCCGGCTGCAATTGAGTGCCGCCAGGAAGCCGCTGTTGTTCGGCTGCCGCGTGGAGCAGCTCACGGTGTCCTCGTCCGACGTTTGCAGCGTGCGCCACTTGTCTCCGTAGGGGTCGTAGCGATAGATGCCGGTGATGTTGGTCGAATAGCTCAGCTCGCCGAGCCCCGGACCTGGCGTCAGGCACCAGCTGTTCGTGGGTACCGTGGTCGTGACCTGCCACCGGTACCAGGCGACGCCGTTGCCATCGTGGAGGGGTGTGTTGTTGCTGGTGGTCGTGATCAACTCGTTCCAGTATCCGACGTTGCTGCCGCAGGACGCCAGATTGTTCCATGTCTGCGCTGAGATCTTGACCGGGGCGTTCGGGACATTGATGTAGCCATAGAACCCGATCGGGGTGGAGCGACTCGGGTACTGCTGGCCCTCGCGAGGCTCGATCATGCAGCCCGCCGTCACGAACGGCAGCAGCACGATGGCGAGCTGAAGAAGGCGCTTGTGTGAAGTGTGGGTCCTCATGGCTCGTTCTCCCTGGGTCCGTGAACATGGAACCTGGGGAAGATGATCGATCCCGCACTGCCCGCGCGCTGTGAAGCCCTTCATGAGGAGGGTGATTCGATCGCAGACCGCAGACCACCGTGGAGGAGGACCATGGCGTAGACCTCTGACGCGAACGCCCGCGTGCCGGGAGGCTGCGAGAGTCCGGGTACGCTCACGGCATTCCAGACCGAGTCGGTGCCGATCAGCCGAGACACGCCCCCAGCTGCCTGAGGCTCCGCGACTTCCAGAGCGAGCACCACCGGCACGCCGATCAGCGGCGAGATGGGCCTGCTTCAACTCTGGCCCGGGTTCTCGCAGCCCTTCCATTTCCGCCAGCCCCGCCTCAGGGAAGCCTCGCATCGCCGCTGGCCCTGCCTGGCGTCGGGGGGATCTCTGCGGCGAGTCGTGCCGAATCGAAGGCGGTCGAGACGGTCTCGGCCGCCTGGAGGGCCTCGGTGAACGGGACCTGATCCTCGAGGGAAATCGCCGGCTCGCGCAGGATCCGCCACAGTGTGAAACCTGCGAGCCCGAGATGGACGACGGCCGTGTGGACGAACAATGCGCCGGGACCGAAGGCCTGCATGAAGCTCGAGGCGAGTACGGGTCCCGCCACCGCGCCCGCCGCATAGGTGAGCAGGAGACCGCTCGAGACCTCGACGAGCTCCTCGCCCTCAGCAGCGTCGTTGGCGTGGGCAACTGCGAGCGTGTAGAGAGGGAACGCGGCGGCCCCCCATAAAGCGGAGACGGCGTAGAGCAGCTGTGGAACGCGCGCCCTGGCGTAGAGCAGTGCGACCGCGGCCAGGGCGGCAAGCAGGGCCGCGCTGACGATGACACGTCGCCGGTCCATACCGTCCGAGATCCGGCCGAGCGGCCACTGTCCGACGGCGCCCCCGATGACGCAGGCGCTCATGAAGACCGCGGTGAGGGCAACGTCCGCTCCCTCGTTTGGTGCGAAGAGCGGACCGAGCGCCCACCATGCACCGTTCGCCAGGCCGATTCCCGCACAGCCAACGAAGGCCACGGGCGAGATCGCGAGGATCCGCAACGGGCGCACTCTCACGGCCTCGAGGGGGGACGGCTGAGCACCTCGGGTCAGCGCTACAGGAACCGCCGCAATCGACACGAGGATCGCGGCGAGCGCAAACAGATGGAAGCCAGCCGGGTCGGAGAGCGTCAGCATCATCTGACCGGCCGTGATCACCGTCAGGTTGATCACCATGTAGACGGAGAGCACGAGGCCCCGAGACTCGTTGGAGGAACGCTCGTTGAGCCAGCTCTCGATGATCACGTAGAGCGCCGCAAGGCTCATGCCGGTGATCGATCGCGTCAGGATCCATCCCAGCGGCGTGATCCACATCAGATGTACCAGGGGTGCGGCCGACGCAACGGCCGTCATCGCCGCGAAGCCGCGGATGTGACCCACGCGTCGAACCAGGTGTGGACACATCACGCATCCGACGGCAAAGCCCAGAAAGTAGGCCGATCCCATCATGCCGATGATGGGTGTCGACAGCTCCTCGATCTGCGCACGCACGGGCAGCAGGATCGACTGCAGGCCCTGGCCGGTGAGCAAGATGGCGACGCTGATGAGAAGAACGAAGATCGGGGCGATCGGATTCATCGTCTAGAGCCCGTGTACAGGCTCAGCTGCTGGTTCCGGAGCTGGTCGGCGCCGCTGGCTGGCCGGGAACTGCAACTGTCGACCGGCAAGCCCCGCTGGCATCGTCGCCCGGAAGCCCTCGAGCAACGTGGCTCCCGTGGCGGCCTCATGCATCCTCGTCGCGGAGCATCCGCGCGATCTCGGCCTCGCCCAGGGGCTCGGGGTGCTTGACGCGCATGCTCTCGCTCCACTCCCGTGCGAAGTCGCGCTGCAGGCCCACATTGATGCCCAGGGTCACCCCCATCACCAGCAGCCCGCCGAGACTCGCCAGGGCCATGTCCTTGTGTGCATCCCACACATCGCCCTGCGTGCCGAGGAAGGCCATGCCCAGGCCGCCCCCGAAGAAAAGGGCCGCTGCCCACTCCACGAGCTCGTAGATCATCGAGGTGGACATCGTCAGATCCAGGGGCAGGAAGTAGCCCCAGAACCCTCGCGCATCCGCGACCCGCAGGAAGACCTCGCGTATGGGATAGGCGAATAGAAGTCCGTACAGGAAGTGCACGAGCCGATCGAACTGGTTGCGCTCCCAGCCGAAGGCCGCGTTGATCGAGCCACCCGTCGCCGCGTGGAACCACTCCTCGTACGGAACATGGGAGTAGGTGTAGTGCGCGCCGACGCTGTGAATGCACAGGAACGCGAAGATCATCGTGTACGAGACCCGGGACAGCGGCAGCTTGCGCGCGGTGAGCACGAGCGCGAGGACGCCGGGCACCAGCAGCGCATTCTCCAGCGCCCAGTCCGCGCGATCCATGGGCTCGATGGCGAGGCCGAGCCACAGGCCCGCGAAGATGCAGCCGAGCACCATCGTGTATCCGCGTCCAGCTTGCTTCGCCCCGGTCATCATCTCAGGGCAAGGCCGGGGAGTCACCCTCCCGCGGACGGCGGGGAGTGCCCGGGTCGAGTGGCTGTGGCTCCAGCGACTGCACGATCGCATCCAGTACGTCCGGGTCCACGAGGTTGCCGAGGTGGCCGCCGTGCGGGAACACGCGTAGCCGGCTCCCGAGCGTGGAGCGAAGCCACGCGAGGTCGCTGTCGTGCAGCAGAAAGTCGTCCGCGTTCGTGAAGACGCGTAGCCGCGGCTCGTCGACGAGCCGCGGCTCGAGCCAGCGGACGCCCGTCCGCTCGATCCGCGTGGCCGGAGATGCGTCGCTGGATGGCCCGTTCTGGAACGGGAGCACGAAGTCGTGCATGTACTCCTCGTACGAGAAGGCCGCGATCTCGCGATAGACCGGCTCCCGGCGCACGTCCGTCCAGGTGCGGCGCAGGACCTGCAGGTTCCGCAGCTGCTGGGTGACGAAGATCGTGTCCCGGAGCACGTGCCGGTATGTGGCACCGATCAGGAAACGGGACTCCGTGGAGTCGAACGGGAGCCGCAGGTCGGAGCCGAGGGTCTGCGTCCCGAGGACGGCCGCCTTGAGCAGGACGCCCTCGATGTGGGCGCGCCGGGATCCGTTCGGCCACTCGAGCGCGGCAGCATAGTACTCGTCGAGCTGCTGGAGCGCGTAAAGCGTATCCACGGGGGGATTGATGGCCACGAAGCGCTCGAAGCCGAGTGCGTCTTCTCGATCGGCCTCGGCCGCGAGGAAGAGCGAGTAGAGGCCACCCAGAGAAGCGCCGACCACGGCGTGGGGCTCGGCGCCCGAGCTCTCGCGCAGAGCGCCGGCAATCCGGGCCAGCACGGCGCGAACGCGCGTCACGTCGTCGGGCGTGAATCCCGGCAGCGCTCCCTGACCGGCCCCGTCGATGAACTCCCGGTGGAACGGGTTGCTGATCGACACGACCGTGTAGCCGGCCTCGGAGATCCGGCTCGCGAGCGTGCGCACGAGTCCGGAGACGCGGAAGCCTCCGAGACCCGGCAGGATGAAGACCAGGCGCTGCGTCCTGCCCGGCCACAGGGCGTAGTCGAGGCGCTCGCCACCCGCCAGCTCGATCGTGCGCGTCTCGGGCTCGGGGGCCTGGCCCTTCAGCAGCAGCACGGCATAGAGCGACGAGACCGGCCGAGCATTGAAATCGGACTCCGGGATGGTGTAGTTCCGGACGGCCCGCTCTCGCGTCACGGCCCAGAGATCCCGCAGGGCGCCGTACGGGTCTGCCTCCTGCGCCTCCAGATCCGCGATCGACTCGACGTTCAGACTGAAGCGGTTGAACTCGAAGAAGGCTCCGGCGCCCGGCACCCATGTGGCAGGATCCAGTGCGAGGTCTCCGACGAGACCGATCGCATCGCGCAGGCTGCTGGGACCGAGCACCGGCAGGAAGACGAAGAAGCCGGGCGTCACGCCCCAGCGGCCGAAGGTCTGCCCCAGATCCTCCGGCTCGGGCGCGCGGAGCCCCATCCGTGCCGCCGGATCGAAGAGCCCCGCGAGGCCGACCGTGGAGTTGGTGACGAAGCGGGCCAGCTCGATTCCTGCGGCCCGGGGCCGGAGCTGCAGGAGGTCGTTGACGAAGCGGCCCGGGAAGCGGAGATTGGTCGCCATCGAGTCGACCGAGTCACGCACGCGCTCGGGCAGCACGAGCCCCCAGCCCCTGGCGAGAGGATCGAGCGCGATTCGCCGGATCAGCCTGGTGGCGCGATAGCTCCCCCGGTTGAAGGGCTCGCCCGGATCCCGGACGAGTCGAACCAGGAAGAGCTCCTGCTCGGACGCCGCCTCCGTGTGGTTCTCCGTCCCGGGATCCGACCCGGGCTCCGAGATCGTCGGGGACTCCGCGGGCGGATCTCCGGACCGCGCTGCGTGAGCCGGACCGAGCAGCAGGCAGACGGCCAGCAGGGTCACGAGCGGTCCCGGCTTCCGGCCCGGCGAGGCGGTCCTCAGGATTGGCAGCACGGCGCGAGTCTAGCGTTCCCCCGCGATGCCGTGGCGAACCGGAGGAGGGCGGCGAGCCTGGGCACCACGGGCGCGACGCGGGCGCCGCTAGCTGACCGCCTGCGTGCGCGGCACCCCCGCCCTGTCGGAGGACGCGCGGTAGAAGGGCCGGTCCCCCTGGACGGTGACGCGGTAACCGTGTCGGACCTGCGGAAAGTAGTCCCACACCGCGAGGTGCTGCACGCAGCGGTTGTCCCAAACTGCCACCGAGTCGGGCTCCCAGTGGAACCGGTACTGGAACTGCGGCTTGCGGGCATGCTCGTACAGGAAGTCGAGCAGGGCGCGGCTCTCGTCGGGGTTCATGTCCTTGATGTGCGTGGTGAAGCCGTCGTTGACGTACAGGGCCTGCCGACCGGTCGCGGGATGGGTGCGCACGACCGGGTGTTCGGACACCGGGTAGCCGGCGCCGTCGCGCGGGTTCTCGGTCATGCCGTAGCGGTCGCGATACACGCGGATGCCCGAGTGCACGGCCGTGAGTCCCGACACGAAGCGCTGCATCGCATCGGACAGCGCCTCGTACGCCGCGTACATGCTCGCGAAGATCGTGTCGCCCCCGGTCACGGGAACCGTCTCGAGGCGCAGGATGCTGGCCGAGGGCGGCTCCGCATCGCAGCTCACGTCGGTGTGCCAGTGGTAGCCCGCGATCTGCCTGGAGCTCTCGTCGGTGTGAATGGTCACAACCTCCGGGTGCAGGGCGGTCGCCGGCGCTGCCGGGTGCACGTGCAGCTCCCCGAAGCGGCGGCCGAACGCCTTGTGCTGCTCGAGGCTGAGCCTCTGCTCGCGGAAGAACAGCACCTGGTGCTCCAGCCAGCTGCGGTGGATCTTCTCGAACCCGGCGTCATCGAGCTGGCCCAGATCGACGCCCTGGACCTCCGCTCCGACGACGGGGCCGAGCGGAGTGATCCGGATCGTCTCGAGTGCGGGCGCTAGTGCAGGCCGTACAGGGTCGCGCAGTTGTCCCAGAGGATCCTCCTGTGGCTCTGCGCCGGCAGATCGAGCGCCAGGAAGTGCTCCATCGCGTGCGGGTAGGCAGAGTCGTCGTGTCGCGTTCGAGATGAACTCGCAGCTCGCACCGATCAGGGTGACGGATAGCGCGCGCAGTAGGCCGTCTGCCCGAAGATCTTTGCGTTTGCCCCGAGGATGTCGCCTACGTTGCAGAGCGTGTCCTCGTTGGTGTCGCACAGCGGGCTCGGCGGGACGACGGCGAAGATCACCTCGTTGATCGCGAGCAGGTCGAGGATGCTCACGACGCCGTCGCCGCTCTGATCTCCGCACTCGCAGGCGTCGCCGATGCCGTTGCCGTCGGTGTCGGTCTGAGCGGGGTTGGGCCAGTGGGGGCAGTTGTCGCTCCCGTCCGGCTCCCCGTCGGCATCCGCATCCGGGGGGCCGGCCTCATGGACCTCCAGCTCGTCGATGGCCGTGCCTCCGCCAATCCCGGTGGCCGGGACGAGGAGGCGGACACCGGTTGCGCTGATCGGCTCACCGCCCGAGGTCGAGATCGCGAACTCGTGCCTGAGGTAGGCAGTGAACTGATCGCCGACGAGGTCGTCCACGCTGGTGGTGTACGCCACGCTGCCGACCGTGATCCATGCCGCGCCCGGCCCCGCCGGATCGGGCGACTGTGTCACCTGGATCTGGTAGGTCCCCTGCCAGCGGTCGGCGCACTGCCCGCCGCAGCTGTCGGTATCATCATTCCCGTTGTCGCGTCCCCAGGCCACCCGGTCGACCGGGAACGTGCCACCGAGGTCCACGCCCACGTGGAACGGCGGCGTGGCGGCGGTCGCCCCCATCCAGGCATTGATGTTTCCGAAGAAGCCGTCGTTGACATTCGCGGCCACGTGGAAGCCGAGCCCCAGCTCGGGCCCCAGGTCCCCGCTGCTGAACGCAGTCGCGCCCGAGCTGGCCAGCGCCAGGTTGTCCGGAGCGCGGGCGCCCTGCGGGGGAGCTGCCGCATCGAAGAAGTCCCCATCATTGCCGTCCCAGGTCAGCGCGAAGCCATCGGCCGGGTTGATGTCGAACGGAGGCGGTGGCGGTGGGGGCGGCGGCGAGATGGGGTCGACGTGGACCTCCAGCTCGTCGATGGCGGTTCCTGCGCCGATGCCGCTCGCCGGGACCAGGAGGCGCACGAACCTGGCCAGGATCGGGTCGCCGCTACCGGTGGTCACCCGGTACTCGTGCCGCAGGTACGAGGTGAACCCGCCGCCGGCCGCGTCGTCCTCGCTCGATACGTAGTCGAAGGTCGCCACGGTGACCCACGTGCTGCCCTGCATGAACTGCAGGGTGTACTGCCCCAGCGATCGGTCGGTGCACTGCCCCCCACAGGCATCGCCGACGTCGTTCCCGTTGTCGCGTCCCCAGGCCACGGCCCGGAACTCGCGCAGGGCGCCGAGATCCAGGGCGACGAAGAAGGGCGGCGTCGCCGCGCTGGCTCCCATCCAGGCGTTGAAGTTGCCGTAGAAGCCGTCGTTGAGGTTCGCGGCGACGTGAAACCCGATCCCGAGCTCGGGGCCCAGGTCGCCGCTGGTGAAGGCAACGGCCCCGTTGCTACTCAGGCCCAGGTTGTCGGGGACCCGGGCTCCCCCGGGAGGAGCCCCGGGGTCGAACTGGTCGCCATCGTTGCCGTTCCACGAGACCACGAACCCCGGCTCCGCGTCGATGGTCAGCGGCATCTGCGCGCTCGCGGTGGGGGCGAGGCCCGCCGTCAGCACGACCCCCGCCGCCCTCCAGATTCGCCACCGCATCCCGCCTCCGCGTGCAATCCCCCTGCGACGATTCTGCAACGCGCACGGGATCGCTGTCACGCGACCCTCGTCTCTGCGAAGAACAGTCGCACCGAGCGCCAACGAGGACTCCCCCGAAACCTGAGCAATTCCAGGGGCGTATCGTGGTAGCGGGGACCCGCCACGCGCACGATCCGACGCTCTGGCCGCTCGCTTGCCCGCCGGAGGCTCCTGCCGATGACAAAGGGATCGGAGACGTCTGTGAGTGCGGGGATCAGAACGGCGACGGCTTGGTGACCGTCGCTGACATCCTCGCGATCAACGCATCGATCTTCGGTAAGCAGCCGGTCAGCCCGCTCTGCGACACCAACGAGGATGCTCTCTGCAACGTGGCCGACATCCTGGCAGTGAACGCGAAGGGCCCGCCACCTTCCGCCGCGCGATGACGGTGTCCTTCACGGTCATCGCCATCGGAGGCGAGGCCGAACGGCGCGAGCAGAGCCAGGGCAACGGTGATGGATGCAAGGCGGAACATTAGACCCGCTGATGTGCTCGCGCGCGTGAGCGAGTCCCACCACAGTCCCACCAATCTGGGAATCGAGGTCGTCGAGGGCCAAAGCAAGAGCGCCGCAACCTCCTGAGTCGACTCCCACGGCCCTCCCGGGGCACAATGCCCTGCGGGGACAGGGGGAGCGGGGAATGGGCGTGCGAACGTGGATCGTGGCGATGGCTCTGGTGGCTGGACTATGGCCGGTAGCGGCCATCCCTGGCGACGGCCGAATCGAGATCAGCCAGGCATCGGTCGACGAGGCCGGTGGCTTTCCGTACACGATCCGTGCCCCTGGAAGCTACGTACTGACGAGCGACCTCGTCGTTGCGAGCGACGTGGGAGCGATCGCGATCACTACTCCGGGTGACGTCACACTCGACCTGAACGGCTTCCACGTCACCGGCTCCGCATCCTGCCTGCTCGGGTCGTGCGCACAGGGCGCGGCAATCGGTCTGAGCGGTCCCCCGTCCTTCGGCTTCGGGTCGAATATCGCGGTGTTCGGCGGCGAGGTGAGCAAGTTCTCCGGGAGCTGCATCGCGCTTGGCAGCTCGGCCCGGGTCGAACGCATGTATGTCTCGCGATGCGGTCGCAACGGGATCTGGGTCGGGGGCGGTGGCAGCGTCATGAACAACCTCGTGATCTCGACGGGCGAGAATGGACTCCTTCTGGAAGCGAGCTCGATCTATGCACACAATTCGGTGCGTCTCCCGAACCTCGGCGGCACGGGGGGACTGGCAATTCGCGGCGGGACGGCGACGGCGGGCAACTACTGCGACGACGGGAGCTGTAGCGCCGAGGGCGAGAAGCGCTTCTACCTGACTCCTGCCTTGCACCCGGGCTCGTCAGCCGCCGCGGCCTGCACAGCCGGCTTCCACCTGGCACAGCTGTCCGAGATCTGGGACCCCTCGAGCCTCCACTATGACAGCGTCATGGGGCACACAATTGCGGGAGAGACCGGCGCCCCGATGGTCAACCAAGGCTGGATCTACGGTACGGACGAGGACGCCGACTGCTCCAACTACACTTCGAGCGCGGGCGGTGGGCAGATTGCCATGCTGACCGCGATCTCGGCCGAGGCCCAGTGGATCATCGTGAGCATCCAGTGCATCGCGGAGCGCCGTGTCTGGTGCGTCGAGGACTGAGCTTCGGCCGAGCCCGCTCTCGCCCCCACCCACCATCAGCGGCGTATTGTCGTTTCGGTCGTACCTCTGCCCCTACGCCACGCGTGCAGGCCGATGCCTCGAGATCTGCGGCCATGATCTCCAGGAGCTCGCGGTCGAATGCAAGGCGCTCCCAGATGGCAGCGAATTCCAGTTCGAGCCCTACACCGAAGCCGGGGCACGCCAGTCTCCGTCGGGAGCGGGGCGGGATTGCTTCACGTCCACGTCGCGGCCAGCGGTGGTGGACCGGTGCAGATCGACTTCAGCTTCGTGGTCTGGGACTGAGCGTCGAGCCGGGCCGCCGCGACCGGCGTGGCAACTCCACAGCCAGCGCGGGGAGTGGGTCTCATCACTCGACCAGGAATTCGTCGAGGTTCGGCCTGCGGAGCAGCGGTCGCAGGCGCACCGGAACCCGCTGCAGGCGGGGCCCGGACGCTCCCTCCGCGGCGCCGTCCCTGGACGGCGACATCGGCGCGCTGCTCGTCCTCGGCCGGCGCCTGACATCGAAGGCGGGGACACTCCGGCTCGAGTATCTCCGCTGTCGGCGGCTGGACTGCATCTGAGCACGCCGCTCAGCGCTCGGCACGCCCTTGTACTGCTCCAGCTGCTCCAGACACCTGCTCGGGCAGCTGGCGTACACTCGTCACGAATCGGATGGAGGATCCCCCGGTGAGACGGCTCAGCCTGCTCGGATTCGCGTACTCGGCCCTTGTCGCCGTTCCCTGTGCCGCGCAGACCCTGCTCTTCGACTTCGGTCGCACGGACCTCCAGAGCGGGCCGGGCTGGAACAACGTGGTACCCGCAACGACCCTCATCTCGCCCGTTGTCGACGACTCGGGGACGGTCTTCGGCAGCACCCAGCTCGCGATCACCGACACCTTCTTCCAGACCGGAGAGCCCAGCCGGCTCGGCTCGGAAGCGCCGACTGGCGACGCCTCGGCATTCCCTGTGAGTGCCACCGACGACTACCTGTTCGGCCACACCGTGCCCTTTGCGGGCGCGGGCCCGAACCCCCTCGGCCAGTTCACACTCTCCGGACTGGACACGAGTCTCATCTACGACTTCACGTTCTTCGCGTCGCGGCAGGTCGTCAACGACACCCGCGAGGCCCGCTACACCGTGCGCGGCGCAACCACGGCCTCCGTCGTCCTCAACGCCTCGAACAATGACTCGGAGGTCGCAGTGGTGACCGGCGTGCTCCCTGACGCCTCGGGCGCGATCGTCGTCGACACCGAGCCGGGTCCGGCAAACGACAATGGCAGTGGCTTCTATTACCTCGGTCTCGTGCAGGTGATCGCGTCTTCAGGAGATGCTGATCAGGACGGAATCCCTGACGCCGCGGACAACTGTCCCGCCGACCCCAATCCCCTCCAGGCCGACGCTGATCTCGATCTGCTCGGCGATGTCTGCGACCACTGCCCGGACTGGCCGTCCATGAGTCAGCCCCCGGTGAACGGTGACTTCGATGGCAACGGCATCGGCGACGAATGCGAGTGCGGGGATCAGACGGAGGACGGGCTGGTCAATGTCATCGACCTGCTGTCGATCAACAGCGTGATCTTCGAGGTCATTCCGGCCAGTCCCCTGTGCGACACCAATAACGACGACGTGTGCGATGTCCGCGACATCCTGGGGGCAAACGCGAAGATCTTCGGGGAAGAGGCGTACTGCGAGCGGTATCCGCCGCCGGCGCCGTGATGAAGCGGGCGGACGGCCGTGTTCGCAGGCGGGGCCCGGACATCCGCGCTACCCCGGACCCGGAGGATCTGCTGCGGGTGCTCGCTGCTGATGGAGGGATCGCGCAGCCGCGGCGCGCGCGAGGTCGGGCCGACCAAGTCGGGTGCGAGCGGACGGTCGGTCTGAGCAAGCGTCTTCGAGCAGCGCTACGCGGGGTGGCGCAGGTCCTTCATGCGGATGCCGGCCAGCCCGGCGCGCTCCAGGATCCGGCGCCACTCGCGGTGACGGAAGTTGTCCGTGTCGATGCCGGGCAGGACGAACGCGTCCAGCCCGGGTCGAAGGGCTTGCCAGGGGGCAGGGGGGAGGATCAAGCCTCAGGGGGTCGACCGTCGCATCGGTTTGGTGTGCGTCAGGCGCTACCAGCGCAATGTCAATGGAAGAACCGGGGCGAAATCTCGGACGCGACCTGACCGCCCGCCGTCGATCTCCAGGTCCGCATGGGGAAGTTCGCTGCGCCGGAGGTCGGCAATCCTGAGCTCCTCGATGGCGCGCAGCTCCGGAGAGGCGGCCTCCTCGCTGAAGCTCACCTGCAGCGCCGTGATCTCCCGAAACCCGCGAGATCGTTGCAGAGCCGGCTGGGGGTCACGTAGATCCGGCCGGCCAGACATGAGAGATACAAACACCAACGGCTCCGAAAGATTGGAGCTGTTTGCGCCAACTGGGATCGGCTCTGGCAAGCCCAAGGAACCGGTACCAGCCGTTGGGTTAGGGATCGTGCCTGACCATCAGGCGGCATCCCTGTTCTCTTGTTCCCACTGTTCAAAGAACCCGGCGGGCGAACGCCCGCCCAGCGACCCATGGGGTCGCTCCTGGTTGTACTCCTGCAGCCATGCCTCCGATGCTTCGCGGGCTTCACGAACCGACTCGAAGAGCCAGCGGTTCAAGCATCCGTCTCGGAACGTGGCGTTGAAGCTCTCGTTGTGTCCGTTCTGCCAGGGGCTTCCCGGCTCGATGAACCGAGCTGCGATCTGGCGATCCGCAATCCACTCCTGAACCT
>JAJDAJ010000099.1 GCA_029261925.1 Deltaproteobacteria bacterium | reverse complement strand
CGCATCCGGGCGCGTAATCATCCGCGCCCACTTTGTTGCGCTCTCTCGGGGAATCGCCCGATTCGACCTCAATCGCGCGCCTTGTGGGCGCGGCGCCTACGCACCCGGCTGCGACCCGGGCATCCTGGGTCAGGCTCCTAGCGCGCGCTCAGGCCAGGCCGAAGCGGGCGGCGAGCTCATCGCCGACCTGCCGCGCCCAGCTCGCGGTGTCGAGCAGCTCCCAGGCCTCGCAGATCCGATCGCCCCGGAAGCGCGCCGCGAAGCTGTACAGGTTCTCGTAGCGGTCCCCGTTCACGGTCTCGAACGACAGCCGGGCCAGGCACATGGCCTCGCGGTCCGAGCCCACGCTCATCAGCGGCTCGATCCGCCCCGGAAGCCGGTAGCAGCGCTCGAGCCCGGAGCACAGGAACTCCAGCATGCGCTCGCGGCCCTCGATCCGCTCCGCTCCCGCCGACGGCGCCAGGTTCCAGACCACGTCGTCGGTGAGCTGCGCCTCCATGGCGGCGACCTGTCCCGCGACCAGCGCCTCGAGGAAGGAACGGAGCCGCTCCTGCGGGCCCTCGCTCAAAGCGGGATCCCGTAGAGCTCGGCGGCATTGTCCTGGAGCACGCGCCGGCGCACCCCGGGCGAGAGCTCGCCGAGCACCTCGAGGGCGTGCTCGACGCTGCCCGGGTACAGGCACGTCGGGTGCGGGAAGTCGGTCTCGAAGAGCACGTTGCCCACGCCGATGTCCTCGATCAGCCGCGCCGGTGCGAGCCGCTCGAACCAGAAGCAGCCGTAGATCTGGCGCCGGAAGTACTCCGACGGCTTCATGCTCAGGTAGTCCATGGAGTCCGGGGCGGTCTCGACCAGCTGGTGGTCGAGCGCCTCGAGGATGAACGGGATCCAGCCGATCCCGCTCTCGACCGACACGACCTTCAGCGTCGGGAAGCGCTCGAGCACACCCGAGTAGATCAGGTTCGCGATCACGCGCGCGTTCTCCACGTAGATCAGCGCCGATCCGATGGCCAGCTTCTGCTCGTCCCCCTGCGACGGCCAGGGCGACGAGCCGTACCAGTCCATGGAGTCGTCGCTGGCGCCGATGTGGAAGTTCACCGGCATTCGCAGCTCGCAGCAGGCCGCCCAGAACGGATCCCAGGCGCGCTCGCCCAGGTCCGGCGCGCCGCGCACGTGCGGTGCGTTGCAGTGCGCCACGCCGCGCAGGCCCAGCTGGCGCGCGCGGCGCAGCTCCACGACCGACGCGTCGATGTCCCACCACGGGATCAGCGCCATCGGGAAGATGCGCTGGTCACTTCGCTCCTGGATCTCGGCGACCGCGTCGTTGTAGATCTGCACGCAGAGGATCCTGAGCTGCGGATCCACGACGGCGGCGAAGCGCTGGCTCCCGAAGCCGGCGACGTTCGGATACAGCACCTGGGCCCAGATCCCCAGGTGGTCCATCATCTCGACGCGCGCGGTCACGTCGTGCGATGCGGCATGCACCACGTCGAGACCCCAGGTGCGGAACTCGACACCGGGCTCCTTGGAGCCGTCGCGCTTGACCACGCTGGCCGCGCCGGCGAAGCCCATGTCCACGCCGTCGATGAACCAGTGTTCCACGCCGTCCACCTCGCGCGTCTGCGGCACGCGATCGACCCAGCCCACCGGGGCGCGCGACGTCCACAGGTCCCCCGGCTCGCTCAGGTGCGTGTCGACGTCGATGACCCGCAGATCCCCGGTGCCCCCGCTCATGCGTCCGATCCTCCGCCCCGGGCGCGCGCGGCACCCGCCGGACACCAGGGTAGCCGCCCCGGCGGCAGCAGGGGGCCGGGCGCGCTCAGCGCAGCTCCGGGAAGGGCAGCGGTCCCTCGACCCGCGCACACGCCAGCGAGCCGCCGTCGATCACCAGGGTCTGCCCGCTGATCCACGACGCCAGGCCCGACACCAGGAAGATCACCGCGCCGGCCATGTCGTCGGCGCTGCCCAGGCGACGCAGCGGGATGAAGCGCGTCATGCCGCGCATCATCTCGCCCGGCGTCTTGCCCTCGAGGTCGATGTGCCCCAGGCCCGGCGTGGGCGTGTAGTCGGGGGCGATCGCGTTCACCCGGATCCCGTAGGGCCCCAGCTCCGAGCTCAGCGTCTTGGTCAGATTGATCATCCCGGCCTTCGCCGCGGAGTAGGGCGCGAAGCCCGGACAGCCGCGGATGCCCTCGGTCGTGGCCACGTTCACGATGTTCCCCCCGCTGTCCGACGGGATCCAGCGACGCGCCGCCCAGCGGGCCGCGACGAAGGCGGGCTTGAGGTTGAGCGCCACCTGCTCGTCGAACTCGTCGTCCTCGAACTCCACCGCGGGCTTGTGCGTGGCGATGCCCGCGTTGCTGACCACGATGTCGAGCCCGCCGAGCTCGTCCCAGGCCCGCTCCAGAGCGGCCTCGAGCGCGCGAGCGTCGCGCACGTCCACGCACAGTGCACTGGACTTGCGGCCGAGCTCCCGGATCCGCGCCGCGGTGCGTTCCGCGGTCTGCTCGTTGATGTCGAGCGCGGCCACGTCGGCCCCGAAGCTGGCCAGACCCAGCGCGATCCCCTCGCCGATGCCCTGGCCCGCGCCCGTGACCAGCGCCCTCCTGCCGGTGAGCATCACATCCGAAACCTGCAGCATTGCGGACCTCCTCGGTGGCCCGCGTCCGGCGGGCTGGCCGGGGCCATCTTACGCCTGGGGCCGGTCCCCTGCGGCGTGGTACCCTTCGCACCCGAACGTTCCCGTCCGCAGGCCCTGCGCGAACCCGAGCGCTCGCTCCGGGGCTCCGGCTCCGCGCAGCTCCACCGCACACACCCCCAGCAAGGACGGGAACCCTCCATGCAGCTGCAGACTTGCCTCGGCGCCGCGCTCACCCTGTGCCTGGCCCTGGCCGCCGGACCCGGCGCCGCGGAGGACGCGACCCCGCCGCGCGTCGAGGACGGGCGCGAGGTCTCGATCGAGTACACGCTCACGCTCGACGACGGCACCGTCGCCGACACCAACGTGGGTGGCGAGCCGCTGACATTCGTGCAGGGTGCGGGCAAGACGCTGCCGGCGCTCGAGCAGGGGCTCGACGGCCTGGAGACGGGCGCGTCGCGCAAGGTCGACGTGCCGCCGCAGGACGCCTACGGCCCCGTGGACCCGACCCGGGTCGAGACGGTGGCGACGAGCTCGATCCCCGAGGATGCGCGGCAGGTCGGCGCACGCCTGGTGGCGCAGTCCCGGGACGGGCAGCAGCGGTCCGTGCGCGTCAAGGAGCTGCGCGGCGAGCAGGTGGTGATCGACTTCAATCACCCGCTCGCGGGCCAGACCCTGCACTTCGACGTGAAGGTGCTCGAGATCAAGTAGGAGCCGCGGCGTGCCCGGGCCCTCCCGCCTCCGCGAGCGGCCGGCAGAGCGCGTACGCGAAGGCGACGCGCCGCCCCGGCGAGCCCTCGTCGGCGAGCTCGACCCGCAGCGAGGCGTGTCCGGCATCGACCTCCAGGACCTCCGCACGCGCGCGGACCGGCCCGACCTTCACGCGGTTCAGGAAGCGCATGTCGAGGTCCGTCACCACGTGGCGGCCGCGCGGGGCGAGGGCATGCTCGGCGGCCAGCTCTGCGAGCAGGGACTGCACCGCACCCAGCACGGTGCCGTGCGGGCCGTTGCCGATCCGCGGCTCCCAGCTGATCTCGGCGCTGCACGCATCGGGGTAGCGGACCGCGAGCATGTCGTGGAAGGACAGCCCGGCGCCGTCGGTCAACGGGGGCGCGGTACCGACCTCGGGAACGCCCGGCACGCGGTCGTTCATGAACGTGATCGTCGACGACGCGAAGGGCCGGCTGGCGCCGTCCGCCCGGATCGGGACCTCGGCCACGAAGAAGCGCTGGCTGCTCTTCAGCGGCTCGTTGACCAGCTGCAGCTCGCCGGCGGTGGGCGGCGGACCGAGCAGCTGCACGCGCAGGTCCAGCGTCGGCAGCAGGGGACCGTGCGGCGGCGACCCGCCCACGATGTCCACCAGGCTCGCCAGGTGGCCGATCCGGATCCGGTCGGTGCCCGGAACGAGCATGTCCGGGCGGACCGCGCAGCTGCCGTGCGTGCGCCCCTCCTCGACCCAGAGCTTCGTGCCGTAGGCGTGGATGAAGCCGGGAAGGAAGCTAGCGGTCACGCCATGACCTGAAGGGCTCGCCGCGCAGGTAGTACGGGTTTCGCTCCCCGCCGAAGGTCCGGTACATGCTGTACGGGTAGATCCAGGGCGACTCGCTCGCGCGGTCGAGCCGCAGGACCTCGTCGTCGCCGAGCTCGAGCTCCGCGGCCGCGAGATTCTCGACGAGCTGCGTCTCCGTGCGCGCACCCACCAGCACGGAGGTCACCGCCGGCTTGCGCAGCAGCCAGGCCAGCGCCACGTGAGCGATCGCGACGCCCCGATCGGACGCGATCCCGGTGAGCAGATCGACGATCGCGTCGAGATGCTCCCGGCGCTCGCCCTCGAGCTCGCCGCCGGAGATCCGCGTGCCCCCGGGCAGCGCCTGACCGCGCCGGTACTTGCCGCTCAGCAGGCCGCCCTGCAGGGGGCTCCATACCAGGATGCCCACGCCCTCCTCGAGCGCGAGCGGGACCAGCTCGTTCTCGGCGTGGCGCTGCAGCAGCGAGTAGCTGATCTGCTGGGATACGTAGCGCCCGCAGCCGAGCCGGTCGGCGGTCGCCAGCCCCTTCATCAGGTGCCAGCCGCTGTAGTTCGAGACGCCCACGTAGCGCACCTTGCCCGCGCGCACGAGATCCTCGAGCGCGCGCACGGTCTCGTCCTGCGGCGTCATCCCGTCGTAGTTGTGCAGCTGGTACAGGTCGATGTGGTCGGTACCGAGCCGGCGCAGGCTGTCCTCGCAGGCGCGCATCAGGTAGTGACGCGAGGCGCCGAGGTCGTTGGGGCCGGGACCGGTGCGGTTGTAGGCCTTGGTCGCCACGATTGCCTGGTGGCGGCGCGCGCCCAGTGCCTTGCCCAGGATCTCCTCGGAGCGGCCGTCGGCATACGAGTTCGCCGTGTCGAAGAGGTTCACGCCGGCATCGAGACAGCGCGCGACGATCCTCCCGGCCTCCGTGCCCGCCGTGGTGCCGATGCGACCGAACGGGCTGTCGGCGGTCCCGCCGAAGGTCATCGCGCCGAAGCCGAGCACCGACACTCGGAGCCCGCTGCGGCCGAGGTTGCGCATCTCCACGCCGGCTTCTCCCCTGTCAGCCCAGCGCGCGCCCGAGCAGGGCGTCGATGCGCTCGCGGACGCGCCGCGCCGCGGGCTCGTGATACACGTCGCTGCCGGGTACGCCGAAGCCGTGCAGGGCACCGGGGTGCCACTCCACCTGGTGCCGCACGCCGGCCGCGACCAGGGCCTTCTCCATGCGCGTCACCTGCTCGGGCGTACACCACTGGTCCTGGTCGGCGATCGCGAGGTACAGCTCGGCTCTCACGCGGTCCAGGTGCAGGTGCGGCGAGTCCTCGCCGTCGCTGATCAGGTTGCCCGGGTGAATGCCGGCCGCGGCGGCGATGCGCTCGCCCAGCCCCTGCGCCACCACCACCGAGAGCCTCCCGCCCATGCAGAAGCCCATCACCGCGGCCGGCCCGGGTCGGGCCGCGGGATCGCGCCCGGCGTGCGCCAGCAGCGCATCGGCGTCGCGCAGCACCATGTCGTCGCCCAGACCGCGCACCAGCGCCATCATGCGCTCCCACTCGCCCGGCCGGTCGCGCTCGATCGGCGGGATCGGCCCGGCGCGGTAGTACAGATCGGGCAGCATCACGTAGCAGCCGCGGGCCGCGCGCTCCCGCGCCACGTCGCGCAGCGCCTCGCGCATGCCCAGGCCGTCCATCAGCACGAGCAGCACCGGGAACGGCCCGTCGCCGTCCGGGTGCACGACGAAGGTCGGCATGCGTCCGTCGGGTGTGGCGACCTCGATGCTGTGCTCGATCATCCGCGCTTCCCGGGCAGATCGTCGAGCGCGCGCGCGTCGGCGATCGGCGTCAGGCGCCGGCGGCTGACGGCACCCGAGGCCAGGGCCGGCCAGAAGTAGCCCAGGGTGGTGGAGTGGTCGGCGATGTCGATCACGAGGATGAGCTTGGCCTCCTCGTTGGACACCCAGGGCCCCGAGACCAGCTTCGCACCCGGAGGCAGCTTGCCGTCGCGGATGTCCCGGGAGAACTCCCGGGCCACGCGGAGCACGTCGGGATTCGCGGCGTTGAGGTAGATCTCGCCGAGGTAAAGGGGCAAGGGCGTCTCTCCCGTCTGCGGCCCCTCCGGGCGGCGGCTCGCCGGGGCAGGCTACGGTCCGGCGGCCGGGGCTGTCCAGCGTGTGACGCTGGCGCTCAAGTTCGCCACCGGTCGCGACGATACCTCCCGAACCGGAGCTACACGCCGGGAGGGGACCGCGCCGGACTCGAGCGCAGCGACGTAGGAGAGGGTCTCGACCGGCGGGCGCGCGCGGCGGAAGTCGAACGGGCCCGAGGCCGCCGGCTCGGCGGCGGGCCGGCCGGTCGCCAGGTTGAACGTGGTCAGCGCCAGCGACGCCATGCGCTGCTCGCCAACCCGGTGGAACGGCAGCGTGTGACGCACGCTCCCGTCTGCCTCGAGCGGCACGACGCTGCTGCCCAGCCGCGCCGCGGCCCGCAGCTCGGGAAGCGGCTCGGAGACGATCTCGACCTCGCCCAGGCCCGGGATCGACTCGAAGTGCTGGAAAGCACCCAGGACTCCGTTGCCGGCGTCGCGCAGGGCGCGCGCGAACGCCAGGTCGTCGGCCGGGTCGCGGGGCGAGGAGAAGTCGATGTCGAAGGCGATCGCCACTGCGCCAGCCTCGCTCAGGCGCTGGACCAGCCCGGCGTGGCGGGCGCGCGACCACGGCCAGTCGGGATACGCGCGCATGCTCGTGGCATCGATCGCCACGATCACCGGGTCTGCGAGGTCCTCCGCGAGGCGGGCCGGGCGATAGCTCGCCAGCGCGAGCACGCTGTCGCGCGCGCCGACACGCAGCGTGTCGACGCCGGGCAGCCGTCCCACGACCAGGGCCAGGCCCGCCACGGCAAGGGTCGTGAGCAGGAAGGACGCACCTCTCTCCACGGAGCAAGGTTCGGCAGCTCCACTACCCGGATGAAGCGCAGCCCGGGCAGGGCGCGCGCTGCACCCGGCCGCGAAGATCCCTGCGGGACAGCCCGGACACACGCGCCGTACGCGCCGGCCGGCCCGGTGGCCCGGTATACTCGGGGCGCCCGGGCCCTGACGCGCCGGGCGGGAAGCCACACGTGACCGAGCCACTGCCCTTCGCGATCAACGACGCCGACAATCACTTCGTCGAGCCGCCCGACATGTACGAGCGGTACATCGATCCGGGGCAGCGCGACCGGGCCGTCCGCTACGTGCGCGACGCGGATGGCAACACCGTGCAGCTCTTCGGGGACCGGCCCTCGAGACTGGGCTTCACGCGCGAGTCCGCGCCGCGCTCGCCGGAGGAGATCGAGCGCCTGGCCGCCGGCGCCGTCACCGGGACCGGAGACGCTGCCCCCCGCCCTGGCGACGGCGGGGCACGCGCCCCGGGCATGTTCCTGGGCCGCCTCAACCCGTACCGCGCCCTCGACGAGGCCGGCCGCAGGGAGCTGATCCGCAGCTTCAAGGCGCAGGAGGCCGCCTGGGGCGACCGGGACCTGCGCCTGGCGCTGATGGATGCACAGGGCATCCACGCCGCCCTGATGTTCCCCGGGCACGTGCTCAGTCTGGAGTACGAGTTCCGCGAAGACGTGGACGCCATCCACGCCAACGCGCAGGCGTACAACCGCTGGATCTTCGAGGAGGTCGGCTACGCACACCGCGAGCGCATGTTCCTGCCGCCGTACATCCCGCTGGCCGACGTGGACCTGGCGGTGCGCGAGGTCGAGCGCGTGCTGCGCGAGGGGGCGCGCGTGATCGGCTTCATCGCGGGGCACGCGCACGGCGGGCGCGCCGCGCCCCGCGGCGGCCGCTCCATCGCCGATCCGGTGTTCGATCCCGTCTGGGCGCGCATCGACGAGGCGGGCGCGCGCATTGCGACGCACGTGGGACCGACCGACTATGCCAAGTACGGTGCCGATCTCAGCGAGGATCCCGATGCGGTGCTCGGGGACTTCGACGCCCTGCAGTATGCCCTGTACTGGGGTGACCGGCCGGCGATGGACACGGTCGCGACCATGATCCTGCACGGCCTGTTCGAGCGCTTCGAGCGCCTGCGCGTGCTGCTGGCCGAGCAGGGCACCGTCTGGCTGCCGTACCTGCTGCGCCGTCTCGACCACGTTCATCGCCTGGGCCGTCCGGGGCGCTGGGGCCGGCTCGACCGGCGCCCGAGCGAGATCTTCCGCGAGCACTTCGTGGCCGCGCCGTTTCCCGAGGAGAACGTGCGCCGCGTCGTCGACGAGGTGGGTGTGGAGCCGATCGTCTTCGGCTCGGACTTCCCGCACGGCGAGGGTCTCGCGTTCCCGGCGCAGTACGCACAGGCCCAGCTCGGCGACTTCCCGCCCGATGAGGTCCGCGCGATCATGCGCGACAACCTGGCGCGCTTCCTGGGCATCGACTGAGCGCTCGCGGCAGCCAGGCCGCCGGGCGCACGCCGCGGCGTGCTAGAACGTGTCCGGGCGCGGGCGCGCGGCGAGGAGCAAAGCCATGGGAACGACCCGGAAGAGCGAGCCGTCGGCGGCCGTGGGCGGGCTCGACACTGCGCAGCGCGTCCAGAGCTCCGGTGCGGCCCGCGTGGCGCGCGCCGCTGTGGAGGACGCCGCGCGGCTCCTGTCCGGCGCGGCGTGGAGCGACTTCTGTCGCTCGCTGGAGGCCGCCGGCCGCACGATCCTCGAGGCCGATGGACGCGAGGCGCCCCATGTCCGCGCCGCGGGCTTCCGCTACCTGCTGGGTCTGGTCAAGGTCGGTATCCAGCAGGCCTCGGAGCTCGACCCCGAGCAGCCGCGCTTCATCCGCATCGTGGACAGCGACTCGAAGGCGGGCGCCGAGAACGCCGACAACGCCTACGCCCACGCGCACATCCGCGGCGACCTCGTCTACCGCATCAGGGGCCGGCGCGGCACGGTCGACACCTTCCTGGTCGAGATCAAGGAAGGCTTCATGCAGCTGGGGCAAGTCCGCAACTTCGCCACACTCGAGGCATCCGGGCTGCGGTTGGAGCCCGACGGGAGCTTCGAGCTCCACCTCGGAGGCAAGCGGCGCGAGGGCAACTGGCTGCCCCTGGATCCCGCCGCGACGCAGGTGCTGATCCGCCAGTACTTCTGCGACTGGGAGCGGGAGATCCCGGCCAGCTTCGAGATCGAGTGCCTGGGCCGCGAGGGGTTGCCTCCGCCGAGGCTCGAGCCCGATGCGGCGGCCCGCATGCTCGACGACGCCGGTCGCCACATCGCCGGCTCGGCCGCCTTCTGGGACGAGTGGGTGGTGGCCCTGCGCGAGAAGTACCGGCGCGACCGCATCGCGCCGGCGGAGTTCTACGTGGGCGGCGCCGACGATATCGCCTACGGCAACGACTACTACGAGCTGCCCGATGGCGAGGCCATGCTGATCGAGTTCCAGCCGCCGCAGGCGCGCTACTGGGCCTTCCAGCTCTGCGATCTGTGGTTCAAGACGACGGACTGGCCCAACCACAAGAGCAGCATCAACCACCATCAGGCCCGGCTCGACAGCGACGGCCGCTGTCGCATCGTGGTGGCGCACGTCGATCCCGGCGTGCCGAACTGGCTCGACACCGCGGGCGAGCTGGAAGGGGTGCTGCAGTACCGCTGGATCTGGACGCGCGACAATCCAGTGCCCGTGCTGCGGCGCCTGCCCGTGGCGGAGCTGCGCGCCGTGCTGCCCGCCGACACGCCCCGGGTGACGCCCGGGGAGCGCCGCCGCGAGGTCCACGCCCGTCAGCTGCACCGCCTGCGGCGCGAGCGGATCTGAGCCTGCTGGCAGCCTGCTAGAGCCGCGGCACGCTGCCGCCGTCGACCAGGAACGTCTGCCCCGTGATGAACGAGGCTTCCGAGGAGCACAGAAAAAGCACCAGCGAGACGGCGTCCTCGATCTTCCCGAAGCGCTGGATCATCTGGCCGCCCAGCACCCGCTGCTTGGTGACCTCATCGAGGCCCGCCATGGCGGCGTCGGAGGCCAGCAGACCCGGCGCGATCCCGTTCACGCGGATGCCGTCGTCGGCGAACTCGCGGGCGAGCGAGACCGTGAGTCCGTTGAGCGCGAGCTTCGAGACCGCGTAGGCGCCGCTTCCCATGAACGAGGCCATCGAGGACTGGTTGACGATCGCGCCGCCGCCGCGCTCCCGCATCGACGCCCGGCAGTGCTTCGCGCAGAGCAGCTGCCCGACCACGTTCACGTCGAGGATCCTCCGCCAGCTCTCCACGTCCAGCCCGGTGGTCTCGTTGTAGTCGCCCAGGTGCAGACCCGCGTTGTTGATCAGCAGGTCGATCCCGCCCAGCGCCCCGGCGGCGTCGCCCGCCATGCGCTCCACCGCCGCCTCGTCGGTGATGTCGACCCCGGCGGCCCGCCAGCCGCCGCCAGCCGCCTCGACCAGCGCGCCTGTCTGCTTCAGGCCCGCAGTGTCCATGTCGGCGCCGACGATCGCGGCTCCCTCGGCGGCGAGACCGCGCGCGTACTCGCGGCCGATGCCCGCCGCCGCTCCCGTCACGATCGCGACCTTGCCCTCGAAGCGCATGACCGACCCTGACACGATCCCGCGGCGCTGGCAACAGACCGCCCACTGCACAGTGGCTATCCCGTATGTAGATACCGCGCAGCGAGTGTGCGCCGCAGCCGACCGGATCGGCCCCGGATCGGCCCCGGATCGGCGCGCAACCGGGGTGCTGGATCGTGATACGGTTCGGCACATGCTGCGCGCCACGAGCTGGCTCTGGTCGCTCGCGCTCGGCCTCGCCGGGTGCGTCGTTCCCAATCCGCCGCTGGCGCTTCACCGGCCCGAAGTGGCCGCGGCTCCGCCGGAGCTCGCCCTGATCCGGCTCGAGGATGCGCGGCCCGCGGTGCAGCGTGTCGGGCAGGTGCCCAGCCTGCTCCCGCTGGTCGTCTGGAACTCGAGGATCGGCGACTACGTGACCGGAGACGACGCGTTCGCCGACGACGTCGGCGCGGCCGTGAGCCGCGCGCTCGCAGAGGCGCTGTCGGACCAGCTCGGCCCGGCCCGGATGTTTGCCGCGGGCACGGAGCCCGACGCGGCCTGCACCGCCGCCGGCGCGCGCTACGTGGCCCACGGGACGATCCATCACATGTATGCCACGCGCCGTCAGCACTCGTTCGTCTTCGTGCCCGTCTTCGCCGCCATGTGGAGCTTCGATCCCGGCGAGCCGGTCGGCATCGTGTCGCTGGACCTCGAGGTCAGCGAGTGCGAGACCGGGGAGACGCTGCTCGCCGAGCGCTTCCGCGAGCACAAGCGGTTGAGGCCCGAGAGGACGCTGTCCGAGGCCGCGCGCTCCGCGCTGCGCGGGCTCGCCCGCGAGGTGAGACGCACGAGCCTGCGGCTCCGGGGCCGCCTGGAGCCCGCGGCGGACCAGGAGGCTGCCGGAGGTCGACCGAGGTAGGTCTGCTGGCTGAATCGCGTGGCCCCGGACGGGTCCACTGCCCCGGCCCGCGCGCCGGCCCTTGACGATCGGCGGGCACTGACCTTGCATCTCTGCTCTGGCGCACCCGTCGGTGCGGTGGAGTGCAGCGAATGAGCACGGTCTTGCCGCTGCGGGGCATGGGGCGCACCGGTCTCGTGCTCACGGCCGGAGGGGCGCGCGGGGCCTACCAGGCCGGTGTCCTCAAGCGGATCGGCGAGATCCCGGCGTTCGGACACGCGACCTCCCCGTTCCCCATCATCTCGGGCGCCTCGGCGGGCGCGATCAACGGGGCGGTGATTGCCGCGCACAGCTCGGCCTTTCTCGAGGGCACGGTGAAGCTCGCCGAGCTCTGGGCCGGGATCCGACCGCGCGATGTGTTCCGGACCGACCCCCTGGCCCTGGCGGGTAACGCCGCGCGCATGGCTCTCGACTTCGCGCTCGGCAGCGTGCTGGGCGCGGGCCGGGTGCGCGGCCTGCTGGACACCTCGCCGCTGCGCCGCTTCCTGGGCGCGCACCTGCCCGTGTGGCAGATCGGCGAAGCCATCGCGCGGCGCGACCTGTACGCGATCGCGGTCACCGCCACGAGCTATCACTCGGGCAAGTCCTACATCTTCATCCAGGGCGCTCCGGGACATCCCGTCTGGCACAAGCGCCGCCGGGTGACGCTGCGCGTGGCCCTCACGCTCGACCACATCCTCGCCTCGTCGGCGATCCCGGTGGTCTTCCCGCCCGTCCCGGTCACGATCACCGGGGCGACCGCGTACTTCGGCGACGGCGCGCTGCGCCTGGCGACGCCGCTGAGCCCGGCGATCCGGCTCGGCGCCGACCGCCTGCTGGCCATCGGGGTGCGCTGCACCGAGTCCGCCGACGAGCTGCTGCGCGCGGAGATGGCCCCGGGCGACGAGGAGGAGGGAGCGCACTCGCTGAGCCGCCCGCCGCTGTCGCAGATCGCCGGCGTGTTCATGAACGCGATCTTCCTGGACCACCTCGACGCAGACGTGGACCACCTGGAGCGGATGAACGAGCTGGTCGCCGCCTACGGGCGCGCCCAGGCCCCCGCCCCGGGCGCGAACGGGGCACAGGTCAGCGAGCCGATGCGCATCGTCACGCCCCTGGTCATCAACCCGTCCGAGGACCCGGCGATCCTCGCCCGGTCGCTCGCGCACCGGATGCCCCGGGCGATCCGCGCCGTGCTCGACGGCCTCGGAGCGCCCGACGCGAAGAGCGCCGACCTGATGAGCTACCTGCTGTTCGACTCCGCCTACACGCGGCAGCTCATCGAGGTGGGCTACCGCGATGCGGACAAGCAGCTGGACCGGATCCTCGAGCTCCTCGAGCCGGAGATCCGCGCGTCGGTGGACGGCGCCGCCCGCAGCGCGCTGTAGTGCCCGGTTCCCGGGCGGGGCCTGCACGCGCATCGTGCAGCCGGCCGCATCCGGCCGTCAGCAAGCACCCGGTCGGCGCGTCGCGCCCTCCCGCGCGCGCGCGGGCCCGGCACGATCCTTGCTCGGACACCCAGCACGCCGGTCCACGGACCGGACGGGAGGTTCACCGCGATGAGTGGAAGCAGCGCACGCCTGCAGGCGATCGACGCCGTCACCCGTTACAGGCCCGTCTCCGAGCCTCTGAGCTTCTCCGAGACGTCGGCCAGCGAGCTCTTCGGAGCCAGCGTCTTCAGCCTGGCCGTGATGCGCAACCGGCTCCCGAAGCCGGTCTACCAGTCCGTGCTCGCCACGGTCGAGAGCGGCTCGGCCCTCGACCCGGGCATCGCCGACGTCGTGGCTACCGCGATGAAGGACTGGGCGATCGAGAAGGGCGCGACCCACTACGCCCACGTCTTCTACCCGCTGACGGGCTCCACGGCCGAGAAGCACGACAGCTTCCTCACACCCGACGGCCAGGGCGGGGCGATCGCCGAGTTCGCGGGCAAGACCCTGATCCAGGGCGAGCCCGACGCCTCGAGCTTCCCCAACGGCGGCATCCGCGCGACCTTCGAGGCCCGCGGATACACGGCGTGGGACGTCACCAGCCCGGCCTACCTCCTAGAGAACCCGAATGGCCGGACGCTGTGCATCCCCACGGCCTTCGTCTCCTGGACGGGCGAGGCGCTCGACAAGAAGACGCCGCTGCTGCGCTCCACCCAGGCGCTCGACAGGCAGGCGCGGCGCATCCTGCGAGTCTTCGGGCACGACGAGATCACGCGCGTCGTCTCGTTCGCGGGCGCGGAGCAGGAGTACTTCCTGATCGACCGCCACTTCTTCTTCTCGCGCCCCGATCTGGTCGCCGCGGGGCGCACCCTGTTCGGAGCGCCCCCGCCCAAGGGCCAGGAGTTCGACGACCACTACTTTGGCGCGATCCCGGAGCGCGTGCTCGCGTTCATGATGGAGTCCGAGCGGGAGCTGTTCAAGCTCGGGATCCCCGTCAAGACGCGGCACAACGAGGTGGCGCCGGCCCAGTACGAGCTCGCGCCCGTCTTCGAGCCCGCCAACATCGCGACCGACCACCAGCAGATGACGATGGTGACCCTGCGGCGCGTCGCCGAGAAGTACGGCATGGCGTGCCTGCTCCACGAGAAGCCCTTCGCCGGGGTCAACGGGTCCGGCAAGCACGTGAACTTCTCCATCGGGAACTCGACGCAGGGCAATCTGCTCGACCCGGGAGACACGCCGCACGCCAACGCGCGCTTCCTGCTCTTCTGCGCCGCGGTGATCCGGGCCGTCCACAAGCACGCCGGGCTGCTGCGCGCCGTGGTGGCGTCGGCAGGAAACGACCACCGCCTCGGGGCCAACGAGGCGCCCCCTGCGATCCTGTCGATCTTCCTCGGAGAGCAGCTCACCGACGTCTTCGCGCAGATCGCGCGGGACGGGGACGCCACCAGCTCCACGGCCAGGGGCAGGCTCCAGATCGGCGTGGACACGCTCCCCGAGCTGCCCAAGGACGCGGGAGACCGCAACCGGACGAGCCCCTTCGCCTTCACCGGCAACCGCTTCGAGTTCCGCGCGGTGGGCGCGGGCCAGTCGATCGCCGGACCCATGGTGGCCATCAACACCATCGTCGCGGAGTCGCTGGACTACATCGCCAACCAGCTCGAGGCCGCGGTCGCCAGCGACCCGATCGAGCTGCACGCGGCGGTCCAGAAGGTGCTCCAGGACATCATCGCGGCGCACGGAGCGGTGATCTTCAACGGGGACGGCTACTCCGAGGCCTGGCACGCCGAGGCCGCGGAGCGCGGGCTTCCGATCCTGCGCACCAGCGTGGACGCACTGCCGGTGCTCGCCAGCGACGAGGTCATCTCGCTGTTCGAGACCTACGGCGTGCTGAGCAAGCGCGAGACCCTGAGCCGGATGGAGGTCTACCTCGAGCAATACTGCCTCACGGTGGGCGTGGAGGCGCGGACCTCGATCGAGATGGCCCGCACCATCGTGCTACCCGCTGCCATCCGCTACCAGGGCGAGCTGGCCGCGGTCTGCGCCAATCTCGACGTGCTGGGCGACGAGCCCGACACGGACCTCCTGGACCGCGTGACGGGCCTGGTCAAGAGGCTCCAGGCGGGGATCCGCGCGCTCGAGCAGGCCCTGGCCGGCGGGAGCGGGGAGACGACGCTCGCCCACGCCGAGCACTGCTGCAACGAGATCCTGCCCGCGATGGTCGCGGTGCGCGAGACGGCCGACGAGCTCGAGGGCGTGGTGGCCGACGACCTCTGGCCGCTCGCCACCTACCAGGAGATGCTGTTCATCAAGTAGGGGTGCAGGGGGGCCGGGCGCAGGCCGCCCAGCATGGCTGCAGCCGCGTGCCGGGCCGGGTATGCTCGCGCCCGGATCTCCGCAGAGGAACGCCCTTGAAGACCCGTCTCGACCAGTTCTGCATCAACGTGACCGATCTGCAGCGCTCCGAGCGCTTCTACAGCGAGGTGCTCGGCCTGCAGGTTGAGGGGCGCTTCGAGATCCCGGGAGTCCAGGAGGTGGTGCTCGCGGGAGACGGTGGCTCGCGCATCCAGCTGGCGCAGCACCTCGAGCGCAGCGGCCCGATCGACCACGGCGACGCGTTCTGGAAGCTGTACATCCGGACCGATGACTGCAAGGGCCTGTACCAGCGCGCCATGCAGGCCGGCTGCGAGTCGGTGGCCGGGCCGCGCCGGCTCGAGCAGTGGCCGGTGACCGCGGCGTTCATCCGCGACCCCGACGGCTACGACATCGAGATCCTCGAGAGCCACCCGGAGTAGGGCGCACCGCGCCGTCGCCGGCACGACCAGCGCTCGCCGTGGGCGTATGATGCGCGCCGTGCCGTTCCGTCCGCAGCCTTCCCGAAGCCGCCCGTGTGTCTCGACCCCCGGCCGCGCGCGCCCCGGCCCCGTGCGAGCCGTCCTGGCGGCCATCGCGCTCGTCGCGGCGCAGGCCGCTGGACAGGATGCGCCTGCCGTCTCCGACTGGCCGCATCCCGGCGGCGACCCGGGCGGTACGCGCTACTCGCCGCTGGCCGACATCCATGCGGGCAACGTCGGCACGCTGGAGGTCGCCTGGACCTACCGGCACGGCGACGCCCACGTACCGGAGAATCCCGCCAAGGTCTCGGGAACGGCCTTCGAGGCCACGCCCCTGATGATCGACGGCAAGGTCGTCATCTCCACGCCGTACAACCGCGTGATCGCGCTCGACGCCGAGACCGGCGCCGAGCTCTGGATCTTCGACCCGCACGTCGATCGGGGTGTCCGCTACTCCAACGGCTACGTGAACCGCGGGGTCGAGTTCTGGCGCGATCCGCGGGCCAGCGGTCCGTGCGCATCGCGGCTCTTCGTCGCCACGGTGGACTCGCGGCTGGTGGCCCTGGACCTGGAGACGGGCCGGGTGTGCACGGGCTTCGGGAAGGGCGGCACCGTGGACCTGCACGTGGGGATCGATCCGCTGCCGCGCCCGGAGCATCACAAGATGACCTCGCCTCCCGTCGCGATCGGCGACACCGTGGTCGTGGGCTCCTCGCTGGCGGACAACCGCGCCGTCCAGCCGTCGGGCGACGTGCGCGGCTACGACGCGCGCACGGGGCGGCTGCGCTGGCGCTTCCACGTGATCCCGCGCGAGGGCGAGCCCGGCGTGGAGACCTGGGACGACGAGAGCTGGCGGACCGGCGTCGGCGCCAATGCCTGGGCACCGCTCTCGGCCGATCCGGAGCGCGGCCTGGTCTTCGTGCCCACGAGCACCGCGAGCCCGGACTTCTACGGGGGAACGCGCCCCGGCGACAACCTGTTCTCGGACTCGCTGGTCGTGCTGCGCGCGGACAGCGGCGAGCGCGTCTGGCACTTCCAGGCGGTGCACCACGATCTCTGGGACTACGACGTCGCGTCGCAGCCTCTGCTGACGACCCTGGAGCGCGATGGCCGTGCGATCGACGTGGTCGTCCAGCTCACCAAGACCAGCTTCGTGTACGTGTTCGAGCGCGAGACCGGTGAGCCGGTGTTCCCGATCGAGGAGCGAGCCGTCCCGGCCAGCGACATCCCCGGCGAGCGCGCCGCCGCCACGCAGCCCTTCCCGTCGCGACCCGGGCCGCTCTCGCCCGTCCACGCGCTCACGCGCGCCGACCTCTGGGCGCACACGCCGGGGCACCTCGAGGGCTGTGCGGCCATGCTCGCGGGCCTGCGCAACGAGGGCATCTACACGCCGCCCAGCGAGCGCGGCTCGGTGCTGTACCCGTCGACCGCGGGTGGCGCCAACTGGCCGGGCGGCGCGCTCGATCCGCGCAGCGGCATCCTGTACGTCCCCACCAGCAACATGGCCATGCTCACGACCGTCGTGATCCCGGACGCCCTGCGGCGTCCGGCCCTGCTGCCCGGGCAGCGGCGCGCGGCCCGCACCGCGATGGCGTCGCTGGCCCCGCGCGGAGGTGCGCCGTTCATGCACGAGGGCCAGCCCTGTCTCGCCCCGCCCTGGGGCACGCTGGTCGCGGTCGACCTGCGCCGCGGCGAGATCCTCTGGCGCGTGCCGTCGGGCCGGACCCCCGAGGGCGTGCCCGGTGCGTCGGGCTTCGCCCCCGCGCTGGTGACCGCCGGCGGGCTGATCTTCCACGGCGGCACCTCGGTTCCGGAGCTGCGCGCGCACGACGCCCGCAGCGGCGCGGAGCTCGCCACGCTCCAGCTGCCCGCCAGCCTGCACTCCGGGCCGATCAGCTACCGTGTGCGGCCGGGTGGCAAGCAGTACCTGCTGGTGACGCCGGGAGGGCACCATCTGTACGCGCGCTACCAGCAGGGCGTGATGGGCGACCACGTGATCGCCTACACGCTTCCCGACTGAGCTACGGCGCGGCGGTCTCGCAGCGGCTCTCCGCCCGCAGCCAGGCCACCAGCAGCCGGCGGTCGACCCCGGACAGGGTGTCGGCGAAGCCGGGCATGTCGCTGCCGGGAACCCCCTGCGTGATCGAGCGCAGGATCGCCTCGTCGGTGGCGCCGTACACCCACACGCAGTCGAAGAGGTCCGGCGCATCGCCGCGGCCGCCGTACGCCGGGGAGTGGCAGTAGCCCGCGCACGAGCCCAGGAAGAGGCGCTCGCCGTGGGCGAGTGTGCTCGCCCCGGGGGTCGCCTGCGATGCGCCGTCACCGGTCGAGCAGGCCAGGGCCCCGAGCAGCACGGCCGCGATGCGCCGGATCTCCCGGCCGCAGCCGCCGGAGGCCGGGGCCGCGTTCGATGCGTCGAGATGGGCTTGCATGATCGGGCCGGAGACCGGCGTGGCCGGGATCCTACTGCATCGGGCTGGAGGACTCAGCTGCCGCCGTCGTCCAGCCGCGCGCGCAGGCTGTCCAGGTTCTCCCGTGCGGCCCTCAGGCCGGGATCCACCTCGATCGCCGTGCGGTACATGTCCCGCGCGGCCTCCAGGTCGCCGCTGCGGGCATGCGCCACGCCGAGGCTGTTCCAGGCCTGGCCGAAGCCCGGATCGATGCGCGTGGCGATCTCGAACTGCCGGCGCAGCTCCAGCCACGGCACGTCCACGCGGGCGAGGCGCGCCTCGCGTACCTGCTGGAAGCCCAGGTTGTTGTAGAAGTGCGCGAGCGCGCGTACGTCGTCGATGCGCCGGAATCGCACCTCGTCGGGAAGCTGGCCCGAGAAGTCGACGACGGCCCGCTGATCGTGGACGACGATCACCACCGCCATGTGCCCCGACCAGATGCGCAGGTCGTCGTCGGACTGCAGCTCCCGGTAGCGCACCGCCTCCGCGTAGTACGCGTGCATGCCGAGGCCACGTGCGAGACCGACCAGCACCGACGCCAGCGACATGCAGTTTCCGCGGCGCGAGGCGAGCGTGGACCGGGCGTCGGCCGTGCGGGCCCAGTCGTAGCGCAGCCCGAACGCGGCGCGATCCGTGAGCGTATCGACCAGGGCCTGGACCGTGACCTCGCTGCTGGCGTGGCGCGGCACCCGGGCGCGAGCGAACTCGACATCGGCAGGATCGACCTCGAAGGGCACGATCAGCTCGTGGGGGCGCAGATCGGGCGCGCGCAGACGCAGCTCGGCACGCAGCGCCTCGGGCGTGTAGCTGTAGACCCGGGGGCCCGCACAGCCAGCAGCCAGCAGTCCCGGCAGGCCGGCGACGACGAACAGGGGAAGGATCGCGCGCCACTGCACCCCGGGAGTCTAGGCCTCTCCGCCGCGCCGCCGCCACGCCCGGCCGCTCCCGGCCCCGAGGTGCGCGCTGCGGGCCCGCCACAGCAGCGCGCCCAGCAAGAGCAGCGGCAGCGCCACCCCGGGCGGCGACGAGCCCGGCAGCAGCGGGACGCCCGGCGCCTCGACGCACATCTCGATCGGCTCGTGGACGCAGCCCAGCGCCGGCTCGCAGACGTCCTCCGTGCACGCCTCTGCATCGTCGCAGAGCAGCGGTGGCCCCGGCTGGCAGGTCCCCGCGCCGCACACGTCCCCGCTCGTGCACGCGTCGCCGTCGTCGCAGGGGTCCGTGTTCGCCAGGAACGTGCAGCCGCTGGCCGCGTCGCAGGCGTCGGTCGTGCACGCCTCTGCATCGTCGCAGAGCAGCGGTGGCCCCGGCTGGCAGGTCCCCGCGCCGCACACGTCCCCGCTCGTGCACGCGTCGCCGTCGTCGCAGCCGCTGCCGGCGGGCTCCAGTGCGCAGTCGGCGGCGCAGCAGTCGCCCGGGGCCGTTCCTCCGTCATCGCACGCCTCGCCGGCCTCGAGCACGCCGTTGCCGCAGATTGCGACCCGGGCCCCGGCCAGCCGGGCGACGGCGGCGACGCTGGTCTGCACGACGTTGAATCCGAGCAGGTAGTCGGCGTCGGAGTACGTCCCCGGCACGTCCGTGTCGCGATGCCAGTGCGGGTTCGCACCGTTTCCGATCTCCGCGAGACGCTGGTTCTCGCGCAGGCTGATGGCGGGGGCGTGATCCTGGAAGGATCGTGAGTCCGTATTGCTCATGCTCCCGCTGACCTGCGCGGGGTAGTCGCTCGCGTGGTCGCTGCTGGCCTGCAGCACGGCCAGTGCCAGGGCGATCGCGCCCCCGCCCGAGGTCGCCTCGAGCTGGTACTCGATGTCGATGTCTGCGCCGGGGATCTGCTGCGGCTGGGGCGGCAGGCCGTGGTCGAACAGGATCATGTCGTGCTGCAGCATCCCCAGCCACGTCGGCTCGGGAAACAGCCCGGATCCGGGCGGGCTCTCGACACCCTGCAGCGGTGCGCGGTCGGCCGCGTAGGCCGCGCTGCCCGCGAGGCCGGTCTCCTCGTTGTTCCAGAACGCGAAGCGCACGGAGCGCTCGACCTCGACCCCGGGACTGGCGAGGACGCGCGCCGCCTCGAGCACCAGCGCGACGCCGGAGGCGTCGTCGTCGGCGCCGGGAGCGAACGAGCGATCGGCGCTGTCGTTGTTGGTGCTGTCGAGATGCGCCGAGACGATGTACATCCGGTCCGGCTCGAGGCTGCCGGTGCGCGTCGCGTACACGTTCTCGCGCGTCTCGCCGTCGAACGTGTAGGCATGACGCTCTACCGTGTAGCCGTACGAGGCGAGCTGCGTCTCGATCCAGTCGACCGCGGCGAGGTTCCCCTGCTGGCTCCAGTGACGCGATCCGAGGCCAGCCAGCGTCTCGATGCTGGCGCGGAAACGCGCCGGGTCGAGCGCGGCCACCAGCGACTGCACGGCGACCTCCGGGGCCGGGGGCGGCGCCAGCTCGACGCGCACATCGTCGAAGCGCACCTCGACCGACTCGTCGTCGAACGTCTTCTTGCTCCCGTACCCGCCGACGCGCAGTGCGTGCGTACCGGCGGGCAGGTTGCCCAGGTGCGCGCTCCAGGCGATCCACCCGGTGTCGGCGACCGCGCCGCCGTTGCCGTTGCCGGCGATCTCCACCAGGAAGTCGTCGGGGCCGGTACCCAGCAGGGCCCCGTCCAGCGAGACCAGCGCCTGGATGCGCTCGTCGCTCTCGTAGCTCTCCGACCCGATCAGCCGGTAGCGCAGGCTCAGCTGCACGGGCTGCGCCTCGTCGAGCACGAAGCTCGCCTCCCAGCCGCCGGACATGTCCAGGATGTCCGCCCCGTCCACGCCACCGACGGTGACCGAGAGCGCGCCGCCCGCGAAGCCACCGCTCCCGAGGTGAACCCCGCTGGCGTAGGCGGGCTGGGCGGTGCCACGGAAGGCGTCGTCGAGGTAGGCGAACGGCGCTGGCCCGGTCTCGAAGCCGGCAGCGATCAGGATCTGCGCTGTGACCTGTAGCGGCCACAGCAGGGCCCACGCCGTCACCAGCAGCTCGAGCACCCCGCGATTCCACCGCCTGCCGCTCCGCACCGGGTGGATTTTACCTCGACCCGACCCTGTCGGTCTCGCCATCCCCCATGCACGACGCGAGAACCTCGTCTACCGCAACACCGGGGGCACGAACCGAGAACAGCTGCCGCCACCCTGGCCGGGCCCCTCACGGACTGCCGGTGAACGGCGCGGGGACGCTAGCCCGCCAGTCCGTAGAGCCGCACCGCGTTCTCGCAGGCGATCTTCCGAGCCACGTCCTCGCCGGCGACCTCGATCAGCGCATCGACGGCGCGGCGCGAGGCCGGGAAGGTGCTGTTGGGGTGCGGGTAGTCCGAGGCCCACATCACGTTGTCGATCCCGATCTGCGCGATCTGCGGCACGCCGACCGGGTCCTCCTGGAAGGTCACGAAGACCTGCTCCCGGAAGATCTCGCTCGGCCGGGACTTCAGGGCGTAGTCGCGTGTCTGCTCGTTGTAGGTCTCGAACATCAGGTCCATGCGCCAGAGGAAGTAGGGCAGCCAGCCCAGCCCGCACTCGGCCACGACCAGGCGCAGGCCGGGGTGCCGCTCGAGCGCGCCGCAGAAGATCATCGCGGCCAGGCCCTCGTCGAGCTGCAGGGGCAGGGCGGAGACATACGCCGCCATCATCCAGGAGCCGGGCCGGGCCTTGACCAGGCTGGTGCCCCCGCCGAAGTGAAAGCTCATCGGCAGGCGCGCCTCGCCGGCGACGGCCCAGAGTCGTTCCCAGGCCGGGTCGAAGACGGGCACGCCGGACTCGAACAGCCCCAGCATGGCACCGCGGTGGCCTGCCGCCGCGATGCGCTCCGCCTCCGCCGCCGCGGCCTCCGGGGAGTGCGTGGGGAGGTAGGCCAGCAGGCAGAGACGCTCGGGATCGTGCGCGTTGAACTCCAGCGCCCAGTCGTTGTACACGCGCACGCAGGCGTCCTTGAGCTCGAGGTCGGCCACCGGCAGGCCCACGGGGGGGCCGTAGATCACCTGCGCGTCGACGCCGTCGAGATCCATGTCGCGCAGCCGGCGCGCGGGGTCGGCGGGGCGACGGCCGTCCTCGTCGTCGATGCCGGCCTTCTCGTAGGCCCAGACGATCCCGCTGCCCTTCTGCGAGCCGCTCGAGCCGATGACCTGGCCCTCGACCGTCCAGACGGCGCCGTCCTCGCGCTCCTCCACGCGCGGCGCACGCTCGCGAAAGCCGGCCGGCAGCCGCTCGCGGAACAGCGTCGGCGGCAGCGTGTGCAGGTCCATGTGGTCGTCGGCCGAGACGATTCGATCCAGGCTCACCGGGGCGCCTCCGCTGCGGTCCTGCCCGACGGTACACCAGTCGAGTCCGCGCCGGCGATCGGGGAGCCGGCGCCGGCGCCGAGCGCGCCCATCGGGTATACGGGGGAAAGCCGGGGAAGGAGCCACACATGTCGTTCGTGTTCAGCGCCGATGGCCACATCGTCGAGCCCGCCGACCTGTTCACCGCGGGTCTGCCGCCCTCGCTTCGCGAGCACGGCATCCACACCGAGAAGCGGGGCGAGCACATCGTGCTGCTGGCCGGCGAGCGGCCGATCCAGCGCACGCGCATCAACCGCCCGCCGCCGCAGCCCGGCGACGAGAAGGCGAGCTTCGGCCGCGCGCATCTGCGCGGCGCGCGCGAGATCGAGGGCCGGCTCGAGGACATGGCGGGTCAGGGCATCGACGCCGAGATCTGCTTCCCGACCATGGGCCTGTGGACCTTCCTGCTCGAGGATCCCGAGGCCGAGCTGGCGACCACGCAGCTCTACAACGACTGGAACCACGGCTTCTTCAGCGGTCACCTCGACCGCTTCGTGCGCTGCGGCATCCTGCCGGTGCGCGACTTCACGAGCACGATCGCCGAGGCACGGCGTCTGGCCGACCTGGGCTTCACGGCCGCGATGCTGCCGAGCATCGTGCCGCCGGGCGTACCGGGCTACAACGACGAGGCCTGGGATGCCGTCTTCGAGGCGGGACAGAAGCTCGAGCTGGTCTTCGTGCTGCACACCGGCACCGGCCGCGAGGACGTCCGCGCCGAGAAGGGCCCCGGCGGGGCGATCATCAACTACACCACCCAGATGTGCGACGCGCAGCAGAGCCTGATGCAGATGGTCGCCGGCGGCGTGCTCGACCGCTTCCCCGGCGCGAAGGTCGCCGTGATCGAGTCGGGCGCGAGCTGGCTGGCGGGGCTCGCGGAGCGCATGGACGAGGTGAACGAGGCGCACGAGATCTTCGTGCGGCCCAGGCTCTCGCTGCGGCCCAGCGAGATCATCGAGCGCCAGGTCGCAGCGTCGTTCCAGTACGACCGCGCCTGCATCATGTCGCGCTCGGTGACCGGCACGCGCCCGCTGATGTGGGGCGCGGACTATCCCCACCACGAGGGCACGTACCCGCGCTCGCGCGAGGTCGTCGCGCGGCTCTTCGACGGCATCGAGATCAGCGAGCGGGAGAAGGCCGACATCCTCGGCGGCAACGCCGCCCGGCTGTTCCGCCTGCCGCGCGCGTAGACGGCGACCGACGCGCCAGCCGCGCTAGCGTGCCGGCTTCAGGCGGACGGGCAGGGCGCCCGGCGAGACCGTGATGGGGTGGGCGATGCCCTGGACGCCGTAGCGGACCGGGGCCAGCGGCTCGATGCTCGCGACGCGTCCGAGCAGCTCCTGGAAGAAGATCGCGATCTCCCGGCGAGCCAGGTGCGCGCCCAGACAGAAGTGCGGGCCGCCCCCGCCGAAGGACACGTGGGGGTTCGGGGAGCGGGCGAGGTCGAAGCGGAATGGAGCCTCGAAGGCCTTGGCGTCGCGATTGCCCGAGGGGTACCAGAGCGTGACGCGGTCGCCCGCACGCAGGGGCACTCCGCCCAGCTCGGTGTCGCGGGTGACCGTGCGCCGGAAGTAGCTGATCGGCGTGCCCCAGCGGATCATCTCCTCGACCGCGACCTTCATCCGGTCGGGATCGCGGCGCAGCACCTCGAGCTGGTCGGGGTGATCGAGCAGGGCCAGCAGCCCCAGCGTGATCACGTTGCGCGTGGTCTCGCTGCCCGCCGCCGTGAGCAGGAAGAAGAAGAAGTCCAGCTCCGGATCCGTCAGGGCCGTGCGCCCGCCGTCCTCGGTGTCGACCTCGACCGTGCTGAGGATCGTCCAGACGTCGTCGCGGGGGCTGCGCCGTTTTTCCTGGCCCAGCTCCCGCGCGTGGCGGTACATCTGCGCCTCGAGCTCCGGCCGCCGCTCCGCCGGCACCGGGTACTCGGGATCGGTGCACAGCATGTAGTCGTTCACGCTCGCGAACAGCGCCGACCGGTCGGCCTCGGGGATGCCCATGATGTCGGCGATCATGTGCATCGGGAGCTGGTAGGCCAGGTCGTGGACGAAGTCGCAGGTCTCGCGCTGGAGCGCGGCCTCGATGATCGACACGGCCCAGCCGCGCGCCTGCTCCTCCAGGCGCGCGGTCATGCGCGGCGTGAAGCCCGCGCTGATCAGCTTGCGCATGCGTACGTGCGCGGGTCCGTCCATGTTGGTGAGCATCTGCCCGCTGCGCTCGGGGGCATCGAAGAGGCCCGGCCCGTCGTCCGCCGTGAAGCGCTCCGTGTCGCGGTTCGCGGTCTGGATGTCCGCGTGGCGCGACACCACCCAGAAGCCGCGACCGCCGACCTCGTCGCGGGCCGGGTGCCACCAGACCGGCGCGTCGCGGCGCAGGGTCGCGAAGAGCGCGTGGGGGAAGCCGTCGCGGAAGACGGCGCGATCGGCGAGGTCGATCTCGTCGAGCCGGGTCTCCGCCGTCCCGTTCGCCGGGGCGCTCATCCCGCCAGGCCCCGCCCGCTCACTCGGGAACGGGCACGCCCGCGAGCAGACCGCCGTCGGCCGTGAACTCCGAGCCGGTGCAGTAGGCGCTCTCGTCGGAGGCCAGGAACAGGGCGAGGTAGGCGATGTCCTCGGGGCGCCCGACCCGGCGCAGCGGCACGTCGCGCTCGCAGTAGGCCTGCATGCGCTGCAGGCCCTCGTCGGTGTGCGCCCGATTCATCGGGGTGGCGATGTGTCCCGGGTGGATCGAGTTCACGCGTATGCCCCGGTCGGCCAGCTCCATCGCGGCCGTCTTGGTCATGCCGCGCACCGCGAACTTGCTGGCGACGTACGGGATCACGCGGGGCATCCCGACCAGGCCGTCGATCGAGGAGATGTTGACGATCGAGCCGCCCCCGGCCGCCACCATCGGCGCGATCGCGGCCCGGATCCCCAGGAACACGCCCGTCTGGTTGATCTCGGTGATGCGCCGGTACTCCTCGAGGCTCGTCTCCTCGATCGTCGCCACCCCGCCCACGCCCGCGTTGTTCACGAGCACGTCGAGCCGGCCGAAGGCGTCGAGGGTCTCGCGGATCGCCCCGGCCCAGGCCTCCTCGCGCGTCACGTCGAGGCGCACGAAGCGCGCCGCGTCGCCGATCTCCTTGGCGGTCTCGCGGCCGGCGTCGTCGAGCACGTCGCCCACGACCACGCGCGCGCCCTCGCTCGCGAACAGTCGCGCCTCCGCCGCGCCCATGCCGCGCGCGCCTCCGGAGATCAGGGCTACCTTGCCCTCGAGTCGTCCCATGCTCCCTCCCGTGCTCCGGTCGGACGGCTCGCTCAGGCGCCGCGAATCACGTGGCCCGAGGTGCTCCCGGTGTACTTCCCGTGCTCCATGCAGACCTGACCGTTGACGATCAGCGCGTGGTAGCCCTCGGCGTCGACCACGAAGCGGCCGCTGTCGGCCGGGAAGTCCTTGAGCAGCCGGCTCTCGCCGGCCGCCAGGCGATCCGGGTCGAAGAGCACCAGGTCGGCGTACGCACCGTCCCGGATCACGCCGCGATCGCGCAGACCGTGCACCGCGGCCGGCATGCCGGTCAGGCGGTAGACGGCCTCCTCGAGGCTGAGAAGCTCGGGGACCCAGTCGCTGATCAGGCGCGTGGTGTAGTCGGCACCCACGAACGTGGCCAGGTGCGCCCCGCCGTCGCTCGAGCCCGACATCACCAGCGGGTTGCGGATGCCCTCGCGGGTCACGTGGTCCATGAAGGCAGCGGCCTTCTCGTCGCGCGGCAGCCTCCACCAGGTCTCCAGGCCGTCCTCGAGGCTCACGTCGATGAAGGCGTCCATCACGTGCAGGCCGCGCTCGCTCGCGAGCTCCGCGAGACTGCGGCCCAGGCGATCGGACAGGGCGGAATCGCTCACCGAGTCGACCACCAGCTGCTCCCAGGGCAGCGCGATCGCGCCCGCATCCGGGCTCTCCCACTCGGCGCGTAGCCGATCGCGGACGGCCGGGTCTCGCAGCGCGTCGAGGCGCTCCTGGCCCTGCAGACAGAGCACCTCGCGCCAGGTCAGCAGCTCGTCGAACGCGAAGGTGTCCGCCAGCTTGACGTAGAAGCCGGAGCGGTTGGTCATGAACTGCGGGTGGATGCGGGCGCCGCGGGCCCGTGCCTCGTCGCAGAACTCCAGCGCCTTCTCGAAGCCCCGTGGCGAATCGCGGTTCGGGGTCAGCGGCCCCAGCTCGACCGGTCGCCCCGAGGCCTCGTACATGCGCAGGATCAGCTCGCGATCGGCCTCGTCGTAGCCCGCGGTGAAGGTGCGCGAGATGAACTCGATGGCGCCGTGGTCGAACTCCGAGAGCACCGAGCAGAGGGCGACGATCTCGTCGGCGTCGGCGTGATTGCTGGGCACCTCGCGCCCGTCCTCGCCCACGTGCAGCTCGACCTGAGACGTCGAGAACCCGATGGCGCCCTCGCGCATCCCCTGGCGCACGAGCTCCTTCATCTGCTCGATCTCGTCGGGCGTCGCCCTGCGCTCCGAGGCATCGTCGCCCATGGCGTAGCGCCGGACCGCGGAGTGCCCGACGTAGCTGCCCACGTTGACGCCGAGCTTGCCCTCGAAGCGGTCCCAGTAGTCCGCGAAGCCGCCGCCCGCGAAGCGCAGCCCCTGGTTGAGCGCCTCGCGCGACATGCCCTCGACGCGGCTGAGCATGCCGGCGAGCCAGTCCACGTCCTCGGGCTTCGCAGGGGCGAGCGTGAAGCCGCAGTTGCCGGCCAGCACCGTGGTCACGCCGTGCCAGGACGACGGCGAGGCCGTCGGGTCCCAGTCGAGCTGCACGTCGTAGTGGGTGTGCACGTCGATGAAGCCCGGTGCCAGGACCAGGCCGTCGGCCTCGATCACGCGGCCCGTCTCCTCGGCCTCGTCGATGCGTCCGATGCGCTCGATTCGCTCGCCGCGAACGCCCACGTCGGCCCGAAATGCCGGCAGCCCGGTACCGTCCACGACCCGGGCACCGCGGATCACGAGATCGAAGCTCATCGCTGCATCCCTCCCGGGCCGGAACTGACCCATTGCGGGGCCAGGATAGCACCGGAGGCCAGTCAGCCGCCGGGTCCCGGACCCGCTTCCCCCGCCCCCGAAGCGGTCTCCGCCGCCGGCCCCGAGGGGCACGGCTGCCCGGTCCCCGGCGTGGGGCTGCGCCGCATCCAGAAGCTGCACCCGCCCGTGAAGCGACCGTCGGCGTAGGCCCGGGAGCCGGCCGCCAGCAGCTCGCCGTGGCGGCGCTCCATCAGGTGGCTCGCCCAGAGCACCTCGAAGGTGGGGTTGTGCGTCAGCAGCGCCTGCAGCAGGTACTGCTCGTTGAAGAAGCGATGCTCGTCCACGATCCAGGCGCGCGGATACTCCCAGGGGAGGAAGACGTCGTGGACGTGCACCCGCACGCCGGGCTGCAGCCGCGGCAGGATCTCGAGGAACTCGAAGGCCACGTCGCCGCCCACCCGCAGCGCGTGGCTGGAGTCGATGAACAGGATGTCGCCACTCTCCAGTGCCTCGAACCAGTGCAGCCCGACCTCCTGGACCGGAACCGCCAGCAGCCGCTGGAGACCCGGCACGCCCTCGGACAGCACGGGATGAGGATGGGGGTCGATCGCGACGAGCTCGCCGGCATCGCCCTCCGCGGCATTGCGGCGCAGCGCCTGCGCGGCGAGCAGGGTCGACCAGCCGGAGCCGATCTCGATCATGCGCCGCGGGCGCAGCTCGCGGATCAGGCCGTAGCTGACCTCGGCATCGATGGCCCGGAAGCTCGAGTTCTCGAAACAGAAGCGGGTGCGCTGCGGCGTGCGCTCGAGCGGCAGCGCGTCCCACTCCTTGCCCCAGGCCTCGCGCAGCCGCGTCCAGAGCTCGCGCTGGCGCGCCTCGCGCAGCTCGATGCCCACGGGCTCCGCGCAGCGATTCCAGAGCCCTCCGGGCAGGGCCGCGACGTCGGGCACGGGCGAGTAGTAGTGCTTGCGCAGCACGTGGATGCCCCGTGCCTCGAAGACCGCGAAGCTCGCCGGCTCCAGGAAGACCCAGCGCGGAACCAGCGCCGCGAGCGGCCGCGCCAGCCGCGGGCCGGCCCAGCGGCGCAGCCCGCGCCTCCAGCGGCGCAGCAGCCGCGCCATCCGCCGCAGGCCGCGTTCCGGGAAGATGCGCATTCCCACCGTGTACACGGCGCCCGGGCGCGCCACATCGGCGAGGCGTAATACGCGATCCGCCGGGTGCCTGGCAGCGCCGGTGCGGCGTCCGGAAGCGGCAGCCGGGTACATGCGGTGCGCACCGGGGTACAGCGGATGTACTCGCGCGGGTGCGCTCGGTGCTCGAGTCAGTGCGCAGATATTCACGATAACCACCTGATCAGGCTGTGGATTCCTGGTCTTCGGGTGCATGGCGTGAGGCTGGCATCCGTCGTGCAATTCGTCGGGCATCCCGGAGAGGAGCCCGCATGACCGTCCCCATCGTCGCCGCCGCCGCCCTGGCCATGCTCGCCGTCGAGCGCCTGCGGCCGGGCCGGCGCTTTCCGCGCGTGCCCGGCTGGCTCGCCCGCGCGCTGGCCCTCAGCGCCGTGCAGGTGCTCATCGTCGGTGTCGCCGGCACGCTCTGGGACGGCTGGATGCACGCCCACCGTCCCTGGTCGACCGCGCCCCTGGGGACGACTGCCGGGGTCGCGCTGGGCTACCTGGCGATCACCTTCGTCTACTACTGGTGGCACCGCGCGCGGCACGCGTCGTCGTGGCTGTGGCGCTGGTGCCACCAGGTCCACCACAGCCCGCAGCGGCTCGAGGTGATCGCCAGCTTCTACAAGCACCCGCTGGAGATCGCGCTCAACGGCGTGCTCTCGAGCGCGATCCTGTACCTGGGCGTCGGCCTCGACGTGCATGCCGCCACGCTCACCGTCGGGTTCACGGGCCTCGCCGAGCTCTTCTACCACTGGAACGTGGTCACGCCCTACTGGCTGGGCTTCGTCTTCCAGCGCCCCGAGAGCCACTGCGTGCACCACGAGCTGGGCCGCCACCGGCGCAACTACAGCGACCTCCCGGTGTGGGACATGCTCTTCGGCACCTTCCACAACCCGCGCCGCTTCGAGGGGCGCTGCGGGTTCGGCCCGGGGCGCGAGCAGCGGCTGGGCGCGATGCTCGCCGGTCGCGACGTGAGCGGGGACCGCGGTGCCCCGGTGGCGTCATGAGGCGTGTCGCCATGGCCGGCCTGCTGGCGCTGGGGCTGCTGCAGATGACCGCCGACGTGCTGGGGCTGCCGCTGCTCGAGGGCCTGGCTGCCGCGACCGGCGCGTCCCCCGCACCGAAGGTCTTCTCGGCCCATCGCGGCCTGGAGACCTTCTCGACGCGCTTCGCACTCGAGCTCACGGGCGCGAACGGAACCGTGGTCGTGCCGATCACGCCCGCCGAGTACGCGCGGCTCGAGGGTCCGTACAACCGGCGCAATCCCTACGGAGCGGTGCTCGCGTACGGTCCGGTGCTGGTCAGCGACCCGCGCACGCGGCCGATGTTCGAGGCCGTGGCGCGCCACGCACTCTGCGGCGACGCACCGCTGCTGCGGGAGGTCGGCATCGACCCGTCCGCCGCGGCGATCGGCGTGGCCCTGCGCCTGGAGCCGCGCCCCGGAACGGCGCGGGATCTCCCCCTGCGCATCGAGGTGAGCTGCACATGAGCCGCTGGAACGAGATCGGAGCCAGCTCCTGGACGGCCGGCCAGTACGCGGTTTTCCGCGCCGTGCTCGGCGCCTACCTCCTCGTCCACTTCCTCGGGCTGCTGCCCTGGGGCAGCGAGGTGTTCTCCTCCGCCGGGATGCTTCCCGACGCCGCTGCCAGCCCGCTGCACGGCCTCTTTCCCAGCCCGCTCGCGCTGCTCGACACGCCGGCGGCGGTTGGCGTGCTGCTGGGCCTCGCCGCAGCGGCCTCACTGGCGCTGATGGTCGGCGTGTACGACCGCCGCGCGGCCGTCGGGCTCTGGTTCGTGCTCGCGTGCCTGTTCGGGCGCAATCCGCTGATCGCGAACCCGTCGCTCCCGTTCATCGGCTGGCTGCTGCTCGCTCACGCCCTGATGCCCGCACGCCCGGCCGGTCCGGGCGCTCCCGGCTGGCGGATGCCGCGCGCGATCTTCGCCTCGGCCTGGATCGTGATGGCGCTGGGCTACTCGTACAGCGGGATCATGAAGCTCGGCAGCCCGTCGTGGCTCGACGGCTCGGCGCTGCGTCACGTGCTCGAGAACCCGCTCGCCCGCGACACGGCGCTGCGCGGGTGGCTGCTCGAGTTGCCGGAGCCGCTGCTGCAGGCCGCGACCTGGGGCGCGCTCGGCTTCGAGATCGGCTTCGCGCTGCTCGCGCTGTCGAGGCGCCTGCGGCCGCTGGCGTGGGCCGCGATGCTTGCGATGAACCTCGGGCTGCTGACGCTGGTGCGCTTCGCGGACCTGACGCTCGCCATGCTGATCGTGCACCTGTTCACGCTGGACCCCGCCTGGATCCGCGCCGCCGTGCGCGGCCGCGAGAGCACCGGTGGGCCGATCGCGCGCGTGTACTAGGACGGGGACTGCGGCTTCTGCCAGGGCTTCGTACGCTTCGCGCTCGGCGAGCTGCGCGACCCGTCGCGGCTGCGCCTCGCGCCGCTGGGCGGCGAGACGTTCGAGCGCCGGATCGACCCGCGCGAGCGCACGCGGCCCGCCCGATGCTGCCGCCGGAGCTCAGCGACTGCTTCGAGGCCTGACCTCAGCTGCGGCGGGTGGGTCCGGGCGGCTCGTCGGGCACGCCCAGCGTCGCCGCGAAGCGCGCCCGGTAGGTGGCCATGTCCTTCTCGTGGAAGGTCGTGTCGAAGCGGGTCGCGTTGCGGAACTCCAGCAGCTTCACCCCGCGCGGGCCCGCCCGGTAGGCGTAGGGATGATCCGCGGGCACGAAGAAGCCGTCGCCCGGACCGAGTACGCGGCGGCCCATCCGCAGCTCGCCCTCGACCACGTAGTACAGGCAGTCGGTCGAGTGGCTGTGGCGCGCCAGATCGAAGCCGGGGTCGAGCTCCACCGTGACCAGGCTGAAGCCCTCGGGGCCCGCGTGGCGGAACGGCACGGTCAGCCGCGATGCCGCCATCAGCTGCGCGCCGAACGCATCGGGCCAGAGCTCGTCCTGCGCGCCGGTCTCCACGAAGGACCAGTCGCCCGACATGCCGGACTCATCGAGATCCGGGGCACCGGCGGCCGTGAACAGCACCAGCTTGCCCGCGGGTGCGGGACGCAGGGGGTCGGACATGCTGGGACCTCCACGAGCGCCGCTGCGGGCGCGGGACACAGGCTTCATGCGGGCCGCGGCATGGGCCCGCGGCGCCACTGGTTGAGCACGCGGCGGCGGCGGATCCGCCAGCCGTCTGGCGTGCGGGCGACGTCGTCGCAGTAGCGCACGCCCAGGACCAGGTCCTCGATCGGGCTGTCGTCGGCCTCCATGTGGTATGCCACCGCGTAGGTCTCCACGTGACCGGAATCCGCCTCGATGCGAACGTACTGGTTGCCCATGAAGTGCATGGTGGCGGGGTAGGCCTCGACGCCCGGGCGCAGCCGCTCCAGGTACGGCTCGATCGGTGCCTCGCCCATGTTGCCCTCGACGCGACAGTCGTCGGCGAACTGCGCCCGCACCAGACTCCAGTCACGGGTGTCGATCCCGTAGGCGTAGCGCTGGGGCAGCTCGCGGATCAGCTCGCGATCCTTCAGCCAGCGGATCTCGTCCGGGTCGCTCACAGCACGCTCCTCCCCCGACCGGGGCACCGGGCGCATCATACGCGCCCGGCTCAGGACCCCGCGCCCGCCCCGGCGGACCACTGCTCCGCCAGCGCCAGCAGGATCGCGGACACCGCATCCTTGTGCTCGACCAGGAGCAGGCGGGCGACGCGACCCGGTCCGAATGCCAGCTCGCCGAGCTCGTGCTCGTTCGCGCGCAGCCGCACCGCGAGCACGCGTGGCTCGTGCTGGACAACGAGCGACTCGACGCCGCGGTAGAAGCGCTCGGCGCCGTCGTCTGCCAGCAGCAGCAGTCGCGACACGCGACCGCCGCGCTCGACGCCGGTCCGCCGGTCGACGCGACCGAGACCGCGCTGCTCGCCCAGGAGCACGTGCTGCGCCGCCTCGAGGCCGCGCACGATCCGGCCCGCCACACACGCGCGCTGCAGGGCGGTCGCCAGTCCGGGCGTGATCGCGGCATCGGGGGCCCGGACCGCGCCGCCCGCCCGGAGCGGACGCCCTCGCGACACGATCTCGAGGGCAAGTCCCTCGGCGCCGGGCTCCTGCTCGACCCTTCGCGGCAGCCGGGGCGTGCTCATCCGGGCGCGCTCGCGCGCAGCCCGCGCTGGACCAGCTCGTCGAGCCCCGACAGGAAGCGCGAGCGATCCCGGCCCGACATGGGGCGCGGCCCGCGCGACTCGACCCCGGCCTCGCGCAGGTACGCCTTCAGATCCCGCGTCGCGACGAGGTCGCCGATGGACTCCTCGCTGAAGATGCGCCCGCCCGTGCCGATCGCGGAGGCCCCTGCCCCGAGACAGCGGGCGGCCAGCGGGATGTCCGCCGTGACGACCAGGTCTCCGGGGCGCACGTTCTCCACGATCCAGTCGTCGGCCGCGTCGAGCCCCGCATCGACCACGACCTGCTCCACGGCCACATCGTGGGGTACCGCCATCCAGGCGTTCGCCACGAGGACCACCGGGAGCCCGTAGCGGGTCGCGACCGCGTAGGTCTCGTCCTTGACCGGACAGGCATCGCCGTCCACGAAGATCCTCATCAGTGCCCGGCGCCCGCCCCCTGCGGCCAGGGTAGCGCCCCCCGGGCGCCCCGGAGGCCGCCCGGACGGACCAGGTTCCCGGCGCACCACCGCCGGCTCGCCGCGGGCTTTCGCCTGCGGCCGGTGGTAGTCTCTGCGTTGCGCGAGCTTCCGGCCGGGAACGCGGCAGGAAGCTCGCCCCCCGCGTCCGCCATCGCGGCCGCGGGATGTGCCCGCAGCGGGGTGGGGCGCCTTCGCCCCCCGCCCAGGAACGAGTGACCGATGAGCGATTCTCCCCAGATCCCTGCGCCCGCCGAGACCGCTGCGGCCGACCCGATGGCGGGCGTTCCCGCTGGCCTGGCCGCGGCGATGCGCCGGCGCGGCTTCGAGGCCTTGACCTCGGTGCAGCGCGCCGTGCTCGATGCCGATCCCGGGACGCGCGACCTGCGCATCTCGTCGCAGACCGGCTCGGGCAAGACAGTGGCCATCGGCCTGGCGCTGGCCGGACACCTCGCGGCCGGCACGGAGACCGACCGGCGGGACCGACCGGGGCCGAGCGTCCTGGTGCTGGTGCCGACGCGCGAGCTGGCCATGCAGGTGCGCGAGGAGCTGGCCTGGCTGCTCGCGAGCATCGAGGGCCTCGCGGTCGAGGTCGTGATGGGGGGCACCTCCCTGGCCCAGGAGCGGCGCGCGCTCGAGCGCCGGCCGCTGCTGCTGATCGGGACGCCGGGACGGACGCTCGATCACCTGAAGACGGGCGCCCTGGTCTGCGACGGGGTCTCGCACGTGGTGCTCGACGAGTCGGATCGCATGCTCGACATGGGCTTCCGCGAGGAGCTCGAGGCGATCCTCGAGACCCTGCCGCAGCCGCACCGCACGCACCTGATCTCGGCCACCTTCCCGGCGGGCGTGCGCCGGCTCGCCGACCGCTTCCAGCGCGAGCCGCTGCACGTCGAGGGCACGCGCCTGGGCGCAGCGAATGTCGACATCGAGCACGTGGCACACGTGGTGGACCCGCGCGACCGGCACGCCGCGCTGGTGAACCTGCTGCTGCTCAACGAGGGCGGGCGCTGCCTGATCTTCGTCGAGCGACGCATCGACGCCAGCTCGCTCGCGGCCCGTCTGTCGGCCGCTGGATTCCCCGTGCAGGCGTTCAGCGGGGAGCTGGCCCAGGCGCAGCGCACGCGCACGATCGACGCGTTCCGCGACGGATCGATCCGCACGCTCGTCTCGACCGACGTGGCGGCGCGGGGCATCGACGTGCCCGACATCGAGCTGGTGATCCACGCCGACTCGCCCGCCGATGCCGACACCTACGTGCACCGGAGCGGCCGGACGGGGAGGGCGGGGCGCCGCGGCCGCAGCGTGGTGCTGGTCTCTCCACGGGCGCGCACCTGGATGGCGCGCCTGCTGCGCACCGCGGCCATCGAGGCCGACTGGCGGCCCGCGCCGGCAGCGGGCCTGGTCCGCAAGCAGCTCCGCAAGCGCTTCCGCCGCGAGCTCCACGCGCGCCTGGGCAGCGAGGAGATGCCGACCCAGGCGCAGATCGACCACGCCAAGGGCCTGCTGGACGGCCGCGATCCCGCGGCGGTCGTCGCCCTGCTGATCGAGATGGCGCAGCCGACCCCTGCCTGCCCACCGATGGAGGTCCGCGAGCCCGCCGTGCACGAGCGATCGGGGCCCGGCGACGCAGCACAGGGCTTCGTGCGCTTCACGATCAACTGGGGCGAGCGCCGCGGGGCCGCACCGAACCGCCTGCTCGGCCACGTCTGCCGCCGGGGACAGATCCGCGGCCACCTGGTCGGGGCGATCGACATCGGTCCCGACGCCTCGAGCTTCGACGTCGACGCCAGCGTCGCAGCGCGCTTCGAGAAGCTCGTGCGCCGACCCGATGCACGCGATCCCGGGCTGCGCATCACGCGAGCCGGTGGTCAGGGCCGCGCCCGCGGCCGACGCGAGCCGCATTCCCGGCGCCCCGGGCCGCGCACGCAGGCGCGTCCCGGACCCGCGCGGCGGGATCCGCCCGAGCGCTGAGCCAGAGCCGCTCGCGGGCCCCGGCCTAGCGGGCCGTGACCGTCGTGCCGCGCGGTGCCTGGATCCGGTAGCTCCGCAGCGCGGCCGCCTCGATCTCGGCCGGCTCGAAGGGGAGCTCGAGCCAGGTCTTGCGCGAGTACAGCCGCGTCTGGTCGTCGAAGTGAGGCGAGTCCGGATTCGCGGACAGCGAGTAGGTGAGCAGGCCGCGGCTGCGCGGACCGTCCTCGCCGAGCTCGACGGCGAGGATCCAGCTCGAGCTCGAGCGGGTGACCTCGGGATAGCCGCGGTGCCCCCGGAAGCTCGCCTCGAGCTTGTTGAAAATCCCTTCCTGCTCGGTGCCTCCGTGCAGGGGGATCCAGTCGCCGCGCCGGGTCACGCCCTGCAGCGTGCCCAGCGGAGCGTCGAGCTCGATGCCCGCGCGCTCCAGCCGGGCCACCGCATCGGCCAGCGCGTGGAGCGCCGCGTCCCGGCTCCGCGGAGCGAGCCCGCGCGGCGTGCCGACCGGATCGGAGACGTCGAACGCAACGGCGGGCGCGAAGGCCTCGGGCAGCCAGCGCGTGAAGCGCTGCTCGTTCGCCGAGGACAGCAGCCCGCGGAACAGGTGAGCCCCCCGGCTGTCCAGGTTGGCGCGCAGGTCCCAGCGCGCCAGGACCGCACACGCCTCCGCCAGCGAGACCGTGCGACCCTCGCCGCCCTCGATCCGCGTGCGCGCCCGGCACGCGGCCACGACATCGTCGCGCAGCAGCTCGCCCGCCGGGCTCTCGTTCGCCAGCGTCAGCTCCTGCAGGTCCTCGAGCGAGAGCGGCCCGTCCTCGAGCCGCGCCAGCAGCATCTTCAGGCCCGAGCGCGTGCGCAGCGTCCGCGGCGTGGCCTCGCTGCCGAGGATGCCGGGGAAGCCCGTCAGCGGCTGCGCCGGGTTCGCCAGCCAGTGGCTGTCGTTGGAGTTGGTCACGAAGTCGCTGCGGAACAGGTAGGGCAGCCTCGAGGGTCCGAGAATGCCGGGCACGGCCGCGTCCGGGTCGCTTCCCCGCAGGCAGCGCGAGCGCGAGCCGTCCATCGCCGCACCTCCGAGGACCGCACACCCGGCGGCCTGGGTGTCGGTCACGTGGGGCACAGGTCCGAGGTCGCCGTAGAGCACCTCGCCGCCGCGGTCGACCGCGATCAGGTTCACGCTGAGAAACTGCTGGCGATCGTGGATCGCCTTGAGCTCGCGAACCGAGCGCGCCTCGAGCTGCGCGAAGCCCGCGACGTCGCCGCGCCAGCCCGCGTCGACGGGGAGCACGGCGATCGCGTGCTCCGCGGTCCAGGCGAAGTGCTCGTTCTCGACCAGGTACGCGCCGAAGTGCGTCGAGTAGAAGGTGTGGCCGCGCTCCTCGATCTCGCCGGCCGCGTTGCGCACGCGCACCCGGACGTGCTCCTGCCGCATCGGCCTGGCCCCGCCGTCGAAGACGTAGCGGGTCGGATCCCCGGGGACCAGCTCGAGCAGGTAGAAGGTCAGGCGCTTCGCCGTCGACACGGTGCTGGTCCAGGCGACGTCGCGGTTGTGCCCGAACCCGACGCGCGGACGGCCGATCAGCGTCGCGCCGAGCGCGTCGAAGCGACCCGTCAGCGTCTGGTGCATGGGATAGAAGCGCTGGAACGGCTCGTTCCAGGGCATGTGGGGGTTCGCGAGCAGCAGCCCGGCCCCGCTCCTCGAGGCGTCGCGCCCGATGGCGATGGCGTTGCTTCCGCCCTGCTTCGGGGCCTCGATGCTGCGCGCGATCGCGGCGGCGACCCGGGCCGCGTCGAGCGGCGCTGCAGCCGGGTCGGAGCCGGCATCGGCGGTCGCGTCCGGCGGCGCGGCGGCCACGAGCATCGGCACCATGTAGGCCAGCGCGTAGCCGGCGCGCGACACGCGACGCACGTCGAGGGGCGTCACCTCGCGCACCCACCCGGCACCGCGGCAGCGTGCGTCCGGGAGCCGCGCCACGCCTGTCTCGCGCAGGTAGTGATTGAAGCCGGCGGCGGCGCCGCGGAAGAGCTCGTCGAGCTCCTCCGGCAGGGGCTCGGCGCCCTGACCGCGATCCACCAGCAGCTGGTAGAACAGGTCTCTCTCCAGGTTGCCGCCGTCCGGGCCCAGGGCCAGGGATCTGCCCGCCGCGAAGGTCAGGTACTGGTCGGCGAGGATGCAAACGTTGTCCTCGGCCATCGCGTACAGCGTGCCGAAGCCGAGGCTGCCCACGTCGTCGGCCCGGATGTGAGGAATCCCGCCCTGGGTGCGGTGGATCTGCGCGCGGTAGGCGTCCCGCGCTCCGAACAGCGTCGAGCAACCCGTGGCCAGCAGCGCCAGCAGCAGCATCGCGTATCGTGCGGAGCCGGCCACGAGCCCGATGGAGTGGCGTGAAGGCATGAGCGGAGCTTAGCCGGAACCCTCTGCCCCGACCGGGTGGAGTGCAGAACGTGATCCAGGCATCTGCAGGAGAGAAACGCTGCTGAGGACGTCTCCCGGGGCCGCGCCGGTCCCGCGCCCGTGGGTCGAGGAGGAGCGCTCAGCCGTCCGCTGGCGTCCACTCGATCGAGTCGGGGACTGCATGGGCCCGGCCGTGCTCGTCGGTGAAGCCGTGGAGAGCGGCGAGCTCGGCGCTCCAGTACTTCTTCGCGCTGCGCGAGAGGATCTCGGGGTCGCTTGCGAGCGCGACGACGGCACGGCCACTGAAGCGCGGCGTCTCCAGGATCTCGCCGGTGTCCCGCGCCGCGTCGAGAACGGCCACGTGCTCGGTGCTCGTGCGGGCCGGCCAGAGCGACACCACCGCGACGCCGTGGGGAGCGAGGTCGCGCGCCATGTCCGCGGTCATGCGGTCCATCGCGCACTTCCCGACGCCGTAGGCGACGTTGTAGCGGTAGCTCTGGGCGGCGCGCCCCGACACGTTCACGATCAGGCCCCCGTGCTCGAGCATCAGGGGTGCCCCGTGGACCGCGGCGAGGTAGGCGCTCTTCGTGCCGACGTCGAAGACCTCTGCCCAGATGCTCGTGGGGAGCTCCCAGAAGGGGGTCCCGATCGTGCCGCCGAAGCGGCCGGCATCGAAGGCGCTGCTGACCAGCACGTCGAGGCGACCGTGCGCCTCCCGGACCCGCTCGAAGACCTGCGCGAGCTGGTCGTCCTGCGTGGCGTCGCAGCGCGCTGCGAAGGCCGTGCCACCGCTCGACTCGATCTCGGTCACGGTCTCCGAGAGCGATCCCGTCCTTCCGGGCGAGGGCTCGAGCGTGCGCCCCAGCACGTGGACCGTCGCCCCGGCCGCACCCAGCTCCAGCGCGATCCCCTTGCCGATGCCCCGGCTCGCGCCGACGACCACCGCGATCTTGCCCTCCAGGCTACGCACGCGCAGATCCTAGCGGGTCGGGGCTCCGGCCTGCCGGATCGGGAGTCGGGCCAGACGCCGCGCACCGCGTGCCTGGTATCCTCTGTGCGGTGCATGGGAGGGGCCCGGTCGGGGCGGGGCCGCGGGAGACGTGATGAGCCGCAGCGAGATGCGCTTGCCCGAGATCGACTTCGCGGCGGATCCGCTGCCGGATCTGCACGAGGTACTGGCCGACCTCCGCGCCCGGGAGCCCGTCTCGCGCATCCAGTTCGCGGGTCGACCGATCTGGCTGGTCAACGACCACGAGACGGTGAGCCGGTTCATCGCCGCCGACGACGTCCTGTCGGCACCCGACGCCTACGACGAGCTCTTCGCCAGGACCATGGGCCGTGGGCTGCCGATCCTGCGCGGGCGGGAGCATCTGCGCAACCGCGCGCTCATCTCGCGCGTCTTCTTCCCGGGGAAGATGCGGGAGTACGCGGACACCCTGTTCGCGCACGAGGCGGAGCAGCTGGCGAGCGGCCTCGAGGGCAGGACGCGCGTCGACCTCGTGAGCGACTTCACCCGGCCCTACACCTTCCAGAACATCGCCCGCCTGCTCGGCCTTCCCCGGGATGACGTCGCCCGGCTCCAGGACTGGGCCGATCGCATCATGCACAGCTTCATCGACATCGAGTCCGCGAGCGCGGCCGGGACCGAGATCGGGGAGTACCTGCTGCCGCTGGTGGACCGGCGGCGCGAGCATCCCGAGGACGACGTGATCTCGCTGCTCGCCCAGGCCGAGATCGACGGCGAGAGACTCGACAACGAGGACATCCTCGGGTTCTGTCGCAACCTCTTCCCGGCGGCGATCGACACGAGCACCAACAGCCTGGGGAGTCTGCTCTCGCTCGTGCTGCGCGACCGCCCGCTCTGGCGCGATCTCGCCGGCGATCACGACCTGCGCGAGGCGGCGATCCAGGAGCTGCTGCGCTTCGAGCCACCGCTGGTCATGATCCCGCGACGGGCCACGCGCGACCTCGAGCTGGCGGGCCACCGGATCCGCGCCGGCGACGACCTGAGGCTGTGCATCGTCGGCGCACATGACGATCCCGAGGCCTACGACGAGCCGCGCCGCTTCCGGGTCGATCGCCGGCAGAGCAACTTCGCGTTCGGCCACGGGGAGCACTTCTGTCTCGGGACCCAGATGGCGCGTCGTGTGATCGAGAAGGGCCTCGAGGTCCTGGCGCGTCGCTTCCCGGACATGGCGCTCTGCCCGGACGAACCGGTCCAGATCCTCGGCGGCGTCCTGCGTGGGCCACGGTCTCTCCGGGTGACGCTGTCGCGGGCGGGCCGGGCTCCGGCCGCGTAGAATGCCCCGGCCCCGGCTCTCGGCCGGGAGCGGAAGGAGACGGCGGCATGCGGATCCACGAGCGCGCCGAGGTGGAGCAGGCATACCGGAACTTCGTGGCCGTGGGCAACTCCGGCGACTGGAACGCCTGGGCCGATCTGCACACCGTCGATGGCGTCTGGGTCGAGTGCCACCTCGGGACCTTCGAGGGCCGCGAGGCGATCCGGAAGGCCATCCTCGAGGTCATGGCCGCGGCCCCGCCCGGAATGTTCTTTCCAACCCCGTGGCACGTCATCGAGGGCAACCGGGTCGTCTACTACCCGGTGCAGGCGCTTCCCGATCCCAGGGGCGGTGACGAGAAGTTCGAGTTCTCCTGCGTGACGATCCTGGAGTATGCGGGCAACGGCGAGTTCTCCTACCAGGAAGACGTCTACAATCCGCGCGCCGGGGAGCAGGTGTTCCGGCGCTGGATCGCGGCCGGGGGCAAGCTCCCGGCGGGCAGCGACCTGCTCGGCTGACGCGAGCCCGGGCCCGAGGCGGGCGTGGCGCGGCCTGTCGCGCCGCCGGGGGGCGCCTTCTCGCAATCAAACGCCCGCGGACGGACACCGATACGGGACGGCACCGGGCAAGACGGGACGGAATGGAAATCACCGCGACCTCTGCATTCTCCGGGCCGAGCGTCCACGCCCTGCGGCCCGCGGTGCGCCACACGCTCGGCGGCCTGGACCGCTGGCCGCCCGGCTACCCCGATGCGTCCTTCCTCGAGGACCTGGGTCGACATCTGCCCGGACTCGCGGCGCACTGGGAGGCCTGCGATCCGGTCGTCGAGGGCGCGCCGGCACACCTGCTGGAGCACGTCTGCATCGAGCTGCTGCGCCTGGCGGGCTGCGAGACGGAGTGCGTGCGGACCGCTGCTGCACGGCCCCTCGGACCCGCGGAGGCCGTGGTCGCCGGCGAGGATGCCGGGGTCTGCAGCGCCGCGGCCGCGCTCGGCGCGAGCCTGCTCTCCAGCCTGCTCCCCGCGGAGCTCCCCTCGGCCTCCGCGCAGCCGCAGCCGTTCGACATGGACGGGCAGCTGCGCGACTTCCTGCGCCGGGCCGAGCAGAGCCTGCTCCCCGTGCAGGACCGCGAGCTGGTGCGTACGGCCCGGGCGTGCGACGTGCCGGTGACGCGGCTGGCCGGCCGCATCATCCAGCTGGGACAGGGGCGCTACCAGCAGCGCCTGAGCGCCACGAAGACCAGCCACACCAGTGCCGTCGGCAACGACCTGGCTGCCAACAAAGACTACGCCCGCCGCGTGCTCGCCGACCTGGGCCTGCCGGTGCCCCGGTACGAGCGCGTCTACCGCGCACGCGAGGCCATCGAGGCCGCGCGCCGCATCGGCTACCCGGTCGTGGTCAAGCCGAACAACGGCAGCATGGGCGGCGGCGTCAGCGTGGGGATGCGCAACCGCCGCCAGGTCCGCGCGGCCTTCAAGCGCGCACAGGCGATCGGCCGCTCCACCCTGGTCGAGGAGGTCGTGGAGGGCAGCGATTACCGGATGCTGGTGATCGACGGCCGGCTCTGCGCCGCCGCCCAGCGGATCCCCGCGCACGTCGTCGGCGATGGCAAGCACTCGATCGAGGAGCTCGTCGAGGAGGTGAACCTCGACCCCCGGCGCGGCAGCGGGCCGAACCAGTCCTGGACCCGGATCGCTTTGGACGCAGAGGCGGACCGGGTCCTGGCCGCCCACGGCCACGACCGCCGCACGGTGCCGCCCCCGGGGCAGACCGTGTACCTGCGCCGCAACGCGAACACCTCGGACGGCGGCAGCGCCGTCGACGTCACCGATCGCGTGCATCCCGACAACCGCGAGATCGCCGAGCGCGCGGCGCGCGCGATCGGGCTCGACGTCGCCGGTGTCGACCTGCTGACGACCGACATCTCGGGCTCCATCTGGGAGATCGGCGGCAGCATCTGCGAGATCAACTCGAGGCCGGGCCTGCGCAAGCACATCTGGCCCGCGGTGGGCACTCCGCGCGACGTGACCACACCGATCGTCCGCATGCTCTACCCGGCGGGCTCGCGGAGCCGCGTGCCGGTGGTGGCCCTGTGCGGGACCGACGCGAGCGCCGCGGCGGCGCGGCGCCTCGCCGACCTGCTGACGGCCGCAGGGCACCACGTGGGTCTCGCCACGCGGCACCGCGTCTACATCCAGGGCCGCCGCACGGGCCCGCCGCGGCTCACCGCCGCGGCTGCGGCCCGGCTGATCCTTCTCGACCCCGACGTGGACGTCGCGGTGCTCGAGATGTCCGCGGACGACGTGGTGCGCCACGGTATGGGCTGCGACGTCATCGACGTCGCGGTGATCCCCGACCCGGCCGCCGTCGACGGCGCGGCCGGCGACGCGGATTCCGGCACGCTGCACGACGCGCTCTCGCTGCTGACGCGGGTCACCCGCGGTGTGGTCCTGGTGCACGGCGCCGGGGGTGCCGGCAGCGAGCTCGAGCCGGCAGCGGAGGTCGCGGCGCTGCGCTGCGCGACGCTCGACGGATCGACGCTGCACGTCCGGGAGCCCGGAGGGGAGCGACGGGAGATCCGCGTCTCCGGCCCTGCCGGCGACGCCGCAGCCGGCGAGGGCGCGCTGCTCGCGCACGCGGTGCTGCGCTGCCTCGACCTGGATCCCGGCCACCGCCCCGGGGCGGCGAACGGGGGCGTCTGACGCCTCAGACCAGCGCCGCCGGCCGCTGCACTTCGACCGCCGGCCGCTCGACGGCGCCGCTCGCCAGGTCGTAGCCCCAGCCCTCGGTCAGCACGTGCAGGCGCATGCCGGCAAAGGCGGCGGGTGCGTCCTCGGGAATCGTCCCGAGGCTCGTGGCCTCGATCTCCGTGCCGTCCACGACCGTCAGCGTGCCGCTCCCGATCACGCGGATCCGGTCGTCCGCGCCGAGCTCGAACGCCGTGTCCTCATCGAGCCCGAGCCCGAGCATCGACGGGTTGCAGAGCACGGCTGCGAGCAGGCGGCCGAAGCGATCGCGCTCGCGGAAGTGCTGGTCGACGATGATGCGCGGCAGGATCCCGAGGCCCGGCGTCATGCGCACCGAGGAGAGCCGCGCGCTGGAGCGCGCCCTGCCGCGCGCGATCATCACCGCGCTCAGCGCCGACGCGCCGGCGCTGGTTCCCGCCAGGTGCAGCCCGGCGTGGTGACACTGGCGCAGCTTCGCCTCCGCGATCGTCCCCCCCAGTAGCGTCACCAGCTTGAGCTGGTTGCCGCCCGTGAGAAAGGCGCCGTCCGCGCGCTCCAGGGCGCGGAGCAGCCCGGGATCCGCCGCCTCCGCGCGCCGGGTCTGGTGGAAGGCCGAGACGTGCCCGGCCCCCAGCTCGCGGAACGCCGTCTCGTACTCGGCCGAGCGCTCCTGCGGTGTCGGGGACGCGGTGGACAGAACGACCAGCCGCGCCGCCCCGCCGCCACAGCGCTGCACGAAGTGCTCCAGGATGCGCATCTCGCCGCGGCGCTCCTCGTGACCGCCGATGGCGAGCAGCGATCCGCGCGCGCGGCTAGCGGGCAACGAGGGGGCTCCGCGGCGCTCGCGCGGCCCCGTCGAGCCCGGGCACGAGGGTGAGGACCGGCGCCGGCTCGGCGCGCACGTAGCGGGCGCGTGCGATCTCGACGATGCGCTCCAGCAGGTCGCCCAGCTCCAGGCCCGCGGCGGCGGCCGCGACGCGGAATGCGCCGTCCTCCTGGAGCAGGTCGCGAGCGTGGATGTCCAGGACCTCGATCCCGCCCGCGTCCGTCAGCCGCAGCGTGGCGAGGGCGTGGTCGCGACAGGCGCACGCGGAGAAGGCCGCGGCTGCGACCCGCCGCACGCGCTGCTCCAGCGCCGGATCGAGCGCCACCGGGCGCGGGCCAGCGTCACCGGTCGGCGGACTCTCCAGCAGCGGAAGGCGCTCGATCGGGTCGTTGCCGAGCAGCGCGACCTGGAGCTCGCGTCCCGGGGCGTGAGGCTCGAGGGTCACCTCCTGCCGGTCGCGCCCACGAGTCAGCGCGCGCACGGCCTCCCGGAGCTCCGCGGAGCTCTGCGCGAGCCGGGGTGTGCGACCGCCGGCGTGGCGCGGCCGGACGAGTACGGGAAAGCGCGGCGCATCCGCGTCGCCGCCGACGAGCCGGCGACGTGGCGCCGGGACCCCCGCCTGCTCGAGCAGCGCGCCCAGCAGCATCCCGTCGTCCGTCACGAGCTGCCCGCGCGGCGACGGGCCGGTGTAGGGCACGCCGGCCATCTCGAGCATGGCGGGCACGTGCGCGCCGGGCAGGTCGCCCTGGATGCCGTGCGAGAGGTTGAGGACCATCCCCCCCGGCTGTCCGGTCCGGGGATGAGGCGGGATGAAGTCACGCAGCTGCGACAGCAGCTTCATGTCACCCTCGAGCACCTGCACCGTATGTCCGCGATCGCGCAGGGCTGCAGCGACCCTGCGGATCGTGCGCGGGTCAGGGCCGTCGCCGCCCTGCGGGCCCAGGCGACCGATCACGCCACTGCTCCGCTTGTTGCGGACCAGGGCCACGTGCAGCGGGCAGTCCTCGACGGCCAGGCGCGGCACGGGCATGCGGCTGAGCCGGGAATCCCAGTGCTGCAGCAGGCGCAGGTCGAGGAACTCGGCGATCAGGATCACCCCCACGATCTGCGTCACGACCAGCTCCGGGAACCGGATCGCGATCTCGCGAAAGACCGCGACCTGGCCGATGCCGGCGAGGATGAGCGCGATCCCGATGGTCATCCCCGTGCGCCAGATCGCGGTCATGCCGTTGGCGCGGTCCAGCGTCTTGGCAATGCCCTCGGCGAGCAGTCCGAGCACGATGACGGGGAAGAACGCCACCCGCCACAGGACCTCCGAGCGCAGCCAGGGCGCCAGCAGCAGTGCAGCCAGCAGCGTGAGGACCGCGATGCTCATGATCACCGAGATACGCGCGTGGTAGGGCAGCCGGAAGCGCACGAGCGTCGGGCGCAGTCCGACGACGATCCCCACCACGACCGCGATCAGGATCATGCTCGGCACGACGCCGCTCTCCTGAAAGCCGACGGAGATCAGGATCGAGCGGAAGCCGATCACGCGCAGCCCGAAGGTGAGCCGCGCCAGCGCGATCAGCATCGCGCCCGTGGGCAGGAAGAGCAGGTAGAGCACGCCCTCGCGATCACCGGCGGGGATCTGGTCCAGCGAGAGCACCTGATCGAGCTGCTGGCCGAACGACTGCGGCAGCGAGTCGCCCGCTCCGGGGCCGAGCACGCCGGGCAGGGCCGCGACCCGGAAGAGCACCATGAGCAGCGGCACGATCGCGATCGCCATCAGCACCGCGAGCTCGTTGCGCGTCAGGTTCCCCTTGGGCCGCAGCCAGCGGATGGTGCCCGGGGCCCGGGCCGGGGAGGGCATCTCAGTCGGCCTTCTTGCGGATCCCGACCACGGCCGACAGCCCGGGGCGCAGGTCCGTCGTGGGATCGTCGAGACGGATGCGGATGGCGATCACCGGGGCGTCGCGCATGCGCTCGCGTCGGGGCTGGGGAACGTCGGAGTCGGGCAGCTCGAAGTCGGTCGAGACACCGATCGACTCCACCACGCCCGAGAACTCGCGGTCGCGATGCGAGCTGAACGTCACCGTGGCCCGCCCGCCGACCTCGATGTGGGCGAGCTGTCGCTCGTCGATCCAGGCCTCGACCCACGTCTGGTCTCCGACCCAGATCGACAGGATCGGCGCCCCGACCACGGTGGAGCTGCCGGGCTCGACGATCCGTCGCACGACGGCCCCATCCCCCGGCGCCCGGATGATCGCCCCGTCGAGGTTGACGTCGGCCAGGGCCAGCTCGGCGCGAAAGGCCGCGATCTCGGACTCCAGCACGGAGATGCGCTCCTCGCGCACCGAGAGCCCCGCGGAGTCCACGTGGGCCAGCTCCTCGCTCGCCGCCGCGGCCGTCTGCTCGGCGCGGGATGCGGACAGCAGGGCAGTGGCCGTCCGGTGCTCGGTCTCGGCCTGGCGGAGCTGCTCCTCCGAGACCAGCCCTCGGGCGGCCATCGTGCGCTGCAGCTCCATGCGCCGGTGCGCTCCTGCGACGCGGCTCTCGGCGGCGCGGACCGCGGCCGCTGCCGCGGAGAGCCCGGCAGAGGCGCGGTGCAGCGTGCTCTCGAGGCGCCGGCGCTCGTTGGCGATCGCCAGCCGCTCCACGTGCAGCTCGCGGGTCGCCTTCTCGAGCTTCGACCTCGCCTCCTCCGACCGGGCACGGAAGTGATGGTCGTGGAGACGCGCGACGACCTGTCCGGCGCGCACCCGGTCCCCGGCCTCGACCTCGACACTCGCGATGATGCCCTCGAGTCGCGCGCCGACCTCCGCGATGTGTCCGCGGACCACCGCATCGCGGGAGATCACGTGCGTCGAGCGGTAGTGGGCCCAGAGCAGCACGGGCGCCAGGGCCGCGACCCCCGCGAGGGTCGCCAGGCCGATCAGCGCGGTCCGGCGCCGGCGCTCGCGCCGGCGCTCCGACGCGTCCTCCGATGCCGTCGACGCGTCGAGCTCGGTCGAACCTCCGAGCAGCGCCTCGAAGGCCTGCCCGGGCAGCGCCGCTCCCCGCGCCAGCGCGGCGGACGCCGGCGGTCCTTCCAGCTCCCGGTACGCGATCCTGGACACGAGACGTCGCTCGAGTGCCGCCGTCTGCATCGCCGCGACCCAGTTGCGGCCGTTGCGCTCGCGGGTGCCGGCAGCGCGGGCCGCTCGCACGCGCCGCCGCGGTGCGCCGCCCGGTGGGGCCGGAGCGCCGGCAGCGCGCGCCTCGAAGACGGTCATGGGCACGGCCAGGAAACGCTCGGGGTCGAAGCTCAGGTCGGATTCGGGGTGCGGCGGCGCGATGCCCCGGGGGAAACGCCGCTCCGGATCGGGGAAGGTGTAGGTCTCGGCCTCGGCGATCGCCACGGCGGCCACGCCGTCGGGATGTGCCAGGGCATAGCGCAGCGCGAAGCGCGCACCCGCCCCGTATCCGAAGAGGTGGATCGCGGGCCGCGCCACGCCGAGCCGCGCCGCGACCTCGTCCACCATCGCGTCGAGCGTGGCGCCCGCGCGCCGGCCGCGCTCATCCGCGGAGCGACGCCGCCCCAGGCGCTGGTAGCTGGGGTAGCTCTCCTGTGAGAAACACGGCGCGATCAGCACGGCACCGTGGCGCCGGGCCGGCTCGAGGAACGCGTCGATCAGCGCGTCCGGATCGCGCGCGGCGTCGTGGATCAGGACCACGAACGGCGCGTCGCTCACGCTGCCGTCGGGACGGTAGATCACGTACGGGTCGCCCGATCCGTCCTGGAGGGTCCGGCGCAGGATCGCGCCACCCTCCGGCGAGGCGCGGACGACGTCGGGGCCCGGCCGGAAAGGGGCGTTCCCGGAGCCCATCGCCGGCCTCACGACAGCGTGCTGGAGGGCGGGGGTCCGAACATCCACTCGAACACCCTGTCCCCGAGCCCGCTGCGCAGGATCGAGCGCCGGAAGGAGTGGTCGCAGTTCTCGACCTCCTCGTACGAGACCATCGACTCCAGGTGGTGCGCCGCTGCCGCCGCCTGCATCGCGCCCACCCAGGTGCGGGCGCGCTCGATGCGGCTACCGCCCTGCTCGCGATCGAGGCGCGCGGTGCGGCGCAGCCCCTTGGTGCCGTCGTCCTCGGCTCCGACCATCACGCGCATGGGCACCTGCAGGTACTCCTCCGCGTCGAAGCGAACCCCCGGGAGCTTGTGGCTGGTGCGGGTCCCGTACGGGAAGCGCCGCGTGTGATCGGGCAGCGTGTACCAGCCGGCCGAGGCGAGCGCGGCCGCCAGGATCCGGTGCGGGTGGGCCATGACGTAGCGATGGGCGAACTGGGCGCCACCCGAGAAGCCGAACAGGTAGAACTGCTGTGCCGATGCGCCCGTCAGTGCGGCCACCTCGGCCACGATCATGTCGAGCGCGACGTCGGCACGTTTCCCGTGGCCGGCGCGCCCCAGGCGCTGGTAGTCGGGATAGCGCTCGACCGAGAAGTACGGCGCGACCAGGACGGCCCCGTGCATCTCGCAGTACACCGAGAGCAGCCGGGCATGCTCGTCGGCGTTGCGCGACACGCCGTGCGCGGAGACGAACAGCGGCGGCTCGGCCGCGTGCGACTCCGGTACGTAGAGCAGGTACTCCTGCGCCGGATCCGCCTGCAGCACGCGGCGCAGCAGGCGCTTGCGGCGCGGGGCGGCGTCCTGCGGCCTACGCGACGGCATGGCCACGTCCAGGGAGCAGGACCTGCGGATCGGTCCACTCGAGGATGCCGCGCGCGGTCTCGGCCTCGGCCAGGTCGTCGCGCGTGTAGATCGACAGACCGGTCGCGGTCGATGCCTCGCTGCAGTGCAGCGGCGACGACGTCAGGATGCCGGAGAGGCCGGCCACCGGGAGGCTGCGCACGCGCAGCCAGTGCGTGCCGGCCAGCGCGCCCATGGAGTCGCGGGCCGTGAACAGGATGGCGTCGGCGATGTCGCCGAACACGGGGGACTCCAGCAGCGCGGCGGTCTCCTCCTGCAAGATCCCGTCGGCGACCTCGAGGACCAGCGCGTCGACGCCCGCCTTGGTGATGTGGGCCACCAGCGTCACCAGCGCGCGCTCGATCTCGGGCAGCGGCACGCGGTAGGTCGACACGAGTCCCGCATCGGTGAAGTCGAACACCGGATCGGCGCCGGCATCCTCCAGCAGCCAGGTGTCGCCACCCGCACCGGTCCCGGTGATCTTCGCGAAGCCCACGCGCAGACCCGCGCGCGTCAGGCCGCGCACGAGGAACGCGGCGGCGGTCGTCTTGCCGGCGTCCATGCCGGTCCCCACCACCGCGACGGTCGGAGGCGCGGGCTCGATCAGCCCCTCGACGGGCTCGACGGCGTGGTCCCGCAGGCTCACGGGCTCGCCCCCGGGGTTCAGCAGCAGCCCGACGGGAGTGATCATCGTGGGCCCCCTCGAGATGCGGCTGTGCCAGGACAGCGCCTTGGCCGCCACCCCTCCCGAGGCCACGAGCTGACACGGACCCAGGGTCCGGGGCACCACGGCCTCGAACTGGCTGGGTGCGTAGCGGTTGCCGTACGCCACCACGATCTCGTCGCCCGGGAACAGGTTCTTCCGGCGACCGCTCGCCAGCTGGAGGCCCCGGTGGTGCCCCAGCGCGTCGACGCGGGCCAGCAGCAGGTCCCCCGCACGCGGCGTCCGCGCGTCCTGACTGATCCGGTAGGGCGCGTCCCGCGGGACCCGGCGAGTCGTGTGGCTCCAGGCGGCTTGCCGGATGCGCTCCGTCTCGTGCAAAAGACGGCTCTCCGTCGGCCCGTCGGGCGACGGCTGGGGGGGCTGGGGGGCCATGCGATCATCTCCCTGCGTCGGCCCGCTGCCGCCGGCAATCCGCGTGCGAGCTCCCTGCGAGAAGCCACGGACTGCGACGAGCATGGCCGCCTGCGCTGCCCTCATTAGACAATCACCGGCGGTACCTTGCAACCACGGGTATGCTCTGATGAGGTCGCTGCACCGCGTGCCAGGTGTCACCGGACGCCGAACGCGACCGAGCTGCTCGTCGAAGAAGCGATGCTGCAACCCGATTCACCCCGCGACCCGGTCCCCATGCACGAGGACCGGGGTCTACCCGATGGCCCACCCGCGGTGCGGGCGTCGCGAGCCGGGGCCGGGCTAATCTGGCTGCTGAGCAGCGCCGTTGTGCTCGCCGCCTGGGCGGCGCCGGCCGCCGGGCAGCGCCTGGTCCAGCCGGAGTCCCGGCGCGAGCTGCTCGTGCTGAGCACCGGGGGCACGGTGCCGTACTTCCGGACGCTGCCGCTGGACCGCGACGCCGCCGTACGGCGCGTGGTCCTGGTGGTGCACGGGAACCGGCGCGACGCGGACCGCTACCACGCGCGGCTGATCGCCGCTGCGAGCCTGGAGGGCGGCGTGCCCCGTGCGGCGCTGATCGCGCCGCAGTTCCAGACGCTCGACGATGGTCCCGCCAGGGGCGGGCACTACTGGAGCTCCGGGGGCTGGAAGATCGGGCACCGGTCGCGGGACCGGGCCCGGATCAGCTCGTTCGCCGTGCTCGACGAGCTCCTCGCACGGGTCTGCCCCGATGGCCCGGACACGCAGCAGATCTTCCCGGGCCTCGACACGCTGGTGCTCGTCGGGCACTCGGCCGGCGGACAGTTCGTCCAGCGCTACGCCGCGGGCGGTGCCGGCTGTCCCGATGCTGGCGTCGAGGTCCGCTACGTGGTCATGAACCCGTCCAGCTACCTGTACCTGGATGGCCGCCGCCCGTCCGCGAGCGGGCAGCTCGAGCTACCGGGCGGGGCATGCCGGGGGCACGACGACTACAAGTACGGGCTCCGCGATCTGAACACCTACATGCAGGGTGTGGGGCCGGAGCGGATCCGCGCGAACCTGTTCGCGCGCCGCGTGTTCTATGTCGCAGGAGAGCTCGACGTCGGCAGGGGCGGCAGCCTCGACCGCCGCTGCGAGGCGGAGCTGCAGGGGCCCCACCGGCTGGCCCGCCACCAGGGCTACCGCGCGCACACACGGCTGTTCGACGCCTGGAAGGGATCGGTCTTCGAGACCATCCCCGGGGTCGGCCACAGCGGCCGGCGCATGCTCGCCAGCGAGCAGGTGCGACGCATCCTGTTCCGCTGATCAGGCCGCCTCGACCTTCGCGCGCAGGAATGCGGCAAGATGCTCGACGTGCGGGCGGAGCCAGCGCTCATAGTGGAGCTCGTCTTCCGCCTTCCAGTCGAAAATGCGGGTCTCGGACCCGAATCCGGCGACACCGGGCTTGGCATTGACCTCGACGAGGTGCAGCCCCAGGTCGCGATCGAGCACGAAGTCGAGACCCAGCTCCATCAGGGCCGACGGGAAGTCGCGCTCGAGGTGCTCGGCCACCCGGTGCGACACCGACCGGATGCGCCCGGCGAGCTGCCGACCCGCGCTCTCCCCGAGCAGCACGTCCAGCAGCTCCTCGGTGACCTGGATCGAGCCCCCCTGGAAGACGTTGGACAGGTCGCTCTCGCGCGGCGCCAGCCGGGTCTCCAGGATCGAGTGCCAGCGGCTCGCGTCGTGCACCATCACGACGCGCACGTCGAACACCGAGCCCTCGTAGCGCAGCGACTCGACGCCCTCCTGGACGACGTAGCGCTTCCGGGCCGCGGCCACCTCGATCATGCCGAGCGCGGCCTCGAGGCTGATCGGCGAGAACAGGCGCTTCGCGGCGTCCTCGTAGTAGGTGAGCGAGTGGCCCTCCGGGATCCTGCGCACCACGAAGATCCGGTTTCCCTTGTTGCCGGCCCTGGGCTTGACGAAGGCCATGCCCGAGCGCTCGACGAACTCGTCGATCTGGCGCGTGGATCCGGTCAGGTTCTCGGTGTGCGGGTGCAGCTGCGCATCGTGCTCGCGGACGACCGCGTAGGCCTTGAGCTTGTTGGAGACCAGCTCCGAGAAGGCGTAGGGCACGTAGATCTCGATGCCGTTCTCGCGCGTCCAGCGCTTGAAGCGGCGATAGCCCATGCCCCGGTCGATCAGGCGCCGGGTGCCGTAGGTCCAGTTCGCATTGACGCGCGGCACCGGGTGCTCGGCCGCCACGAGATCGTGGCCGTCGACCGTGTAGCCCGCGACCGCGCCCGCAGCGGTGACGTCCCCGGGCGAGTAGAGGAACACGCGGATTCCCGAGGGCGCGAGCAGCCGGTCGATCAGCAGGGCCCGGTTGAGCAGCGAGGGGCTCAGCTCTGCCGCGGGATCCGCATGCGCCGAGCAGTTGCACAGCATCCCCACGTGCTTCACGGCGCCCCTCGCATCGGCCGGCCATGGTACCGCAGCTTCCACACGGCCCGCCGACGACCCGGCATCGAGGCCCTCGCCACCCGCTCTGCTGGTACAATCGGCGCGTGGCCGGCCCCGCCGACATCCGATGACCGAGCCGGCGCTCTCTGGCCCGCTCGAGGGCCTCGAGATCCTGGAGCGCGGGCACCTCTCGCGCTACAAGGCCGCGATCGCCGTCGGCCGGCAGACAGGCTGGGGCTACTACTTCCCGTACCTGCTCTCCTGCAACGCGCCCGGCCGCAGCGCCATGCTGCTGGCCGAGGACGAGGGGTCCATCTGCGTGTTCCGGTGGCGGGTCCGCGGCGGCCTGCCCCGGCTGGACGTCTACCTGCCACCGGCCCCGATGCACGCGGGCGTACTGCAGCGCTGCATCGAGCGGGCAAACGAGTTCAACGGGGACCTCTCCGCGCGGGTGATGCGCATCGACGAGGCCGACGCGGACGCCGTGGCCTCCGCCGGTCTCCGCGTCCGGCCCAGCAAGATGCAGTACGTCTACGAACCTGGAGCCTACGACGACCTGGCCGGGAAGCGGTTCACGACCCTGCGGCGCAGCGTGGCGCGGGTCGAGCGGCTGCCGGACGTGCAGGTGCTGCCGTACTCGACCTCCCACGCGGGTGCCTGTCACGCGCTGCTCGCGGAATGGAAGGCGGCCCACCGCGACGCGCACGGCACGGCGGGCGGCGCCGGAACCTCGAGGCGCGCGCTCGAGCTCGCGGGCGTGCTGCCCGAGCAGGACCTCCGGGGCGAGGTGGTCCTGGTGGACGGACGCCTGGCCGCCTTCGCTCTCGGGGGCGAGATCCGGCCCGGGCTCGCGTGCTCCTTCGAGCGCAAGTGCGACACCTCCGTGCAGGGTCTGAGCTACTTCCACCTGCGGAGCTTCCTGCGCAGCCTGCGAGAGTTCGAGCGGGTCAACGATGGCTCCGACACGGGTCGCGCGGGCCTGCGACAGATCAAGGAGATGTTCCGACCCGTGGCGATGCACGCCGAGCACCGCGCGCGCCAGCGCCGGCCCGGCGGCCGGAGAGGCTGAGCGGGTGCCTCCGCCGGATGGCGGGCGCGGTCCCGATGCGCCCGCGCACCTCGAGCTGTCCGGGACGCTCGGTGGCCTCGAGCGCCTCGAGGTCTCCGATCTCCAGCGCTACAAGCGCGCGGTCGCCAGCGGTGAGCAGCTCGGCTTCAGCTACTACTTCCCGTACCTGCTCGCGCGCAATCGCGGGCAGCGGCGCGTGCTGCTGATCGGCGAGGACGACGGATCGATCTGCCTGTACATCTGGGGCCGTGACGCCGCCGCCCCGAGGCTCGATCTGGTCGTCGCGCCCACGCCCCTGCGCCTTCCCGTGCTCGAGCGATGCCTCGAGCGCGCCAACGACTTCAACGGGGACCGCTCCGCGAGGGTGCTCCGGCTGGATGCCCGGGACGCCGAGACGGCCGCATCCCTGCCACAGCTGCGCGTCCGGGCACGGCGCTCCCAGTACCTGTACCGGCCGGGGGCCTTCGCCGACCTGGGCGGCCGCGCCTTCCGGACGCTGCGCCGCAACGTGGTCCGGGTCGAGAAGCTTCCGGGGCTGCAGGTGACGCCCTACGCGGCCCGCCACGCCGGAGCCTGTCACCAGCTCCTGCGCCACTGGCGCCAGCAGCATCGCGCCGCCCACGGGACCACGGGCGGGGTCGCCACGACCCGTCGCTTCATCGACCAGGTGGACGCGTTCTCCGAGCCGGACGTCCGCGGCGAGCTGGTGTGGCTGGACGGGCGGCTGGTCGCGTTCGCCTTCGGTGGCGAGCTCCGGCCCGGCGTCGGCTGCTTCTTCGACGCGAAGAGCGACGCGGGCGTGCCGGGCCTGAGCTACTTCCAGCGGCACAGCTTCCTGTCGAAGCTCGAGGGCTTCGAGCTCGTCAACGACGGCTCCGACCTGGGGCGAGACGGCCTGCGGCAGCTCAAGCAGAGCCTCCGGCCGGCCGGCATGCAGACCGAGTTCCGCGCGAGCCAGCGGGGCGCCTGAGTCGCGGCGGGGAGCCCGGCGCTGCGGTCCCCGGGCGCGACGGGTCGCCTCCCGGAATGCTAGAAGGAGCCTGCGACCCGATCGAGACGCCCGGACGCGAGGAGGGAATCATGTCGATGCAGGAGCTGCCCGACGTGCTGCAGGTGGAGGAGATCACGGACGGGCGCTACCGCGTGAACCACCCCGCCGAGGACCCGGAGGCCCGCAACGTGGTCTTCAGCGGTCAGATCATGGCGCAGATGATCATGGCCTGCGATCACGCCGTGAAGGGCGCGAAGGAGGTCAAGTCGATCCACGCGATCTTCGCGCGACCCGGTCGCTACGACGCGCCCATGGAGCTGCAGCGCGAGACCATGCATGCTGGCCGCGCCTGGGGCAGCGAGACCCTCACAGCGTGGCAGGATGACCGCCTGCTGGCGCGCGGCCTGGTGCTGCTGAATGCCGACGAGCCGGACATCATCCGGCACGCCGCCACCGCCCCCGATGCACCACGCCCCGGCTCGCTGGCAGCGGACGCCGGGGACTTCGTCTACGCCGACACGGAGATCCGCAGCATCGACGACCCCAAGGCCTGCGCGCCCGACGGCTCGCCCGTGCTCCGCTACTGGATGCGGCACGCGCGCTCGTTCGACTCGGTCGCGGCGCACCAGGCGAGCCTGGTGTGGTGCGAGCCAGGGCTGCTGATCGCGCTGTCGATGCGGCCCCATGCCGACGTGCTCCGGCCCGAGGATGCCCACCACACGGTGTCGACGGGCGTGATCGCGCACACGGCCCACTTTCACGAGCGCTTCGACGTGAGCGAGTGGCTGCTGGTCAGCCAGCAGTCCAGCTACGCGGGGCGTGGGCGGGTCCACGGCAGCGGGAGCGTCTTCACCGAGGATGGGCGACTGGTGGCCACCTTCGAGCAGGACAGCATGGTGCGCGGGATCGACCGTACGCTCGACCCGAAGCGCTCCATGTGAAGCGCTCGCTCAGGAAGCGTAGCGCTCGCGCAGCTGGAACTTGACGATCTTTCCCGAGGCATTACGAGGGATCTCGTCGATCAGCTCGAGCCGCTCCGGGATCTTCTGGCGCATGAGACCGCTGCCCGCGCAGTGCGTCACCATGGCCTCGAGGTCGAGCGGCGGCTCGCCGGCCGCGCACTGCACCACCGCGCAGCAGAGCTCGCCGCGGTCGCGATCGGGCAGGCCGATCACCGCGACGTCGGCCACCGAGGGGTGCGTGTAGAGCACGTCCTCGACCTCCTTGGCCGAGATGTTCTCGCCCTTGCGGATGATCACGTCCTTCAGCCGGCCCGTGATCACGACGAAGCCGTCCTCATCGAGGTAGCCGAGGTCCCCCGTGTGGAAGAAGCCGTCCGCCTCGAAGGCCGCGGCGTCGAGCGAGCTGTCGAGGTAGCCCTTGCAGAGCATCGGACCGCGGGCGCAGATCTCCCCGACCTCGCCGGCACCCAGCGGCTCGCCGTCGGGGGAGACCGCGCGGATCTCCACGCCCGGACTCGCGCGGCCCTCGCTGATCGCGAGCTTCTCATCGGGATCGCGGATGCTGTTCTGCGACAGGATCGGCATCTCGGTCAGCCCGTAGCCGGAGACGATGCCGACACCACCGATCTCGCGCTTCACCTCGTGGTGGAGCTCCGGAGGCTTGGGCGCGGCTCCGCCGGGGCAGGCGCGCACGCGCGGCCAGAGCCGGGTACCGGGTCGCTGCCGCTGAGCATTCAGGAAGGCCAGGGCGAAGGCGGTGCCGCCGGCGAACATGGTGATGTCGCTTCCGGCGAGCAGCTCCGGCGTGTGCACGGGGTGGAAGATGTCGACCAGCAGCGCCCGGCTTCCGGTGCGGAGCTGCGCGATCAGCCCGCAGATGCCACCCACGTGGGTGAACGGGAACATGACCGGGCTGAAGTCGTCCTCGGTCGTCTCGAGCCGGGTCAGGTTCGCCTCGGCACCGGCCCAGAGCGTCGCGTCGGTGTGCAGCGCGCCCTTGGGATCGGAGGTCGTCCCGGAAGTGTACAGCACCCAGCGCACGGGCGCGTCGTCCGGCCAGTGCTGGACCGCCGCCAGCGGGGGCAGGGCTCCGGCGTCGGTCTCCGGCAGATCGCGATCACAGACGAGCGTCTCGCAGCCGGTCTCCGCGGTGACCTTGCGCGCCTGCTCCGCGTAGTCGAAGCCGCGCCAGACGCCGGGAACGATCAGCAGCGCGGCCCGGGTCTGCGTCAGCACGAAGCGCATCTCGCGCTCGCGGTACAGCGGCAGCAGCGGCACCTGGCGCGCACCCAGCCGCGCGAGTGCCCCGACCAGGACGAAGGCCTCGATCCAGGTCGGCAGCTGCCAGGCGACGGTGGTCCCCTCGCGCACTCCGCGCTCCACGAGGCCGGCCGCCGTCCGCTCGGCGCGGGTCGCGTACTCACCGAACGTGAGTGTCGTCCCGGACTCGTCCTCGAGCATCGTGCGCCCCGGACTCGCCGCGGCACGGTTCTCCACCAGGTCCCAGAGACGGTTGCCGTCGACCATCCGCGCGATGCTACCGCGTCGGGTGAGCGACGTGGGCGGGGCCCGTCGAGCCACCACAGTGACGTTCCTGCGGGTCTCCCCGTCGCTCGGGCGGCCGGCACCCGCTCGCTCGGCCCCACGTCCGCGCCGGGGCCCGAGGAGCCGCACCCGGGAGACCACGCGCGGGGGGGCCCCGCGTTATGATGCAGCCCGGAATCACCGTGGCGAGCTCCAGCATCCAGCAAGCGCCCCGTTTCGAGGGTCCGCCCCTCGAGGACGAGCCCGGCATCGGCGGCCTCACGCTGCCCGCGCTGCTCGAGGAGGTGACCCGCGCGCACGCGGACCGGGAGGCACTGGTCCGCCGGGTCGGCGATGAGGAGCCCACGCGCTGGACGTACCGGGAGCTCGGCGTGCAGGCGCGCCGTGTCGCCCGCGCGCTGGTCGCGGCGAATGCCGACCGCGGGACCCGGGTCGGCGTGCTGATGCCGAACCGACCCGAGTGGCTCGCGGCCGTCTTCGGAACGGCACTCTGCGGCGGGGTCGCGGTCACGCTGAGCACCTTCTCGACCCGGGAGGAGCTCGAGCAGCAGCTGCGTCTGGCGGACGTGTCGATCCTGCTGCTGCAGTCGACCTTGCTCGACCGCGACCTGCTCGCCGACGTGTGCGCAGTCCGGGCCGGCGACCGCAGCTCGCTGCCGTTCCTGCGTCGCGTGGTCGCACTGGATCCCGGCAGCGACCCGGGGCCGGACTGCGACGAGTGGAACGCCTTCCTCGCCGCCGGCGACGACGTCCCCGACGCGCTCATCACGGCACGCGCGGCCCAGGTGGCTCCCGCGGACCCCGCGCTGGTCTTCTTCTCCTCGGGCTCGACCGGCGAGCCCAAGGGGATCCTGCAGGCACACCGCGCGGCAGCGCTGCAGAGCTGGCGCTTTGGACGCCTGTGGGACCTGGACCCGGAGGTGCGCTGCTGGAGCCCGAACGCGTTCTTCTGGTCCGGGAACTTCGCCATGGTCATGGGCGCTACGCTGGCCTGGGGCGGCTGCCTGGTGCTCCAGGAGCACTTCGACCCCGGTGAGGCGCTGCGCCTGCTGGAGCAGGAGCGCGTCACCACGACGCACTGCTGGGCTCACCAGCAATCGCAGCTCGAGGCGCATCCCGCGTGGGCCGACACCGATCTCTCCGCCATGCGCCACGTCGATCCCGCGGGCGTGTTCGCGCGGCACCCCGGCGTGCGCCGGGATCCGGGCTGGTGCGAGGGCAACGGATACGGGCTCAGCGAGACCTTCACGATCGTGGCGGCGCACCCGGCGCGTGCGCCGGTCGCCGAGCGCGACGCCAGCGCGGGCTACATCCTGCCCGGGAACTCCGTGCGCATCATCGACCCGGAGACGGGCGAGGCCCTCGGCGTCGGCGAGACCGGCGAGATCGCCGTCAAGGGGGCGACCCTGATGCTCGGCTATCTGAAGCGACTGCCCGAGGATTGGCTCGACGCCGACGGCTTCTTGCACACCCGCGATGCCGGCGCGATCGACGCGGACGGCCGGCTGCGCTGGGATGGCCGCATCGACGACATCGTCAAGACGGGCGGGGCCAACGTCTCGCCCGTCGAGGTCGATGCCGTGCTGGTGCAGCACCCGGCCCTGCGCAGCGCCAGCAGCGTGGGCGTGCCGCACCCGACCCTGGGCCAGGAGCTGGTGGCCTGCGTCGTGGCGCACCCGGGCCACTCGCTGGACGAGGCCGAGGTGCGCAGCTTCGCACGCGAGCGGCTCTCCGCGTACAAGGTGCCGCGGCGCGTGCTCTTCTTCGAGCCCGAGGAGCTGGCGCTGACGTCCAGCTCGAAGGTGCGCCTGGTGGCGCTGCGGGAGCTCGCAATCAAGCGACTCGAGAGCTCCGGCGCCTCGAGCTCCGGGTGAGCCCGTGAACGCCGCCCAGCTCGGCGACCACCTGGCCGTCATCGACGTGGTCAACCGCTACGCGACCGCACTCGACGCGGGCGAGTGGGATCTGCTCGACGATGTCTTCAGCGCCGACGTGGTCGCCGACTTCGGCGGCGCACCGCTGCGGGACCGGCAGTCCGTAAAGGAGATGATCCGCGGCATGCTCGGCGGCTGCGGTGCGACCCAGCACCTGCTCGCGAATCACCGGGTCGAGCTGGACGGCGACTCGGCAACCTGTGTCTGCATGGTTCGGGCCTCCGCCGCCGGCCGCGGCAACGACGCGCAGCGCACCTTCGAGCTCTGGGGCGAGTACCGCGACCGGCTCCGGCGGCTGCCCGAGGGCTGGCGCATCGTCGAGCGCTCGATGCACGTGAGCTTCGAGCAGGGGGCGCGCGAGCTGCTGGGCAGCGGCTGAGCTCCGGGTTGCCCTGCGGGCTGCGTTGGCGAGACAATGGGGGCCGATCCACGGCGCAGCGCCGGGGCGATTCGCCGACGCGCGACCGGGATCCTGAGAGGCACCGCCATGAGCACTTCCGAGCTCGACGCCATCGACTTCCTGCAGCCCGGTCCGTGCCACCAGGACCCGTTCCCGTACTACGAGTACCTGCGAGCACACGGGCCGGTGTGGCGCGAGCCGCACAACGGGGTGTTCATGATCACGGGGCACCAGGAAGGCATCCAGGTGTACCACGACAGCACGACGTTCTCGAACTGCAACGCGGTCGCCGGCCCCTTCGGGCCCTGGCCGGTTCCCCTCGAGGGAGACGACGTCAGTCCGATCATCGCGCAGTACCGGGACGGCCTTCCGTTCAGCGATCAGCTGCCGACGTTCGATCCGCCCAAGCACACCGCACACAGGGCGCTGCTGGCGCGGCTGATCACGCCCAAGCGCCTCAAGGAGAACGAGGAGTTCATGTGGCGTCTCGCCGATCAGCAGATCGACGAGTTCGTCGACCGGGGCGAGTGCGAGTTCGTCCACGACTACGCGGGCCCGTTCACGCTGCTGGTCGTCGCCGACCTGCTCGGGGTTCCCGAGTCCGAGCACGCGACGTTCCGGGAGGAGCTCCAGGGCGAGCACAGGCGGATCGGGCAGACCACGGCCAGCGCGGACAGCCCCATGGACCACAAGCCACTCGGCTTCCTCTACGATCGGTTCACGCGCTACATCGCGGAACGCCGGCGCGAGCCCCGGGACGACGTGATGACGCGAATGGCCACCGCGACGTTCCCCGACGGCTCGCTGCCCGAGGTCGAGGACGTGATGCTGATCGCCTCCAACCTGTTCGCCGCGGGCGGAGAGACCACGGCGCGCCTCCTCAGCGCGATGGTCCGGATCATGGGCGAGCGCCCCGAGCTCCAGAAGCAGCTGCGGGACAATCGCGAGCTCCTCCCGAACTTCGCCGAGGAGACCCTGCGGCTCGAGACGCCGTTGCAGAGCACCTTCCGCCTGGCGAGGATCCCCACCACGATCGGCGGCGTCGAGATCCCCGCGGGCGCCACCTTGATGCTGATTCCCGCGGCCGCGAATCGCGACCCGCGCGAGTTCGAGGATCCCGCCGAGTTCCGGCTCGGCCGCCCGAACTGGCGCCAGCACCTGGCGTTCGGATTCGGTGTCCACGCCTGTGCGGGAGCGCCCCTGGCCCGGGCCGAGGCGCGCGTGAGCGCCGAGCGCTTCCTCGACCGCATGGCCGACATCCGGGTCTCCGAGAAGGCACACGGCCCGCCGGGCGCCCGCCGCTACGAGCACCCCGGGACCTACATGCTCCGCGGCGTGAATCGCCTCCAGCTGGAGTTCACGCCCGTCGGCTGAGCCGCGGGAGGGAACGACATGGCCAGGCTCGCGAACGCACCGCTGCAGATCCCCCGCCGCGGCGAGCCGTGCAGGTGCCGGGATCGGAGGAGCCGAGAATGCGCGTCGTGATCGACCTCGATCTCTGCGGGGGATACGGGACCTGCGAGAGCGAGGCGCCCGAGATCTTCCGCGTGGTCGACGTGTCGGGAGACTACGCCCATGTGGAGGTGCTGCTCGAGCGACCGCCCGAGGCGCTTCGCGAGAAGGCCAGGGCGGCCGAGCGCCAGTGCCCCAACCGCGTGATCACGATCGTGGAGGACTGAGGGCAGCCTGGCGGCGCGCCGCGGCCCCGATCAGGGTCGCAGCGCGCGCCGCAGGAACTCCCAGACCGTGTCCAGGGCGAGGTCACCGCGGTCGGGGTGCACCGTTCCCAGCAGCGTCGAGGTCACGTGCGCCGAGACCTGGTGGAAGACCATGAGCGCCAGCTTGCCCGGATCCGCATCCCGGAAGATCCCGCGCCCGATCCCGCGCGCGATCTCGCGCTCGAAGAGCGCGATCGTGGGCTCCGCGAGCTGCTGGATCTCGGCCGGGTAGAGCTGCGAGAGGCGGACCTGCTCGCGCGCCAGCGCCGCCAGCCGGCTCCGCTGCTCCGGGGAATCCGGATCGAAGACGCCCGTGATCTCGATCCGCAGCCGCTCTTCCGGATCGTCGAGCTCGCGGAGCTGATCGGCACGGAGATCGCGCCCACGGCGCTGGAACTCCTCGAGCACGGCGAGCATGAACCCGTCCTTGCCCCCGAAGCGCTCGTAGAAGGTGCGCAGCGACGCGCCGGCCCGCTCGACCACCTCGGTCACGGTCAGGTCGGAGCGGTCCGGCTCCGCGAGCAGCTCGAGCGCCACATCGACGAAGCGCAGGCTCTGCGACAGCGCGCGCTGCCGCGCGCTCTCGACGGGCCCGGTCACTGCTCGCTCCTGCCAGCCTCCGGCTGCCGCGCCCCCACGCGGCTCCGTCACGTGCCTGCTCGCGTGAAGGCGGGGAGCGTCTCCCAGCCGCGGACCGTCGAGGTCGAGGCCAGCTTCGCGGCGTCCCGATCGATCTCCCACTCGGGAAAGCGCTTCAGGATCTCCTCCAGGGCGACGCGGCCCTCGAGGCGCGCGAGGGCGGCGCCGAGGCAGAAGTGAACGCCGTGCCCAAAGCTCAGGTGATGCCTGACCTTGCGGTGGATGTCGAAGCGCTCGCCGTCGGGATGGCGTCGCTCGTCGCGATTGGCCGCGCCGACCAGGAACATGATGGCGCTGCCCTCCGGCACCGTCCGGCCGTGGTGCTCGGCGTCGCGGGTCACGTAGCGCGCGATATGGGGTGCGGGCGGCTCGAAGCGCAGGACCTCCTCGATGGCGTTGGGAATCAGCGAGGCATCCTTCACGAGCTCCCGCCGCTGCTCGGGATGGTCGGCGAGCAGCTTCCCCGCCCAGCCGATCAGCCGCACCGTGGTCTCTGCCCCGGCGCTGGCCAGGACGTTGGTGAAGGCCAGGATCTCGTCGCGGGCCAGCCGGCGCCTCGTGCCCGTCTCGTCCTCGAACTCGGCCTCGAGCAGCTCGGTCATCAGGTCGTCGGAGGGGTGCGACGCCCGCCAGTCGACGTATTCGTTGAAGAATGCCCCGGTGGCGAAGCCGCTGTCGGGGTACTCCATCGGCTTGCCGGCCTCGGTGCGCAGGTGGGCATCGGCTCGCTCGCGAACCTCGTCCTGATCCTGCTCCGGAATGCCCAGCAGCATGCCGATGACGCGCAGCGGCATCTGCGCGCCCACATCGGCGACGAAGTCGAAGCGCTCGGCACCGACGAGGGCGTCCAGGCTGCGCTGACAGAACTCCCGAACCTTGGGCTCCAGGGCATTCATCCGCCGGGGCGTGAAGACCCGCGACACCAGACCGCGGCGGATCGTGTGGGCCGGCGGGTCCTCGAAGATGAGGCCGCCCGGGGGAATCTCGATGTCGGCCTTGATCAGCTCGATGATCGGGCCGCGCCCCGAGATGTAGGTGTCGTGGTCGAGCAGACCCCGCTCGACGTCGTCGAAGCGGCTGAGCGCGTAAAAGTCGTGCTTCTCGTTGTAGTAGAGCGGCGCCTCCTCCCGCAGGCGCCGGAACACCGGATACGGGTCGGCAGCGATCTGGGCGTCGTACGGGTCGTAGTACACGTCACCCGCTGCGCTCACGCTGCCATCCTTCCCGGCGGTCGCGCCCGATGCCATCAGCCGATCTCCGGCCGCATGCCCGGCCGCCGCTCCAGCGAGTCCAGCAGCGAGCGCTCGTCGCTGCGGATCGCCGTGCCGTTGACGAGCACGTGCCGCACGCCGGTCGGCTCCTCGGCCGTGAGGCGCTCGCTGTCCGCGGGGAAGTCGCGCACGCGGCGCACGGGGCCGGGGCCCACCGTCTGCGGATCGAACACGCACACGTCGGCCCAGTAGCCCTCGCGGAGGTAGCCGCGGCGCTGGAGTCCGAAGATGTCGGCGGGCTCACTGCTCAGCTTGCGCACCGCCTTCTCGAGCGGCATGAGCGCGCGCTCGCGCACCCAGCTCCCCAGCAGGTCCGTGTACAGCGGTGCGTCGCAGAGCTGTCCGACGTGCGCACCCGCATCCGAGAGACCCAGTACCACCTGCTCGTGCGTGAGGAGCTGGCCGACGGCCTCGACGTCGTCGTTGGCGATGTAGATGCGGAAGCGCGTCCCGAGATCCTCCTCGAGTGCGAGCTCGCACATCACGTCGAGCGGGCTGCAGCCGCGCTCGGCCGCGAGCGCGCTGACGCGCCGACCCTCCAGCTCGGGGAACCGAACCGATTCGGAGACCTCGCAGGTCTCCCAGCGCGGCGCCATGGCCTCGTGCTCCAGCTCCGCGGCCGCGCGGGCCCGCCAGCCGGGATCGGAGTAGGCGGCGATCCGCGCCTCGCGGCCCTTCTGCAGCAAGTCCGCGAAGAGCTGGCCGACGTTGAGGCTGAACGGGTCGGCGAGCGTGAACTGCATGGTCAGCGGCCGCGGCGTCACCTGGGGCCAGACCTGCGCGCCGCGCGACAGACCCTCCTCGTGCAGCCGGAGCCCGTCGAGGTGCCGGCCTCCCGGGAGGGCGAAGAGCGGCCAGGTGAACGGTCGCCCGACCCGCGCCTGCAGCTCGTAGAGGTCGGCGTGCGTGCACCAGTCGCCCGGCAGCGCCACGAGCACCACGCCCTTGCCGGTCTGCGCCATCGCGAGGAAGAGGGCCTCCGCCTCCTCGCGCGCGGCGAAGCGGCTCGGAACGGGCTTGCCGTCGATGCCCCGGTGCGTGAAGGCGAAGCTGGTCGCGAACCCCGGGGCGCCGACGCCCATGGCCTCGCGGACCAGCTCGCACATGCGCTCGATCTCCGGAGCCGTGGCCGTGCGCTCGTAGGCCGCGTCGCCCATCACGTAGAGCCGCAGCGCGCTGTG
>JAJDAJ010000098.1 GCA_029261925.1 Deltaproteobacteria bacterium | reverse complement strand
GAGATGGCCGGCGATCGGCAGAACTCGCTCTCTTCGCGAGTTGGGGCCGCGTCCACGCGGAGCTGGGCATCCCGGCGCTGGCGAAGTCACGCCGCGATGAGCACGCCTCTTCGACCCCATGGAGCCCCCTCACGCAGTTGTGGGACAACCTTAGGCAGTGGCAAGTCCAAAGGACCTCGGCGCCTCGGCCGGCGCGAGGATCAAGCGAATCCGAACCGCCGCAATCGACCGCAGAGAAAACATGCAGCTGGGGCGTAGCCAAGCGCGGGGCATGCTGGTCTCCGCTTCGGGAACCCGAAGGCACTCCGCGCAAAGACCCGCGGAACAGCGAGAAATCAGGCGCCGAGCCGCTGCCAGGTCGAGCACGCTCCGCACCCGCGGACTGCATGGCGGAGAGAGTGGGATTCGAACCCACGGTAGGTTGCCCTACACACGCTTTCCAAGCGTGCGCCTTCGACCGCTCGGCCATCTCTCCGGGATCCGGAGCGCGCCACCGCCCCGGGACTGAAGCTGGCGGAGAGGGAGGGATTCGAACCCTCGGTGAAGTGTTAAGCCCCACACTCGCTTAGCAGGCGAGCACCTTCAGCCGCTCGGTCACCTCTCCGGGCTCGCCATGGTGCCCCGGCGGGGCGGCCCGGACAACCCCGGGCCCCATGTGGGGCGGATCCGCCGCGACGCGGCGGTCCGCTCGCGGCGCAGCGGGTGCCCGGCCCGGCCGGACTCAGCAGGGATCGTTGCCCGAGATCACGATCGAGCCGCCCACGCCCGGGGTGCTGTGCCCGTCCACGAAGGTCTGGGCCTGGCAGTCCGTGAAGCCCGTGTTCCCTGTGAGCGTCGCGAACGGGGGCGGCCGCAGGTCCAGGCTGGCCAGGCTCGTGAACAGGTCGGGGACCGAGCTGTCCACGAGGTCGAGCGCGCCGACCGAGACCACGGCCGAGCCGATCACCGGCGAGTCTGCCAGCGAAACGTCGTCGAGCACCAGCGCGCCGCCCACGTGGCTCAGAGAGCCGAGCTTGGTCTCGGGCGACACCGTCTCGATGCCGCGCAGGGTCAGGTTGCCGGCGACGGTCTCGAGCAACGCCAGGTTCGACGCTCCGACCAGGTTGCCGGTGTCCCAGGTCAGGCTGCCGCCCACGCTGCGCAGCGAGGCCAGGGCCGAGGTCGTGGTGAAGCCCGAGTCGATCGACACGTCGCCGCCCACGCTGTCGAGCGCGGGCAGGACACCGAACGAGGTGTCGCCCGAGCCCGTGTGGACCAGGGTCAGGTCGCCGGGGATCGACGTCAGGGCCTCGAGGCCGCGCACGCTCACCCAGCCGATGTCCGCGACGATATCCACGTCACCGCCCACCGAGACCAGCGCCGGCAGGCCCACGTCCATGATCATGGGCAGACCCGTGCCGCTGCCGCGCAGCGACACACGGCCGCCGACCGTCTCGAGCAGCGGCAGCTCGACGCGTCGAAGCCAGTCGCCGCTGCCCCCGGGCACCGGACCCGTGCTGGCGACCTCGAGCTCGCCGGTCACCTCGCGCAGTGCGGGAAACGCGATCGACGCTAGCGTGCCGTCGAGCACGCGCAGGTCTCCCTCGATGCGCTCGGTGAAGCGGTAGCGGTGCGCCTGCGCCGGGTCCGTGATCAGCACGTCGTGCGTCACCACCGCGCCGGGGTGACGGGCGCAGTACAGCTCGGCGCCGAAGATGCCGGCGTTCACGGCCAGGATGTCGCCCACGTTGCACAGACCGTCCTGGTTGGCGTCGCACAGGGGCGTGGCGAGCGCCGGGTCGAAGATCGCCGCGTTGATCGCCAGGATGTCGCTGACGTTGACCGTGCCGTCGCCGTTCTGGTCGCCACACTCGCAGGCGTCGCCGCGGCCGTTGCCGTCGCGATCGGCGAGGTTGTCGTCGGCGACCCAGTACGGGCACGTGTCCTGCGCATCGCAGAGCCCGTCGAAGTCCGCGTCGGGACAGTCGGGCTCGACGGTCCGCACGTTGAACGAGGCACCGGGCATGCTCGCACCGTCCTGCGTGACGATCTCCCAGCGCCCCCGGCCCGCGTGGTACTCCACCGCGACGGCGTGGTCGTTGTAGGCCGACGCAGCGCCTGGCGGGTTCCAGCTCTGGGTGACGATCAGCCGCGCCTCCGGGTGACCGTTGAGGGCCGGATGGTCGAGGGTGGTCCGCCCGCCCAGCGTGCTCCCGGTCGCCGTGTGCACGAAGGCGTCCGGGCCGGGCGAGACCACGTGCACGTTGAACGCGGCACCGACGGGCAAGCCCGAGATGTCCTGGTTGAAGATCGCCCAGTCGCTGCCCGTGTACCACACGCCGATGACCGAGCTCTGCAGGTCGAGCACGTTGGTACGGAACGGATTCTGGTGCGGGGTGGCGAAGACCAGCGCGTCCGGACGAGCGCGCGTGAGCGGATGGTCGAGAAGGGTGTAGTTCCCGATGGTGTTCGTCGAGCTGGCCACGTGCACGAACGTGGACAGGTCACGCGGCGGTGCGTACACGTTGAATCCCGCGCCGTCGGGCATCGCAACGCCGTTCAGGTTCGCGATCCGGTGCTGCCCCCCGGTCGATGTGACCACCCGGACCTCCTCCGGGTTGACGACGCCCGACCCGGCACTGCGATTCTGCGTGACCAGCAGCAGGATCTCGTCGCGGCCCTGCTCGTGGGGATGGTCGAGCACGGTGAAATTCAGGCCGGGTCCCCCGCTCTCGTCGGCCCAGAAGGCCGAGCGCGCGTCGGGATCCAGCAGGTTGAACGCCGCGCCCACGGAGAGCGGCGAGCCATCCTGGTTGAACACGCCCCACTCGCCACGGGTCGCCTCGTAGTACACGCCCGTGGGCGCGGCGTTGTAGATGAAGTTCGGCATCCAGTTCTGGGTGTGCTGCAGGAGCGCGTTCGCGTGCGCGTTCAGCGCCGGATCCTCCAGGAAGCTGATGTTGCCGACGCTGTTGCTGCCCGTGGCCACGTGTACCAGCGCGCGAGCCTGCTCCGGAACGACGTAGACGTTGAAGCGCGTCGGCGCGCCCAGCGGGGAGAAGTCCTGGTTGAACACGGCCCACTGCCCGCCCGGAGCGTCGTAGAACACGCCCTGCGGCGAATCGGTCCAGAAGTCCCCTGCCCCGAAGTCGAGGATCTCGACCACGGGCGTCACCAGCACGAGCGCGTCGGGATTGCGCTCGGTCAGCGGGCTGGAGAACCGGCTCCAGTGACCGGTGGTGTTGCCCGCGTCGGTCGTGTGCCGGAAGATCCGCTCGTCCTGGCGAGGGATCAGCACGCTGTAGGACTCGCCGGAGCCGTTCGCGCCCAGGTCCGCGCGCGCGATCGACCACTGCCCGCGCGAGGGGTCGTACCAGAGGAAGAGCTCGACGGTGTCGTTCGTGCCGGCGATCAGCCCCGGGTTCCAGCTCTTGGAGACCACGAAGCGCATCTCCGGGCTGCCGTCGAGCAGCGGATGCGTCAGGTAGGTGAAGCCCCCGGAGCTGTTCGCGGCATCGGCCACGTGCACGAAGCTGGCCAGGACCGATGCATCCGCCGACGGCGTGCCCGGCCGCCAGTTTCCGCTGACGGTCCCGATGGGGGTGGAGACGGCGTCGGCCACCGGACCGGTCGCGAACGAGAGGCCCAGCGTCGCCGCCCCGGTCGTGCCGTTCACCTGCAGCGAGGCGGATCCCGAGTCCGGCTCGCCGCCCGACGAGCTGACCGAGAGCGAGGTCTCGCTCACGAAGGCGTACGCCCGGCCAGCGGTCTCGAAGTGGAAGGCCCCCGTGAACGGCCCGTCCGCCGCGGAGAACGGCTGACCCGGATCCCTGCCGGGCACGTTCAGGGTCAGGGTGCCGCTGCTGCCCGGCGCCTCCGGGACCCAGTAGAAGGTGTGCAGACCGGCCCGTGCGGGTCCGGCGAGCAGGCCGAGCAGGAGTGCCAGTCCGAGCAGCGTGGCGCGAGCCATCTTCGATCCTCCGGTGATCGCCCGGTAGGTCCGGGCCCGGCGCGGATCGGATCGCGGGCGCCCGCCCCTCTTCCGCGGCCGCCGCTCAGCCCGCGGCGGACCCCGGGGCCCCGCCCTGCCAGCGCACCGGGATCGGCGCCGTCTCGCTGCCAGCATACAGCGAGACGTGCGGGAACGGGATCTCGATGCCGGCGGCGTCGAAGGCCTCCTTGATCTCGGTGTACAGGGCGTTGCGCAGCTCCAGGAAGTTCGTGCGCACGCCCCAGGCGGAGAGCTGCAGGTCGATGCCCGAGGCTCCGTACCCCGTCACGATGAACAGCGGCGCGGGCTCGTCGAGGCAGAGCGGGTTGCGATCGGCGACGTCGAGCAGCAGCTCGCGCACCGCGCGCAGGTCCTCGCGGTACGCCACCGACAGCGGCATGTCGACGCGGCGGATCGGGAAGCGCGTCAGGTTGGTGATCTGCGACTTGATCAGCGTCTCGTTGGGCAGCCGCACCGACAGGTTGTCGAAGGTGCGCAGCTTGACCGAGAGCAGGTCGATCGCGATCACCTCGCCGGTCACGTCGGCCACGCGGACCACGTCGCCGATCGCGAAGACGTTCTCGCCCATCAGGAACACGCCGCTCACGAGGTTCGACGCCGACGTCTGCGCCGCGAAGCCGATCGCGACCGTGAGCACACCCGCGGCGCCGAGCAGCACCCCGAGCTGGAAGCCGACCTCGTTGAGTGCCGCGGCCAGGAACAGTGCGGTCACGCCCCAGCGCACCACGCGCCGGAGCAGCAGGCGTTGACCCGGCACGCCCTGCCCCGCCGTCACGCGCTCGAGCAGGCGCCCGAGAAGCGCGGCCAGGACCAGGCCGAGGATCACCAGCACGAGCGCGCGCACGAGCGCGCCCGGCGCGATGCCGCTCAGGAACGGCAGGTACGTGTCGACCAGCTCACGCATCGCGTCGCTCCCCGGCCGCGCTCACTGGAACAGGCCCTCGAGCGCGCGAAACGGGTGGTCGCGCTGCGGCTCGCGCCGGGGGCCGGCCACGGGCTCGACCGGGCCTGCGATCGCGGGCGGTGTGGCGTCGACCTCGAGCTTCGACAGCGCGCCCGAGCCGTCGCGCTCGACCTCGAGGGCCTGGGTCCACAGGCCGCCCTGCCCGGCCTCGAACAGGCTCAGGAGCGGGACGGGAACGCTCAGCCGCTGGAGCTGGAACGGAGCCTCGGTGCGGTTACGCAGCCGCACGAGCGTGATCGCGCGATGCGGTCGGACGGGCAGATCCGCGAGCCGCATCCGGCAGTGCGTGCGGCCGGCGTAGCCGAGCTCGCCGCTGATCGTCGCCGGGCCGAACCAGGTATCCGAGGGACGGAACACGGGCAGCTCGCGAAGCTCGGTCACGGGTGGCGCGACCCCGATCCGGACCCACAGCGGCGAGCTGACGAAGAGCTCCACGCTCGCACCCGGAGTGATCACGAAGGGGTGCTCGGGACGCACCACGAAGGGGCGATCCGCCAGCGCCGGGGTGAGGGTCACGTGGTCCGGCTCTCCCGGGACGATCAGGCGTTCCTGGGTCCCGAGCGCCTCGCGTCGCGCGGGGTCTGACTTCTCGGCCACCGACAGGAGGGTGTCCAGCGCGTCGCCCGAGCTCTCGAAGCCCAGGCGCCACTCGGTCGCCCGGCGCTCCACGGCCAGCTCCAGCGGACCGATGCGCCAGTCCAGGACGCCGTCCACACCGATCGGCCAGGTTCCCCACCACTGCTGGGCGCTCACGCGGGCACAGGGTATCGCAGCCACAGCGAGTCGCCGGCCGGCGGTCTCGCTCGACGCCCCACGACCGCGATGTACTCTCCGGCCGGGAGAGCGGGAGCAGCGGACGAGGACGCCTTGGATCAGCTCTGGATGCTGCCGTGGCCCCAGGGCCGGGGTCACGACGGGGGTCCGGCCAGGGCGCTCCGGCTCCTGACCGCACTGTCGCTCGCGCTGCTCGCCGGCGGCTGCCGCACCCTCCCCGCGGGCGACGACGTCGCAGGGCCCGACGCTCCGGACCCGGCGCCCCGGCTCGTCGCCCTGCACATCGACGGCGTGGCGCGGGAGCGTCGCGACGCCGTGGCCGATCACCTGCTCACGCCGGTTCCGGAGCGCTGGTCGTGGCCCTGGAGCGAGCCGCCGCAGCTGGACCGGCTGCTGCTCGAGGAGGACCTGGCGCGCCTGCCCAAGCTCTACCGCCGGCTCGGCTACTACGAGACCAGCGCCACGCACGCGATCGAGGAGCGGGGACCCGGCGAGGTCGCCGTCCGGATCGAGGTGATCGAGGGCGAGCCGGTGATCCTGGCGCACGTGGGACTCGAGCTCGAGGGCGACTCACCCGTCCCCGACCTGCACGACCGCCTGCGCGAGGAGGTCGAGCTCGAGCCCGGGCAGGTGTTCACCGCAGACGCGTACGTGCGCAGCAAGCAGGCGGTCGAGGCACGGCTGGCGGAGTCGGGCCATCCCGCCGCCCAGGTGCGCGGCGGCGCGCGCGTGCGCATCGCCGAGCGAGCCGCGGAGGTGGACTGGACCGTCGAGCCGGGGCCCCACGTGACGCTGGGCGAGATCGAGGTGGACGGCCTGGAAGGCGTGAACGCCCAGGTGGTCCGCGACGAGATCGGCATCCGACCCGGTGACCCCTACGCGCGCTCGGCCCTGAGACAGGGGCAGCGCGACATCTTCGAGCTGGGACTGTTCAGCCGCGTCACGCTCGAGGCGCGCCGGCCCGAGGTCCTGCCCGCCGCGCCGACCGAGACCTGGCCGCTGCACGTCGCGGTCGCCGAGCGACCGCCGCGCACGCTCAGCTTCGGCCTCGGCTACGGCTCCGAGGAGCGCGTGAGGGCGAGGATCGGCTGGCAGCACCGCAGCCTCTGGGGCAGCGCGCGCCATTTCGCGCTCGAGGCGCGCCACTCCTTCCTGCTGTCGCGGCTCGAGGCGAGCCTGGAGCAGCCGCGCTTCCGGGGGGCGCCGGTCCGGCTGCGCACGAGCCTCGCCGCCGAGCGCGAGAACACGCCGAGCTTCGAGGCCGACCGGGTCCTCGCGGGGGTCGGCCTGTCGCGGCCCCTGGGACGCAGCTGGAAGGGCCGCCTGGGCTGGAAGCTCGACCTGTCGCGAATCGACGACGTGTCCGACGCGTCCGATCTCGAGCTGGACGACCCCGAGGACTCGGTGGTGCTGTCCTACCTGGAGCTCGGACTGTCCCGCTCGACCCTCGACGATCCCGTGGATCCGCGCCGCGGCCACCGCCTGGGCCTGGACTCGTGGCTGGCGACCTCGGCGCTGGGCTCGGGCTCGAGCTTCGCACGCCTGGACCTCCGCGGGGCCGTGCATCGCCAGCTCGGGCCGCTCGGCCTGGCGGCGCGCGTCCGCGTGGGGGGGATGCAGCCGTTCGGGCCCACGTCGGCCGACGAGATCCCGCTGGTGGTGCGCTTCTTCGCCGGCGGCAGCCAGTCGGTGCGCGGCTACGCACTGCAGAAGGTCGGCCCGCAGGACGCCAGCGGCGAGGCGCTCGGAGGCACGAGCCTGGCCGAGGCCAGCCTGGAGCTGCGCTTCCCGCTCTGGCGCGAGCTGCGCGGCGTGGTCTTCCTCGACGCGGGCGTGGTTGATCTGGACCCGTGGAACTGGCCGCTGTCGGAGACGCGCTACGGCAGCGGCGTGGGCGTTCGCTACCCCACCCCCGTCGGCCCCCTGCGGCTCGACGTCGGCGTGCCGCTGAACCGCGGCGACGACGATGACAGCATCCAGATCTACCTGGGCGTGGGCCACGCGTTCTGATGCGCGCGCTGCGCCTGCTGGGCGGCCTCGCGGCGGGGGCGCTGGGCCTGCTGCTCGTACTCGGCGCGCTCGCACTCGCCGTCTCGGCGGGCTGGCAGCGCGAGCGGCTGGCGCGCACGCTCGAGCGTGCGGGATCCGGGGCTCTCGACGCCCCGCTGCGGATCGAGGCCATCGAGGGCCCGCTGTACCCCTGGCTGGCGCTGCGCGGCGTCGAGGCCGAGGGGGCGTCCGGCCGCGTGCGCGTGGAGCGGCTGCGCATCGACATCGGCCAGCTCGATCTGTCCGCGCGCCACCTGGGCATCGACGAGCTGCGCCTCGTCGGGCTGCAGGCGGAGCTGCGCCGCACCGGGACGCCGGACGAGCCCCCGAGCGATCCGGATCCGGCGGCACGACCGCTGCTCCTGCCGCTGTCGATCGCGATCGAGCGCATCCGCGTCGAGCCGGCCCGCGTGCGGCTCACGGACGCCGGTGAGGATCCGGACCTGCGGCTGAGCGGTGAGCTGGAGCTCGAGGCGGATCACGTGGTGATCGAGCGCACCCCCAGCCTCGAGTCGATCCTCGCCGGGCTGCAGGCCCGCGCGTCGGTGCGCGACCTGGTCGGGGCACTGGGCGACGTGGAGCTCGCCGACGCGGGCCTGCGCGCCAGCTGGTCGCGCGGCAAGTGGTCCCTGGAGCAGGCGCACGCGCTGCTCGGGCCCGGTCGCCTCGAGGCGCACGGCAGCGGGGACCTCGAGCGCATCGACGCGCTGCGGGTCGAGGGTCGCCAGCTCGATCTGGCGGCGCTCGGGCCGCTGCTGCCCGACGTTCCGCTCGCCGGCAGCGCGAGCATCGCCCTCGACGTCGCGGGGCCCCTCGACGCACCCGCGGGCAGCGCCCGCATCGAGGCGCGCGCACTGCGCGTGCGCGAGGTCGAGATCGGCGACGTGGGGCTGCAGGTCGCCAGCAGCGACGGCACGCGCTTCGAGCTGACGGCGCTCGAGGCGGACTCGCGCGGGCTACAGCTCGGCAGCGTGGGTCACGCCAGCGTCGAGCGACTGGCCGACGGCGTGCGCGTCACGGGGCTGGAGCTGCGGGCGGGCGCGCAGCAGCTCGACGTCGACGGCAGCATCCACGGCGACCGCGTGTCGCAGCTCCGGCTGCGGGCCGCGGAGCTCGATCTGGCGCTGCTCGGAGCGCTCGCGGGGGTCGACGGGCTGAGCGGACGCTTCAGCGGCACGGCGCAGCTCGACGGACCGCTCCCGCTGCCGCAGGGCGGCGTGCGCGGGCGGCTCGACGATGCCCGGGTTCGCGGCGTGCGCATCGCGAGGCTCGACCTCGACGCGACGCTGCACGCGGAGCGGGCCTCGCTGCGCCTGCAGGCGCGCGAGCCCGCCGCGACGCTCGAGCTGGACCTCCCGGTCGCGGCCCTGGGGCAGCCCGCGTCGGCGTGGCGCGACCCCGGGGTGCGCGTGCGGCTCGACACCGACGCGCTCGACGCCGCGGAGCTCGCCAGCCTGCTGGGCGGCCCGACCGCCCGCGGTCTGCTCGACGCACACCTGGAGCTGCGCGGCGGCGAGCCCTGGCCGGCGCTGCACGGGGCGCTCGACGTGCGCGCGCTCGAGATCGATGCCGCGGGTCTGCCGGGCGCCGTCGACGCCGCGCTCGCGTTCGCCGGCCAGACGCTGCGCATCGACGAGCTGGTCGTCACCGGCGGCGCGGAGCCCGCGCAGATCAGCGGAGAGCTCACGCTCGCGGGCACGCCCGCGCGACCGCGTGTGCAGATCGAGCGCCTCGACATCGACGGACCGGCGCGGGCGCGGCTGGCGGAGCCGGCGGAGCTGGTGCTGGTCGGCGGCGGGGCGCGCTTCGAGCGGCTGGTGATCGCCAGCGACGCCGGCAGCCTGGAGCTCGCGGGCCAGATCTCGGCGCGGCGCGTGGACGACCTCCACGTGGTATCGCACGGGCTCGATCCCGGCCGGATCGCGGGGCGCGACGACCTGGGCGGCCGGATCGACGCGGACCTGCGGCTCGACGGGGCGCTCCCGATCCCGCACGCGTCGGGCACGCTGGTCTGGCACGAGCCGCGCTGGGGCGAGGCCCGGCTCGATCGCCTGGATGCGCGCCTGCAGTCCGACACGGCCGCGTTCCGGCTGGACCTGAATGCGCAGCGCGATGGCCGCGAGGCGCTGAGCGCGCAGCTCCAGGCGCCGGTGCGCGTGAGCGAGCTGGCCGACCTGATGACCCATCCCGACGCGCGCGCGCAGGTGCGGGCCAGCGGCTTCGACCTCGCCTGGCTCGCCCCGCTGCTGCCGCGCTCCTGGCGGCCCTCCGGCGCACTCGACGCCGACGTGAAGCTTCGCGGCGCGCCGGGCGGGCCGGTCCCGGAGGGCGAGCTGAGACTCGAGGGAGCGCGCTTCCACGTGGCGCTGCTGCGCCAGGACGTCGGCCCCGTGCGCGCGCGCATCGTCGTCGAGCCCGACCGGCTGCGCTTCGCGCCGCTGCGGGTGCCCGCGCGCCGCGGCTCCCTGGAGCTCACCGGATCGCTGGGCATCCCGTGGACGACCGGACCGCGCGCGGACCTCGTCGCCGCGCTCGACGGCTTCGAGGTGCGCCGGCCCGGCCTGCTCCAGACCCGCGTACACGGCGAGCTGAAGCTCGAGGGGCCCCTCGACGCGCCGCGACTGCGGGGCGACGTGGAGCTGCGCGAGATGCTCGTGCAGCTGCCCGAGGGAGACGACCGCCTCGCGCGCGAGATCCGCGTGATCGGCCTCGATGACGACGTGACCCGCGAGGATGCCTCGCGGAGCGGCGCGCGCGCGTCGTGGGACGTGACCGTCCGGGTGCCGCGCGGAACCTGGGTCCGCGGCCTGGGCGCGAACGTCGAGATCGAGGGGGAGCTGCAGGCATCGAGCGAGGCGGGCGCGCCCCCGCGCTACGCGGGTGCCATGCGCATCGTGCGCGGCACGTACCGCCTCGAGGGGCGCAGCTTCGACATCCAGCAGGGCGTGGCCGCGTTCACCGGCAGCACCGAGCTCGACCCGCAGATCCACCTGGTAGCGCTGCGCCGCGTGCGCGACGTGACGATCATCGCGGTGCTCAGCGGCTGGAGCTCGGACCCGCAGCTGGAGCTGCAGAGCGAGCCCCCGCTGCCGCGCGACGACCTGCTCGCATACCTGATCTTCGGGCGGCCGACCGATCAGGTCGGCGGCCAGAACGACCGGGCACTGGCCGCGGTGGCGGGCGAGATGGCCGGCCGCATCGCCATGGAGCGCTTCTCGGGCCTGCTGCTCGAGCGCCTGCCGATCGACACGATCGAGCTGGATGCGGGCGGGGAAGCCGGCCCGAGCCTGGGCGTGGGCAAGTACGTCCGCGACGACGTCTTCGTGCGCTACAGGCAGACGATCGAGGGCGAGGAGGTCGAGGTCGAGTGGCAGGTGACGCCCGACGTCAGCGTGCAGAGCGAGATCTCCTCGGAGGGCGCCGGCGGCGCCGACCTGATCTGGTCACGCGACTACTGACTCCCGGGCCAGCGGCTAGCGGATCACGATCTCCTCCATCAGCCAGGCGTTGGGCACGCTCCAGCTCCGGTCCGGTCGCCGCAGCAGGGTGTCGACCGTGCCCACGCGCTCGATCGTGCCGCGCTCCCCGCGCAGCTCGACCGAGCTGCCGGGCGGCAGGCTCTGGCGCAGGTAGTGGCCGGCGAGGATGTGCGTCACGACCGGTCGCGCGCCCAGCGCGAAGGCCACGCCCATGGTGAGGGTGGCGCCCAGGACGATGGCCGAGACCACCGTCACCAGCAGCTGCGTGTCCACGCCCAGCTGCTCGATCGCCACCGTGGCGGCGACCAGCAGCACCGCCACGTTCGCGACGCCGCCGAGCCGCGTGGCCCCGCGCAGCTCGGCGGCCGCCGCGGCCGAGGCCACCAGGCCGCGCAGGAAACGCCCGATCAGCACGCCGAAGAACAGGATCAGCGCGGCACCCAGGATGCGCGGCACGTACTCGAGCAGCCGGTCCACCGCCAGCGTCACCCCGGACAGCCCGAGCCGCTCGGCGGCGGACAGCAGGAACATCAGCATGATGAGCCAGAACACCAGCGAGGCGGCGAGCCTCGACGGCGCGGCCTCGAGGCCGGCGCGGCGCAGGGTGGCCGTGAGGTTCACGCGGGCCATGGCGCGATCCAGGCCGACCCGCGCCAGGACACGGCGCGAGAGCGCCGCGGCCACGCGGGCGACCAGCCAGCCCACCACCAGGATGAGCAGCGCGATCGCCAGGCTCGGGACGAACTCGACCAAGCGCTCCGAGAGGGCCGAGACCGACTCGTTGGCCATTCGCTGCCAGGTATCCGATTGTAGGATGTCACCCATGCTCGTTTCCTTCTCCATGACGGAGGCACGGTGATCCGGTCACCGGGCCTGCGGTAACGCCACACCGTCCGGCCACAGCGCGGGCGGTGATCGCGGAGGTATTCATGCAGCTCGAGCAGAAGCTAGCTCGCGCCACGTGCGAGACGCACCCGGACGATGCGGCCGTGGCGCTCGAGGGGCTCCCGCCCGGCGAGATCTCGGCCTTCCTGTCCTCGATCCAGCCCGGGGTCGCGGCCCGGATCGTGGAGAAGCTCACCGCCCAGCTCGCCGCCCGCGTGCTCGAGGGCATGCCCCCGGGGGAGGCCGCGGCGATCCTGGGCCCGCTCCACAGCGACGTCTCCTCGGGGATCCTGCGGCGCGTCGAATCCGGCCCCCGCGAGGCGCTGATCGGGGCGCTGCCCGCGGCGGAGGCGCGCAGCCTGCGCACGCGCCTGGCCTACCCGGAGGGCACGGCAGGTGCGCTGGCCGACCCCCACGTGCTCTCGCTGCCCGGAGACATGAGCGCGCGAGAGGCCCTGCGCGCCGTGCGCACGAACCCGTCGACGGCGTACCACAACCTGCACGTGCTCGACCGGGACGACGTGCTGGTCGGCGTGATCAACCTGCGCGACCTCATCCTCGCCCGACCCGGGGCCCGCCTCGAGACGCTGATCGCGCAGCCGCCGGTGGCCGTGCGCGACGACGCGGACCGGCACGAGATCGCCGCGCATCCCGCCTGGCGCGAGTACCGCTCGCTGCCGGTGGTCGATGACGCGGGGCGCTTCCTGGGCGCGCTGCGCTACCACACGCTGCGCACGATCGAGCAGGATCTCCGTGGCCCGGTCGGCGACGGCCAGACGTCGACCTCCGACGCGCTGGCCGATCTCTTCCGCACCGCACTCGTGGGCCTGGCCGAAGTGGTCGTCCCACCACCCAGCACGCTGGCCGAGGCGAGCACCGGGAGGACCGACCATGGCGCGTAGCCGCAGCCGTGCCGAGCGACGACTGACGCAGCTGCTGATGGACCGCCACCCGGGCGAGGTCGCCCAGCTGCTCGAGGAGGCGCCCGCGGCCGAGAGCGCGAGCCTGCTCGAGCAGGAGGCGCCGCGCCGGATCGCCGAGATCCTCGCGTGCATGTCCCCGGACCTCGCCCGGCGCATCGTCGAGCGGCTCGGAGACGACGCCACCCGGGGAGCCCTGAGCAGCCTGGAGTCGCAGCGCGCCGCGAGTCTGCTGGCGCGCATGGACGACAGCGTGCGCGAGGCACACCTGGCACTGCTCGAGCCGGCCGTGGCCGAGGAGCTGCGAGCGCTCGCGGCCTATCCGCCGGACACCGCCGGCGGCCTGATGGATCCCGCGGCGACCGCGTTCCCCGCGCGCAGCCGCGTCTCCACCGTGACCCAGCGTCTGCGCGAGCTGCGGCGCAAGCGCATCCAGGACGTGTTCCTGCTCGACGAGGCGGGGCGGCTCGTGGGCACGGTCCCCCTGCAGGACCTGGTGCTCGCGCGTCCCGGCGAGACCCTGGCCTCGCTGGTGCACAGCGCCCCGCACAGCGTCCCGCTCACCGCTACGAAGGTGGACGTGCTCGAGCAGCTCGAGCGCCGCCCCGGCGCCAGCCTCGGGGTCGTGGACTACGACGGGCGCCTGGTCGGCGTGCTGCGCCAGGACGAGCTCGTGACCGCCGCCCAGGAGGTGGCCACCGCCGAGCTCGTGACCATGGTCGGCGCCGGCCGCGAGGAGCGGGCGCTCTCCTCGCCCCTGCTCGCGGTGCGCAAGCGCCTGCCCTGGCTCGAGATCAACCTCGGCACCGCGTTCCTGGCCGCGTCGGTCGTCGGCCTGTTCGAGGAGACGATCGCGCGCAACACCGCGCTCGCGGTGCTGCTGCCCGTGGTCGCGGGCCAATCCGGCAACACCGGTGCGCAGGCGCTCGCCGTGACCATGCGCGGCCTGGCGCTGCGCGAGGTGCGCGCGCGCCACTGGATGCGCGTGGCGATCAAGGAGGTGGCCGTGGCGCTGATCAACGGCGTGGCCGTCGCCGTGACCACGGCGACCGCGGTGTTCTTCTGGAGCGACTCGTCGGGGCTGGCGCTGGTGATCGGGGTCTCGATGGTGATGTCGATGGTCGCCGCGGGCCTGGCCGGCGCGGTGATCCCGATGGCGCTGACGTCACTGGGCCAGGACCCGGCACAGTCATCGTCGATCATCCTGACCACCGTGACCGATGTCGCGGGCTTCTTCAGCTTCCTGGGGATCGCGACCGCGCTGTCCAGCATGCTGTAGCCCGCGCGAGCTCAGGAACGGCGGCGCGCGGGCAGCGTGTCGAGCGTGGCGGGCGGCGGCGGAGCGAGCGCCTGCAGGCTCTTCTCGCGCTCCGCGACCCACTCGAGCGAGCCCTCGTGGGTGAGGATCCAGAAGCGGTCCTCGCGCACCGCAGCCGCGACCGCGTCGGCGACCTCGTGCGGCTCGGCCCCGATGCGCTCGATCAGCTCGCGGGTGGCCTGCTCCTGCACCGCGGCCTCCGGATCGTCCCCGCTCGCGGGACCCGCCACTCCGGGCGGACGCTCGCGCGTGGGATCGAGGATCGGCGTGCGCGCGGGCCCGGGGCAGAGCACGGACACGCCGATCGGCGCCCCGCGATCGCGCAGCTCCTGGTGCAGCGCCTCGCTCAGGCCGACGATGCCGTACTTGGACACGCTGTAGCCCGCCGTGTACGGCATGGCGCGCAGCCCCGCCAGCGACGAGGTGTTGACCACGTGTCCGGATTCACCGCCGGCCAACATGCGCGGCACGAAGCTGCGCACGCCGTGGATCGCGCCCCAGAGGTTCACGTCGATGGCCCAGCGCCAGCCCGCGAGCGACTGCTCCCAGGCCGCACCGTGCTCCCCGCCGACACCGGCGTTGTTGCACACCAGGTGGATCGCGCCGAAGTGCTCGAGCGCGCGGCGCGCCAGCTCCTCGACCTGCCCGGCGTCGGACACATCGGTCCGGACGGCCAGCAGGTCCGCGCCCGCGTCCAGGGCGCGCGCGGTCTCGTCGAGGCGCCCGGGCGAGTGATCCGCGATCACCACGCGCATGCCCTCGTCGAGCCAGCGCCGCGCCATGGCGGCGCCGATCCCGCTCCCACCTCCGGTCACGACCGCCACGCGTCCCTCGAGCTGCATCGCGCCTCCCTCGGGACGCAGGGTACACGCCACCCGCCGCCCGTGGTGTGCCGGCGGCGACTGCGCGTATGATCGGCACCCGGAAGCGAGGAGGAAGCATGGGACGACTCGACGGCAAAGTGGTGCTGATCACGGGCGCGGCGCGCGGCCAGGGTGAGGCCGAGGCGCGGCTCTTCGTCGCCGAGGGCGGGCGCGTCGTGCTCGGCGACGTGCTCGACGCCGAGGGCAAGGCCGTGGCCGACTCGCTCGGCGACGCCGCGGTGTACGCCCACCACGACGTGCGCGACCCGGACTCGTGGCAGGCGTTCGTGGAGCTGGCGCGGCGCAGCCACGGCCGCGTGGACGCGCTGGTGAACAACGCCGGGGTGATCGTCTTCCAGTCGATGCAGGAGACCAGCCTCGAGGACTACCGCGCGGTGATCGAGGTCAACCAGATCGGGACCTTCCTGGGCATGAAGGCGGTCACGGCGGCGCTGCAGGAGGCGGGCGGCGGCTCGATCGTGAACGTGTCGTCCTCGGCCGGGCTGCGCGGCTTCGCCAACGGCATCGCCTACGTGTCGAGCAAGTTCGCGGTGCGCGGCCTGACGCGGACCGCGGCCCACGAGCTCGGTCCGCTGGGAATCCGCGTCAACTCGCTCCACCCCGGTGGCGTGGACACCGCCATGGGCTGGGGCTACGAGGGCGTGGACGTCGAGAAGCTCTACGCCGGCACGCCCCTGGGCCGGATCGGCGAGCCGATCGAGATGGCGCGCCTGGTGCTCTTCCTGGTCTCCGACGAGTCGTCCTACTGCACGGGCGCGGAGTTCGTCGCCGACGGCGGCATGCTCGCCTGACGCGACGGCGCACCGACGCGCCTGTCGGCTGCTGTGCAGGGCTGGGCGCGTCCCGATACCGCGCTCGTGGCGACACAGGCCCCGCGCGCGGCCATCGGCTAAGTACTCCCGAGATCGATCAGGGGAGCCGCGATGTCGGAGGCCGAGCTGGCCCTGCTCGGCGGGGAGCCCGTTCGCACGCAGCCGTTTCACCGGTGGCCTCACTGGGACGCGCGTGAGGCGCGCGCGCTGCACGAGGTCCTGGAAGAAGGCAGCTGGGGCGGCTACCCCGCGCCCAACCGGCGGGCCCGCGCGTTCGCCGACGCGTTCGCGGCGTACACGGGGGCCGCCCACGGCGTCTGCTGCGCCAACGGCTCGGTCGCCCTCGAGCTGGCGATCCAGGCGGCCCGCATCGAGCCCGGCTCCGAGATCATCGTTCCGGCATACACCTTCACCGCGACCGCCTCGTCGGTCGTGCACTGCGGCTGCGTGCCGGTCTTCGTGGACGTCGACCCCGACACCTACTGCATGGACGCGGCCGCCGCGGCCGAGCGCGTGACCGGGCGCACCCGGGCGATCATCCCCGTCCACCTGGCGTGCAACATGGCCGACATGGACGCGATCTGCGAGCTCGCGGCGCGCCACGAGCTGGTGGTCATCGAGGACTGCGCGCACGCGCACGGAGCGCGCTGGCGCGGGCGCGGCGCGGGCTCGATCGGCCACGCGGGCACCTTCTCGTTCCAGACGTCGAAGCTGATGACCGCCGGCGAGGGCGGCGCGGTGCTCACCAGCGAGCGCGAGATCGCCGATCGCCTGCAGTCGCTGGCCAACTGCGGCCGCAAGGAGCCCGGACACGACCGCTTCGAGGGCGCCATGCTCGGCCACAACTACCGCCTGACCGAGTGGCAGGCGGCGATCCTGTCGGTGCAGCTCGAGCGACTGGAGGCGCAGACCCGGCAGCGCGAGCGCGCGCTGCAGCGCCTGGAGTCCGGCCTGCGCGAGCTCCCGATGTTTCGCACCACCGAGCGCGACCCGCGCAACGACACCCGCAGCGCCTACCAGGTGATCGTCCGCTACGACGAGGCAGGCGCCGGAGTGCCGCGCGAGCGCATCCTCGAGGCACTCCGTGCCGAGAACATCCCGTGCGAGGGCGACTTCTACGATCCGGTCTACGCCTGCGAGCTCTTCCCGATGGACCCGCTCACCAACCCGCTCGCCGCGGCACCCGCCGGCGCCGGCCATGACGTGGAGAGCGTGCGCTGCCCGGTGACCGAGCGCGCCGCCCGGAGCGAGGCGATCTGGCTGCCCCACCCGCTCTTCCTGGGGCCCGACGGCGACGTGGATGACGTGGTCGGGGCCTTCCACAAGCTGGCGGCGCGCCTGACGGCGCTGCGCTGATGGAGCGCGAGCTCGGGATCGGCATCAGCGGCTGCGGCTGGATCGCGTCGGTGCACGCCGCCGCGACCCGGACGCTGCCGCACGCTCGCGTGGTCGCCTGCTGCGCGTCGGAGCCGGGGAGCGCGCGGAGCTTCGCGCGGCGCCACGACGTGCCGGCGCCGGTCGCCGACCACGACGCGCTCTGCGCCCGCGACGACGTCGACGTGGTGATCGTCTGCACGCCGAATCACCTCCACCACCGGCAGGTGCTCGCGGCGCTCGCGGCGGGCAAGCACGTGATCGTCGAGAAGCCGCTGGCGCTCTCGCTGGAGGAGGGCGAGGAGATCGTCGCGGCCGCGCGCGAGACCGGGCTCTGCGTGGCCTACGCCGAGGAGCTCTGCTTCGTGCCCAAGTTCGAGCACGCCCGGCAGCTCGTCGAGCGCGGTGCCGTGGGCGAGGTGCGCCACCTGAAGCAGGTGGAGAAGCACGACGGACCGCACGCCCGCTGGTTCCGCGATCCCGGGCTCGCGGGCGGCGGCGTCGCCATGGACATGGCGTGCCACTCGATCGAGTGGGCCCGCTGGGTGCTCGGCAAGCCAGCCGTGAGCTCCGTCTGGTGCGACATGCGGACCTGGCCGCGCCGCGAGGGCGCGCTCCCGGACGCGGGCGCGGTCGAGGATCATGTGGTCTGCCACCTGGAGTTCGCCGGCGGCGAGACCGCACTGCTCGAGAGCTCGTGGACGCTCCTGGGCGGCATGGACTCGCGCACGGAGATCCACGGCACCGGCGGCGTGCTGCACGCCGACCTGCTGCAGACCGGCAGCGGCATGCGCCTGTACTCCAGCGCGGGCGTGGCCGACGAGGCCCCCGCGGGCTGGAGCTTCCCCGACGCCGACTGGAGCCACCAGAACGGGTACCCGCAGGAGCTGGCCCACTTCCTCGAGGCGATCACCAGCGGCAGCGAGCCCGGCGAGACGGCCGTCGACGGCCTGGCGGTGCTCGAGATCCTGCTCGCCTGCTACCACTCCGCGGGCACCGGCCGCCGCGTGGCGCTGCCCTTCCGCCCGCGCGGCGTGGCCCGGCCGATCGACCTCTGGCGAGCCCCGCGCCCGGACCTGCCGGGATGAGCGCCGCCGCCCCGGGCGCCGGCGGGGTGTTCAGCTACCGGGACGGCCGCTTCTTCCGCGACGGGGAGCCGTTCTTCGTGCGCGGCGTGGAGTACCAGTACTACCGCGATCGCAGCGAGCGCTGGGAGGCCCGGCTGCGGCAGCTCGCCGACGCGCACGCCAGCGTGATCACCTTCTACGTTCCCTGGCGCCATCACCTGGTGGAGTACCGGGACGGACGCCAGCGCTTCGACCTGCAGGGCTCGACGCTCCCGGAGCGCGACGTGGCGGGCTTCATCGAGCGCTGCGGCCGGCTCGGCCTGTACGTGATCGCCAAGCCGGGTCCATTCGTGCACTCCGAGCTGAACATCGGCGGGCTGCCCGACCTGGTGTCGCCCGGCGTCGACCCCGCCATCGAGCCGGCGCGCGGGTACGACGGCAGCCCGCTGCGCTGGGACTATGATGGCTCGATCCTGCCGTCGTCGGAGGACGCGCGCTTCGACGCGCTCGCGCGGGAGTGGCTCGAGGCGGTGGGCGCCCTGCTCCGGGACCAGGTCGCGCCCGCGGGCCCGCTGATCGCCGTGCAGCTCAACGACGAGACGCTCTACTGCACCTCGAACGCCCCGCCCTGGACCCTGGGCTACGAGGCCCCGGCACTGCGCGGCTTCGCGCGCCGGCTCGAGGAGACCTACGGCTCGATCGACGCGTACAACCGCGTGCACGACACGCGCCTGGCGTCGTTCGCCGCGGTCGCCCCGCCCGCGCCACCCGGCCCGGACGACCCGCCCCTGACGCCGGCCGGGGCGCTCGCCCGGGTCGACTGGGCGCGACACCAGTGGAGGCTGCGTCGCGACGCGTACGCCCGCTACCGCGACTACCTGGACGTGGACGTGCCTCATCTGACGAACTACGCGGGCATGACGCCGCCGATCGAGGAGAGCGTTCCGCGCGCGAAGGGCGCGGGAACCGCGCCGGAAGCCGGCCGGCCGGAGCCGGCCGACGCCCACACGCTGCCGCTCTACGCGGAGTGGTGGCTGGCGATGAACCGGATCGAGGCGGATCTCGATGTGCACGAGTACGGCGTGATCAGCTGGCTCGGCGTGGCCGCGTACGACATCTGCGACCTCGACTCGCGCGCGCTGGACAACCCGTGCCGGCCTGCCCGCGTGCTCGATCGCTACCTGAACACCTGCCTGCGGCGGCGCGGCATCAACCTCGAGGAGAACTGGGGCTTCGCGCGCCTGTACCATCCGTTCTCCGCGTACCCGCTGGTGCCCGTCTACCAGACGCTCGCCTCGGTCGCGGGCGGGTGCACCGGCTACGTGGTCTTCTGCGGCGTGCAGCACGATCACTGGGACGACGATCTCGATCGCATCACGCGGCTCCAGCACCCCACGTTTCCGTCGGACGCACCGATTGCCGCGGACGGCACCCCGACGCCGATGTACGGGGCCATGGCGCTGCTCAACCGCTGGTTCGAGCGGGAGGGCAGCCGCTACCTGCGCGCCGAGCTGCGCACCGACGTGTGCTGGCTCGCCTACGCGCCCTACGCGGCGGTGTCGAGCTGGATTCCCCCGGCGCAAGAGCGCGGCGTGGCGGGCCACGAGTCCCCGCGCGCGGCGGTCGACGGCTTCGAGCCCTTCGCCGCGCGGCTGCACGCGCACGGCCTCGTGCCGGGACTCGTCGACCTGGAGGCGGTGTCGCTGGAGCAGCTCCTGGAGCATCCCGTGTGCGCGCTGCGCCTGGGCTTCTTCATGGACGGGGCGACGCAGGAGAAGCTGCTGGCCTACGTCGAGCGGGGCGGAACCCTGCTCTGCTGCGGCGAGCCGCCGCGCGTCGACCTGCAGCTGCGCGCGTGCAGCGTGCTGGCCGACGCACTGCGACCCGGAGCGGCGAGGCCGGGCACGGGTCGCGTGCATCACGTGCCCGCTCCCGGCTTCCTCGCCTCGGCCGATCTCCTGCCGTTTCTGAAGACGCGGGGCCTTCGGCCGGCCGCCGTCTGCAGCGACGGGGTGCGCGCCCTGGTGTACGCGCACGCCGCGCAGCGCTACGTGTGGTTCCTGGGCCTGGACGGAGGTCCGGGGCCGCACGCGGAGAGCGTGACGCTCGAGGATGTGACGCTGGAGCTCGAGCTGGGCGCGAAGACCTGCGGCGTCGTGCACCTCGACGGAGACCGGATCGCCAGCGTGCTGTTCAAGGGCCACAACGAGGTCGAGGGCATCGAGGCGACCGTATCGATCCGCCTCGGCGACTCGCTCGTGCGGCACCGCGGGGATCTGCTGCGCTTCTACGACCCCTGAGCGCTGGCGCGCAGCGCGGGCGCGGCCTGCGGGCACAGCTCCGAGGCACGCACGAACGCCACGACCAGCGAGCGGCGCATACGCACGCCGACCGGCTCACCCGTGAGACCGTCGATCGCCCGGAAGTCCAGCTTTCCGCGGCGGCGCACGTGCTGGATCCAGAACGGGAAGGCGACGACGCCGCTGGCGAGCGGCCGCAGCGCGGTCGGGGTCGAGCGCCCGTTGCGGCGCGCCTGACGGAGCGCCGCCTCCGCGAGCCCGTCGCGGAGCTGCCGCGCCGCGGAGGCCGCGTCGATCAGGACGGGAAGGATCTCGGCGCCGGCCTCCGGCGGCTCGCTCGCGAGGGGCGTGCTCGAGACCAGCACCGAGAACAGACCGCCCGCCGCGTCGAGCAACGCGGTCACGCGCTCCTCACGCTCGCCGAGCGCGACGTCGAGCTGGTGGTGCGGCAGGTACACCAGCTCGAGCCGCAGCGCCTCCTCGCCCCGGAGCCAGGCCCGCAGCTGGCCGGCGCGCAGCCGGCGGCGCGCGGCCTCGCGAGCGATGCCCGGACGCAGCACGCGCATGCGGCTAGGTGTCCCCGTCCGCGCGATCCGGGTCGACGGGCGACGCCTCCGCGTCTGCGTCTGCGTCTGCGTCTGCGTCTGCGTCCAGGCGGTGGAAGAGTGCGGCCGCCCCGAGGATCGCCAGCCCGCAGATCAGGTTCACCAGCTTGCCACGCCCGCCCGGCGTGAACGCGATCGCCACCAGCACGGCCGTGCCGAACACGCCGAGGAAGCCGCCGATGATGCGCCCCGCTCGGGGCGGCGCGCTGCCGGGTAAGGACTCGCGCATCAGAACACCAGGTAGATCCCGACCTGCAGCGCCATGATGCCCGCCACCCACAGGCGCAGATCCCGCCAGCGCGCGCGGTCCTCCGCCCCGCGGTACACGTGCTCGCGGGTCATCAGCACGCCCGCCAGGGTGACGGCCGCGAAGAAGAGCATGAAGGCGAGGCGCGCGGTGCCGGGCGGCAGCGCGTGCGTCCACTGGAAGTCCAGGACGAAGCTAAGGGTCTGCACGCCGGTTCAGGGCCTCCTGTGCGGCGGGGTCCTGCATCACCAGGCCGTAGACGAGCCCGTACAGGCGCTCCTCGGGGTGCGGACGGGTGAACAGGGACACCAGGGCCGTGAAGATCAGCGCCAGGACGAACGACCAGAGCGACACGTACAGGAAGGGATCCTGGATGGTGAACAGCTCCGCCTGCTTCCACGTCATGAGCCCCGCCGAGGCGACCCCCGCGAGCAGCCCGAGCAGGCCCCCGGTCGCAGTGGTCCGGCGCCAGAAGATCCCCAGCAGCAGCAGCGCCAGCGTGGGCCCCTGGAAGAACGAGAGCAGCGTCTGCAGGTACACGTACATGCCCTCGAAGAGCGCGCTCAGGCGCGAGGTCGCCACGCCGACCACCAGGATCGCGACCGTGAAGCCCCGGCCCATGCGCAGCAGCTGGGCGTCGCTCGCGCCGCGGTTCAGGAAGCGCTGGTAGATGTCCTTGGTCCAGAGCGTGGACAGGCTGTTGAGCATGGAGTCGATCGACGACATCATCGCGGCCAGGAACGCCGCGAACATCAGGCCGCGCATCCCCGGCGGCAGGAGGTCGGCGATGAGCCGCGGGAAGACGGTGTCGCCGTCCTCGAGCCCGCCCCCGTAGTACGCCAGGCCGATCAGCCCCGGCGTCACGATCAGGACGGGGATCAGCGCCTTGAGGAACGCGCCGAGCAGCATCGACGCCTTGGCGTGCCACTCGTTGCGCGCGCCGAGCGTGCGCTGCACGATGTTCTGGTTCCCGACGAAGTAGGCCGAGGCCATCACCATGCCCAGGCCGAAGAGGATGCCCGGCCACGGATACGGCGTGGGCGTGTCGGCGGGCAGCAGCAGGTCGAAGTGCCGCGCGTACTCCGGTCCCAGGGACTCGATCGAGGCGACCATTCCGCTCCAGCCGCCAACCTCCCAGAGCCCCAGGACCAGGATCGCCAGGCTGCCGACGAACATGATCACGAGCTGCGCGACGTCGGTCAGGACCACGGCCGCGAGGCCACCCGTGATCGTGTACACGCCGACCACGATCGCCGTGACCAGCGCCGCGGTCCAGTAGGGCCAGCCCAGGAGCTCGTGCATGAACAGCGCCGAGGCGTAGATCAGCGCGCCGATGTCCAGCGCGAGGAAGACGATCCAGATCCCGGCCATCGCGGTCCGGACCGAGACGTTGTAGCGACGGCCCAGGAACTCCGGGATCGTGTAGACGCCGGCGCGCCAGTAGTACGGGATGAAGACGAACGCGGCGAGGATCATGGCCGGGAACGAGCCGATCCAGTCGAAGTTCGCGACGGCGATTCCGTAGCGGTAGGCCTGCCCCGCCAGGCCCACCATGTCGGTCGCGCCGATGTCGGTCACGACGATCGACATGCCGATGGCCCAGAACGGCAGGTGACGGCCCGCGAGGAAGTAGGCCTCGGAGCTATGCACGGCCCGCGAGAGCAGGATCCCCACCGCGGAGATCCCGAGCATGTAGATCAGGACGATCGCGTAGTCGATTCCGAGGAGCTGCACGGGCCGCCTGGGCGCTCTCCGCGGCGGGCATCGCCTGGCCCAGTGGGTACCGCGGTCGGAACCTCAGGCCAAGGGGCGAGCCGGGGAAGGCGGCCCGTGGAGCCTGCTCAGCGCGCCGGCGCGTCCAGACCGTAGAAGCGCAGCGTGTTCTCGCCCAGGATCGCGCGCTGTGCCGGCTCCTCCAGGTCGCCGATGTGGCGCATCAGCTCGGGAACCACGCCGAACGACGCGTCGATGTGCGGGTAGTCCGAGGCCCAGATGCAGTACTGGGGTCCGATGCGCCGGGCGACCTCGCCGGTCATCGACTCGTCGGGGTCCGACGAGATCACGCACTGCCGCTTGAAGTACTCGCTCGGCAGCATCCGGAGCGGGTAGCGTCCCGGCGCCACCTCGTACTTGTGGTCGAGCCGGTCGAGCCACGCCGAGATCCAGTTCGAGCCGGCCTCCAGCACCGAGCACTTCAGGCGCGGGAAGCGCTCGAAGAGCCCCGCCGCCATCATCTGCGTGAACGCGGCCATCACGTCGATCGCCAGGAACGCGTGGTAGAACAGGCGCGATGGACCCGCGGCCAGGCCGTCGGTCCAGGCCGAGAACTGAGGCCGGTCGCGCACGATCACGTGGAAGCCCACGGGCATGCCCAGATCCTGAGCCGCGGCCCAGAAGCGATCGTATGCCGCGTCGTCGAGCTGCCGCCCGGCGCGCGTCTGGTGGTCGGTGGACAGGTAGATGCCCACGCAGCCGTCCCGACGCGCGCGCTGCAGCTCCGCCACCGCCAGCTCCGGATCGAGCAGCGAGATGTGCGCCACCGGGTGCAGGCGTCCGCCCGAGTCGGCGCAGAAGTCCACGATCCAGCGGTTGTAGGCGCGCGCGTAGGCCGTCGCGAGCGCCCCGTCCTGCACGCCGTCTTCCCAGCACAGACCGATGGTCGGGTAGAGCAGCGCCACGTCGATCTGCTCGTCGTCCATGACCTCGAGCCGCGCCTTCGGGTCGTAGCCCCCGCGCGGCGAGCCGTCGGCGTAGGTGTAACGGCCCGGCTCGAGCAGCGCCTCGCCCGGCATGCCGATGCCGCCCAGGCTGCCGAGGACGCCGCGCAGCATCTCCATGGGCTTGCCGTCGATCAGCAGCACCTCGAGCCCGTCGGCATCGCGATCGATGCGGATCGCTCGGTCGCGCAGCGCGGGCTCGAGGTAGCGCTCCCAGGTGTCTGCGGGCTCGAGCACGTGCCCGTCGGCATCGACGACGACGCAGCCCTCGGGAAGTCGAACGGTCTCGGACATGGCGAGCCTCGCCCGGCGATCATCGCCTCGAGCCCGACGCTACCACAGGCGGGGGCCGCGGTGCGGGAAGTGGCGGCCGGACCGATGCCCGGCCTTCCCGCAACTCCGGCCCGCGGCGGTCCACGGACTACTCCGCGTCGACCAGAAGTCGCGCCCTGGCCACCGCATCGGAGAAGCCGTCGAACACGTGGTCGTGTCCCAGCCGCTCCAGGGCTCCGCTACGTTCCAGGGCCACCAGGGGCTGGGCGTGAACTCCGGACAGCAGGAGGTCCGTGCCACGGCCCCTGAGACGCGCCGCGACGTCCTCGAGCGCGTGCAGTCCCGTGGCGTCCATCGCGAGCACGTGCCTCATCCTGAGTATGACGACCCGCGGTGCGCTCCGGCTGGCCAGGAGCGTCTCCGTGAACTTGCGGGCCGCACCGAAGCAGAAGGATCCGTTGATCTCGAAGACCTCCACTCCGTGAGGCAGAAATACGCCGCCGTTCTCGGCCGACTCCACGTTCTCGTAGTCGATCACGTCCCGGAGCGCCTTGACCTCGGTGACCTCCGCCATGCGGCGCATGAACAGGAGTGCAGCGAGTACCACGCCGGCCTGGATGGCAACGGTGAGATCGATGCCCACGGTCAGCGAGAAGGTCGTGACGAGGACCAGCAGGTCACTGCGTGGCCCCCTTCGCAGCCGGATGAAGGCGCGCCACTCGCTCATGTTGTAGGCGACGATCACGAGTATTCCGGCCAGCGTCGCCATCGGGATCAGGGACGCTGATCCACCGGCCAGCAGCACGATCAGAAGGAGCGTCACCGCATGCACGATCCCGGCAATCGGAGTGCGACCACCATTTCGCACATTGGTTGCCGTTCGAGCAATCGCTCCTGTCGCCGGAATGCCACCGAGAAGCGGCGACGCGATGTTCGCGATCCCCTGGGCGAGCAGCTCGGCGTTCGAGCGGTGCCTTCCGCCGATGAGACCGTCGGACACGACGGCGCTCAGCAGGGACTCGATCGCCGCGAGCAATGCGATCGTGATCGCCGGAGAGACGAGGTCCGGAAGGAGACCCCAGTCGATCACGGGAAAGCGGAACGACGGCAGGGCCCGCGGCACGTCTCCAAAACGACTCTGTATGGTCTCGATGTCCAGACCGAAGCCGTGAGCGACGCCTGTCGTGGCGAGCAGCGCGACCAGTGGGCCGGGAACACGGCTCGGCACGCGCGACCACACCTGGATGATCGCGATCGTGAGGAGGAAGATCCCGACGGCCTCGGGCCTGGCCGTGTCGATGGTCCGTGCGTAGATGCCCGCCCTGGCGAGAAACCCCGGCGGGAGGGTCTCGATCTCGAGGCCGAGCGCATCCCCGACCTGTCCCGCCGCGATGATCAGGGCGATCCCGGCGGTGAACCCCACGACGACCGGGTAGGGAATGAAGCGGATCACATCTCCGAGACGTGCGAGCGCCATGACGACGAGGAGACAGCCAGCCATGAGGGTCGCCACCGCGAGCCCCTCGTAGCCGAACTCCGCGATCACGCTGGCCACGAGCACCACGAACGCACCCGTGGGTCCACCGATCTGGACGCGGCTTCCGCCGAATGCAGAGATCAGGAAGCCCGCAACGATTGCGGTGTAGAGGCCTTGCTCGGGGCGCGCCCCGGATGCGATGGCGAACGCGATCGCCAGGGGAAGTGCCACAACGGCCACGACGACACCGGACAGGGCGTCGCGCGCGAGATCGCGCGCCGAGTACCCCTCCCGCAAGACCGTGAATAGCTTGGGCTCGAGCTCCGGGGGCAGTAGGCGCATGGTCCAACGTCGTTGCGTCGCCATCCACGGCGAATCGCCTGCAGCACCGGAAGAATACTCCGTCCTCGTCCCGCGGGCCATGTCCGGTCCAGCCACGAACAGCGACCGTCTCGCCACCGAGGAGCGCGTGGTCGCCCACTGGAGCTATTCTCCTCCGTGATCCGGGAGCCAGGGGATCGGCTCGTGGTGCTGCTCGGCTCCTCCTTCAGCTCCGGGCGCGGGACCGGGGAGCTCGAGCAGTAGCGCGCCCGCACGCGTTCGCGAGGAGCGAGCCATGCACGTCCAGCACTTCTTCGACGAGGGCACGTCGACGCTCTCCTACGTGGTTCACGATGGGCACGCCGGCATCGTCATCGACCCCGTCCGGGACTTCGACCTCGAGAGTGGCCGGACCTCGTGGGCGTCGGCGGAGAAGATCGCCGCCTACATCGACCGGGAAGAGCTCGACATCGTCCACGTGATCGACACCCACGCCCACGCGGACCACATGAGCGGACTCCCGTTCTTCAGGGAGCGATACGGCGCGCGGACCGTGACCGGTGCTCTCGTCGGGGAGGTCCAGTCGCACTTTCGCGACTTCTACGATCTCGACCCGGACTTCCCGGTGGACGGAAGCCAGTTCGACCTGCTGCTCGACGAGGGGAAGCGGCTCGGCTTCGGCTCGCTCGAGATCGAGGCCCTGCACACGCCGGGCCACACGCCCGCGCACATGTCGTGGCGGGTCGGCGACGCCGTGTTCGTGGGCGACACGCTTTTCACGCCCGACTACGGCTCGGCGCGCTGCGACTTCCCGGGCGGCTCGGCAGCCGCGCTGTACGACTCGATCCAGCGGCTGTACGCCATGCCCGACGAGACGCGGCTGTTCATGTGCCACGACTACCGGCCCGGGGGGCGCCCCGTGGCCTGCCAGACGACCGTCGCCGAGCAGAAGCGCGGGAACGTCCAGATCAGCGCGCACACGACCCGGCAGGCGTACGTCGCGTTCCGCGAGAAGCGGGACGCGGAGCTGGACGCGCCGGCCCTGATCCTGCCCTCGCTGCAGGTCAACATCCGCGCCGGGGACCTGCCCGCCCCCGGGATCAGCGGGCGCTCCTACCTGAAGCTCCCCCTGAACGCCCTCGGCAGCGGGTAGGAGCGGCCCGGTCCTGCCCGCGCTCGGACTCGCGCTCGGCGTCCTGATCGGGGTCTCGCTCGGCTTCTTCGGGGGCGGCGGATCGATCCTGACCGTCCCGCTCCTGGTCTACGTGTTCGGGCTGGATCCGAAGGAGGCGATCGCGAGCTCGCTGCTCATCGTCGCTGCGGCGAGCATGACGGGGGCCTTCCAGCACTGGCGAGCGGGCAACCTCGAGCTGCGCAGCGGGCTGCTCTTCGGAGCGGCGGGGATGGTCGGCGCCTACCTCGGGGGCCGCGCGGGTGGCCACATCGACGGGGCACTGCTGCTGCTGCTCTTCGCCGCGATGATGCTGCTCACCGCGGTCGCCATGTGGCGCGGCCGGCGCGGCCCGGCGCCGTCCCCCGCGCGCGAGCGCGCAGCCGTCCACCTCGTCGCGCAGGGCCTCGGGGTCGGGCTGTGCACCGGACTCGTGGGCGCCGGCGGTGGCTTCCTGATCGTGCCCGCGCTGGTGCTCTGGTCCGGGCTCCCGATGCCCGCGGCCATCGGCACCTCTCTGCTGATCGTCGTGCTCAACAGCCTCGCCGGCTTCACGGGCTACGCGACGCACGTCAGCGTGAATCCAGTGCTGATCGGCTCGCTGGCCGCGGCCGCGATCGCCGGCTCGTTCGCGGGCGCCGGGCTGGCGCGCCGCATCGATCCGGGCGCCCTGCGGCGTGCGTTCGCGGTGTTCGTGGCCGCGATGGCGACCTTCATCCTGCTCCGCGAGGCGGACACCTGGGTGGACACGGCCCGTGCGGCCCTTCCCGCGTCGATCCCGCAGCTGCTCTTCGCGCTGCTGATGCTGGGCACCGGACTCGCCGTGGGGCGCGTGGCGCATCGCTCGAGGGCCGATCCCCTGGCCGATCGCGTGTTCTCGCAGGGAGCCGGAATTTGAGTCCGTGCCCCGGACCGGTCCTGGCAAACCTCGTCCCGACGGCGAGGTTTCGCAGTGCAGAGATCGGCCCGAGGACGCAGCGGGGCGAGGGGCGCGGGTCTACAGCAGCCTGCTAGCGACCCGGGTGCTGCTTGGTGTAGACGTCGACCCGGCGGATCAGGCCCTCGCCGTCGAGCTCGAAGAGCAGCAGCTCCAGGGTCTCGCGGCGCTCGCCCTCGATGTCGACGGTCTCGCTGAGCTCGACGACCGCCGCGCCGCCGGACAGCTCGCGGATCCGGAAGACCTTCAGCTCGTAGTTCTCCAGCGCGGAGACCACCTGCTCCAGGAACGCGGCGTACGCCCGACCGCCGTGGATCTCGTCGCCGAAGGGGCCAGTGCGATGCAGATCGTCCGCGAAGCAGCCAGCGAGACGGGCCCAGTCCTGGCGACCCAGTGCCTCGAGGTAGCGATGCAGCAGCTCCATCAGGCCTCCTTGCGCCCGGAGGGCGGCAGCCGCAGGAAGGGCAGCAGCAGCGCCGGCAACACGAACGCGCCGAGCAGCAGCGTCATCGGCAGTGCGTAGCTGCCCGTGCGCTCCCAGAGGTATCCGACCAGCGGCGGCGTCGTGACCGTGAAGACCAGCGCGAACGGACCCATCAGGCCCATGGCCTGGCCGAAGGCCGAGCGCCCGAACGCCGCGCCGATCATGGCGCCCTGCACCGGCAGGAGGGCCCCCATCCCGAGCCCGACCAGACAGCCGGCGAGCAGGAAGTACCCGAAGCCCGGCTCGCTCAGGAAGATCAGCCAGCCGCTGGCCTGGATCGCCAGGGCGAGCGCGAGCGCCGCGCGCTTGTCGATGCGATCGACCGTCAGGCCGAAGAAGATCTTCCCGAAGCAGGCAGAGAGCGCGAGCCCCGACAGGACGGACGCCGCGCGCGGGCGCGAGATGCCGAGCTCCGAGGCGAAGGGAACCAGGTTGGACATGAGCGCGATGGGCGCGGTGCCCATCAGCCCGAAGATGGCCGCGAGCAGCCAGAAGCTCCTGCTGCGCAGGAGCCCGCGAAAGCTGCCCGATGCTGCCGACGGCGTCTCGGCCGCGGAGTGCGCGACGCGCGCGAGCCCGTCGGGATGCTGATCGACGTCCTCGGGCCGCCGGATCATCCAGAGCCAGATCACCGGCAGCGCGAGCGCGGCACCTCCCGCGGCGTGGGCCAGCAGCGCGCCCCGCCAGGTGAAGCGATCGATCAGCAGCGCGGCGACCAGGGGCATCACGAAGCCCGCGGCGGTGGTGCCGATCGAGGCGAGACCGATCGCGGTCCCGCGCCGCACGATGAACCAGTTCGCCACGATGGTCATCGCGGGCAGGGGCCCGAACATGGCGTGTCCCACGCCCACCATCAGGCCGAGCACCAGGCCGAACTGCAGCAGGCTCGAGACCTGCGAGAGCACCGCCAGGCCGAGCGCGGTCAGGAGGACTCCACCGAGCATGATCGCGCGCGCCGGTCCGCGGTCGATCGCACGCCCGAGCAGCGGCGAGATCAGCGCGGCGACGCACATCAGGATCGACATGCCCGCGTTGCTCTGCACGCGCGTGGCACCGAGGTCGGCCTCGATCGGCTGGATGAACAGGCTGAACGCGCTGAAGGTCAGCCCCATCGCCACGCCCTGCGAGACGAACGCGGCGCCCACGACGCGCCAGCCGTCGAAGCGCGGTGGGGACTCCGCTGCGGGCGAGCCGAGCTCGGGGATCGCGGGCTCGACGGCGGGCTGCATCGAGCCAGTATCCCAGAAGCACGGCCGGCGCCGGGGCCGGGACTCGAGCGACGCGGCGAGGCTCCGAAGCCGCCCCCATGGTGAGGACCGATCCGGGAGGGTGAGTCCCCCGGGGCGCCACCTCCCCCGTGTCCGCGGCGTACACTCGCCCGACGAGGAGGACTCCATGGCAAGCAACGAGCTGGAGGCCCTGGTCCGCGACCTGGCGGACCGGGAGGCGATCCGCGCGCTGCCGATGCGCTACTGCGACTGCGTGTGGCGCAGGGACGCCGAGGGCCTCGCTGCGCTGTTCACCGAGGAATGCACGCTGGACCTGAGCTCGCTCGGCCAGGTCATGTCGAGCCCCCGGGAGATCCGCGAGGGCATCGGGAAGGGGCTCAGCTCGGAGGATTCCCGCGCGCTCCCGTTCATCCACAATCAGGTGTTCGATATCGACGGGGATCGCGCCACCGGCCGCTCCTACCTGGAGGTGCACATGACCCAGGGCGGACAGACCCGTACGGGCGTGGGCTACTACGACGACGAGTACGCGCGCGAGAAGGGAACCTGGAAGTTCCGGTCGAGGCGGGCGCACTTCATCACGCCTCCGCGTGACTAGGCGTGGAGGCGCCCTGGATCGTCGGAGATGAGGACATCTGAGTCATGAAGCCCCAGACGATCATCTGGATCAGCGGCGCGACCGAGGGCATCGGGGCGGGCATGGCTCGCAACGTGCCGTACGCGGACGCGCGCGTCGTGAACCTCTCGCGCAGGCAGCACCCCGAGCTCGAGACGGTCCGCTTCGATCTGACCGAGCCCTCCACCTGGGCCGCGGTGAGCCAGCACTTCGAACACGAGCTGGAAAGGTTCCAGGGGCACCGCGCGATCTTCATCCACAACGCTCACTTCGCCAGCGACCCGGGCTTCGCCGGCGAGATGGACCTGGATCTGTTCCGCACCGACGTGACGGCGAACATGGAGGCCCCGCTGGTGCTCGCCGACGCCTTCCTGCGGGCCTGCCGTCCCGGCTACGAGGCGGGGCTGGCGATCATGACCTCGGCGTCGGCCCGCGTTCCCATGGAGGGCCTCGCGCTGTACTGCGCATCCAAGGCCGCGCTCGAGCAGTGGGTCCGCGTCGTGCGTCGCGAGCGAAAGGCCCGCGGCTCCGGACCCTGGGTCGTCGCCGTGCGCCCCGGCTTCGTCGACACGCCCTCGACGCGAGTCGCCGCGGAGATGAGCGCGCAGGATTACCCGGCGGCGCCCGCCCTGAAGGCCGCGTTCGAGGCGGGCCAGGTGCTCGACCCGGACCGCGCCGCACGCGACATCTGGGCTGCGCTCCCGCCCGATCCCGACACCTCGATCCTGCTGTTCGGCGATACGCCCGACGGTGTATGAGTCAGGGCCTGTCGAGGCAGGCCCGCAGCAGCGCAGACCGAACGCGGAGCTGCTCCTCTCCAGGAGAGAAGTCAGGGGATGGCCGCCTGGCAGACCGGGGCGATTCCCGGAGAAAGACCCAGGAGACCGCGAGCCAGTACGACGACATCGGCGATGTCGCAGTCTGTCCCGGAGCCGATCACCGAGCACTTCGTGAGCTCGGCACCCTCTCCCGCTGGATCGGCGAGAAAGCGGCGGATGTGTCCGACATCGGCGTCGTCGACGAAGAGATCATCGTTCGCGTCGCCACACTGGCCCTCAATTCCCTCGATCACGCCCGGCAGCAAGACGAGATTCTCTTCCGGAACGAAGACATCGCCCGCCTGGAAGCCGATCAGGGGAAGCGTGTTGAACGCGGGGGAGATCGAGGAGCCATCGAAGATGTCGAGCGCGGCGATCGCATCGACGACCGCCATGCTGTCGGGCGTCACCCTTCCGAATACGGTGAAGCCCTCGTCAACCGTGTCCAGGCCCGGATTGTCCACGGTATTGATGAACCACTGACTGGTCGCGCTGTTCACCACTCCACCCACCCGCGCCATCGCGATCGTCCCGCGGAGATTCGACAGCGTGAACTCGTTCGGGATCGCGGGATCGGTCGGCACGAAGTCGAAGGCACCGTCGCTGAACGTGAACCCTCCTCCCTGGATCACGAAGCCCGGCACGCTCCGGTGGATGAAGGACCCGTCGTAGTCCCCGTCACGCACGTAGCTGAGAAAGTTGGCCACGGTCATGGGTGCGGCCACCTCATCGAGCTCGAGGTCGATGTTCCCGAGGACCGTATGCATGCGAACGAGGACCGCGGCCGGCGCGGGACAGGGGGCCAGCAGGGAGAAGAGCATGCAGAGTCCAGCGAGCCGGGCGAACCGTCCCATGCCATGGGTCTCCAGCGCAGCGCCGCCCGGTCCGTTGTCCGAGCGGTATCCGGTTTCAGCAACCTTGGCTCCGGGAGCTTCTCACGGCGAGCGATCCGTGACAACTCGTCGGGTCCTACCCGACGGGGTCGCCGGAGCGCGCAGCGCGCACATCCGGTTCCTGCGGCGGTGTGGGCGTGAAGAGCGTCAGGACGAGCGCGATGAGCGGCAGCGTGGCGCAGGCGTACAGAGCCGTCACGTAGGAGCCCGTCCAGTCGCGCGAGAGCGCGAGCACCGCGGGGCCCACGGCGCTGGCCCAGACGATCCACATCATCATCGCGCTGTTGATCGCACCGAGATGGGCGCGGCCGAAGAACCCCGGCATCACCACCGCCGAGAGCGGTGCCCAGAAGCCGCCGCTGACCCCGATACCGGCCACCGCGAGCCAGAAGAACGCGGGATCCCCGAAGTGGGCGACCGACGACATCCCCACCGCCTGGAACGCCAGCATCACGATCAGCAGCGTCTGCACGCGCACGCGGCGAGTCAGCCAGCCGACGATCACGGACGTGACGACGCTGACGATCGAGTTGAATGGGAAGAGGCTCACGGCCTCGGCGCGGCTCAGGCCATTCTCGACGCCGAGGTCGACGATGTGGAACGTCACACCGGTGCCCGTCAGACCCTGGCTCGCGAGCCCGAACGTGACGACCCAGAACGCGGGCGTGCGCAGCGCCTGTGAGCGCGTCCAGGCGCGTTCGGGGACCGCGTCCTCGTCTCTGGCCACATCGGCGTTCGCGTCGCGTCCATCCATGCGCAGACCGCAGTCCTCGGGCCGGTCCCGGTAGACGAGCCAGCCCAGCAGGGCCATCCCGGTGCCGATGACGAGCGCCATCTCGAGCCAGGCCCCGCGCCAGCCCGACGCGTCGATCCAGAGTGCGAGTCCCAGGGGCGCGGTCGCGAAGCCGAACGAGACGAACGGTTGCGAGATTCCGGCCACGACGCCGCGCAGCCTCTCGAACCAGTGACCGATCAGCTGTCGGCTCACGAGCGTGAGCACGCCCTGTCCCGAGAAGCGCAGGCTCGCGAAGCCGACCACCACGAGCACGAACGCGATGCCGCCGCGGCTCGGCCCGGACGCCAGGCTCGCGATCACGCGGTCGATCGACGCCAGGTAGACGAGCGTGGCAGCGAGCAACCACGTCGCGCAGACCACGGTCAAACGCGTGCCGTATCGGTCGAGGAACGCGCCCGCGAACGGCAGCCCCAGCCCCGAGGCGAGCGTTCCGAACAGGTACGCGGTCGAGAGCTCCATGCGCGAGAGCGCGGTCGCCGCCATCAGCGGGTCCGTGAAGACGCTCACGCCCATGGTCTGTCCGGGGATGCTCGCGAGCATGCCGAGCGTCGAGATCGCCAGGATCACCCAGCCGTAGAAGAACGGGAACCTCGCGGGTCGGAACGGAAAGTCGGGATGCAGGAGTCGCAGAGGGCGCAGAATAGCTACTCGACTCTCGGCCAGCAGAGCTCGTCCCTGCGATCGCGTTGCTGATGACCCTGTCGATCCGTTGCCGCTTCCGGGTGTCCGACCGGGGGCCTGTCCGTTCGGAGCAGCGCCCGCGAGAAGCCCGGAGAAAGCTTCCCGGATGGCGGAGAGGGAGGGATTCGAACCCCCGGAGCTCTCGCTCTGCGGTTTTCAAGACCGCCGCCTTCGACCGCTCGGCCACCTCTCCGCGTCCATGCGTCGCCGCGCCGCGGGGACCCTCGTCGCCCCGGCCGGAGACCGGGTGTACTCTAGCCGGCGCCGGGCACGCCGGTGAGCCGGAGATGAGGCCAGGAGCGGGAAATCAATGTCGCGGGTGAACCCACCGGGCGAGCGCGTCGATCGCGCGCCCCTGCTGTCCGGGATCGACTTCGGACCGTTCCGGATGCGGATTCCCGCGGAGCGCTACCGCTCGCGGGAGTACCAGGACAGGGAGCGCGAGCGGCTCTGGATGCGGGTCTGGCAGGTCGCCGGTCGTCAGGAGGACATCCCCGACCCGGGCGACTGGATGGAGTACCGGATCCTCGACCAGTCGTACGTGATCGTGCGCGGGGGCGACGGCGAGATCCGCGGCTTCGTCAACGCGTGCCGGCATCGCGGCAACGCCCTGTGCCAGGGCCGAGGGCACGCGACACGCCTCGTCTGCCCCTATCACCGCTGGTCCTACCGCCTCGACGGACGCCTGCTCGCCGTGTCGAAGCCCGACTACGACGGCCCCGTCGAGGAGTTCGTGGGCCGGGAGAAGCAGGAGCTCGGGCTGATCCGGGTGCCGGTCGACTGCTTCGCCGGCTTCGTCTTCCTCAATCCGGATCCCGGCGCCGCGCCGCTCTCCGGGTTCCTCGGCGAGGCCGTGGAGCTGCTCGCCCCGTACCGCGTGGACGAGATGGTTCCCCACGGCCTGAACGTGCGCGAGGCCGTCGCGTGCAACTGGAAGGTCGTCCTCGACGCGTTCCAGGAGGGCTACCACATCCAGGGCGTCCACCCCGAGCTGGTGGGCGCGATGGACGAGTCCCTGGAGCGCTACCGTTTCTGCGGCGATCACAGCGTCGCCACTGCGCCCTTCGGTACCGCAAAGCGGCGCGACTCGGCCGAGGAGCTCGTCGCGGCGATCCGCCGCCTGCCCGAGACGTTCCCCGCGGTCGCCGACGCGCTGCCGGGCTTCGACGCCCTGCTGGAGCGCCATCGCGGCGGCGACGGCGTGCTCGCCCTGCCCTCCGGGGTCACGCCGCGCCTCCTGCTGCAGCAGGCCCTGCGCGAGAGCTGGGACGCCAAGGGGCTCGACGTCGACGAGCTCACCGCCAGCCAGCTGAGCGACAACCACTTCTGGATGCTCTTCCCGAACTTCTTCATGACGATCCATGCCGGCGAGGCCACGGTGATCCTCGCGACGCCGGATCCCGGGGGCGACCCGAACCGCTGCTTCTGGCACGTGATGAACCTGCAGTGGTTCCCGCCGCACGAGCGCAAGGAGAGGCGCGCCGAGCTGGTGGAGGTCGCCGAGGGCGATCACTTCTCCTACTTCCTCGCGCTCGAGCAGGACTTCGAGCAGATGGCGCGGCAGCAGCGCGGGCTGCAGAACCACGCGCTCGAGGAGCTCACGCTGAGCCGGCAGGAGCTGCGCCTCGCCCATTTTCACGCCGCCCTCGACCGCTGGGTGCAATCCGATCGGAGACGAGGACGATGACCTTCCTGACGGCCACCGGCAACCGCACCGAGAAGGGGCCGCTCGCTCGCGTCGTGGAGGACTACTCGTCCGCGATCGCGGCCCAGGCCACGGGTGAGGGGGTCCCCGACTGGAAGCCGCTCGAGGATTTCGTCGCGGTCGACGAGTTCCGGCGCGTGGGCGCCTACCTCGAGGAGATGGACTGGGAGCAGTACACCCGGTTCATCACGGAGTGGGCCGGCTCGACGCGCTTCGAGATGACCGTCTTCCAGGTCACCGAGATCGGCGACCTGGTCGTGCAGGAGATCGAGGAGCGTCACCACAGGGGCGACGAGTTCGTGCGCAAGAACGTGGTCGCGATCTACCGCTTCGACGCCCGCCGCCGGATCCGCCGTCTCGACATCTACGAGCAGGCCCGGGACAGCGGGCAGTGGATCATCGAGGCGGCGCGGCGATCGACGGAGGACTGAGCCGGGGAACGTACATGGGGAAGGCGCGCTCGAGGTCCACCGGGTGGAGCGCTGTCCAGCCCCGGTCTACGCGGCCGGGCCGAGGATGACCTTGCAGTCGCTTCCCGGCTGCTTGAGCGCCTCGAACGCCGCACTGAAGCCGTCGAAGTCGACCGTGCGGCTGATCATGGCCGACGGGTCGACGCGGCCGGCCCCGAGCATCCCGACCGCCTGGGCGAAGTGGCGCACGCGGTAGGCCATGCTGAAGCGCAGCGTCACCGCCTTGGCGAGCGCCATCTGGGGCGACCAGCGGTCCTCCTCCATGCAGACGCCGACCACGACGATCTCGCCGCGCGGCCGCACCAGGTCGATCGCGTGCTGGATCAGCCCGGGGACCCCCACGCACTCGAAGACGACGTCGGGCGGACCCCCCGCCTCGCGCTCGAAGGCGCTGGCGACGTCCTGCGCGCCGGGGTCGATGGCACCGGTGGCGCCGAGTGCGGCGGCGAGCTCGCGCCGGCCCGCCGCGCGCTCGCTGACCACGACGTGTCCCGCCCCGTGGAAGCGCGCCCACAGCGTCACGCCTAGGCCGATCGGGCCGGCGCCGATCACCAGCACGCGTGCGCCGCCGCGCAGGTCGGCGTTCTCGACGGCGTGCAGGGCCACGCAGAGCGGCTCGACCATGGCACCGAGCCGGTCGGACACCGACTCCGGCAGGCGGACCACCTCGCCCGATCCGGCGCGCGCGTACTCGGCGTAGCCGCCGGGGATCTCGCCGAAGCCCAGCGCGCGGGCCGAGGGGCAGTACATCACGTCGCCGCCGTCGAGACAGGCGACGCAGCGGCCGCAGACGAGGTTCGGCACGACGGCCACGCGCTCGCCCGGGCGCCAGTCGCCCCGCGCCTGCGCGCCCACCGCGACGATCTCGCCGGCGAACTCGTGCCCCATCACCGATCCCGGGGACAGCATCGCGCCGGAGTCCGACAGGTGCAGGTCGGTGCCGCAGATCCCGCTGGCGGTCACGCGCACCAGCAGCTCGTCGGGCTCGGGCACGGGGTCGGGGATCCTCTCGATCGCCAGCGGCTTGCCGGCCCCCGTGAATACCGCGGCGCGCATCGACGACCTCCCGGATGGTTCGCGGCCATTGTCCCGCCGCGCGGGGCGCGCTGGCAACCGGGTCAGCGGGCTCCCCGTCCGATACGGCACGCGCTAGGATCGCGCCACGGGCACAGGGCCCGCAGGAGGCCGCCATGCAGCCCCGCAACGTCGTCTCCCCCGAGAAGTGGATCGAGGCGAGACTCGCCCACCTCGAGCGAGAGAAGGAGCTCACGCGCCAGCGCGACCGGCTTGCGGCCGAGCGCCGCGAGCTGCCGTGGACGCGCGTCGACGGGAGCTACGTCTTCGTCGGCCCCGACGGGCGCGAGACCCTGCGCGACCTGTTCGCCGGCCGCGAGCAGCTCATCGTCTATCACTTCATGCTCGGCCCCGGCTGGGACGAGGGCTGCAAGAGCTGCTCGTTCTGGGCGGACAACTACCAGGGCGCGGTCGTGCACCTGGCCGCGCGCGACGTCACCCTGGTGAGCGTGTCCCGCGCGCCGCTCGACGAGATCGAGGCGTTCCGGGGCCGCATGGGCTGGGACTTCAGGTGGGTCTCGGCGTCGGAGTGCGCGTTCAACTTCGACCTGGGCGTGTCGTTCCGAGAGCAGGACCTGGCCGGCGACGGCGCGCCCTACAATTTCGGCACGCAGCGCTTCGGGGGCGAGGAGGCGCCCGGCCTGAGCGTCTTCGCGGCCGGCGACGACGGGCACGTCTACCACACGTACTCGACCTACTCGCGCGGGCTCGATCCGCTCAACGGCACCTACCAGCTGCTGGACCTGGTGCCCAGGGGCCGGGACGAGGATGCCCTGGACTACCCGATGTCCTGGGTGCGGCACCACGACCGCTACGAGGACTGAGCGCGCCTACGGCACCGGGTCCGGGTCGGCGGCGGGAGCCGCCGGTGCGTGGTCGGGCGGGAAGCGCCCCCGCTCGAGGCGCTCGCGCGCCACGTCCCGCTGCTCGTGCAGCTCCTCGCGCTCCGCATCCGCGCGCTCGCGGGCGATCCGCGAGTGCGGGTCGGTGTCCTGATCGACGATGTGCGCCTGGACCAGCACGACCGTCTCGGTCGAGACCAGCACCCGGTCGCGGCGCGAGAACAGCCAGCCCACCCACGGAAGGTCGCCGAGGAACGGGACCCCGGAGCGGTTCTCCGACAGCCGGTCCTTGATCAGGCCGCCGATCAGTACGTGCTGGGCCGGATCGACCAGCAGGTTCGTCGTGACCTCGGCGGTCGTCTGGCTCGGCAGTCCGGCGTCGATCACGCCGGTGCTCACCTCGGGATGGACCTCGAGCATGATGCGGCCGTCGCGGTCCACGGCTGCGGTGAAGCGCAGGATCACGCCCGACTCCAGGAACTCGACGCTCTCGGTGGTGACCTCGTTGATCGTGGTGGTCACGCGGTAGCCGAGGCGATCGCCGATCACCACCTCGGCCTCGTGGTGCTCGAGCGCCAGGATCGACGGCGACGACAGGGTGCGCACGCGGCCCTTCTCGTTGAGCGCGTTGAGCGCGGCCTCGATGTCGGAGGTGACCACCTCGAAGAACAGGCCGGGCGTGACGGGTGTGGTCTGGCCACGAACCCCGAAGGAGCCATCGCCGTCGTCCGCGCTGAAGAGGTTCGTCCAGTCGATGCCGAACACGTCGGCGTCGTCCAGCGTCACCTCGAGAATGCGCGTCTCGAGCAGGATCTGGCGCGGCCGGACGTCGATCTGCTCCAGGACGGACCGCACGCGGTCCACGAACTCCGGCAGGTCCTCGACCACGACCATCCGCCGCTCGGGCATCGCCGTGACCGCGCCGTGCCGGGAGAGGTGCTTCTCCAGCATCTCGGAGGTCTTCTCCGGATCCGAGTAGTGCACCTTGAAGGAGACGACCCGCGTGCTCGCGCCCGACGTCTCGCCCACGTCGTCGTGCGCCAGGATCAGGTATGCCCTGCCGCGCCGCTCGGCCGCGAAGCCGGCCGCCTCGGCGATCGAGCGGATGGCGCGGTGCAGGCTCACGTCGAAGAGGCTGACCGAGACGTCGCCCTCGACGCTCTCGCCGAGCACGATGCTCACCCGCTCCTTGCGCGCGAGCATCTCGAAGAGCTCGTTGACGGACACGTCGCGCGCCACCAGGGTGATCCGTCCGGACTCCGCCCGCTCGTACTCCACAGCCTCGGCGCTCGCCCGCGCCGGCGCGCCCACCGCCAGGACGACGGCCAGCAGCAGCGCGTGGCGACGGGAGCGCGCGCTCACCGGTCGCCCCGCTCGAGCAGCGGCAGTACCACCCGCGCCCCGCCCCGCTCGAAGGTCGCCTCGCGCTCGCGGACCTCGACGAGGCGATAGCCGTGGGCCGCCTGGCCGACGCGCAGGATCAGGCCCCCGAGATCGACCAGCGAGTCCTCGCCCGACACCAGGGTCGCGCGGAGCTCGGCGCGCCAGCCGGCGCCCCGCGCGGCGACGCCCGCCCCGTCGGAGCCGGGCTGCTGGAAGGGATCGTGGCGCAGGGGCGGATCCGCAGCGGCGGGCGGGGCTCCCAGGAGCAGGACCAGCAGCGCCGCGCACGGTCCTCTCACGAGCGCTCCTCCGCGGGCCGGTACGCCACCAGGCGCAGCTGCATGGAGATGCGTGCCTCGTCGGCGCGCCCGGCCGCCATCGAGAAGCGCTTGACGACCATCGGCCGCAGACTGGTCTCCACGTCGCGGAACCACTCGAAGAGCTGGAAGTAGCTGCCCTCGACCGCGACGTCATAGGGGAGCTCGTCGAACATGAGCACCTCGCCGGAATCTCCCGGGCGCACGCTGGCGAGCGCGACGTCGTGCCGTACCGAGATGCGGTCGAGCGAGTCGATCACGTGCGACTCCATCTGGCGCGCGGAGACCCCGGCGGCGGTGCCGTAGAGGCGGTCGCGATCGCCGGCCACCCGCCGCTCGAGCGCGGCGATCTCGACGGGATCCACCGCCTGCGCCTCGGCATCCAGCCGGGTCGATGCGCCCTCGCGCACCCGGGCCAGCTCGCGGTACTCGACCAGCGGCGGCTTGATCGCGTACAGGTAGCCGGAGACCGCGACCAGCAGGACCAGCGCGGCGCCCGCGCCGATCAGCATCTCGGGCCGCGCCTGCTCCGCGAGCTGCTCGAGGATCGATCGCTCACGCATGGCCGTCCACCACCACCGCGAGCTCGAAGTCGACCAGGCCCTCCGTGCTGGCCCGGCTCACCTCCGTGTGCAGCACGCGCACGCTCTCGACCTCGGGCTGCGCGACCAGGCGCCGCACGAACCCCGCCAGCGACGCGTGGTCGCGCGCGCTGGCGCGGATCTCCATGTGGGTCTGCATGCGCCAGGCCTTCTCGGACCCGGCGCCGCCGCCGCTGGGGACGACCACGAAGTAGCCGCGCTTCACGCCCTCGGCGGCCGGCTCGACCAGCTCCCCCGCCCGCGCGAACTGCCAGTCGCGAAACCAGATCGTGCCGTCCAGCGCGCGGTCGATGGCGTGGAACATCTGCCGCGCCGGCACCTTGCCGCGCAGCTCGCCCAGGATCTGCACGCGGCGGGCCAGCTCGGCCTGCTCGGCGCGCAGCTCCTGGAGGCGCTCGCGCCGCTCGATCGCCTCGCTGTGCGCGCTGCGCAGGCTCTCGACGCGCCGGCTCTCGAGGTGGATCGCGTACCCCAGGCCGAGCCGCGCCGCGAGCAGGAGCACCACGCTCAGCCCGAGCGCGCCGCCGAGCAGCTTCAGCCAGCGGCGCAGGCGCGCGAGCTCGCGGTAGCGCGCGGGGATGAGGTCGATCTCAGGCACGCGGCACCCCGCGCAGGGCGAGCCCGGCCGCGACCTCGAGCCCGGGGCCCGTGTCGAACCCACGCGAGCCCCGCAGCCGGGCGAGCGGATCGATCACCGAGACCGGCACCGGCAGCAGCGACGCGAGGATCCGGTCCACGCCGGGCCAGCGGGCCAGCTCGCCGGAGACCAGGACCTCGTCGACGCGCTCGCCGTGGATCCGCGACTCCGTGTAGCGCACGGCGCGACTCACCTCGTCCACGACGGGCTGCAGGGCGGGCTTGAGCACCTCGGCGATGGCGCGACGGATGGCGGCGTCGGGCGACGCATCGTCGCCCGGGCCCGCGAGCCCGTAGCGCTCGACCATCGCCCCGGCAGAGCCTCCCGGCAGGTCGAGCACCTCGGTGAGCCGCGCGAGCGCGAGCTCGAGCACGAAGTCGACGTCGCTGTACAGGATCAGACGCCGGCCCCAGAGCACCGTCAGGTGGCTGTTCTCGCGATTGCAGTGGAGCACGATCACGTTGTCACCCGAGTAGTGCGTGGGCGGCCAGGTGACCAGGCGGCGCACGGCGACCGGCGCGATCTCGAGGGCCTCGACCTCGAGCCGCGCCGCGCGCAGCCCCTCGAGGTAGGCGACCACGTCCTCCTCCCGCGCGATCGCGACCAGGGCCGAGCGCTGCTTGCCCTGCCCGGCCTCCTCCCGCACCCGCAGGTAGTCGATCACCAGCTCCCCGACCGGCTCGGCCGTCCGCTCGGCCACGCACTCGACGATCGCGGCGTCCTCGTCCGGCCCGCCGTCGTGCTCGTAGCCGAGCAGCACCAGCTTGACGATGTGGCCGGGCATGGCGCTCACGGCGCGACGTCCGCTGAAGCCCTGCCCGGAGATGCGATCGCGCAGCAGCGCGCCCAGCTCCCGCGGCGAGCGCAGCAGCTCCGGCCCGAGCTCGGGGATCTCCAGCGAGACGCCCGCGCGCACGTACGGCCCCCCCCCGGTCATCTCGAACTGCACCACGCCCAGGTGCCCGGGCCGCAGCTCGAGCCCGATGGGCAGGGGAGCCCCGAGCGGAGTCTCGCCCCGACGCATCCGGAGACGCGGCAGTCTCATGCCAGCAGGGCCCTCAAGGAATCGTCGCCTCCCGGCGCGCCACGGGCGCGCCGCTGCACGTTCCTGATCGATCCCGGCGGGCCCGAAATGAAGCGATCCGGACCGGCGCGGGCCTTCCGGGATGGCCGCTGGAGCTCAGTTCTGGAGACAGATCTGGACATTGTCGAAGAACACGGGCTCGGTGAGGTGCAGGATCGGAGACGAGACGAAGCGAATGCGTGTATCCGGTCCGATGAAGGCGCTGATGTCGTACGATGCCGACTGGTAGTCAACGTCGTCCGCGGGCCCCTCGAGTCGATCGAGCTCGGTCCAGCCGGTGCCCCCGTCTCCCGAGACCTCCACCGTCACGTGGTCCGTGGGCCCGTCGAGGTCGACGCGCCGGAAATCGAAGCTCAGGGTGGCGGAGGACGCACCCGTCAGATCGGCCTCGCGCTGGACCCCCTCGCCACCGCCGTCGTTGTCGACAACGCGCAGCACGACCTCGCCCAGGTCCAGGAGGACCCTCTCGTCGCCGCTCCCGGGACCGTCCGCCTCGTTGATCTCGAGCCAGTCGGTCGCCCAGGGCCGCGTGCCGTCGCTGCCGGAGTAGCTCGAGGCGATGGCGAACGTGTCGAGCACGGTGTCGTCGCACACGGCCGCCGCGGACTCGCGGATGTCGACGTCGTCGAGGTAGACGTACTTGGTGGCCGACATGCCGTACCCGACCAGGCTGATGTGGCTGACGGCACCGAGGTCGAAGCTCGCCGTCTGGTAGTCGGCGTCTGTGGCTGGACCGCTGATGCGGCCGGCCTCGGTCCACGTCGTGCCGTCCGCGCTCACCATCACGGCGACGTACTGCGAGCTGCCGTTCAGCGAGTAGCGCCGGTAGGACAGGGTCAGCTCGGGGCTCGCGAACGGCGACAGGTCCACGCCGCGCTCCAGCGCCTGACCGTCCGCACTGATCCGCAGCCGGTAGCTGCCGGCCTGGGGAACGTCGGGGTCGTCGGTGATGCGGATCTCCTCGGTGCAGGAGTCGCCGTCTTCCCCGACCTCGCTCCACGCCCAGGGCGTCCAGTCCAGCGTGCCATCGCTCTGCGTGTAGTCGATCGCGGGATCGCAGGTGAGGCTGCCGAACTCGTCGCGGTAGGACGGCTCGCCCGACGCGGCCAGCACGCACTCGACCCCACAGGGGCAGCGGTACTGGACGGTGAGGCGGGGTCGCGCGGCCGGCCCCGCATCGCTGGTGCCGAGCTCCGCGAAGTTCGTGCCGGGGCTCGGGCGCAGGAGCATCCCCATGTTGCTCGCGGGCGTGGCGACCCAGTCCGAGACGAGCGGGGTGACGTCCCAGAAGATCGGCCCGAGCGGATCGAGCACGGCCGCGGATACGGGAGTCGCGTCGTGGTCTCCGCCCGGCGTGGACCAGGGCAGGCCGGCTGCCGCCTCGACCCACGTGGCCTCCGACTCGACCCAGGGCGCCGTGACGCGGTGCACCGCCGCGGCCGGGGTCGCGCCACCCCCCACCCACTGCAGGTCGAGCTCGAGCACAGCCGACTCCACCGTTGCCTGCGGCGCGAGCTGGGCGAGATCGAAGCGCAGCAGCGGTCGGGCCTCGCCGCTGGCGTGGTCGGCCGCCCAGAAGACGCCGGACGTGGAGAAGTTGCCGCCCGGATTCGCGTCGTAGAGGTAGGTGTCGAAGCCAGCGGCGTCGGGCTGGAGCACCAGCGTGCCGGGGGAGCCACCGCACTCGCAGGCGTGGGTGACGGTGAGGCGCGGTCGCTCGCCCGGCTCCGGATGCTCCGAGGACACGAAGTTCTCGTCTACGGCCGCGCTGCCGGCCACCAGGGCGAGCCCGTGATTGGGACGGCGGCCATCGACCCAGCCCTGCACGAGGTTGCGCAGATCCCACGCGTGGACGGCTCCCACCACAGGCCCGACCGTACTCTCGCTGACCCCGTCGAGCTCGAGATCCCCGCCCGGGGTTCCCCAGGGCTGCCCCGCGTCGCGCTCCTGCCAGCTCGCCCCGCTCCCGGACCAGGCGTCGCGCACGGCTCGCACCTCGATCGGGACCGACGCGCCGCCGGACTTGTCGAGGGTCAGCTCCAGCGTCGCCTGCAGCACCCGGCTGCCGGCGGGAATCTGCGAGAGATCGAAGCGCAGCAGGCTGCGCACTTCATTCGGCGCGCCGGCCGTGACGCGCAGGAAGTTGCTGTCGTCGTAGGTCGAAGTCGGGGATGTCTGACTCAGGAAGGTGTCCTCGACGTCGGCCATGCCTGGCTGCAGGACCGTCACGCTCGGGGCCTCGTGCACCGCGATGCTGCGCGCGCGCGAGCGCATCGCGCCGCCGACCAGGGTCGCGCTCGCCGTCACGACCACCGGCGAGCCGGCGCTGGGCGTGAAGCTGGCGCTGTAGCCGTGCGATCCGAAGGGCGTGTCGGACAGCGCGTAGCCCGTGCAGCCGGAGCGAGCCGCCGTCCAGGTAGCGTGCTCGAGCGCCGCGCGCAGCACCTGCTCGCCCTCGGCGGTCTCGAGGCCGGCCTGCTGCAGGTCGAGCCCCGCCGCGCCCTGGCGGCCCAGCACGAAGGCGATCGCCGCGATCAGCGCCAGCCCCAGGGCGACGGGCAGGAGCACGTAGCCCGCGAGATCCGGGGGCGACGCGGAGCGCGATGCGGGTGCGCGGCTCATCGCGCGCCTCCCAGCCGGGCGACGCTGCGCAGCTCCAGGGTCGCATCGCCGCGCGTCAGCTCGAGGGTCAGCTCCACGAGCTGCGCGCGGCCGGCCCCGACGGGCAGGCGCGACACCCGGAAGGCCGAGACGTGGCTGGCGATGACCCGCTCGGTGAAGTCGGTCCCGTCGGCCGCAGCGGGGTCGGGCATGCGCTCCAGGAGCTGGTTTCCGCCGAGCCGGTACGCCACGACGTCGAGCCAGTCCTCGTCGGTGCTCCCGTCCTCGTCGTCGTCGCCGGCCGGGCCCTCGTCGACCTGCGCATCGCCGTCGTCGTCGGCGCCCCCGACACCGGGAGCGCCGTCTCCGTTGGCATCGGCGGGTGCGTCCTCGTCGTACGCGGCGTCGAGATCCGCGTCGTCCCCGCGCAGCGGGTCCTCGTCGGCAACGCCGTCCTCGTCATCGTCACCCACGCCGCCCGCGGACTCGTCGACCAGGCCGTCACCGTCGTCGTCGATGCCCACCAGGCCCGGGGCGCCGTCGAGGTTCGCGTCCGCGGGCATGTCCTCGTCGACGCGACCGTCCGCGTCGTTGTCGGCGTCGGCCACGCCGTCGGCGTCGCGGTCGAGCTCCGGGTCGAGCGCCACGGCGAGCACGCCGGGGTCGCGCAGCGACTCCGAGAATCCGGTGGCGGGATTCTCGGCGAGCGGCAGCACCAGACGGTTCGAGCGGCCGATCGCGGTGACCATGCGGTCCATCGCCAGTCGCGCGTCGACCGCCAGCGCGCTGCGCTCGCGGGCCCGCGCATCCGAGGCGAGGGCGCCGCTCACGACCGCCGCGAGGGAGGAGATCAGCAGCGCGGCGATCGCCAGGGTGGCGATCATCTCGACCAGGGTGAAGCCGGCGGCGGCGCGCGCTCGATCCGCGGCGACCCTCGCGTCGTCCATCTCAGCGCACCGTCAGCGTCTGCAGGCCCACGCTCCCACCCTCGAGCTCGACGCGAACCCAGAGCAGGTCGGCGTCGACCCCCGTGAACGGATCGCCGTCGGCGTCGGCGTCGTCGCCGTCGTAGCGCGCCAGGTAGACCAGCCGCCGGTCGGTGGCCCCCAGCGCGTCGGAGTAGGCGGTGAGCGTCCCCGGCCCGCCCGCGGCCAGGGCCTCGGCGTCCAGACGGTCGAAGGGCTCCGCGAGCACCTCCTCCAGGCGTCCGAGCACGTGGTGGTGAAGGACCGCGCGCGAGGAGGCGAGGCGCCCCGCCTCGAGACCGTTGCGCAGCGCGTCGGCGGCGGGCAGCAGCAGCAGGGCAAGCAGCGCGGCCGCCACCAGCACCTCGACGTAGCTGAAGCCGCCCTGTCCGTACGCGCTCACTCGACGGTCACCCGGCCGGTCTCGCCCGCGAGCACGACCTCGAGCGTGACGTCGCGGGCGGTGAGCTCGATCCGGGCCTCCTCGAGCAGGACGCCCCAGGGATCCAGGCAGCGCGGCCGGCCGAGGACGTCGATCACGACCGCTCCGGGGTCCGCGCAGGCCCCCGACCAGACGGCAGAGGCGTCGCTGAGCTCCACCCCTTCGAGCAGCGGGCTGCCGCCGGGCTCGACGGTGTACGGACGCTTGCTCACCGGGTGGCGCACGTCGTAGACGGGCGTCGGCGGGTCGGTGCCGGTGTCGGCGCGGAAGACCCGCACGCGACGCAGAGCGGGCTCCAGGCGCAGGCCGTGCGGCTGTCCGCTGCGCAGGGCCTCGCTGCGGGCGAAGCGCGCGGCTGCGGCGACCTCGCGGGCGGCGAGCTCGGCCCGGTGGTGGTCTCGCGCGCCGACCGCGGGCATCACGATCAGCGCGGCGATCGCGAGCAGCAGCACCACGAGCAGCTGCTCGAGCAGCGTGAAGCCCTGCTCTCGTGGCTCCACGGTCACGACGTCCGCCGTCTAGCGGTCTTCCCAGGCCGAGTGGTTGACGATGAACTGGCCCGTGACGTTGTCGAACTTCCAGCCGCCCGGGTCGCCGCCGGTCGCCGTCATGCCCAGCGTTCCCGTGGTGACGATCTCCAGCGCGCTGCTGTTGGTCATCGGCTCGGTGGGGATCTCGTCCTTGCGCAGGTAAGGCCCGAACTCGTGCGTCGCGTCCTGGCTGTTCTGCGCGTCGCCGTCGATGTCGGTGTACTGCGAGAGCTGCTTCTGGAAGGCCAGCAGGGAGTCCGCGGCGTTGGTGCCGTCGCCGTTGGCGCTGGGGTACTCGCCGTGCTGCTGGTAGTACAGGTCGATCGCCGAGCGCATGTTGGCCAGCGTGGTCTCCATCGCCGCCTCGCGCGCGTCGTCGGTCGAGGCCGTGAACTGCGGGACCACGATGGCCGCGAGGATGGCGAGGATGATCACGACGATCAGCAGCTCGACGAGCGTGAAGCCCGCGTGCCCGCTGTGCGTCTGGTGCAGGGCAGACTTCATCGACGTTGCGCCTCGTACAGGATCCATGACGGATTCCATATCGGCTGGGATCCGGGTCGGCCTGAGCCCGAATCTGTGGCCGGAAGTCTCAGTGGACCGCCGTGGAGAGCTTGAAGATCGGCAGGATCAACGACGTGACCAGGATGCCCACCACGGCCCCCATGACGACGAGCATGGCCGGCTCCGCCAGCTTGGACAGCAGGGCCAGCTTGCGTCTCCACTGCTGCTCGTAGAAGCTCGATACGCGCCCGGCCACGAAGGCCAGGCGTCCGCTCTCCTCCCCGGTGGCGATCATCTGCCGGACCAGCGAGGGCACCAGGCGCGAGTTCTCGAAGCCGGTCGCGACGCGACCGCCCTGCGCAACGGTCTCCTCCAGGTCCGCGATGAAGCGGCGGAACGAGCGGCTGCCGCTGACCTCGCGGCTGGCCTGGAGCGCCTCGAGCAGGCTCACACCGTTGTCGAGAGCCAGCCCGATCAGCCCCAGGAACTGCACGAGCTGCAGCTCGATGACGATGTCGCGGAGGAACGGCACGCCCAGCGCCCAGCGGTCCAGCTTCTCGGCGGCGTCGGGACGCAGACTCCAGCGCCAGATCCCGAGGCCCAGCAGTGCCAGGGTTCCCAGGATCCAGGGCCAGCGCTCGAGTAGCAGGCTGCTGGTGGTCATCAGGAAGCGCGTGGTGATCGGGAGCTGGTCGTAGATCGACACGAAGAGCGACGCGAACTTCGGAAAGACGACCACCAGGACGAAGACCACGACCGCCGCGGAGAAGAGCAGCAGGAAGGCCGGATAGGTCACCGCGGCGAGCAGCACCGCGACCAGCTCCTGGCGCTTGGCGTCCATCTCCTTGAGCTTGAGCAGGACGGCGGGCAGGAAGCCGCCCCTCTCGGCGGCGTCCACCAGGTACACGTAGGTCCGGCTGAAGGACTGCGGCTGCTGGGCGAGCGCGTGCGAGAAGGACTGCCCCGACGACACGTCCTCGAGCAGGCGCGTGATCACGCGGCGCAGCGCGTCGCTCGGAGCCTGGCGCTCCAGGCTCTCCAGGGCGACGTGGAGAGGGACGCCCGTCTCGAGCAGCAGGCTCAGACGCTCGGTCAGGAACATGCGATCGGAGCCGCGCAGCGCCCGGGAGCGTCGGCCCGCCGCGCTCGGCAGGCCGCTCGCCGCCGGGGCGGCGGCCGCGGGCCCCATGCGCGCGCGCATCTCGATCGCCATCAGGCGGGCCTTCCGACGACGCGCAGGATCTCCTCGGGCGTCGTCTCGCCCGCCAGCACCCGCGCGCTCCCGTCGTCGAACAGGCGCCGCAGGTCGTTGCTCTGCGCGTAGGCGGTCAGGTCGTCCTGCGACGGAGCCGACACGATCAGCTGCTGGAGCCTCTGATCGACCCGCACGATCTCGTGGATCGGCAGGCGGCCCCGGTACCCCGAGTCGTAGCAGTCGGCGCAGCCCCGCCCCCGGCGCAGCCGCGTCTTCTTGCTCACGTCGATGCCGAGATCGACCAGGGCCTCGGCCGGCGCCACGTACGAGGTCGCGCACTCGTCACACACGGCCCGAACCAGCCGCTGCGCCATGACCCCGATCAGCGCCGACGAGAGCAGGAACGGCTCGATCTTCATGTCGAGCAGGCGTGTGATCGCGCCGACGCTGTCGTTGGTGTGCAGCGTGGAGAGCACCAGGTGACCGGTGAGCGCCGCCTCGACGGCGATCTGGGCCGTCTCGCGCTCGCGGATCTCTCCGACCATGACGATGTCGGGGTCCTGCCGCAGCACGTGCTTGAGGATCCGCGCGAAGCCGAGACCGATCGACTCGCGCACCTGGTTCTGGTTGATGCCCTCGATCTGGTACTCCACCGGATCCTCGATCGTGACGATGTTCTTGCCCGGGCTGTTGAGGTGACTCAGCGCCGCGTACAGCGAGGTGGTCTTGCCGCTGCCCGTCGGTCCGGTCACCAGCAGCAGGCCGTGGCTGCGGTCGAGCAGCTCCTTGAACAGAGCCGAGTTCTCCTCGACCAGGCCGATCTCGTCCACGTCGAGGATGGCCTGGGTCTTGTCGAGCAGGCGCAGCACCACCTTCTCGCCGAAGATCCCGGGCAGCGAGCTGAAGCGCAGGTCCACGACGCGTCCGCTCGTCGCGACCTGCAGGCGTCCGTCCTGCGGCAGCCGCCTCTCGGCGATGTCGAGGTTCGCCATCACCTTGAGGCGGGAGATGAGCGCCGGGTGGATCTCGATCGGCGGCGACATGATCGTGTACAGCACGCCGTCCACGCGGAGCCGCACGCGACAGCGGGCCCGCGAGCGCTCGATATGGATGTCGCTGGCCCGGTCCCGCACCGCGCGCTGGATGATGCCGTTGATCAGGTTGATGACCGGGCTGCCCTCGGCCAGCTGGTCGATGGCGTCGAGTCCCTGCTCGGAGAGGTCCTCGACGAGCTGGAGATCGCTGTCGAAATCTCCCAGGTACTCGGCCAGATTGCTGTGCTGGGAGTGGGCCTCCGCGATCGTGGCGAGGATCTGATCCGTACTCGCGATGACGGGCTTGACCTTGTGACCGGTCAGGTCCTCGATCGCGTCGATCGTCGGGACCGCCTGCGGATCCGGGGTGGCGAGGTAGAGCACGCCGTGCACGTGGAAGAGCGGCACCACCTGGTGGCGCCGCGCCACGGGCGCATCGATCAGCCGGGCGGATACCGGGTCGTACAGGCCCGCACGCAGCGACACGCACGGCACGCCGAGCTGCTCGGCGAGCGCGGCCAGCACCTCGCCCTCCGGCGCCCAGCCCTTCTCCAGGACGATCTCGACCAGCCTCCGGCCCGTGGCCTTCTGCAGCCGGAGCGCCTCCTCGATGGTCTCCTCGCTCAGCGCGCCGCGGTCCCGGAGGATCTCGCCGATGCGGCGCCGCGCGTCGGGGCGCGCCGGCGCGGGCTCCGCGGAGGCCTCCGCCCCGTCCGGCTCGATCAGCCCGATCTGCCGGTCCGCGCCGGTGATCCGGAGAACCTCGCGGACGGAGGCGTTCGCGCCCGCGATGCGAAGCTCGCCGCCGGGGCGCGCGAGCGCGGCCTGGGCGTCGAGCAGGACCTCGAGCCCGCGGCTGCCGACGGTGGCGGCGGCCGTGAGGTCCACCACCACCTCGAGCTCGCCCGAGGTGACGCAGGAATCGATCGCCCCGGCCAGCGCGTCGACGCGCTCCTCTTCATCGAGAGCACCGTCGGGCGCCAGGTACGTCGCGACCCCGACGCGGGACCTCGAGACCTCAGCCACTGCGGTCCCGGCCGAACGAGATCGCGTCGAGCCAGGCCAGGTCCGCATCGCAGGAGCTCGCGAACGCGCGCACGACCTCCGGATCGAGCTGGCGCGGCGCGGCCCGGTGCAGCTCCGACACGGCCTCGTCGTGGGGCATGGCGGCCCGATACGATCGCGAGCTGGTCATCGCATCGTACGCATCCGCGACCGCGATGACGCGCGCGTGCACCGGGATCTCCTGGCCGCGCCGGCCCTCGGGGTAGCCACCGCCCTCGAAGTGCTCGTGGTGGTAGCGCGCGCCGTCCAGGGTGTTCTGGCTGACCTGGTCGATGTGACGCAGGATCTCGTAGCTGCGCTCGGGGTGGGTCTTGATGAAGGTGTACTCGGCCTCGGTGAGGCGGCCGGGCTTCGACAGGATCACGTCGGGTACGCCGAGCTTGCCGACGTCGTGCATGATCGCGCCCCAGTACAGGTCCTGGAGGTCCGGCTCGCTCAGCCCGAGCTTCTGCCCCAGGTGTACCGCGATCGCCTGGACCCGCTCGGAGTGGCCGCGCGTGTACGGATCCTTGGCCTCGACGGCCTCGATCAGGGCAGCGGCGAGCTGCTCCCCGAAGCGCCGCATGCCGCGCAGGAAGGACTGGCTGCGCAGCATGCTGCCGAGCTGCTCGCCGAGCACGTGCGCCAGGCTCCGGTCACCGTTCTCGAACTCGCGCCCCGGGATGCCTCGAGCCAGGACCAGCATGCCCGAGACGTCCCCGCGGGTGACGGGACACGCGAGGAATCGCAGCGGCAGGTGGGGCAGCAGGAAGGCGCGCCGCTCGTCGTCCATGCCGTTGATCACCACGGTCTGACGCTGGGCCGCGATGAAACGGAAGAGATTCCCGCCGATCTGCACCAGGACGAGATCGAGGCCGGGAATCGAGGTGTCGTCCCGGACGGCGTACAGGGGCTCGCCCCCTCCGCGACTGACGAACGCGACCAGATCCACGTCCATGTGCGCCGCGACCCGGTGCAGCAGACGGCGCAGCTCGACGCTGTCGTCGCCCAGGCCCACGTCCTCGAGCGAGTAGACGAGATTCAGCTCCTCGTAGCGACGCGCGAGCTCCTCGGTCAGGCCGTCGGCCTCGAGCTGGCTGGCCCAGTCCGCCGCCACCGCGACCTTGATGGCGTCGAGGACGCGCGCGGCCGCCTCGGCGTTCCGCTTGGGGCCCTCGAGGAACTCGCTCCGCAGCATGGCACAGACCCAGGCGACCTCCTCGCCCGCGTGACGCACCGCGCGGTACAGGAGGCTGCGCTCCGCGTCCACACTCCGCCGCGACTCCCCGCGGGCATCGGACTCCCACTCGAAGCCGCGCTCGCGCATCCCGGCGATGGCCGCCTCGATGCCGTGCTCTCCGCCCGCGTCGCTGCTCCAGAGCACGCGACCTCCCGGCTCACACAGGGCCAGCCCTGCATGGCCGCCCAGCGCGCCCTCCAGCATGCGGTGGTACGCGGAGAGCTTGAGCTCGCGCGACGTGGGCGTGTTCACGGCCGGTCTCCGGACTTGTCGTCGCCGAGCAGCTCGGCCAGGCGCTCCACGAGCTGCCGCGGGCTCACCGGCTTCTCGAGCAGCTCGGTACGCGGCAGCTCGCGGGCCCAGTCGCGATGCTCCTCCTCGGAGCTCGAGGTCAGCACGAGCAGCGGCAGATCGAGCTCTGGCATGCTCTCGCGGATGGTCGTGCAGAGCTCCCGGCCGGACATCCGGGGCATGACGATGTCCGTGATCACCGCATCGAACTGCCGCCAGCGCAGGAGCTCGAGCGCCTCCTTGCCGTCGGCCACCACTTCGACCTCGTAGCCGGCACGCTCGAGGCAGAGCCGCGTCACCCGGGTGACGTAGGGCTCGTCGTCCACGACCAGCACCGATCTCACTTGGCCTCCTGGAGCAGCGCCGGCGTCTTCGGCAGCAGGATCGAGAAGTGCGCGCCCTCGCCCGGCACGCTCTCGACACCGATCCGCCCCGCGTGGAGCTCGACGATCTGCCGGGCCAGGGTCAGGCCGAGGCCGTGCCCTCCGCGCTGCGACGCGTCCTTGTCGTCGGAGCGGAAGAACTTCTCGAAGATGCGCGGCTGATCGATCTCGGAGATGCCCAGACCCGTGTCCTCGACGCGGATCTCGATCGCCTCGCCCGCGTCGTGGGCGATCAGACGCACCGAGCCACCGGGCTGGTTGTACTTGACCGCGTTCGTCAGCAGGTTGCTGAGCGCGACCCGCAGCAGGTCCTTGTCGACGTAGATCGGGGGCAGGTCGCGATCGACGTCGAGCTGCAGGTCCAGTGCCAGCCCGCCGGCCGGGCGCGCCGCGAGCTCCAGGGCGTCCTGGAGGTAGTCGCGGATCATGACCCGCTGGCGGTCCAGGGCGACCGTACCCGACTCGATCCGCGCGATCGTCAGCAGCGTCTTGATCAGGCCGGAGAGGCGCTCGACCTCGTCGCGGATGACGTTGCAGGCCTCGATCCGGAACTCCTCGGACTCACCCTCCTCGCTGGCCAGCGTCTCGCTGTACATCATCAGCACGTTGAGCGGCGACTTGAGCTCGTGGGCCACGTGGCTCACGAAGTCGCTCTGTCGCTGCCGGTCGATCCGCTCCGACGCGAGGTCGCGCAGGGTGATCAACGTGCCCGGCGCGTCGCTTCGACCTCGCGCCGCGACGAGCGGGTGCGCCTGGACGCCGATGCGGCGGCCGTCGTCCCGTGGCGCGAGCTCCACCCGCGCCGCGCGGAGCATCCGCGCACCGCCGCCCGCGAACCGGCCCACGAAGTCCACCAGATCTTCCGAGGTGCCCCACTCGGCCGCGCGGCGTCCGCGGATGTCGTCGACGTGCAGTCCGAGCAGGCTGGCCGCCTTCTCGGTGGAGAGGACCGCCACCCCGTACTCGTCGAGCAGGATCGCGCCGTCGGGCAGGGTCTCGAGCGCGGTCTCCAGGCGGGCCTTCTCGTAGGAGACCACGCGCGCGGAGACCAGCGAGCCGGTCGCGTCGTGCTCGACGTCGCTCAGGCGCTGCTGCGTCCTCTCCACGAAGCGATTGAAGCTGCTGACGAAATCCCCGAGCTCCCCGGGCACGTCGAGGCGCAGCAGGTCGACCTGGTCGCCGTCGGCCAGCGAGCGCATCTGTGCGCTCACGTCGGAGACCGGGCGAATCTCGCGACGCGACAGCAGGTAGAAGACCGGCGCGAGCAGGAAGATCACCAGGGCCAGCGTCGCCAGGAAGCTGGTGCTCCGGGGCACCCAGAGCGAGACCGGCTCGAAGAACGCGAGCCGCAGCTGGCCCGTCAGGCGGCCCGACTGGATCAGCGGCGCGCGGAACTCGCGGACCCGGCGCCCGTCCGCCAGCTCGAGCCTGCGCTCGCCCATCCAGTCGGCGGGACCGCCCACGGCGGCCACGGGGATGGGCCCGCCGTCGGTCGCGACCTGCGACACGATCGAGCCGCGCGAGTCGACGACCGCCGCATACGCCAGGTCGAGGCTCCCGCGAGCTCCCCGGAGCACGGCCAGGGGCCCTCCCGGACCCTCCACCGACGCCACGAGATGCTCGTACGGAAAGCTCGAGACGAGCTGGACCAGGCTCAGGCCGGCGGCGCGCAGACGCTCGGTGCGCTCCCGCTCCAGGTACGACAGGACCAGGACACATGCGACCGCGATCGCCACCAGGGACGAGCCGATGACCAGCAGCCCCAGGCGCTGGGCGCGCAGTGTCTCCGGGATTCCCATGACTGAGTCTGGTCATCGGACGTGGCATCAAGTCTCATGAACCGGAAATGCGGCGCTCCGCTCAAGCAATGGCGCCAATCGACCGTGAGGACCGCTCGGCCCTTCCGCGCGAGAGGTGGTGCTTGTCCAGCTCGGTCCTGCTCATCGACGACGACCCGACCGCGAGCCTGATCGCGCGACACGTCCTGGAGCGGCAGGGCTACGAGGTGGTCGTCGCCCGCGACGGGCGCGAGGGCCTGGAGCTGGCCCTCGCTCGCAGCTTCGACGCGATCATCACCGACATGGTGATGCCGGGAATGGACGGCTGCGCCTTCTGCGAGCGGCTGCTCGCCGAGCGACCCGGACTCGAGGCACCGATTCTCGTGATCACCTCGGCGCCGGAGACCTGGAGGCTGGAGCCCGGGCGATTCGTCTTCGTGGACAAACCGCTGAGCCCGGCGCGCCTCGTGGAGCGGCTGGCGGAGAGCCTGGCGTGACGTCGTCGACGGGCTCGCCGCCGACGCTGGATCCGCAGATCGTGGGGCAGATCCGCAAGCTGGGCCAGGGTCGAGGGGCCGACCTGCTGCGAAAGATCGTCAACCAGTACGCGGACAGCTCGGCCAACCTGATCGAGGAGATCGCAGCGGGCGTCGGCAAGGCCGACGCCGAGGCGGTGGCGGTCTCGAGCCACGGTCTGGCGTCGAGCAGCGCGACCCTGGGAGCCATGGCCCTGCTCGAGCTGGCGCGATCGCTCGAGATGGAGGCGAAAGCCGGGAACCTGAACCGGGGTCAGCTCCAGCTCGAGGCGATCGAGGCCGAGTGGGCGCTCGTGGTCCCGGCCCTGCGCGAGGCCCTGCTCGGCGAGTAGGCGGGGACATGGGCCGGCAACGAACCGGCAGCACGTGCCCCTATGATGCTCCGCGATGGATGGATCCTCCCGCGGCGTGTCGGGCGCCGGCGCCCGGCTCTCCACCTGGAGGCTGGCCGCCTTCGGCGGACCCGCGGTCGCGGTCGCGGCGCTGACGACGCCGCTGAGCATCTACCTGCCGCCCTTCTACTCCACCGAGATGGGTCTGGGCATGACGACCGTGGGCGCGATCTTCGCGGCCACGAAGATCTGGGACATGCTCACGGACCCGATCGTGGGCGTGCTCAGCGACCGCTTCCCGTCGCGCTTCGGTCGGCGCCGTCACTGGATCGTGCTCTCGGTGCCGATCCTGATGCTCTCGGGCTTCGTGATCTTCTTCCCGGAGGCGGTGCTCTCCGGACCCGTGACGCCGGGCTTCCTGTTCGGCGCGCTGGTGGCCCTGTACGTGGGCTACACGTTCCTGACGATCTCGCACACCTCGTGGGGCGCGGAGCTGACCCCGGACTACCACGAGCGCTCGCGGATCCAGGGGACGATCCAGCTCTTCAGCCTGATGGGCATGGCGCTCGTGCTGGCCACGGCGGCGGTCACCGAGGTCACCGGCGTGAGCATGCCGGCGCGACTGCGCATGCAGGCCATGGGCTGGTTCATGCTCATCGCGCTGCCGCTGACCACGGCGGCGGCCGTGCTCTTCGTGCCCGAGCGACCCATGCGACCGGAGCCGCGCCTGGGCTGGTGGGAGTCCTGGGCGCTGGTCGCCCGCAACCGGCCCATGCGCCGCCTGCTGGTGGCGGACCTGATGGTCGCGCTGCCGGGCTCCGCGCGCTCGTCGGTCTTCGTCTTCTTCGTAGGCGACATCCTCGAGTCGCCCGAGTGGACCAGCCTGCTCCTGCTCGCGTACTTCCTGGCCGGGCCGATCGCGGTGCCCGCGTGGATCAGCATCAGCCGGCGCATCGGCAAGCACCGGGCCACATCCCTCGGCGTGCTCCTACACGTGGTCGTCACGCTCGGCTACCTGCTGCCCGGGCCCGGTGACGCCTGGCTCTTCGGCGTGCTGTCGTTCATGTCCGGCGTCGTGTACGGGGGAACGCCCTTCCTGCTCCGCTCGCTGGCCGCGGACGTCGCGGACCTCGACACGGTGGAGTCGGGTCAGCAGCGGACCGGCCTGTACTTCTCGCTGATCACCATGACGACCAAGGTCGGGCTCGCCCTCGGCGTGGGCATCGGGTACCCGCTGCTCGACTGGATCGGCTTCACCCCGGGCGGCGAGAACTCCGCGGCCGCGATCGCCGGCCTGCGCTACACGTACGTCTTCATTCCCGTGGTCTCGGAGCTGCTCGTGGTCTCGCTGATCTGGCGCTTCCCGATCGACGAGCGGCGTCAGCAGGAGCTGAGGCGCTCGATCGAGCAGGCGGGGAGCTCCGACCCGGACGGGCGCTGAGGCGCGGAGGTTCGACGCGAGATGGAGCCGCTTCGCTGGCACGAGGCCGCGCCCGTCGGCAGTGGAGCCCGGCTCGGCCAGATCGCGCTGCTGCTGCTCGTCAGCGGGCTCGTGATCCCGGTGGGCGCGGGCCTGGTGCTCGGTGAAGGCGGCCTGCGCTTCGAGGTGACCGCCGACGAGCTGGTGGTCGACGTCGACCCGGGCATCCTCGCCAGTCAGTGGCGCGCGCCACTCGCCTCGCTCCGCGGCGTGGAGCTGGGCTCGCACGCGATCCGCGCGCGCACGCGCGGCACGCAGAAGCCCGGCCACTGCTCGGGCTGGTTCGTGCGCGATCAGCTGGGGCGCGTGCGCGAGGCCTCGGCCTGCACGCTCGCGATCGTGGTCG
>JAJDAJ010000097.1 GCA_029261925.1 Deltaproteobacteria bacterium | reverse complement strand
GCTCGAGCAGCCGCTGCGCGAGCAGCGAGAGGTCGGGGGGCACCGCGGGTGGCTCGACCAGCAGCCCGACCCGTTCGCGGCGATACAGGGCGATGCGACCGTCGCGCGCCCCCAGCGCGCCGCGCCCCAGCCAGACGATCTCGCCGGTGGCGCCGAGCGCATCGAGCATGCGCGGCTCGTAGGCCGGCAGGCGCGCGGGCAGGATCGCCCGCTCCAGCTCCACGAACGACAGCGGTGCGCCCTCGAGCCGCGCCACGGCCTCCCGCAGCTCCGCCTCCCGTCCCGGCGCCCCGGCCCCGACGCGGTGCAGCTGCGCGAGGAAGCGCGTGAGCGCGGCGGACTCGACGGGCGCCACCTGCGCGCGCAGCCGCGCCAGCGTACGCCGGCGGATGCGCCGCAGCACCGCGGGATCGCACCACTCCGGGTCGCGACCTCCGGGCAGGAAGTCCCCGCGCAGGACCGCGTCGCGACCCGCCAGCTCGCGCAGCGCCGACTCCGCCACTCCCGTGGCCAGCCCGTAGCGCGCCGCCAGGTCGGCGCTCGAGAACGGGGTCCGGCGCCGCGCGAAGCGCGCCGCGAGCTGCGCGGGCGCGTCGTCGACCGGGCCGAGCAGCGCATCGGGCACGCCCGGTGGCGGCACCGTGCCCAGCGCATCGCGGTACAGCGCCGCGTCCTCGACCGCGATCCAGCGCACGTCGCCGCCGATCTTCACGCGGCCGGTGCGTCGCGCGCGCTCGAGCTCCGCCACCCACGGCAGCGGGTCGCCCTCGGAGCGGGCGGCAATCTCCGCGTCGTCGAGATCGCCCAGACTGCGCAGCAGGTCATACAGGCGCTCGGCGCCGGCGGCGCGGTGCCCCGGGGCCAGCGCCTGGAGCTCCTCGCCGACCTCCGCGATCACCGCGGGGTCGAGCAGCTCGCGCAGCTCGTCCTGACCCAGCAGATCGCGCAGCAGGTTCCGGTCCAGGCTCAGCGCGTGGGCGCGCCGCTCCGCCAGCGGCATGTCGCCCTGGTAGAGGTACTCCGCGGTATAGGCGAAGACCAGCGCGCGCGCGAACGGCGATGCACTCGGCGTCTCGACCTCGTCGATCCGCAGCCGCTGCTCTTGCACGGCGCGCAGGATCTCGCGCAGGCCGGGCACGTCGAAGACGTCCTGGAGGCACTCGCGGTAGGTCTCGAGCACGATCGGGAACGAGGGAAAGCGCCGGGCGACCGCCTGCAGGTTCTGGGCGCGCAGCCGCTGGACCCACAGGGGCGTGCGCGCCCCCGGCCGGCGCCGCGGCAGCAGCAGCGCCCGGGCCGCGTTCTCGCGGAAGTGGCTCGCGAACAGGGCCGAGTGGCCCAGCTGCTCGACGACCGCATCCTCGACCTCGTCGGGATCGGGAAGCAGCGCCTCGAGTCCGGGCGGCGCCTCGGCGTCGGCGAAGCGCACCACCACGCCGTCGTCGCTCCAGAGCGCCTGCACCTCGAAGCCGAGCTCGCGCTCCAGGCGCGCCTCGATCGCCAGCGCCCAGGGCGCGTGGATGCGCGCACCGAAGGGCGACAGGATGCAGATGCGCCAGTCGCCGAGCTCGTCGCGGAAGCGCTCGACCGTCAGCGCGCGATCGGTCGGCACGCTGCCAGCGGCCTCGCGCTGCGCGCGCACGTACTCGACCAGAGCCCGCGCCGCGCCGGGCTCCAGCCCCAGCTCCGCCTCGAGCCAGGCACGCGCGTCGTCGGGGGGCCGTGCGTCGAGCTCGCGCGTGAACGCCCCGAGCTCGCGCCCCAGCTCCACGGGACGTCCGGGACCGTCGCCGCGCCAGAACGGCAGCTGGCCCGCCTCGCCCGGCGCCGGCTGCACGAGCACGCGGTCGCGCGTGATCCGGATGACGCGCCAGGTGCTCGCTCCGAGCGTGATGGTCTGCCCGACCCGGGTCTCGTGCACCATCTCCTCGTCGAGCTCGCCGATGCGCGGACCGTCCTCGCCCTGGTGCACCGCGTACTGGCCGCGATCCGGAATCGTGCCGCCGCTGATCAGGGCCACGCGCCCGGCACCCGGACGCGCGACCAGCCGCCCCGCGTCACGGTCCCAGACGATCCGCGGCCGCAGCTCGGCGAAGTCCGCTGACGGGTAGTGCCCGCTGAGCATGTCGAGCACCGACGAGAGCACCTCGTCGGAGAGCTCGCGGAACGGCGCGGCCCGCCGCACCACGCCCGCGAGCTCGTCCAGCTGCCAGTCGCGGACGCTGCACATCGCGACGATCTGCTGCGCGAGCACGTCGAGCGGGTTGCGCGGCACGCGCAGCGGCTCGATGCTGCCCCGACGCATGCCGCGCGCCACGACGGTGGCCTCGAGCAGGTCGCCGGGGTGGCGCGGCAGGATCCGCGCCACGCTGGTCTCGCCGACCGCGTGGCCCGCGCGCCCGGCGCGCTGGAGACCGCGCGCGATCGCACCCGGCGACTCGACCATGAGAACCAGGTCCACCGCACCCATGTCGATGCCGAGCTCGAGCGAGCTGGTCGCGACGATCCCGCGCAGGGTCCCGGCCTTGAGTGCCTCCTCGATCTCGCGGCGCTGCCCGTGCGCCAGGCTGCCGTGGTGCGCGCGCACGAGCAGCTCGTCGCCGTCCGCCAGCTCGTTGATCTGGTTGGTCAGCCGCTCGCAGAGGCCGCGGCTGTTGACGAAGACGATCGTGCTGCGGTGGCGCCGCACCTCCTCGAGGACCACGTCCTCGAGCCGGCGACCATGCGGATCGTCCGCGTCCTGCGTGCCGAGGTCCCCGGGGAACGCACCCAGGCTGCGGAAGGAGCGCTCGCCGGGCAGGTCGATGCGCAGGTCGAGGTCGGGCGTGGTGCTGCTGTCCACGGTCTCGACCGGACGCCCTCCTCCGAGGAAGGCGGCGACCGCCTCGGCCGGACGCGCCGTGGCGGACAGGCCGATGCGCTGCGGATCGCGCGCGCAGCCCGCCGCCAGCCGCTCGAGCGACAGCGCCAGGTGCGCACCGCGCTTGGTCGGCGCCAGCGCGTGGATCTCGTCGACGATCACCAGCTCCACACTCGCCAGCGTCTCGCGCTGGCGCGAGCCCAGGATCAGGTAGAGCGACTCCGGCGTCGTCACGAGGATCTCGGCGGGATCGCGCGCCTGGGCGCGCCGCTCGGCCGCCGGGGTGTCGCCCGTGCGGACCGCGACGCGCGGCACGTGCACCAGGTCCTCGCCCTGCTCGGCGGCCCGCCGCATGCCCGCCAGCGGGGCGCGCAGGTTGCGCTCGATGTCGTAGACGAGCGCCTTGAGCGGCGACACGTAGAGCACGCGCACGCCGGGGCCTGCGGGACTCTCGCGCGCGAGCCGGTCGAGGCACCAGAGGAAGGCCGCCAGCGTCTTGCCGCTGCCGGTCGGCGCGATCATCAGCGTGTGGTCGCCCGCGGCGATGTGCGGCCAGCCGGCGCGCTGCACCGCCGTCGGCGCCTCGAAGTTCGACTCGAACCAGCGGCGGGTCGCGCCCGTGAACAGCCCGGCGAGGTCCGTGGCGGGGGGAGCCATCTGCGCTGTAGTTAGCCCATCCAGGAGCGTCGCGCCGCGAGGCCGCCGTCGACGGGAACCACGGCTCCGCTGACGTAGCTCGCGGCGTCGCCGAGCAGGTACATCACGGTGTCGACGACCTCGGAGCCCCGGCCCAGGCGTCCCAGCGGGGTGGCAGCGCCCACCTGGGTGCGCAGCGCCTCGGGGTCGGGCGCACGCGCGCTCACGCGCATGAACAAACCGGTGTCGGTGGCGGCGGGCGCGACCAGGTTGACGCGCACGCCCCGGGACGCCGTGTCCACCGCCGCGAGCTTGCAGAGGTTGGCCAGCGCACCCTTGCTCGCCACGTATGCCGAGTAGCCCGGCGAGGCGATCAGGCCCAGCGTCGAGCCCAGCGCGACGATCGAGCCGCCCCCGGCCGCCGCCAGCGGCTCGATCGCGTGCTTCATGCACAGGAAGGGGCCCTTGAGGTTGGTGTCGAGCACGTCCTGCCAGTCCTCGTCCGCGGTCTCGAGCAGCGGTGCGCGGCGCTCGATCGCCGCGCCGAGCACCACGGCGCCCAGCGGCGCGATTCCCGATGCCCTGGCGAACAGGCGCTCGACCCCGGCCTCGCTGCGCACGTCGCAGACCACGGCGTCCGCCGCGCCGCCGCGCTCGCGGATCGATTCGACCACGCGCGCGGCGCCGAGCTCGTCGAGGTCCGCCACGACCGCGTGGGCGCCCTCCTCCGCGACGCGCCGCGCGATCGCCGCACCCAGCCCGCTGGCGCCCCCCGTGACGACGACCGCGCGCCCCTCGAGCGCGCTCACCGCAGCGCCGCCAGGCCGCCGTCCACCGGGAGCACACAGCCGGAGGTGTAGGCCGAGAGGTCCGACGCCAGGAAGAGGGCCGCGCCGGCCACGTCGTCGGCGAGCCCCAGGCGCCCCTGAGGAACGTTGCGAAGCAGGCCCTCCAGGAACCCGTCGGCGCCCGGCGTGCGCTCGAGCACGCCCCGGAAGCGCGGCGTGTCGATCGAGCCGGGCGCGATCACGTTCGCGCGCACCTCCGGCGCGCACTCCACGGCGATCTGGCGCGTGAGCGCCACCAGCCCGGCCTTGGCCGCGCCGTAGGCCGCGAAGCCCTCGGAGCCGATCAGCCCCAGCGTGGAGGCGGTGTTGATGATGCTGCCGCCGTCGCCCTCTCGCAGGTGCGGCAGCGCCGCTCGGCAGGCCCAGAAGATCGCGCTGAGATTCGTCGCGAGCGTCAGATCCCACTCATCCTCGGTGCAGTCCGTCACCGATCCGGACATCTGGACCGCCGCGTTGTTGTACAGCACGTCGAGGCGACCCCACTGGTCCATCGCGGCCTGGACCATCTTGTCGCAGGCGCCGCGCCCCGAAACGTCGGCATGTACCGCGATGGCCTCGCCGCCGGCATCGCGCAGCATCTCGACCGACGCGGCGGCGCCCTCGTCGTCGATGTCGATGACCGCCACGCGCGCGCCGTGCGCCGCGAACGCCAGCGCAGCCGCCCGCCCCTGCCCCGAGCCCGCGCCGGTGATCAGGGCGACCTTCTGGTCGAGTAGTGGTCCACGCCAGTCCATGGCGGCATGCTGGGTGCCCGCGCCGGCTCGCGTCAAGCCGGTCCCCGGGCGGCCCTCGTCCTCCGGGCCTAGGAGCCTGACCCGGGATGCCCGGGTCGCAGCCGGGTGCGTAGGCGCCGCGCCCACAAGGCGCGCGATTGAGGTCGAATCGGGCGATTCCCCGAGAGAGCGCAACATAGTGGGCGCGGATGACTACGCGCCCGGATGCGGCGCGCGCGTCTTGGGTCAGGCTCCTAGCTTCCCGGGTCCGTCCCGGGCTCGCCCCCCTCGCTGGCGTCGCCCGGGAGGTCGCGCGCCGCGCGGAAGAAGCCGTGAATGAGCGCCGCGTCCGCGCGCCCGACCTTCGGCACGGCCTCCAGCTCCTCGATCGAGGCGCGGCGGATCCGCTCCAGGCTTCCCAGGGTGCGCAGCAGCGAGCGCCGCTTGACCGGACCGATCCCCGGCAGCTCGTCGAGCACGGAGCGCAGCTGGCTCTTGCGGCGCAGCTCGCGGTGATAGGTGATGGCGAAGCGATGCGACTCGTCGCGGACCCGCTGCAGCAGCAGGAGCCCGGGGTCCGAGGGCGCCAGCAGCACGGGGTCCTTGACGTTGGGCAGGAAGACCCGCTCGCGCTTGGGGCCGCCGTGCCGCAGCACGCGCCGGCCGTCGCCCTCGTCGTCGCGCTCCTTGGCGAGCGACGCGGCCGGGATGTCCTGCAGCCCCAGGTCCTCGAGCACGGCCAGCACCGTGTTGAGCTGGCCCTTGCCGCCGTCGATCAGCAGCAGGTCCGGGGCGGGCTCCGTCTCGAGGCGTGTCAGCCTCCGACGGAGGACCTCGCGCATCGCGGCGTAGTCGTCGCCTGCGGCGGCCTCGCGGAGCTTGTATCTCCGGTAGCCGTCCTTGTTTGGTCGCGCACCTACGAACGCGACACGCGAGGCCACCGTCAGAGCGCCCTGGAGGTGGGAGATGTCATAGCACTCGATCGTATCGGGGCGCCGCGGCAGGCGCAGCGACGCCTGGAGCGCCTCGAGCAGCTCGGCGTCGGTCCGCTCGCGACGCGTACGCTCGGCGAGGGTCAGGCCGGCGTTGCGCTGCGCCATCTCGACCAGGCGACGCAGCTCGCCGCGCTGCGGCACGTGCAGGCGCACCGCCCGCCCCGTGCGCTCGCGCCAGAGCGCCTCGAGCGTCTCGCCGTCCTCGACCGGCTCCGGCAGCAGGATCTCGGCCGGCAGCTCGCGATCACCGGCGTAGAACTGCGCCAGGAAGGAGCCGAGTACCTCGACGGAGTCGATGCGCACGTCGCGGAAGGCGTAGCTGTTGCCACCCATGAGCTTGCCGCGCCGCACGTGCATCACCTGCACGTCGACCTGGTTGCCGTCTCGCGCCAGGCCCAGCGCGTCGCGATCCACCGGGCGCGTCGAGACCATGGCCTGGCCCTCGATCGTGCGCTGGATCGAGGCGATGCGATCCCGCAGCCGGGCGGCCTCCTCGAAGCGCTCGGCCGCCGCCGCGGCGTCCATGTCGGACTGCAGCTCGCCGACCACGTCGTCGGCGCGGCCCCGCATGAACATCACCGCGCCGCGCACCAGCTCGGCGTAGTCGGCGTCCTCGATCTTGCCGCAGCACGGCGCGACGCAGCGCCCCACCGCGTGCTCCAGACAGGGACGGCCGCGGCGGGCGTAGCTGCGGAACACCCCGTCGGAGCAGGTTCTCAGCGGGAAGATGCGCTGCAGCGAGCGCAGGGTCTCGCGCAGCGACTGGCTCGAGGTGTACGGCCCGAAGTAGATCGCGCCGTCGCGCAGGAAGCGGCGCGTCTCCGTGAACCGGGGGTGCTTCTCGGCGGGATCCAGGCGGAGCGCCAGGTAGTTCTTGTCGTCGCGCAGGCGCACGTTGAAGCGCGGCCGGTGCTTCTTGATCAGCTCGTTCTCGAGGAGCAGCGCCTCCTTGACGTTGCGCGTGACCACCACCTCGACGTCGGCGATGCGCGGCACCAGGGCGTGGATGCTCTGCCGCCCGTCCCCGCCCCGGACGAAGTAGCTGCGCACACGTGCGCGCAGGCTCTGCGCCTTGCCCACGTAGAGCACACTGCCCTTCGCGTCCCGGAACAGGTAGACGCCGGGCTCCGCGGGCAGGCCGCCCACTCGCTCGGCGAGCGCGCTGGCCGCGGCTTCGGCTCCGGCCTCGGTCACCGCCGCTTCCGCGGGCGCCCGCCCTTGCCCGCGCCCGCCTTGCGCGGGCGCCCGGCCGCCTCGAAGCCCGACAGGACGGCGCCCTCCTCGAGGGCCTTGATCTCGTCGCGCAGCAGCGCGGCGCGCTCGAAGTCGAGCTCGTGGACCGCCGCCCGCATGGCCTCGCGCAGCTCGCGCACCTTTTCCGCGACCTCCTCGGGGCTGGCCGCGTCGGCGGCCACCGGTACGGTGACGTAGTCGGCCTCGTACAGGCTGTCGGTGATACCGGTGATGTCGGCCTCGACCGTGCGCGGCGTGATCCCGTGCTCGGCGTTGTAGGCCGTCTGGCGCTCCCGGCGCCGCTCCGTCTCCGCCAGTGCCTCCCGGATCGAGTCGGTCTGCTTGTCCGCGTACAGCAGAACCTTGCCGCGGACGTTGCGCGCGGCGCGGCCCATGGTCTGGATCAGCGAGCGCGTCGAGCGCAGGAAGCCCTCCTTGTCCGCGTCGAGGATGGCCACGAGGCTCACCTCGGGCAGGTTCAGGCCCTCGCGCAGCAGGTTGATCCCGACCAGCACGTCGAAGTCGCCCGCGCGCAGGTCGCGCAGGATCTCGGTGCGCTCGATCGTGGGGACCTCCGAGTGCAGGTAGCGCACGCGGACCCCCACGTCGCGGTAGTAGTTCGTCAGCTCCTCCGCCATGCGCTTGGTCAGGGTCGTGACCAGCACCCGATCACCCAGCTCGACGCGGGCGCGGATCTCCTCGAGCAGATCCTCGACCTGGTTGCGTGCCGGACGCACCTCGCACTCGGGGTCGATGAGCCCGGTGGGCCGGATCACCTGCTCCGCCACCACGCCGCCACTGCGCCGCAGCTCGTAGTCCGCGGGGGTGGCCGAGACGAAGATCACGCTCGGCACGCGCTGCTCCCACTCCTCGAAGCGCAGCGGGCGGTTGTCCAGCGCGGAGGGCAGCCGGAAGCCGTACTCGACCAGCGTCTCCTTGCGCCGCCGGTCCCCGCGGTACATGCCCCCGATCTGCGGCACGCCCACGTGGCTCTCGTCCACGAAGCAGAGGTAGTCGTCGGGGAAGTAGTGGAGCAGGGTGTAGGGCGTGTCGCCGGCGCCGCGCCCGTCCAGCCAGCGCGAGTAGTTCTCCACGCCGTGGCAGAAGCCCATCTCCGAGAGCATCTCGATGTCGTACATGGTGCGCTGCTCGATGCGCTGCGCCTCGAGCAGCTTGTCGTTCTTGCGGAAGTACTGGATCCGCTCGTCGAGCTCCTCGCGCACGCCCTCGATCGCCTTCTGGATCCGATCCTGCGTGGAGACGTAGTGCGAGTTCGGGAAGATCACGGTACGCGTCAGGCGTTCCAGGGTGCGGCCGCGGAGCGGATCGATGGTCGAGATCGACTCGATCTCGTCGCCGAAGAACTCGATGCGAACCGCCTGCTCGTCCTCGTAGGCGGGGAAGACCTCGACCGTGTCGCCGCGCACCCGGAAGGTTCCGCGGTGAAAATCGTAGTCGTTGCGCTCGTACAGGATGTCGACGAGCTTGCGCAGCAGATCCTCGCGACTCAGGGAGTCGCCCACCGCCAGGAACGCGTGCATCTCGCCGTAGGTCTCCGGCGATCCCAGGCCGAAGATGCACGACACGCTCGCCACCACGATCACGTCGCGCCGCGTCAGCACCGAGCGAGTGGCCGAGTGGCGCAGCTTGTCGATCTCCTCGTTGATCGAAGAGTCCTTCTCGATGTAGGTGTCGGTCGTCGGGAGGTACGCCTCGGGCTGGTAGTAGTCGTAGTACGACACGAAGTACTCGACGGCGTTCTTCGGGAACAGGCGCCGGAACTCGCCGTAGAGCTGGGCCGCGAGCGTCTTGTTCGGCGCCATGACCAGGGTCGGGCGCTGCACGCGCTCGATCACCCAGGACATGGTGGCGGTCTTGCCGCTGCCCGTGATCCCCAGCAGCGTCTGGTGGGTCTGGCCCGCCTCGAGCCCCTCCGCGAGCTGGGCGATCGCCTGCGGCTGGTCGCCGCAGGGCTCGTAGCCGCTGACGACCTCGAAGTCAGCCACGGCGCCAGCGCGTCCCGTCGGGGCTGTCCTCGAGCACGATGCCCTCGGCCTGGAGCTGGTCGCGAAGCGCATCGGCGCGCGCGAAGTCGCGCGCGGCCCGGGCCTCGTCGCGCTCCCGGACCAGCCCGTCGATGCGCGCGTCGCTCTCCCCCTCGGGAAGCTCCGCGTCGGCCAGGCCCAGGCCCAGCACCTCGTCGAGGTCCGAGAGCAGCTCGTGCTTCTGCACGTCGCCCAGCTCTCCCGAGCGCACCACCTCCCAGACCACCGCCAGCGCGCGCGGCGCGTTGAGGTCGTCGGCCAGCGCCTCGCGGAAGCGCTCGCGGTAGCCCTCCACGTGCTCGGCGCCGCGGGAGTCCTCCGAGGCCCGCAGCTCGGCGGCGCGACGCAGCAGGCGTGCGTGGGCCGTCCGCGCGCCCTGGAGCGCCTCGTCCGTGAAGCTCATCTGCTGGCGGTAGTGGGCGCCGAGCAGGAAGAAGCGGAAGGCCCCCGGATCGACGCCGTCGGCGATCAGGTCGTCGAGCGTGCGCACGGAGCCCCTGGACTTCGACATCTTCTCGTCGTTGAACATCAGCCAGCCGCCGTGCATCCAGAAGCGCACCCAGGGGCGCACCTCGAGGGCGTTCTCGGACTGCGCGATCTCGTTGGTGTGGTGCACCGGAATGTGGTCCACGCCACCCGTGTGGATGTCGAACTGCTCGCCCAGGTAGCGCGTGCTCATGGCGGAGCACTCGATGTGCCAGCCCGGAAAGCCACGGCCCCAGGGGCTGTCCCACTCCATCTGGCGCTGCGCCCCGTCGGCCGGCGAGAGCTTCCAGAGCGCGAAGTCGGCACGGTTGCGCTTCACGTCGGCGTGCTCGATGCGCTCGCCCGGCGCCTGCTCGTCGAGCCGCAGTCGCGCCAGCTCGCCGTAGCCCGGGTCCTTGGACACGTCGAAGTAGACCCCGTCGGCGGTCACGTAGGTGAAGCCGCGTGCCTCGAGCCTGCGGATCATCTCGATCTGCTCGTCGATGTGGTCGGTCGCGCGGCACCAGACGTCGGGCTCGAGCACGCGCAGGCGCTCGAGGTCACGCTTGAAAATGGCGGTCCAGCGCTCCGCGACGTCCCAGGCGGACTCGCCGCTGCGTCGCGCCGCCACCTCCATCTTGTCCTCGCCCTCGTCCGCGTCGTCGGTCAGGTGCCCGACGTCGGTGATGTTGATGACGTGGCGAACCTCCCAGCCGAACCAGCGCAGCGTGCGCTTGAGCAGGTCGGCGAACACGTAGGCGCGCATGTTGCCCAGGTGCTGGTGGCTGTAGACCGTCGGCCCGCACGAGTAGACGCCCACCTGCGCCGGGTCCAGCGGCTCGAAGCGCTCGCGGGTCCGGCTCAGGGTGTTGTACAGGCGCAGCTCGCTCAAGACCCCTCCCCCCGCGCGCCCCCGTCGCGCTCGACCAGCACCACCGCCTGGGCCGCGATCCCCTCGCCGCGGCCGATCGAGCCCAGGTGATCGGCGCTCTTGAGCTTGACGCTCACCCGTGCCGCGTCAAGCGCGAGCATCTCCGCCAGCCCCTTGCGCAGCGCGTCGGCCCAGGGGGCCAGGCGCGGCTCCTGCGCGATCAGCGTGGTGTCGACGTTCACGATGCGCCAGCCCCCGTTCGCGAGCCGCTCGCACACCCGACCGAGCAGGCGCGCGCCCGACGCGCCGCGCCAGCGCTCGTCGGAGGACGGGAAGTGTGTACCCAGGTCACCGGCGGCCACCGCTCCCAGCAGCGCGTCGCCGACCGCGTGCGCCAGGACGTCGCCGTCGGAGTGACCATCGAGTCCGCGCGCATGCGGGACGTTCACGCCCGCCAGCACCAGCGGCCGGCCCTCGACCAGGCGGTGCACGTCGAAGCCCTGACCGACACGTGTCATGGGCCCGGCTCGCGGGCGCCCAGCAGTGCCCCGGCGCGGCGCAGGTCCTCGGGATGCGTGACCTTGAAGTTTCCCGGCCGCCCCGCGCAGACGCGCACCTCCACGCCCAGCCGCTCGACCAGCGAGGCGCAGTCGGTGCCCTCGAAGCCGTCGCTCTCCGCCTTCGCCAGCGCCTCGGCCAGCAGCGCCACGCGGAACGCCTGGGGCGTCTGCGCCAGGCCGAGCGCGGCGCGATCGAGGGTCTCGACCACGCGGCTCCCGTCGAGGCGCTTGACCGTGTCCGCAGGGGCCAGCACCGGCAGGGCGGCGCCGGTGGCGCGCGCCGCGGCCAGCACCGCCTCGGCATCGGCGGGCTCGACCAGGCAGCGCGCCGCGTCGTGCACGAGCACCCAGTCCGCGTCCGGCCGTGCGGCGCACGCCGCCTCGAGCCCGGCGGCCACCGAGGCCTGGCGCGTGGCCCCACCGGCGACCGGGGGCAGCAGCTCCGCGCCCCCGGGCGGGCGGGAGCACACCCGGCCCGCCAGCCGCGCCGCGGGCAGCACCAGCTGGACGGCCGCCACGGCCGGCACGGCGGCCAGGGCGCGCACGCTGTGCTCGGCCAGGCTGAGCCCCTGCAGCTCGACCAGGGCCTTGGGCTGCCCGGCGCCGAGCCGATCCCCGCGCCCGGCCGCGACGACGATGGCCACGACGCTCATGCAGGCAGGGTAAGCGGGCGCTCAGGCGGTGGCGACCCCGAGGGCCTGCTCGAGACGGCCGGCGATCTCCTCGGGTGCGGATTCCTCGGCCGCAGCCAGCTCCTGCACCAGCAGGGCCCGCGCCGACTCCAGCACGCGGCGCTCGCCGACCGAGAGGTCCTTGCGGCCGCCGAGGTGCACGAGGTCGCGCACGATCTCGGAGAGCGCGAAGATCGAGCCGCGGCGCAGCGTCTCCTGGTACTCGCGCAGCTGCTGGCTCCACGGCAGCCCGCCCTGGGGGGGCTGGCCCGGGAGCGCCAGGATCTCCCAGACGCGGGCGCAGTCGGAGGCGTCGGCGAGCGGGCGCAGGCCGACCTCCCCGACGTTGCTCTGCGGGACCATGATCTTCGACTGGTCCTCGAGCTTGCGCAGCACGATCAGCTCGAGCCACTCGCCCGCGATCTGCTGGCGCTCCACGCCCTCGACCAGCGCCACACCCTGCCCCGGGTACACGGCCAGCTCGCCGATCCGTGCCTCCCAGCTCTCCAGCTCGTGTTCCATCCGCTCTCCCCCACGCTCCCTATCGGCACGCTGGGGGCCCGGACTTGCGCCGTAGTTGCGCGAGGGTGTGGCGTGGACCTACCCTCCCGACCGTCCCGTCAGCGGGCTGACCCCGGCGTCCAACCCGCCCGCCGGATCCGGTCCGGAACGCGCGGCGCGGGCGCGGCACGGAGCCGCGCTCGCGGGCTCGGCTGGTGGGGCAGGGGCGGCGGGGCAGGAGCGGCGCCGACTGGCGGGGCGGACCCCGCATCAGCACCCACCGGGGGGATTCGCGCCTTTGCAGACGGCCGCGCAGACCAAGGAGCAGCTGGTCCGGGCCTTCCGGACCCGCGAGATCCTCGACGCCGCGCGGCGGGTCGTCGCCGAGCTCGGCGTGCGCGAGGCCTCGGTCGAGCGCATCGCCCGCGCGGCGGGCATCTCGAAGGGCACCGTGTACCTGTACTTCGACAGCCGCGAGGACCTGCTCCTGCGCACCGCCGAGGTCGGATTCGCGGCCCTGATGGAGCAGCTGAGCGAGGCCGTCTCGACCGACGCCGACGCGCCAGCGCGGCTGCGCGCGCTCGCGCGCGCCAGCTTCGACCACGCCGCGGCCGAGCGCGGGCTGCTGCGCGCGCTGCTCGAGCCCGGAGGCCTGGCCCCGGAGCCCCTGTCGCGGCTCACCGCGCTGCTCGCCCAGCAGAACGCCGAGTTCGTCGAGCTCGTGGCGGGGCTCGTCCGCAGCGGAATCGAGCGCGGCGAGCTGCGCGACCTGCCGGCCCGCCGCGCGGCCCTGGCATTCACCGGCAGCCTGCGGGCCGAGCTTCTCGACGGCCTGGCCGACGCTCCAGAGGCGGAGCGGCGGGCCGGTGCCGACCTGATCGTGGACCTCTGGCTGCGAGGAGCGACGGACCGCCCATGAAAATCTCCATCCTGCTACCCCTGGTGCTGCTGGCCGCCTTCCCGGATCGCGCCGCCGCGATCGAGCGCGGCGACCTGATCGGCCAGGACACGGTGATCACCCTGCCCGAGGCCGTCGAGCTGGCGCTGTCGAACAACCTCGACATCGCCGTCGCGCGGATCGAGCCCGCGCTCTCGCTCGAGCGCGTGCGCGAGGCATCGGGCAGCTTCGACCCGGTGCTCTTCGGGGGCGCCAGCTTCGAGCACACCGAGACGGCGATCGCCAGCAACTTCCTGAGCTTCTTCGGGACCACCGGCACCGTGCGCGAGGACATCTGGACCTACAGCTCGGGCCTGCAGGGCGTGGTCCCCTGGGGCATGGAGTACGAGTCCAACGTGAGCCTGGTACGCACGGACACGACCTCCGGCGTGACCTCGATCAAGCCCGAGTATCGCGCGGTGTGGACCAACCAGATCACGCTGCCGCTGCTCAAGAACTTCCTGCGCAACGACGCGCGCCTCGCCGTCCGCACGAGCCGGATCGGCAGCGACATCTCCGCCGAGGACTTCCGTCGCGAGCTGACGGACATCGTGGTCGGGGTCGAGCAGGCGTACTGGAACCTGGCAGCCGAGCGCGCTTCGCGACGCGTCGCCGCCAAGAGCCTCGAGGCGGCCAGCAGCCTGCTGGAGCAGACCAACGTGCGTCACGAGGTCGGCGTCGTCTCGCGCGTGGAGGTCACCGAGGCCGAGGCCGGCGTGGCCGACCGCGAGTTCCGCTTCATCCAGGCCCGCAACCGCGCGGCGACCGCGGAGGACACGCTGCTCCAGGCGATCCTGGCGCCGGACCAGCGTGCCTACGCCACCACGCGGGTGCGCACCCAGGAGCCCACCTTCATCCCGTACGACGTGGATGCCGACGTGGCGCTGGAGCGCGCGCTGAGCACCCGCCCCGAGCTGATCTCGGCGCGCCGGCGCGTCGACGACGCGGAGGTGCGCCTGGCGCACGCCCGCAACCAGCGCCTGCCGGACCTGGACCTCGCGGCGTCGTTCACCAACAGTGGCCTGTCGGGCGAGCCCAAGACCGGCACGATCGCCGGCCTGCCCGAGCACGGCCGCGAGGCCTTCAACGACTTCTTCAGCGACGACGGCAACCACGGCTGGCTCGTCGGGGCCAACTTCAGCTACCCGCTGGGCAACGACACCGCCCAGGCGCGGCACACGCAGCGCAACATCGAGCTACGGCGCGCCACCACGGAGCTGCGCCGGGCCGAGCAGAACGTGATCCTCGACGTGCGCAACGCCGTGCGCAACGTGCAGGACGCCCAGGATGGCGTGCGGGCCGCCGAGCGCCGCAAGGCGTCGGAGACCGAGCGGCTGCGCGCCGAGCAGGAGCGCCTGCGCCTGGGCGACTCCACGCCGCAGGAGGTGCTGGAGATCGAGGAGGATCTCGTCGATGCCGAGCGCCAGCAGATCGAGGCGCTGCGGGCCTACCGGATCTCGATCGCCGAGCTCGAGCGGGCCCAGGCCACGCTGCTGGAGACGCGCGGCATCTCCGTCGGCGTGGCGCGCTGAACCGCGCCCGGGCACGGGCTACACTGCCGGTCCCGATGGCACTGTTCAAGAACAAGCGCGGGGACGAGGAAGACGACGGCGCCACGCCGTCGATCCTCGCCTCGACGCCCGCACCCGCCGCCACGGAGCGCCCTGCGCGCGCCGCCGGCAGCACAACGAGGGGATCCGGACCCATGGCCAACATCGGCAAGTCGCTGCGCATCAAGGGTGACGTCGAGGGCGACGAGGACACCGTCATCGAGGGGCGCGTCGAGGGACGCGTCACGCTGAAGAACCATCACCTGACCGTCGGCGCCAACGGCTACGTGCAGGGCGAGGTGTCGGGCAAGCAGGTCACCGTGATCGGCAAGGTGTCGGGCAACGTCGTGGCCAGTGAACGCATCGAGATCCGCGAGACCGGCCAGATCCAGGGCGACCTGATCAGCCCCCGGCTGGCCGTCGCCGAGGGAGCGCTGATCAACGGCGCCATCACCATGAAGCCGCAGGGCGCCCCCTCCCCCGACGCGAAGCCCGGCCAGCCCGGCAGCAAGCCCCCGCAGGGCGGCACCCCCCCGCCCCAGGGCAGCGGCGGCAAGGGCCAGGGCTGAGGGAGCCCCGGCGGGCTCGACGGCCAGCCGAGCTGCCTCCAGCGACCGCCTCGGCTTCCGCAGCCCCGGACCCGGCAGCCAGACGCGCCGCGGCCCGGTCCCGGCGGAGCCCGGGTCGGAGGATTCCCGCAGGAGACCTCGGGTCGACCGGAGCGAGCAAGGCGAGCGGAGGGAGGGGACCCGGGCTCCTGCGGGAATCCCCCGACGCGGGCGGCCCAGACCCTCAGAAGGGCTCAGGCCGCCGCAGCCCCCGTCCCGGCGCCCGGAGGCCCGAAGCGCCGCTCCAGAGCGATGAGCAGCGCGCTGGCCACATAGATGGTCGAGTAGGTCCCCACCGACACCCCGATCAGCAGCGCGAACGCGAAGCCGCGGATCACCGGGCCGCCCAGTGTCACCATGGCGAGCACGACCGCCAGCGTCGTCATCGAGGTGAGCAGGGTGCGCGACAGGGTCTGGTTGATGCTCTGGTTGACCACGTCCTCGAGGTGGGTCGAGCCGCGCAGCTCGAGGTTCTCGCGGATGCGGTCGTAGATCACGATCGTGTCGTTGAGCGAGTAGCCGATCACGACCAGCAGCGCGGCCAGCACCTGCAGGTTGAACTCCCAGCCGAGCAGGACGAAGATCCCCGCCGTGATCACCACGTCGTGGATCAGGGCCGCGACGGCGCCCGGCGCGTAGCGCAGGTCGAAGCGCATCCACACGTAGAGCATGATCGCGCCCCAGGAGATGATCAGCGCCAGGGCGGCGTCGGTGCGCAGCTCGTCGCCGACGCGGGGGCCGATCGACTCGAGCCGCCGCATCTCGACCTCGGCGCCCACCGCCGCGCTGATCGCGCCCGTGATCTGGGAGCCCAGCTCCGGGCGCTCCTCGCGCGACTCCTTGATCTGGACCGCGAAGTCGCGGCGCGAGGCCGCGTCGGTGGGATCGGACAGCCGGGTGACGGTCGCGCCCTCGAAGCCCGCCCCCGCCACCGCGCGGCGCACCACGCCCTCGTCCACGTCGCCCGCGACCTCGGGCACGCGCACCTCGACCACGCTGCCGCCGGCGAAGTCGATGCCCCAGTTGATGTCGACCACGACCATCACCGTGATCGCCACCACGATGGCCGCGAGCGAGAGCCACGCGAACAGCCGCGACTGGCTGACGAAGTCGATCTTCGTGTCGGGAGAGATGAGCTGCATCAGATCCTCAGCTGATTCGGGTTGCGGGCCAGGGCCGAGTCAACGAGCAGCCGGGTCACGACCAGCGCCGAGAAGACGCTCGCCGCGATGCCGATGGCCAGCGTCACGCCGAAGCCCTGCACCGGGCCGCGACCGAACGAGAGCAGCACCACGGCCGCGATCAGGGTGGTGACGTTGGCGTCCAGGATCGTCAGCCGCGAGCGGTTGAAGCCGATGGCCACGGCGCTGCGCAGCGGCTGATCGCGCCGCAGCTCCTCGCGGATGCGCTCGAAGATGATCACGTTGGCGTCCACGGCCATGCCGATGGTCAGCACCAGGCCGGCGATGCCCGGCAGCGTGAGGGTGGCGCCCAGCAGGCTCATCACGCCGATGATCAGGACCAGGTTCACCACGAGCGTCACGTCGGCGAACAGGCCGCACTGGCGGTAGTACAGCAGCATGAACACGATCACCAGCCCACCGCCGAGCAGGATCGAGCGCACGCCGTTGTTGATGGAGTCCTGACCGAGCGCCGGGCCGACCGTGCGCTCCTCCTCGATGTGGATGCCGATCGGCAGCGAGCCGGAGCGCAGCAGCACGGCCAGGCGCGCGGCCTCCTCCTGCGTGAAGCTGCCCTCGATCACCCCGCTGCGACCGATGCGACCGCGGATGGTCGGAGCGGTGATCACCTCGCTGTCGAGGATGGCCGCGAGACGCTCGCCGACGTTGTCGCCCGTGAACTCGCGGAAGACCTCGGTTCCCTCGGAGTTCCAGGTGAACGAGATGCGCGCCCGGTTGCGGCGGTCGAAGTCGAGGCGTGCGTCGTCGAGCAAGCTGCCCATCAGCACCGGCTCCACGGGCACGAGGAATGCCTCCTGGATGGTCTCGTCGGGATTGCGGGAGACCACGATCATGGTGTCGTCGGGCAGGCCGCCGGGGTGCTTCGCCGCGAGCAGCTCCTCGTTGGCGTCCGTGTCGAGCACCAGCTTGAACTCGAGGAAGGTGACCTTCGAGATCGCATCGCGCGCGGCCTCCGGATCGACCTCGCCCCCGGGCATCTGGACCATGATGCGGTCGTCGCCGTGCGGCGCGATCAGCGGCTCGGTCACGCCGAACTCGTCGAGGCGCAGGCGCAGCACCTCGACCACCTGTCCGACGGCGCGCTCGATGGTCTGCGCGCGGCGATCGGCGTCGGGCCGGATCTCGAGCCGGCCCTCGACCCGCGACACGGCCACGTTGCTCAGCGTGTCCGACGCCAGCGCCTCGAGTGCGTCGAGATCGCCCTCGAGCTCGAGCAGCCCGCCCGGGCGCACGTGCGTGGCCGTGAGGGGGACGCCCTGCTCCTCCGCGGCCTCCTGGGTCACGCCGGAGAGCGTGCGCATCTCCTGCGCCAGCGCCTCCTCCTCGTCGACCCGCAGCAGCCAGTAGACCCCGCCGCGCAGGTCCAGACCCAGGTTCATGGCCTCGTCGGCCAGCCAGATCGAGGCCTCGCGCGCCGCCGGCGAGAAGAACGACGGCAGCGCCGCCCAGCCCATCAGCCCGACGAGCGCCGCGACCCAGATCGCCTTCCAGCGCAGGCTCATGTCTTGTCCCCCTCGGCGCCCGGCAGCCGCCGGCCGATGGCGCCCTTGTCGATCTTCACCCGCACGCCGCTGGCGACCTCGAGCGTGAGCACGTCATCGGTCACGCCGGTCACGCGGCCGTGCAGACCGCCGCTGGTCACGACCTGGTCGCCCTTGGCGACCCGCGCGAGCATCTGCTTGTGCTCCTTGTCGCGGCGCTGCTGGGGCCGGATGATCAGGGCATAGAAGAACAGCCCGAAGGCCGCGAAGAGCAGCAGCGTGCTCATGAAGCTGGGCTGTGCGGGATCGGCCATGACTCCCCCTGGAAGGCTTCTGGGCGCGCAGCGGGCCGGGTCGGGGCCGGCTCAGCGGGCGCGGGATCCGCTCGCCACGTCCGCCGGATCGCCGATCCGACGCAGCGTGGTGCCGGGATAATAGTGCGCCAGGATCTCGCTGTAAGAGCGGCCCCGGCGCGCCAGCTCCCGGGTGCCCCACTGGCACAGCCCGACCCCGTGCCCGGCCCCGCTGCCGAGGAAGCGGACCACGGCTCCGTCCACCCGCACGTCGAACAGCGCGCTGCGCAGGGCGCGACCACCCAGGACCTGGCGCAGCTCGCGCCCGGAGAGATCCAGGCCGAGCACCTCGGCGCGGCGGGCGCGTCCGCTGGGGCTGCGATCGACGATGCGGACCTCCGTCCCCGTCCCCGCGGGCCAGCCGGCCTCGATCAGGGCCGCGCGCAGGTCCTCGACGTCGATCTCGTAGGACCAGAAGAAGTCCGGCGCCGCGTCGTCGGGCGAATCCACGGGGCGAAGGTACGGCAGGTCGAGCCCCCAGACCTCCCCGGCGGCGGCCGTGCGACCGCCGGCCGACGAGTGGAACGCGGCCAGGATCGGCGTCTGGGCGGGCCCGAAGGCCAGGTACTCGCCGCGGGTCGCCTCGGTCGCGGCACGCACGCGCTCGCTGACGCGCCCGACGCGGTAGCGCTGCGAGAGCACGCTGGACTCCACGTCGTGAGCATTCGCGCCGTTCACCTGTCGCTGGTGCAGCACGTAGGTCCGCGCCACGACCGCCTGGGCCCGCAGCGCCTGGGCGGGCCAGCTGGCGTAGACCTCCGCGGCGACGGAGCGCTCCACGTAGGTCTCGAGATCCACGGCGCGGATCTCGCCTCCCGAGTCACGCACGCGCACGACGAGATCGCCGGCCTGCGCGGGTACGCGCGCCGCTGCGCCCAGCACCGCGACGAGCGCGAGTGCCCCGACGATCCACCCCCCGAGAGCTGTGCGCTCACCCATACGGCTGGCGACATATCGCAGATAGGGAGGGGCCCGTCAACGAGCCGGGGGGCTGCCCCCACGCCCGCAGCGCCTCGCCGGAGCCGCACCGGCGCGCGACGTCCCTCAGTAGCGGTAGTGCTCGGGCTTGTACGGACCGTCGACGGGCACGCCGAGGTACGCGGCCTGCTCGGGCGTGAGCTCGGTGAGGCGCACGCCGAGCTGCTCGAGGTGCAGCCGCGCCACCTCCTCGTCGAGCTTCTTGGGCAGCACGTACACCTTGCGCTCGTAGCTGCCCCCGTTGGTCCAGAGCTCGAGCTGCGCCAGCACCTGGTTGGTGAACGACGCCGACATCACGAAGCTCGGGTGCCCGGTGGCGCAGCCCAGGTTGAGCAGGCGCCCCTCGGCGAGGATCAGCACGGAGTGGCCGTCCGGGAAGATCCACTCGTCGTACTGCGGCTTGATGTTCTCGCGGCGGATCCCCGGCACCTTCTTGAGGCCGGCCATGTCGATCTCGTTGTCGAAGTGGCCGATGTTGCCGACGATCGCCTTGTCCTTCATGCCCGCCATGTGACGGGCGGTGATGATGTCGTAGTTACCCGTGGTGGTGACGAAGATGTCGGCCGTGTTCAGGTGGTCCTCGAGGCGCGCCACCTCGAAGCCCTCCATCGCCGCCTGGAGCGCGCAGATGGGGTCGATCTCCGTGACGACCACGCGGCAGCCCTGACCGCGAAGCGCCTGGGCGCAGCCCTTGCCGACCTCGCCGAAGCCGCAGACCACCGCGACCTTGCCGCCGAGCATCACGTCGGTGGCGCGGGCCAGGCCGTCGGGCAGCGAGTGGCGGCAGCCGTACACGTTGTCGAACTTGGACTTGGTGACCGAGTCGTTGACGTTGATGGCCGGGAACTGGAGCGTGCCGTCCTGCGCCATCTGGTACAGGCGGTGCACGCCCGTGGTGGTCTCCTCGCTCACGCCGCGGATGCCGGCGGCCAGCCGCGTCCACAGACCCGGCTCGCTCGCCTGGGTGGCCCGCAGCAGCTCGAGGACCACGCCCCACTCCTCGGAGTCGGCATCGGGATCGAACTCGGGCACCTTGCCGGCGGCCTCGTACTCCGCTCCCTTGTGCACCAGCTGGGTGGCGTCTCCCCCGTCATCGACGATGAGGTCCGGGCCGCGCCCGTCGGGCCAGAGCAGGGCGCGCTTCGTGCAGTCCCAGTACTCCTCGAGGGTCTCGCCCTTCCAGGCGAAGACCGCCGCCCCCGAGGGCGACTCCGCGGTACCCCGGGGACCGACCGCCGCGGCGGCCGCGGCGTGATCCTGGGTGGAGAAGATGTTGCAGCTGACCCAGCGGACGTCGGCGCCCAGCTCGGCCAGCGTCTCGATGAGCACCGCGGTCTGCACCGTCATGTGCAGGCTGCCCATGATGCGCGCGCCGGCGAGCGGCTGCGCGGCGCGGTGCCGCTCGCGCAGGGTCATCAGCCCCGGCATCTCGTGCTCGGCCAGGCGGATCTCCTTGCGGCCCCACTCGGCCAGGCCCAGGTCCGCGACCTTGTAGCCGCTGCTCTCGTCCATCGCTGCGCTCCTCGCTCGTCGCCGCCGCTACAGGCCCAGGTCGCGGCGCACCGCGTCGACCCTGTCGGTGCGCTCCCAGGTGAAGTCCGGCTCCTCGCGGCCGAAGTGGCCGTGGCACGCCGTCTGCCGGTAGATCGGCCGCAGGAGATCCAGGCTCTCGATGATCCCGCGCGGCGTCAAATCGAAGTGCTTGCGCACCGAGCGCACCAGGTCCGACTCCTCGGCCGCGCCGGTGCCGAAGGTGTCGACCTGGATGGAGACCGGCTCGGCGACGCCGATCGCGTAGCTGAGCTGGACCTCGCAGCGCTTCGCGGCCCCGGCCGCCACCAGCGTCTTGGCCACCTGGCGCGCCGCGTAGGCCGCCGAGCGGTCCACCTTGCTCGGGTCCTTGCCGGAGAACGCCCCGCCGCCGTGGCGGCCCATGCCGCCGTAGGTGTCCACGATGATCTTGCGCCCGGTGAGCCCGGCGTCGCCGTGGGGTCCCCCGATCACGAAGCGTCCGGTGGGATTGACGAAGAACTTGGTGTCGTCGTCGAGCAGCCCGGCCGGCAGCACGGGCCGGATGATCTCCTCGAGCACGGCCTTGGTGAGATCGCCGTGACCGATGTCGGGGGTGTGCTGGGTGCTGAGCACCACCGCGTCGATGCGGCGCGGCGTGTGGCCGTCGTACTCGATGGTGACCTGGCTCTTGGCATCGGGGCGCAGGAAGTCGAGCTCGCCCGAGAGCCGCAGCTCGGCCTGCCGCGCCATGAGCTGGTGGGCGAACATGATGGGCGCCGGCATCAGCTCCGGCGTCTCGTCGCACGCGAAGCCGAACATCAGACCCTGGTCGCCCGCACCCTGCTCCTTGTAGAGGCCCTCGCCCTCGGTCACGCCCTGCGAGATGTCGCGACTCTGCTCCTCGAGCGCCACCAGCACGCCACAGCCGTTGCCGTCGAGCCCGGCCGCGGTGTCGTCGTAGCCAACCTCGAGCACGGTGCGCCGCACGATCTCGGGCACCGGGACGGTCGCCGTGGACGTGACCTCGCCGGCCACCGTGACGAAACCGGTCTTGACCAGGGTCTCGCAGGCCACGCGGCTGCCGGTGTCCCGCGCCAGGTAGGCATCGAGAATGGCGTCGGAGATCTGATCGGCCAGCTTGTCGGGATGGCCCATCGAGACCGACTCGGAGGTGAAGTAGCGGCGGCTGGACATGGGGTGGGTCTCCTCGGGGAGCGCTGCGACTGTAGCAAGGCGCCCGCGAGGCGCCGCCCGCCCGCGGCTACCCCTCGCCGGCGTGGTAGGCGAGCTCGACCGGGAAGCGGGCGCGCATGCGCTCCTCGACGCGCTCGCGGATCTCCTCGGCGCTGTCGAGGCGGAGCACGGTGGCCAGGAGCTCGCGCGCCTCGCCGGCCGTCGAGTCGCGCAGGATCTTCTTGATCAGCGGGATCGAGAACGGGGCCATCGACAGCTCGCCCACGCCCAGCGCCAGCAGGATCCAGAGATTGGCCGGATCGCCGGCCATCTCGCCGCACATGCCCACGGTGATGCCGGCCCGACGCCCCGCCTGGCAGATCTGCTGGACCATGCGCAGGTGGGCCGGGTGGAACGGCTCGTACAGGTAGGCGACCTGCTGGTTGGTGCGGTCCACCGCCAGGGTGTACTGGAGCAGATCGTTGGTGCCGATCGAGAGGAAGTCCGTGCGCGGTGCGAGCAGGTCGGCCATCACCGCCGCGGCCGGGGTCTCGACCATCGCGCCCAGCGGGATGTCGTCGCTGACCACGTGCCCCGCGGCGCGCAGCTCGGCCGCGAGCTGCTCGAGCGTGTCGCGCGCGAACTGGAACTCACCCAGCGTGGAGACCATCGGGATCAGCACCTTGAGACGACCGGCGCTGCTCGCGCGCAGGAGCGCGCGCAGCTGCGTGTGGAAGACCGCGGGGCGGTCCTGGTACATGCGGATGCCGCGCAGCCCGAGGGCCGGATTCTCCTCCTCCGCGAGCGCGAGCCCCGTGGGGACCTTGTCGCCGCCGAGGTCGAGCGTACGGATCACGACGTCGTGGGGCGCGCACGCCTCCAGGACCTTGCGGTAGACGTCGAACTGCTCCTCCTCCGAGGGCAGGTCCGCGCGGTTCATGTACAGGTACTCGGTGCGGAACAGGCCCACGCCCTCCGCTCCGAAGCGCAGCGCGTCGCCGATCTCCTCGACCGACTCGATGTTGGCCAGCATGGTCATGCGCACGCCGTCGCGGGACTCCGCCGGCAGGTGCACGTAGCGCAGCAGCTCGCGCTCCGTGTCGATCAGCAGCCGGGCCTGCTCGCGGTAGCGCTCGACGGTGGCCCCATCGGGCCCGACGTAGACGCGGCCGCTGCGCCCGTCGATCACGACCTCCTCGCCGTCGTCGATCTGGGCGACCAGGCCGCTGCCCGCCCCGACCACCGCCGGGATGCCGAGGCTGCGGGCCATGATGGCCACGTGCGAGGTGCGCGAGCCGGTCTCGGTCACGAAGCCGGCCACCTGCTCGCGTGTGACCTGCGCCACGTCGCCCGGGCCGAGCTCCTCGGCCACGACCACGCAGCCCGGCGGGGCGTTGCTCAGCCCCTCCGGCTCGCGCCCCATCAGCACCTGCTGGACGCGGCGCACCACGTGGCCCACGTCGGCGGCCCGCTCGCGCATGTACGCGTCGGCCACGCCCTCGAAGAGCGCCTGCACGCGCCGCAGCTCGCGCTGCAGTGCCCACTCGGCGTTCAGCCCCAGCACGCGCACGTTCTGCGCCGAGTGCTCGCGCAGCGTCGGGTCCTCGAGGAAGAGGAACTGGGCGTCGAAGACATCTCCGACCAGTCCGGTCCCCTCGATCCCGGCGCGGATCTCGTCGAGCTGACCGCGGGTGGTGGCGAAGGCCGCCTCGAGGCGCTCGGCCTCGCCGTCGACCTCGTCGGCCTCGATGCGCCGCTCCGGGATCACCATGCGCTCACGCCGCAGCACGTACGCGGGCCCGATCGCGATCCCCGGGGAGGCCGGGAGCCCGCTGCGCGTGGGCTCCGGCGCGCTCACCGCTCCTCTCCGAAACGGTCGCGGATCAGGTCCGACAGCGCGGCCACCGCGTCGTCGGCATCGGGCCCCTGCGCCAGCACCCGGACGGGCGTGCCCTTGGTCGCGGCGAGGGTCACCAGCGCGATGATGCTCTTGCCGTTGGCGCTCTGACCGTCGCGCTCGAGCTGGATCTCGCTGCGGAACTGCTCGGCCAGCTTCACGAAGACCGCCGCGGCCCGCAGGTGCAGGCCCAGCTCGTTGCGGATCTCGCAGGCCGCCTCGGCCCGGCTCAAGGTCCCGCCCCGTCGTCGCCCTTCCCGCCCAGCTTGTCACTGGCCACCGAGATGTTGCGCCGGCCGTAGTCGCGCGCGATCGCCGCGAGCTCGGCGACCTCGATCGGCTCACCGGTCTCGGCCACCTTCACCAGCATCGGCAGGTTCAGCCCCGTGACCACCTCGACGCGGTTCTCCTCGAGGAAGGCCAGTGAGAGGTTCGACGGGGTCCCCCCGAACATGTCGACCAGCAGCAGGACCCCGTGGCCCTGCTCGGCCTGCTGGATCGTCTTGTCGATCCGGCCGCGCATGTCCTCGGGCGAGGTGGTCGTGGGATCCAGGCCCACCGCGAAGACGTGCTCGCAGGGGCCGATGATCACCCGCAGCGCCTGCAGGAACTCCTCGGCCAGGCGATTGTGGGTCACCATCACGACGCCGATCACGGGGCATCCTCCGGAAGGGGCGGCCCGCGACAGGCGGGGCCGAGCGCTGGGAGTTTAGGACCCGGGCGGGGCCGGTAAAGGGGCGAACCCCGGAGTTTCGCCCCCTGATCGGCCGGGCCCCTCTCAGCCGCCGCCCTCGCGCAGACGGGCGGCGACACGTGCCTCCAGCTCCGCCGCGCCCGGGGCGCCCTGCTGCTGGCCCAGGTGGTTGCGGGCGGCCACCTCGATCAGGCTGGCGATGTTCCGGCCCGGGGCCACAGGCAGGTGGACCCAGGGCAGCCGGCGGCCGGCGATCTCCACCTCGTCGCGCTCCAGACCCATGCGCTCGACCTCGCCGCTGCCCCAGGCCTCGAGCTGGACCACCAGATCGATCCCGTGGGTCTCCACGACCGCGTTGCGCCCGAACAGGCTCGGCACGTGGACGATCCCGATGCCGCGCAGCTCCATGTAGTGCCCGATCAGCTCGTCGGCCCGGCCGACCAGGCCCTCCTCGCCGGCCTCGATCAGCACCACGTCGTCGGCCACCAGGCGGTGCCCGCGCATCACCAGCTCGAGGGTGGACTCGCTCTTGCCGATGCCGCTGCGCCCGCGCAGCAGCACGCCGATCCCCGCGATCTCCACAAGGCTGCCGTGCTCCCGCACCGGCGCCCTGGAGGTCACGGCTGGCCGGCCTCCTCGGCCTCGATCGCGGCGAACAGGTCGTCGACGCTCGAGAGGGTCGCCAGGCGCTCCCGGAAGGCCCCGGACGTGAGCATCCTGGAGAGCCGCGCCAGGGTCAGCAGGTGCGCGCTGCCCTCCTTGCCCGGAGCCACGAGCAGGAAGAACAGGTGCGTCGGCGCCCCGTCGATCGAGTCGAAATCCACCCCGCCCGCACTGCGCCCGAAGCTCACCAGCAGGCGCTGCATCGACTCCAGCCGCGCGTGCGGGATCGCGATGCCGTCGCCCATGGCGGTCGTGCCGAGCTTCTCGCGCTCCTGGAGCATCTCGAGCAGCTCGTCGGTGCCCAGGCCGTCGACCACCCCGGCCAGCGCCGCGGCGAGCTCGGAGAGCGCCTCGGGCTTGGTCCGGGCCTGCATGTCGATCAGACACGCGTCACGGACGAGAATGTCGGTCAGCTTCATCGATCGAGAGCCGCCTTCGAGGCGCGCGAGGTTAACCAATCTGCCGACGCCTTGTCGAAGACAGGATACCCAGCGCCTCGCGATACTTCGTCACAGTTCGCCGCGCAATGTCGATCTTCTGGCGGCGCAGCGCCTCGGCGATCTTCTGGTCCGAGAGCGGCCGGACCGGATCCTCGGCGCGGATGATCCTCTGGATCTTCTCCTTGACGCTCTCCGAGGCGATCGAGTCGCCATCGGCGGTGCGGATGCTCGAGTTGAAGAAGAACTTCAGCTCGAACACGCCGTGCGGCGTCTGCACGTACTTCGCAGTCGTCACGCGGCTGACCGTGGACTCGTGCATGCCGATGTCGTCGGCCACGTCCCGCAGGTTCAGCGGCCGCAGCGCCTCGGAACCGCGGTCGAAGAACTCGCGCTGGAAGCGCAGGATCGAGTTCATGACCTTCACGATCGTCCGCTGGCGCTGGTGGATCGACTTGATCAGCCAGACCGCCGAGCGCAGCTTCTCGCGCACGTACTCGCGCGTGTCCTTCGAGTCGGGATCCTTGTTGCCCAGGACCCCGCGGTAGGCCGCGCTCACGCGCAGCCGCGGCATGCCGTCCTCGTTCAGGACCACGTGGTACTCGTCGCCGAGCTTGTGCACGAAGATGTCCGGCGTGATGTACACCGGATCGTCGCCGCAGAACGCGCGGCCGGGACGCGGCTCGAAGCTGCCGATCACCCGCGCGGCGGCCGAGACATCCTCGATCTCGACGTTCTCCGCGCGCCCGATCCCCCGGTAGTCCTTGCGCTGCAGCAGGTCGAGGTGCTTCTCGGCGATGCAGAGCGCCAGCGCGCTGTCGACCTCGGCCGCGTGCATCTGCACCAGCAGACACTCCGAGAGGCTGCGCGCCGCGACGCCGATCGGGTCGAAGAGCTGCAGCCGCCGCAGGACGTCCGCGGCGAAATCCAGATCCACGCCGGCCTCGATGGCCATCGACTCGAGCTCGTCCTCGAGGTAGCCGTCGTCGTTCAGGTTGCCGATGACGAGCATCGCGAACTCGCGCTCGGTATCGGTCATGTCGGCGAAGCCGAGCTGCCAGAGCAGGTGATCGCTCAGGGAGGTGGACTCGGTCAGGTTCGCGTCGATGGGCGGGCGGTCGTCGTGGTCGCGCGACAGGCTCGTCTGCGGCGCTGACTCGATGTAGTTCTCCCACTCGACGTCGCTGATCATCTCCTCGGCCGTGGGCTCCGGCTCCTCGGCAGCGGGCTCCTCGGTGGCCGGCTCGGGTGCCGCGGCCTCGACGTCGTCGCTGGCGCCCTCCGCCTCGGGGTCGCCCTCGCCCTCGTCGTCGAGCGTCTCCTCGAGGACGGGGTTCTCCTGGAGCTCCTGCTGGATCGTGTTGACCAGCTCCATGCGCGAGAGCTGCAGCAGCTTGATCGCCTGCTGCAGCTGGGGCGTCATGACCAGCTGCTGGCTGAGCTTGACGGTCTGTCGAAGATCCAGCGCCATCCGCCTACATCCGGAAGTCTTCCCCGAGATAGATCTCGCGGACCGTCGGGTCGGCCGTGATCTCCGCGGGGGTGCCCTCGCGGATGATCCGCCCGTCCTTGATGATGTAGGCGCGATCGCAGATCGCGAGCGTCTCGCGCACGCTGTGGTCGGTGATGACGATGCCGATCTCCCGCTGACGCAGCCGATCGACGAGCTGCTGCAGATCCTTGACCGCTATCGGATCGATGTTCGCGAAGGGCTCATCGAGCAGGATGAAGCGCGGCTGGAGCACCAGCGCCCGCGTGATCTCCACGCGGCGCCGCTCGCCACCCGAGAGCGTCGAGGCCTTCTGGCGGGCCTTCTCCGTCAGGCCCAGCTCGCCGAGCAGCTCGCGCAGGCGCTCCTGTCGCTCGCGTCGCGATAGCGGCTGGCTCTCGAGAATCGCCAGGACGTTCTCCTCCACGGTCAGCTTCCGGAAGATCGACGGCTCCTGCGGCAGATAGGTGATGCCGAGCCGTGCTCTCTGGTACATCGGCAGATCGGTGATCTCTTCCTCACCCAGGAAGATGCGGCCGGTGGTGGGCCGGATGCGTCCCACGATCATGTTGAAGGTGGTGGTCTTGCCGGCCCCGTTGGGGCCCAGAAGCCCAACGATCTCCCCCGGTCCCACGGCGATGCGCACGTCGCGTACCGCCTCCTTGCCGGAGAATGACTTGCACAGGTCCGTCGCGTGCAGGGTCTCGTTCACTCGCTCGTGTCCACCGGCCGCGTCTCGATCAGGACCTTGCCGCGCGCCTTGAGCACGCCGTCGCAGAGGTCGAAGAAGATCCGGTCGGCCGAGATCAGGTCCTCGCCCCGGCTCAGCGTGGCGCGGCCCTCGCTGGCCGTGCACTCCGCCGAGCAGGCCTGGTTGTTGAACACCGCCTCGCTGCAGCGCGCGACGTTGCCGCCCTGCTCGATGCGGACCTGCCCGCGCGCCGTGATGCGCTGGGGCTGGCCCCCCGACTCGCCCTCGACGCGCGGCGGGTAGATCGCCTCGAGCCAGTCGCAGTGCAGGACCATGCCGCCCTGCGCCACCTTCACCCGCTTCTCGAAGACGACGCGATCGCGCCCGTCGTCGGCCTGGCTGGCCTCGAGCTCGTCGGCCTCGATGGTCATGGGCGCGCTGGCGTCCACCGCCAGCCCCAGGCGCTCGGCGGCCGCGCTGGCCCGCGCCGGATCCGTGCCGCTGGCGGCCTCCTCGGTGCGTGCGGAGCCCGGCAGCAGGATCAGGCCGGCGACCAGGACCGCGGCGCGCAGCGGGTGGGCGCTCATCGCTAGCGCGGCCTCATGCGCGCACGGACGCCGCCACTCAGGCGCACGCTGCGCTCGTCCGGGTCGAGGCGCATCCGTGCGGCCGTCAGGTCCAGGTTGGGGCGGCGCAGGCGGACCGGGCCGTCGGAGATCAGCAGCCCCTCCGGGCTGGAGCGCACGGCATCGGTGGTGAAGCGCTCGCCCGGTCCCATCTCGCCGACCACCCCGCCCAGCAGCCGGAACGCCTCGGTGTCGAGATCGACCTCGCCCCGCGGCGCCGTGACGCGCAGGGTCCCGCGGCCGGCCGCGCCCGCCATGTCGATGCGCACCTGCTCGAGGCGGGCCACGCGCGTCAGCGGGTCGATGCGCGCGCGGGTGGCGTCCAGGCGCAGCTCGGGCCGGGAGCCGGCAAAGCCCTCGAGCATCACGCCCTCCAGGACGGCCGGGGGCAGGTCGGGTGCCACCAGGGCTACCGCCTCGGGCAGCTCGCTGCAGCCCGGTGCTGCCAGGGTCGCCAGCAGGAGCGGCAGCGCCCCGGCCCGGCGAGCGGCCCGCGGCCAGCCCCTGGCGTAAGCAAGATGCATACCCGGGCTATATAGCCCAGGCCCCCTGGGCCCGCGAACGCCGGGCTCAGCGCCGCGGCAGATCGCCCCGCGAGACCGGCAGCAGCTCCGGCTCGACGGCCTCGCGGCCGACGAGCGCGCCGATCGGGCGCCAGCTGCCGATCACCCAGGCGGGATACAGCACCAGGCGGTCGAGCAGGTAGCCCACGGGATGCAGCGCGTAGGCGACGATCCGCAGCGGGTGTCCGGCGCGCTGCGGGTCGTAGCGCTCCTCGGCGGCGGCCGGCGTGGCCAGGGCGAGCAGCACGAGCAGTGCGACGGTGCGCTTCATGGGTCGATCTCCTGTGCGGGGACGGGCCTCGTCCGGCTCCGGACTCCATCGGCCAGCAGCGCCGCCCGGATGAGCATGCTGCCCCGTGGGCGTCACGGCGGCAAGCAGGTCGCCGCAGCGGCGCCCTCAGCCCCCCGCCGCCCCGGGCTCCGCGCCGCCGGCGTAGGCGATCTCGAGGATCTCGAAGCTCGTCACGCCGGCGGGCCGCCTCACCTCGACCTCGTCGCCGGCGCGGCGGCCCATCAGCTGACGGCCCACCGGAGACTCCACGCTGATCCAGCCGCGGTCCACGTCGGTCTCGTCGGGACCGACCAGGCGGTAACGCACCTCCTCACCGGAGTCCGTCTCGAGCGTGACCCAGGCGCCGAAGAAGACGCGCTCGCGGTCCTCGACCTCCCCCGGCCGGATCACCGTGAGCTCCTCCAGCCGCCGGCGCAGGTGGCGCACGCGCGCGTCGATCTCCCGCAGCCGCCGCTTGCCGTAGATGTACTCGGCGTTCTCGGAGCGATCGCCGAGCGCCGCGGCATCGGCGACCTCCCGCGTGACGAGCGGTCGCTCCAGCTTCCAGAGCCGCTCGAGCTCCTGCTGGAGCTTCCGGAAGCCCTCGGGCGTGATGCAGCTCCGCCGCGACACACGCTCAGGATGGCCGGGGCCCGCGGCCCGGTCAATGCGACTACCGCGAACGCGCCACCCGTGCCATCCTCCCGGCGGGGTCTGCAAGGGGTGGGAGATGAACATGCGTGTCGATCGCCGGGTCACGACACTCGCGGCCGCGTGGCTGCTCACCGCGGTGCCGCTCGCGGCCGCGCAGGATCTCGCGTCCGTCGAGATCCGCCCCACCGAGGTGCAGCCGGGCGTGTGGATGCTCGAGGGCCAGGGCGGGAACATCGGGGTCAGCGCGGGCGACGAGGGCGTGCTGATCATCGACGACCAGTTCGCGCCGCTGATCCCCAGGATCCGCGCCGCGCTCGAACGCATCCGGCCGGGCGCCGTGCGCTTCGTGCTCAACACGCACTGGCACGGAGATCACAGCGGCGGCAACGAGCTGCTCGGGCGCGCGGGCGCGGTCATCGTCGCCCACGACGCCGTGCGCGAGCGGCTCTCCAGCGACCAGACCCTGCGCGGGCGACCGGTGCCCGCCGCCCCCGCCATCGCGCGACCGGTGATCAGCTTCGCGGACGGCGTCACGTTCCACTTCAACGGCGAGGTGATCCGCGTCGAGCATGTGCCGCACGCGCACACCGACGGCGACGCCATCGTCCGCTTCGAGCGCGCCAACGTGTTGCACCTGGGCGACGTGTTCTTCGCCGGGCGCTACCCCTTCATCGACCTCGACAGCGGCGGCTCGGTCGAGGGCATGCTGGCCGCGATCGATCGCGGCCTGGCGCTCGCCGACGAGCAGACGCGAATCATTCCCGGGCACGGGCCGCTGTCGACCCGCGCCGACCTGCAGCGCTACCGCGACGCCGTGGCAGAGGTGCTGCGCCGCGCCCGGGCGGCGCGGGCTGCGGGCACCGATCTCGAGACCTGGGTCGCCGGCGACCCCACCGCCGACCTCGACGCGACCTGGGGCGCGGGCTTCGTCGGCCCCGAGGCCTTCCAGCGCACGGTGTGGACCGCGACGGGGGCCGCCGCTCCGTGACCTGGGCGCCGCTGGACCTGGCCCTGGCGCTCGGCGCGCTCGCCGCGGTCCTGAGCGTCGCGCTGCTGGTCCTGCTGCTGCGCGCCCGGAGCCTGGGGCGAGCAGCGCGCGAGCTGGCCGACAGCGCCGACGAGCAGGCACTGCGCGCGCAGGCCGCCGAGGAGCGCGGGCAGGCAACCGAGCGCGCGCGCATCGACCTCGACCGCCGCGCCGCGGTGCTCGAGCAGCAGCTGGCCGACCAGCGCCGCAGCTCCGACGAGAAGCTGGAGCTGATCCAGGCGGCCGAGCAGCAGATGCGCGAGGCCTTCGAGGCGCTCTCGGCCGAGGCGCTCGAGCGCAGCCAGCGGCGCTTCCTCGAGGCCGCCAAGACCACCTTCGAGGCGCAGAGCAAGCAGGCGGACCAGTCCCTGGTCGAGCGTCAGCGGGCCATCGAGCGCGCCCTGCAGCCGGTGTCGCAGGCGCTCGACAAGGTCGACGGACAGATCCGCGAGATCGAGAAGCAGCGCCACGGGGCGTACACCGCGATCACCGAGCAGGTGCGCTCGCTCGCCCAGACGCAGCAGAACCTGCAGACGGAGACCGCCAGCCTGGTGCGCGCGCTGCGCCAGCCCAACGTGCGCGGCCAGTGGGGTGAGCTGCAGCTGCGCCGCGTGGTCGAGATGGCCGGGATGGTCGACTACTGCGACTTCGAGTCGCAGGCCACCACGAGCGACGGCGAGCGCAGCCAGCGGCCCGACCTGGTCGTTCGCCTGCCGGGCGGCAAGCAGGTCGTGGTCGACGCCAAGACTCCCCTGCACGCGTACCTGGAGGCGATGAACGCGCCCGACGACGAGAAGAGGCAGCTGCACCTCGGGGCGCACGCGCGCCACGTCCGCGACCACCTGCGCGGCCTCGGTGCCAAGTCGTACTGGTCGCAGTTCAGCCGCGCCCCGGAGTTCGTCGTGATGTTCCTGCCCGGCGAGGCCTTCTACGGTGCCGCACTCGACGCCGATCCCTCGCTGATCGAGCACGGGGTGCGCGAGAAGGTGATCCTCGCCAGCCCCACCACCCTGATCGCGCTGCTTCGCGCGGTCGCCTCGGGCTGGCGCGAGGAGCAGCTCGCCGAGAACGCGCAGCGCATCAGCGCCCTGGGCCGCGAGCTCCACGACCGGCTCGGCACGATGAAGGGCCACTTCGACGCGCTGGGGCGCGCGCTCGAGGGCTCGGTGAAGGCGTACAACAAGGCCACCGGCTCCTACGAGCGGCGCGTGCTCGTGACGGCGCGGCGCTTCCGCGAGCTCGGGGCGGCCTCGGACGACATCTCGGAGTCGCGCACGATCGACGTCGCGCCCCAGCGCCTGCTGCCCGACGCCGACGACGAGGGCGAGCCCGGCAGCGGCCCCGCGGACGCGGACGGCGCGACGTGATCGAGGCGCTGGTCGGGCTGACCGGAGAGCTGGGCCTCGAGGGCGATGCCGCGCGCCTGGCCGGCCACCTCACCGCCGCTGCCGCCATCGTGCTGCTCGCCTGGCTGGCCGACCTGATCGTGAGACGGCTGCTGCTGCGCGCGGTGCACTTCATGATCTCGCGCAGCGCCGCCGGCTGGGACGACGCCCTGGTCCAGCACCGCGTGCTGGCCCGCGCCGCGCAGATCGCTCCGGCCGTGGTCGTCTACGTGTCCGCCAACGCGTTCGGCGAGACCGCGGAGATCTGGATCCAGCGCCTGACGCAGCTCTGGATGGTGCTGGTCGCCGTACGCACCGCGAGCAGCCTGCTCGACGCCGGCGTCGACCTGTACGATCGCACCGCCCTGGCCCAGGAGAAGCCGATCCTGGGCTACGCGCAGGTCGCGACGATCCTGGCCTGGATCGTGGCGGGAATCTTCGCGGTCTCGATCCTGCTCCAGAAGGAGCCCTGGGGACTGCTGACCGGCCTGGGCGCGATGAGCGCCGTGCTGCTGCTGGTCTTTCGCGACTCGATCCTGGGCTTCGTCGCGGGCATCCAGATCGCGATCAACGATCTGGTGCGCAAGGGCGACTGGATCGAGATGCCCTCGCACGGCGCCGACGGCGACGTGATCGACATCTCGCTGCACACCGTGCGCGTGCAGAACTGGGACAAGACGATCACCTCGATCCCGGTACAGGCGCTGGTCAGCAGCTCGTTCCGGAACTGGCGCGGCATGACCGAGTCCGGTGGCCGCCGGATCAAGCGCTCGGTGCTGATCGACGTCGACTCGGTGCGCTTCTGCGACGACGAGATGCTCGAGCGCTTCGGGCGCATGGCGCTGCTCTCGGACTACGTGGCCCGGCGTCGCCAGGAGATCGAGCAATGGAACCGGGAGCACGCGGTCGACGCGGACGAGCCCGTCAACGGCCGCCGCATGACCAACGTCGGCACGTTCCGCGCCTACCTGCGCGCCTACCTGCAGGCGCACCCGATGATCCACAAGGAGATGACGTTCCTGGTGCGCCAGCTCGCGCCCACCCGCGAGGGCCTGCCGCTGGAGATCTACGTCTTCAGCCGCGACCAGGTCTGGGCGCACTACGAGGACATCCAGGCCGACATCTTCGATCACGTGCTCGCCGCCGCGCCCGAGTTCGGCCTGCGCGTGGCCCAGGACCCCGGCGGACGCGACGTGCGGGAGGCCGGGCGCGAGATGGGCGAGGCGCTCGGGGCCGCGATGGGCGAGGCGAGCGCGCGCTGACGTCAGCGCGGGGGCTCGGCCCCGTCGACCCAGGCGCGCATCAGATGGTGTGCGATCGCCATCGCCGGCGGCACGAACATCCCGTCGTGCGTACCCTCGAGCGCACGCGCCACCTCGTCGCGCTCGAACCAGCGCGCGTCGTCGAGCTCGGTGCGGTCCACCGTGATGTCCTCGTTCTCGGCCGCGGCCAGGCAGCCGATCATCAGCGACGCCGGGAACGGCCAGGGCTGCGAGGCCTGGTAGCCGACCGCGCCGACGCGGATCCCGGCCTCCTCGGCGATCTCGCGCGCGACCGCCTCCTCGATCGTCTCGCCCGGCTCCAGGAAGCCGGCGAGTGCCGACCACATGCCCGCCGGGAACATGGGCTGGCGTCCGAGCAGACAGCGGTCGCCGTGGATCGCGAGCATGATCACGACCGGATCGGTGCGCGGGAAGTGCTCGGCGTCGCACTCGCCGCAGACGCGCACGTAGCCGGCCTGGCCCACGTTCGTGCCCTGTCCGCAGCTGCCGCAGTAGCGGTGACGGGCGTGCCAGGTCAGCAGCCCGCGCCCCTGCGCGACGATGCCCGCGTCGCCCTCCGCGAGACCCGCGACCACGGCGTGCGGGTCGGTGAAGCGCGCGGCCCCGCCCAGCCCGAGCGTGTCGACCGGGTCGGCCAGCGGCGAGACGTCGACGGCGAAGTGCGTGACACCGTCGCGCTCGCCCAGCAGCACCGGGCCGGTGCCGGGATCCGCGTGCTCGGCCACGTCGGCGCGGGCCCAGCCGAGCGCCGCGGACTCGCCCTCCTTCACCAGCACCTGGAGGCGCCAGAACGGGAGGAAGCGCGTGTCGGGATCCCTGAGACGTCCCTCGACCCACTCCGGATCCAGGCGCCGCTGGCTGGCGCGGTCGAGGGGATTTCCGCTGTAAGGGATCGGACCAGGCATGCGCCCACCATACTCCACGCGGCGCTCCGGCTCAGGACGCGCCGCGGAGGCGCGCGCCGACGCCCGCGAGGACCGCGCACCACACGGACAGGCTGGCGATCGCCGCTGCAACGCCGAGCGCATCGCCCACCGCGCCGGTGATCCACGGGATCGCGAAGCCGCCGATCGAGCCCGCAGCCGCGACCAGGCCCGCTGCGGTCCCGGGCGCTCGTGGGAAGCGCGCCGCCGCCAGCGCGATCAGGACAGGGAACGCGCCGCCCAGGCACAGGCCGACGGCCGCCAGCCAGACCTCGGGAACCGGGGCGCGCAGCCCCGTGCCCAGCAGCACCAGGAGCAGCGCGCCGCAGCCCGCCACCGCCAGGTAGCCGGCCCCCGCGCCTCGCGGCAGCGCCAGAATGCCCAGGCGTCCGAGCAGCAGGCCGAGCCAGAGTGCGCTGATCGAGCTGCGTCCGCGCCCGGCACCCAGCCCCAGCGCGTCGATCGCATAGGGCGTCGCGAACACGGTCAGCGCGAGCTCGAAGCCCACGTACGCCGCCACCGCTACCGCGAACGGCAGCAGCGCGCGCGGCCCGGGCCGCGCCGCCGACGCGCCCGGCGCGCGCGCCGGGCGCGTTTAGCGGACGAGCAGCGCGGCCAGCGCCACCGCCAGCAGCACCCAGCCCGGCGCCCGCAGCGCGGCGCTCCAGCCGCCGACCTCCACCGCCTGCGCCGCGAGCACCGGCCCCAGCACGGCGCCGACACTGGCGGCCGCGTGCACCGCGGTCAGCCGGCGCACGCCCCCGCGCGCGGCGACCGCGGCGTTGAGCCCGGTCTCGGCCGCGCCCGTCCCGAGGCCTGCGAGCCCGAGCGCCACGCAGAGCTGCGGGTATCCGGAGTCCGGCCCCAGGCTGGCGAGCGCGAGCGCGGCCAGCGCGCAGGCGCCGGCCAGCGTTGCCCGGAGGTGGCCCTGGTCCACCCACGGACCCGCCAGTGCCAGGCCGGCACCCAGACCGGCCGAGAAGGCGGCCCCGAGCGCGCCGGTACGGGTGAGGTCCAGGCCCAGCGCGGCGACCAGCTCGGCCTGCACCGCACCCACGCTGACCAGCAGGTAGCCGAAGACGCCGAAGAAGGCGACGGCCAGACCGGTCACGGGATGCCAGGCGCGCCACGCGCCCCCCGTGAGCGGACGACCGCTGCGGGCTCGCTGCACACGAACGACGGCGAGGGGCGACGCACGGCGCCGGATTGTGACATCCGGCTCAAACTTCGCCCGGGCCGCGCCGAAAGAGCACGGCAGTGTCCGGGAGGGCAAGGAGACAGCGATGGTCCGCGAGACCGAGGTCCTGGAGCGGGAGTTCGAGGAGACCCTGATCGACGTGCTCAGCCAGGACTACGACCTGGCCGTGCGCCACGCCGAGGACCGGATCGAGCGGCGCAAGCAGGGCATCGCGCGGCTCGACTTCGAGTACCAGTACAGCGGCGACCGCTCCGGGAAGGTCATCGTCTCGATCGACGGAGCGCCGCAGTTCTCCAGCGTGCTGCCGGTCGACCTGACCAACACGGAGGCCGCGACGCGCTCGGCCGAGGACTGCGAGGCGCTGGCCCTGTTCCTGATGGAGTACCTCGGGGCCCAGGACGACGAGCTCTTCGCGGCGTTCGCGTCCGGCGATCTGGATTACGGGCGGCGCGAGGAAGATCTCTAGTTCTTCTTGAGATTTGAGGCCTAATGCTTCGGGGCTCCGGTGCTTCGTGGGCCTCGGGCCGGGCGGGATTTCTCCAGGGGCCGCGGGTCCCCTCCCTCCGGTCGACCCGTCGGCCCCTGGAGAAATCCGCCCGTCCCGCTGCTTCGCGGTGGCTCGGGCGGCGGGTCGGGTGGTGGGCTCGTGCGGTGGGTCGGGTGGTGGGTCGGTGTCCGTGGGTGCGGGGGTTTCAGAGCCAGAGGGCGGCGGTTCGGTAGGTGACGAAGGCGGCGGTCCAGGCCAGGGTCTGCATGTAGACGAAGGCGAAGGCGGGCCAGCGCCAGCTTCCGGTCTCGCGGGCCATGACGGCGATGGTGGACGTGCACTGCAGCGCGAAGACGAAGAACACCAGCAGGGACAGCGCGGTGGGCAGATCGAAGACGGGCTCGCCGGTGCGCGGGTCGACGTCGTCGCGCAGCGCCTGGCGCAGGCCGCCGAAGTCGTCGGGGTCGCCCACCGCGTAGATCTGCGCCAGCGTGGCCACGATGACCTCGCGTGCGGCCAGGCTGGCGACGAGGCCCACGCCGATCTTCCAGTCGTAGCCGAGCGGCTCGATCGCGGGCTCGATGGCGTGGCCCAGCCGCGCGGCAACGCTGGCCTCGAGATCGGCGGCAGCCTGCTCGGCCGGCGTGCGCGACGCATCGGGCTCGGCCGACGGGAAGCTGACCAGTACCCAGACGACCAGCGAGGCCACGAAGATCACCGTGCCGGCGCGGCGAACGAACGCCCACGTGCTGCGCCAGATCTGCGTGCCGAGCAGCCGCAGGGTCGGCCAGCGGTACGGGGGCAGCTCCATGAAGAACGTGGAGGGACGGCCGCGGATCAGGGTGGACTTGAGCAGCCAGGCCGAGCCGATCGCCGCCACCGCGCCGAGCAGGTACAGGCCGAGCATGACCAGGCCCTGCAGACCCAGCGGGCCGAGCACCGAGACGGCCGGCACGAACGCGGCGATCAGCAGCGTGTACACCGGCAGCCGGGCCGAGCAGGTCATGAACGGCGCCACCAGGATCGTGGCCAGACGGTCGCGCGGGTTGGGGATGGTCCGCGCAGCCATGATGCCCGGCACCGCGCAGGCGTAGCAGGACAGCAGCACCACGAACGAGCGGCCCTGCAGGCCGACCTTGCCCATCACGCGATCGACGACGAACGCGGCCCGCGCCATGTAGCCGAGGCCCTCGAGCAGGTGGATCAGCGCGAACAGGATCACGATCTGCGGCAGGAAGACGAGCACCGAGCCCACGCCGGCCAGCACGCCGTCGGTCCAGAGCTCCAGCCAGATGCCGGCGGGCAGCGTATCGCGCGAGGCCGCGCCCAGCGCCGCGAAGCCAGTCTCGATCGCCTCCATGGCGGGCACGGCCCAGGCGAAGATGCTCTGGAAGAGCAGCACCATGACCGCGCCGAAGGCCAGCAGCCCCCCGACCGGATGCAGCAGCAGGCGATCGATGCGGTCGGTGCGCGTGTCGGCGCCCGGAGCGGCCAGGCAGATGTCGTCCCAGATGCGGTCCACGAGCGCGAAGCGCTCGGCAGGATCGTCCAGCGGCGCCGCCGGCGGCGGGCGCTCCCAGGACTCGGGCCGCTCCAGCGCGCGACGCAGCGCGTCCATGCCCGAGCCACGGTGGCCGACCACGGGGAACACCGGGCAGCCGAGCTCGCGCCCGAGCCGGCCCAGGTCGAGGCGGCCACCGCGCGCGGCAAGCTCATCGATCATGGTGACGGCCAGCGCGCAGGACCGCTGCGGGTAGCGGCGCAGCACCTCGACCGCGAGCGCCAGACCGCGCCGCAGTGTGGTCGCGTCGAGGACCAGGAGCACGGCACCGGGAGAGTCCTCACCATCCAGGCGCCCGTCGAGCACCTGCTCGGTCACCTGCTCATCGAGCGTCTCGCCGCGCAGCCCGTAGGTTCCGGGCAGGTCGATCACGTGCACCTCGCGCTCGATGCGCAGCACGCGGCCCTCGCGGCGCTCGACCGTCACGCCCGGGTAGTTGCCCACCCGCGCGCTCGCCCCGGTCAGCGCGTTGAACAGCGTGGTCTTGCCCGTGTTGGGCGAGCCCACCAGCGCCACCCGCGCGGCCTCGCCGGGCTGCAGCGCGAGCCCTGCGGCGCTCAAGCTCCCTCCTCCCCGGCCAGGGGGCGCGCGCTCAGGTCCACCAGGTCGGCCGCGCGGACGCAGACCCGGTAGCCGCGCAGCTCGAGCTCCACGGGGTCGCCCAGGGGCCCGCGCCGCAGCACGCACACCCGCGTGCCCTCCACGAAGCCCAGCTCGAGCAGGCGGCGCAGGGCCCGCGGGCCCGGCCCCGAGAGCACGGCCGGCCGCAGCGGCTCCAGCCGGGCCAGTGGAATCGGGCTCAATCGACCTCCTGCGGGCGTACGACGCGAGGCGCCGCCGATTACGGTAGTCTGCCGCCCGTTCCGGTCCGCGCGGACGCCGCTCCGTGGTGGACGCCGCACGGTCCTGCGGGCGCACCGGGCTCCGGGATCTGAACCCGGCCACGGCCCGGCGCCGCGAGGCCTCGCGGCGCGTGGACGGATGCTAGTTGATAACCATTCTCAAATTCAAGGACCCCGCCGCCGCCCCATGTCCGAGCCGGTCTCCCAGCAGGTCGATCTCGATCCCAGCGTCGAGTTTCACGAGCTGACCATCGCCGAGGTGGTCGAGGAGACGCACGACGCGCGCTCGTTCGTGCTCTCCATCCCTCCAGGGCTCGAGGACCGCTTCCACTACGCCGCCGGCCAGTTCCTGACGTTCCGCATCCCCTGGGCCGACTTCCGCATCACGCGCTGCTACTCGCTGGCCAGCTCGCCCGAGTCCGACGAGCCGCCCAAGGTGACCGTCAAGCGCGTCGAGGACGGTCGGGTGTCGAACTGGTTCAACGAGCAGCTCAAGGCCGGCGACCGCATCGCGGTGCGTCCGCCGGCGGGGGCGTTCGTGCTGCATCCGAGCGAGCGACCGCTGTGCATGTTCGCCGGCGGCAGCGGCATCACGCCGATCATCTCGCTGATCAAGACCGCCCTGCACACCACCCAGCGGCAGATCCACCTGATCTACGCCAATCGCGACGAGCGCTCGATCATCTTCCGGGCCGAGCTCGACGCCCTGCTCCGGGCACACCCGGACCGCCTCGAGGTCCATCACCACCTGGACGAGGAGAGCGGGTTCCTGTCGGTGCACGGCATCCAGGACCTGGTCGACGGCTGGGACGACTCCGACTTCTACATCTGCGGGCCCGGGCCGTACATGGACGCGGTCGAGCAGGCGCTCGAGGGGCGCGGCATCGAGCGGCGCAACATCTCGATCGAGCGCTTCGTGTCGGCGCTCGATCCGGATCGCCGCACCGAGTCGACCCCGCCGCCGCAGATCCCCGCCGACGCGGAGATCCCCGTATCGTTCAAGCTCACGCTCGACGACGAGACGCACGAGGTCCCGTACCACGAGGGCAAGACGCTGCTCGAGTGCGCCAAGGCCGCGGGGATCGAGGCGCCCTTCTCCTGCGAGGAGGGCTACTGCAGCTGCTGCATGGCCATGCTCAAGTCCGGCAAGGCCGCCATGGCGATCAACGATGCCCTGTCCGAGAAGGACGTGAACGCGGGCTACGTACTGACCTGCCAGGCGCGCCCGCTGACCGCCGAGATCTGGATCGACTACGACGAGTAGCGCCCGGGCTCAGCCGCCCGGCGCGTACCAGATCGGCGAGGTCCAGGCGCGCTCCTGGATCACGCGCGGCACCGCGGGATCGCTGCACGAGGCCGGGCGCTCGCCGGCGGGCAGGTCCAGGCACTGCCAGGCGCTCCAGCGGCAGCTCGGGTTCTCGACCACGCGCGCGTAGTACACCGCGCGGCGCTGCGGGTCGAAGTCGGGGTCCCGCCACACGCCGCAGAGCGCATCGGCGCCGGGGCCGCGCGGAGCGCAGGTCTCCGGGTCCACGCTGGCCGCGGCGTCCGCGCGGCCGGCCACGTCGTGCACCGACTGCCAGAAGTGCCCGTCGTCACCAACCCAGCCCTTGATCACCTGGATGCGCTGCAGCAGGCCTCCCGGATACGCGGCCGTGCCGGGGTCGCGCGATGCCGTCACCACGAAGACCGGCGCTGCGGCTCCGGGGCGCGCGGACAGGTCGCTGCCCATGGCCACCCCGCCCGCGCGGGCGCGCTCGACGAGGTCGGGCGCAGCGCAGAGGTCGCCGGGATAGTCCCAGCCGCCGAAGAACCGCGGCTCGATGCGCGGGCCGCTGGTGCCGAAGGTCTCGCGGCGCAGCATGGCGTCGAAGAGGCTGTCGCGCGTGTTCTGCTCGGCCCAGACCCCGATCAGCCCGCCGGGATTGGAGAAGAGCACGAAGCGATCGGACGCCGTGGCGCCAGCCAGGCGCTGCGGCGCGGTCGCGTCGCCGCTGCCCGCCCAGCCGTCGAAGGAGCGCTCCTGCACGTCGCCCGGGTTGGCGTTGTGCGCGTCGGTGCTCGCGGTGATGCCGAGACGGTACGGGTTGACGCCGATGCGATCGGCCTCGCGCAGGCCCTCGATCAGGGTGTAGCGCACGAAGTCCAGGCGCGACTGGCAGCCGGTTCCCGCCATGGCCCCGCCGCCCATGCGCTCGCCGCAGTCCGGGGGCCCGGTCCACCACTGGCGCAGCTTCTCGAACTCGCAGAGCTCGTCGCGGCCGCCGCCGACCTGGTACATGCCGTTGCGACACTCCGAGTCGCCCTTGATCTGCATGATCTCGACCAGGGGCTCGAGCCGCGCCCGCAGGCGCGCCTCGGCGCGCTGCGCCTCCAGCGGCAGGTCCCGGTACGGCACAGTGAACATGCGCCCGTTCGACAGGTTCGGGTTGTGCGGGATCGACAGCGCCTCGCAGCCCGTGCCCGCGTCGTTGCAGTCGCGCAGCAGCGCTCGCCAGAGACCGGGCGCGCTGGGCTCGTCGAGCGCCGACACGGGCAGGTCGGGCACGGTGGCGTTGCGGAAGATCACGTTGCGGTGGACCTTGGCCTGCTCCGGCGAGGCCGAGTACTCGTAGCCGTGAAAGGCCGTGAAGCGGCAGGGCGCGTCGTGGCGCTCGGTCGCCTCGCGGATCTCGCGCCAGACCGAGCGCTTGCCCTCGCGGCAGCGCTCGCCGTCGTCGCCGCAGATCCCGGGCGACAGCCCGCTGCGCTCGAACGCGCCGCCCGCCACGCGGCCCGGCTCGGCGTGGACGGCCGCGAGGCGCTCGAACATCCCGAAGAGCGTGCCGGCCCCATCGCCGCGCACGGTGGCGCAGCGCGCCGTGTCGTGGGCGGGCGATCCAGGCGTGGTGCAGACCGACAGCGGCCCCAGGTACTCGGCGTGGTCGGTCACCGCGGCGAAGTCCAGCGGCCGCTCCAGCCGTACGCGCCTGGTGGCGCGGCCGTCGGCGTCGAGGGGCGCGAAGCCGATCGCTTCACCGCGGGCGAAGCGGTAGGCGTCGTCCGCCGACGCGCGCGTGTCGAAGAGGTACGCGTCGAGCGAGTGGGCGCTGTGCAGGTGCAGCTCGCCGAAGTACGCGCGTCCCCGCGCCTCGTGATCCGCGCAGCGCGCGGCGTCTGCGGGTGCCTGCGGCCCGGCGGCAGGGCCCGCGGGCCGCGGGGCGTCGCCGCACGCCAGCAGCGCACAGAGCAGCGCGCCGGGCCAGGAGCGGGTCGGCTGCGGGCGGCGGGCATGCACGCGCGAAGCATACGCGCCGCAGGCGCCGGTGCGCTCAGCAGCCGGCTAGCGCAGCAGGGCAGCGAGAGCGGAGGTGCGGGCCAGCACCCGCGAGTCGCGCACCTCCACCGGGACGGCGCGCAGGGCGTCGCCGGCGCACGGGCCGGAGATGCAGTGGCCGTCGTCGATGCGGAAGCGCGCCCCGTGGGTGGCGCAGACCACGTAGCGGCCCTCGCGGTCCAGGAACTGGTCGGGCACCCAGTCCAGCGGTGAGCCGGTGTGCGGACAGCGATTCTGGTACGCGAGCACCGCATCCCCGCGGCGCACGACGAACACCCGCCGCGTCCCGTCCTCCAGCTCCACGTCGACGCCGCGGGACGCGCCGTCCGGCACGTCCTCGAGGCGACACAGCAGGATCTCGTCCATGTGCACGATCTCCTAGCCGCTGTCGGCGCGGCCGTCCAGCACCCCCGGCGGGCCGCTCTCTAGAGCTCGAGCTCGCCGCCCCGCAGCCAGCCCTCGAAGCCCGGTCGCATGCGGCTGTCCACCAGCTCCACGCGCAGGCCGTGCGGGCTGACGTGGAACGCGAAGATCGCCGGCGTGTGCCCGTCCCGGACGCCCGCGGCCTCGAGCCGCATCCCGCGCGCGACCAGCTCGAGCGACGCCGCCTCGAGGTCGTCGGCCCAGAAGCCCACGTGGTGCAGCTCCTGGCCGGGACGGGCCACGTAGTAGCCGGCGGGCTGCGCCTCCAGCAGCTCCAGGTACGGGCCCGGACCGGTCGAGTACGCGAAGCCCAGCTCGACGCTCTCGCGCGAGCCGTCCGCGAGCGCCAGGGTGAGCTCCGATCGCTGCACCGGCGTCCACTCGAGGCCCAGCGCCGCGCGCAGGTCGCGCATGGCGCGCTCGAGGTCGGCCACGACCAGTCCGGTCTTGAAGGGCGCCGCGCTCACGCCCGGCCCCGTTGACGCGATCTCCCGCGCGTTCCCATACTCGCGAGCATGCCAGCCCTCCAGGGGAAAATCTGCATCGTGACCGGCGCCGCCTCGGGTATCGGCCTGGCCACGGCGCAGCGCCTGGCGCGCGACGGCGCGCGGGTGCTCGTCGCAGACCTCGACGAGGCCGGCGCGCGGAGCGCGGCCTCGGACATCGGGGAGGCCGCCCTGCCCTGCGCGGTGGACGTGGCCGACGAGGGCTCCGTGCGCGAGATGGTCGCGCGTGCCTGCCGGGAGCTCGGCGGGCTCGATGCGCTCCACAACAACGCCGCCGCCTCGGACGCCGACACGATCTCGCGCGACGGGGAGCTGGCGACGCTCGACGTCGAGGTCTGGGACCGCACCATGGCGGTGAACGCGCGCGGGGTGATGCTCGGCTGCAAGCACGCGATCGCCCCGATGCTCGAGCGCGGCGGCGGCTCGATCGTGAACATGTCCTCGGCGGCCGCCAGCTCGGGCGACCTGCAGCGAGCCGCCTACGGCGCGTCGAAGGGTGCGGTCGAGTCGCTGACCCGCTACGTGGCCGCCATGTACGGCAAGCGCGGCATCCGCTGCAACGCCATCGCCCCGGGACCGGTGCGCACGCCGTCGTTCGATGCGAACATCGGACCGGAGCTCGAGGCGATCTACACCGACAGCCTGCTCACCCCGGAGCTCGGCCGTCCCGACGACATCGCCGCGGCCGTCGCCTGGCTCTTCTCCGACGACGCCGCCTACCTGACCGCACAGGTGCTGCACGTGGACGGCGGCCAGGCGAGCCACCACCCGACCTTCGCGCAGCTGCGGGCGCTCCGGTGAGCGAGAGCCCGCGCTTCGACCTCTTCGATCCGGCGCAGACGCAGACCCTGTGGGAGAAGCTGCGCTGGCTGCGGCGCGAGCTCCCGGTGTCGCGGCCGATGGAGGGCTTCGTCTACGTGGCTCGGCACGCCGACGTGAGGGCGGTCTTCCGCAATGCCCGCGACTTCTCGAGCCGCGAGGGCTTCCGCGGTGCAGGGGTGGTCGTCCCCGTCGAGGAGAGCTTCCTGGGCGAGATCGATCCGCCGCTGCACGCGGAGCTGCGCGTGCTGATGCTGCAGGCGTTCCGCCCCGGCCTCGAGAAGCGCGCGCTGCCGTTCACCCGGGCGCTGGTCGAGGGCCTGTGGCGCGACCTGGCCACGACGCGCGGCGGCGACCTCGTGGAGCGGATCGCGCTGCGCATTCCCAGCGCCGTGACCCTGCACGTCCTGGGCGTACCCGACGCCGACATCGCACAGGTCTCCGCGTGGGGCTTCGAGCTGCTGCACAGCACCTGGCCCGAGACCAACCGCACCGAGCGCGGCAGCGGCCTGGGCGGCGCCTTCCCCGAGCTGGCGGGATTCCTCGACGAGCAGATCGCCCGCAGACGCCACAGCGACGCGCCGCCCGACGACATGATCACGCGCATGACGCGCGCCGAGGCCGACGGCCGGCGCCTGAGCGATCTCCAGATCCGCACCCTCTGCGCCAACGTGCTGCTGGCGAGCCTGTCGACCACGAACCTGATCGGCAACCTGCTGCACCGCTACATGCGCGACCCCGCGTTCGAGTGCACCCTGCGGGCCGACCGCTCCGCGCTGGGCCCCGCGATCGAGGAGTCGCTGCGGCTCGAGCCACCCGTGCTCTTCCTGTTCCGCACCGCGCGGCGCGACACCGCCATCGCCGGTCACGAGGTGCACGAGGGCGAGCGCATCGTGCTGGGCATCGCCTCGGGCAATCGCGACGAGCGGGTGTACGAGCGCGCCGACGACTTCGTTCCCGCGCGCTGGCCCGGCGCCGCCGAGCACCTGACCTTCGGCCCGGGCCCGCATCTCTGCCTGGGCAACCAGCTCGCGCGCATGGAGGCGCGCGTGGCGCTCGAGGCCGCCATGGACGTGCTGCCGGCGGCGGCGCTGCGGCTGGCGCCGGACTTCGAGCTCGAGTGGGTGCCGATGTTCCTGGAGTACGGACCCGACCGCCTCGATGCCGTGGTCGACGCGGCCGCGGTCTGAGGGAGGCGATCGCATGCTCGACCGGATCATTCGCGGGGGCACGCTGGTGGACGGAAGCGGCGCGCCGGCACGTGCCGGCGACGTGGGCGTGCGCGACGGGCGCATCGTGGCCCTGGGCGAGGTGCACGAGTCCGCGCGCGAGACCCTGGATGCCGGCGGCTGCATCGTGGCGCCCGGGTTCATCGACCCGCACACGCACCTCGACGCGCAGCTCTGCTGGGATCCCGACGCCACCCCGACGTGCTTCCACGGCGTGACCACGGTGGTGATCGGACTCTGCGGCTTCGGGGTGGCGCCGTGCGCCCCGGGCGGCGGCGACTACCTGCTGCGCAGCCTCGAGGTCGTCGAGGAGATCCCCTTCGAGAGCACCTCGCTCGGGGTGCCGTTCGACTGGACGTCGTGGCCCGAGTTCCTCGCGCGACTGGGGCGCGACGGCCTGGGCGTGAACGTGGCCGGCTTCGTGCCCCACTCCGCGCTGCGCTGCTTCGTGATGGGCGACCGGGCACGCGGCAAGACCGCGAGCGCGAAGGACCGGGCGGCCATGCGGGCCGAGCTCGAGCGGTCGCTGGCCGCCGGCGCGCTCGGGCTGGCGAGCTCGCGCGGCCCCAACCACCAGGACGCCTACGGCGAGCCCGTGCCCAGCCGCTTCGCCGACGACGCCGAGCTGCGCGAGCTGGTGCAGGCGTGCCGCGGCCGGGTCTGGCAGATCAACGTGCGCACCAAGTTCGGCCACGACGCGGCGGCGCTGACCGGCGAGGTGGAGCAGTACGCGCGCTGGACCGCGGAGGCCGGCGCGCGCCTGAGCTGGACACCGTTCCACGCCGAGCCCGACAGCGGGGTATGGCAGCAGGTGCTGGCGCACAACACCGGCCTGGCGGAGCGCGGCGTGGAGGTGGCGCCGCAGGTCGCCGCGCAGCCGGTGGACGTGCTGCTGCGCTTCGATCGCCCGTCGTACGCGCGGGCGGTCCGCGGCTGGGGCGAGGCGATGACGGCGTACTTCGAGCTCGACCACGACGGGCGCCTCGCGCGCCTGCGCGAGCCGGGGCTTCGCGACGTGCTACGCGCCGCGCCCGAGGATCCCGTCGCGATCTTCGCGCCCTGGTACGCCGGCTGGCGGCTGGCGCACTCGCCGTCGCGACCGGACTGCGCCGGCCTGAGCCTGCGCGAGCTGGGAGCGCGAGCGGGCACACACCCGGTCGACGCGCTCTGCGACCTGCTGATCGACGACGATCTGGCCACCCTCGTCCAGGTGCCCGCGGCCAACCGCGACGCCGCGGGCGCGGCGCGCCTGGTCTCGGATCCCGGCACGCTGATCGGACTGGGCGACTCGGGCGCGCACGTCACCAGCATCAGCAACTACAGCTACCCGAGCTTCGTGCTCGCGGAGCTGGTACGCGAGCGCAGCGTGCTGCCGCTCGAGAGCGCGATCCGGCGCATGACCGGCCAGCCGGCCGCGTTCCTGGGGATCCCGGGACGCGGCCTGCTGCGCGAGGGAGCGGCGGCGGACATCGTGGTGTTCGACCTCGAGGCGCTCGCGCCCGGCACACCGGCGCTGGCCCACGACCTGCCGGGCGGCGCCGCGCGCCTGTACCAGGCGGCGCGCGGCTATCGCTGGGTGCTGGTCAACGGCGTGCCCACGCTCGAGGACGACCGCCGCACCGGCCGGCGTCCGGGCACGCCGCTGCGCGGAGAGGCCCGGGCCGGCTGAGGCGCCCGGGGAACGGGAACGGTCAGGCGTCGAGAACCGGCCCGCCGCCGGGGCGGCGGAGCACGAGGACCGGGATCTCGCGGTGCTCCCGCGCCCGCTCCTGGTCGAGGACCCAGGGCACCGGATCCAGGTAGCGCACGCAGGCGCGATCGAGCGCGGCGCCCGGCCGCGTGACCGCCAGGCGCACGGCGAGCCCGGACGCCTTCATCCGCGAGCCCCCGCCGGGCCGAGCGCGCGCAGCTCGGCGTCGGTGCCGATCCAGCCCGTGATCCCGTCGGGCGTCTGCTGCACGAGCCGCAGCGCGGCCTCGACCATCTCCTCGGGGCCGGGCGCGTCGGGAGGCACGGCGTCGCCGTAGAACGCGCGGGCGCCCTCGGTGATCACCAGCCCGGCCGGCATCAGGGCGTTGACGCTGATGCCGTGGGGCGCCAGCTCGGCCGCGAAGCCGACCGTCATGCGGTTGAGCGCGGCCTTGGAGACGCCGTAGGCCAGCGACGGCAGGCGCCCGTCGTGCGGCCGCACGTCCAGGTTGCCCGCACCCGAGGTGATGTTGAGGATCGATCCCGAGCCGCGCTCGATCATGGCCTCGATGACCGCGCGGGTGCACAGGAACGCGCCGCGCACGTTCACGTCCATCACCAGGTCCCAGCGCCGCAGCGGGATGTCGAGCCCGGTGGAGCGGAAGGTCGCGGCCGCGTTGTTGATCAGCACGTCGACGGACCCGAACGCCTCGCGGGTCGCCGCGACCAGCGCCTCGACCTGGTCGGGATCCCGCACATCGCAGCGCACCGCGAGCGCCTCGCCCCCCGCCTGCGCGATCTCCTCGACCGTGGCGTGGATCGTGCCCGGCACGCGACCGGGCTCCTCGGTGCGGCCGGTCACGACCACGCGCGCGCCCTCGCGCGCCAGGCACAGGGCGATGGCCTTGCCGATGCCGCGACTCGCACCGGTGACGACCGCGACCTGACCCTTGACCGACACGCGCGCAGCTTCCCAGCGGGCCGCGCATCCGTCAAGCGATCCGGCCGCGCGCCCGCGCCCGCGAGCGCCGCCAGAGCCGCCAGTACAGCGCGGCGTTGAGCGCGAGCACCCCGACGCCGAGACCGATCTGCAGCTCGCGCGTCAGCCCGGCCGGGTAGATCAGCGGGATCAGGTACTGCTCGACGAAGCCACCGCCGTAGCCGCGCCCGCCCGCCGCACGGCGCAGCGCGTTCTCGAGCGGCGTCAGCGGACAGATCCAGCCCGCCAGCGAGATCCATCCGCCCCAGAGCGCGGCGGGTACGTGGATCCAGACCGCCCGGGGCCAGCGCAGCAGCAGCAGACCGCCCAGCACCACGAAGGCGACGAACGCGAGGTGCAGCAGGACGACCGCGTCGGCGAGCCACGCGTACGACATGGGCCCGCCATGCTAGCAGTCTGCTGCGGGACCCCGGGCCGGGATCAGGTGGAGCGGCGGTGCAGCGCCACGCCGGCCGCGGCCACGCCGAGCAGCAGCGCGAGCGCGGGCTCGGGCACCTGCGCGGGCGCGAACGAGAAGTCGTCGATCGAGGCGTAGCTGCTGGCCACGCTCGAGGGGTTGTCGAAGCGGATGGAGCCGATGTCCCCCACGAAGGTCAGCTCGCGGAACCCGTCGCCCGGCTGGAGCGTCTCGCTCGCGATCACCGCGCCCGCGCGGTCGAGCGCCTCGACCGAGAGCGCGGCGTCGGCGTTCGCGTTCGCCGTGGCCCAGAGCCGCACGTCGCTTGCGCCCGAGTCGAAGACGACACTGCCGGTGCCGCCGGTCTCCACCATCCAGGCGAAGAAGCCGCTGTGGTACAGCGTGAAGTTACCGACCGAGCCGGTGAAGGCGTCGCCGGAGAAGCGCGCGGCCTCGCCGACGGCGCCGATCACCAGCTCCTCACCGGGTGCCGAGGTCAGGCCCTCGAAGTCGGTGGACACCGGCAGGGGCAGGGTCCCGGCCAGCGCCGGACCGGCGAGCAGACTCAGCACGAGCATCACGGGGATCGAGGCACGGGTCATCGGGGGGCTCCTTCGAAGGATCTCATGAGCCCCTACGGGCCGTGCCCCGCTGCGGTTTCAGCGGGGCCGGGATTCACGCGCCGACGCCACGTTCCGGGCCGCCCTGGATCCGTTGCAGCCACAGGTCGCGTGCGTGCCAGGCCAGCGCGATCACCGCGGCCGGGAAGACCGGCGCCAGGTAGCGAAAGATCGACAGCACCAGGAAGGCCGAGAGCCAGCAGGCCGCGACCACGCCGAGCAGCAGCAGCACGCCCGGCGGCACGCGCGACCAGATCGCGAGCGTCCGGGCGCCGGCCAGAAGGGTGAGCACCAGCCAGGGCAGGTTCAGCAGCAGCAGCCTGGCGTCGTGCCGGCCCGAGTCCGTCGCGTACCAGGGACGGACGAGCTTGAGCGCGAGCAGGCCGGTGGTGCTCGCCGGGTGGCGCTGTGCGACCTCGCGCAGCACCACCAGCGGTCGGTCGCCCTCGGGCCAGCTCTGCGGGTCAGCGAGCTCGCGCCCCGCCTCGAAGCGCGGGAAGCGCTCGAGCCCGTCGCGCATGCTCGCCGGCCCGGCCGACGAGACCGACAGCCGGCCCGTGTGCGCCTGCACGAGCAGCGCCCAGGGCAGCAGTGCGAGCGCCACCACCCCGACCAGCGTCGCCGCGCCGGCCGCGCGCCAGCCCACCGACCAGTGCCGCCAGCCCAGGAGCAGCGCGAGCGCCGCGGCAGCGGCGGCCGCGAGCCCGATCACGCGCGTCAGCGCGGCCAGGCCGAGCAGCGCGCCCGCCAGTGCCACCAGGCCGAGCGCGCGGGCCCCGGCCGGCCGTGCGGCACTTCCCAGCAGCACGAGCAGCCCGGCGTTGAGCAGCACGGCGTGGAGCATCTCGCTGCCGCCCGGGTTGACCAGCGGCAGCAGCGGCGGCCAGAGCACCAGCAGCGGCAGCAGCAGCCACAGCGGAGTCCCGGGGGCCACCCGGCGCGCGATGCCGGCGAGCAGCAGTGCGTTGGCGGCTGCGAGCAGCGCGAGCAGCCAGCGCAGTCGCACCGCGCTCGCGTGCGCGTCCTCGACCACCAGCGGCGCGATCAGCGCGCTGTACGCGGGCGGACGGTGCGTGATGAGCTCGCCGTTCCCCAGCACGTAGCCCGCGCCGCGCTGCAGCGAGAGCGCACCGGGGTGGTACGAGGCCACGAAGTCGGGCGACAGGAGCGGGAAGAAGCGGTCCCCGCCCAGGGCGGCGATCGATAGGATGGCGCACGCGACCGCCACCACGGCGACGCGATCGCGGCGCGCCGCCGGCAC
>JAJDAJ010000096.1 GCA_029261925.1 Deltaproteobacteria bacterium | reverse complement strand
CGCCGAGGCGGCCGAGGCCGATGTGGTCTCGTTCCAGCAGAGCTTCCGCGGCATCCCCGTCTTCGGTGCCCAGATCGCCGTGGCCGTGCAGCCCGTCGTGGGCGCCGAGGGCGGTCTCTGGCGCATCGTGCAGAGTGCGGGCTGGCTCCTGCCGGCGACGCCGCAGCTCGACGCGATCGTCACCGTGCCCGCGATCACGGCCGAGATGGCCGTGAGCGCCGCCCGGGCCGGGGCCGGCTGGAGCAGCGCCCCGGTGGTCGGCGAGACGGCGCTCGTGATCTTCAGCCGCGCGGCCCTGGGCGAGAGCGATCCACAGGGCCCGATCCTCGCCTGGCGCGTGAGCCTGGCCGGCCCCGCTCCGCAGCAGCTCCTGGTCCACGCGCACACGGGCGAGATCGCCTACCAGCACGCGCTGGCGGCGGACGGTGCGGGGCTTTCCGACTACGACGCGGACTTCGAGGACGCCAACGGCGGCACGATGGCCTCGACCAACTGCTTCAACCCGACCACGATCGACGACGACATCGGTAGCGAGGACGGCCTGATCGCGTCCTACCTGAACGACCCCGAGGCCGCCGCGACCTGGTGGAATGTGCGGGACACGTACGCCGCCTTCCACGACCTCCTGGGGCGCCACTCCTGGGACGACGACGACGAGGAGATCCGGGCCTACATCCACATCGGTCTCGACGGCAGCGGGAATCCCAACGCCACCTACAACGACGGCTGCCAGGAGATCGAGTTCCATGACCGCTTCGTCGGCCTCGACGTGGTGGGCCACGAGTTCACCCACGCGGTCATCCGGCACTCCCTGTCAAACCTGGTCTACCAGGGGCAGTCGGGCGCGCTCAACGAGGCCTTCGCCGACTCGCTGGCCGCGCTGGTCGTCGACAGGGATGACTGGCTGATCGGTGAGGGTCTGCTCAACGGCCAGGGCCCGATCCGCTCGCTCGCCGATCCGCAGAACGGACAGTGCGACAGCCCTCTCGGCCCGGTGGGGCTGGGCAACTGCGGCGACCCCGATCGCTGGTCGCAGAGGCTGAGCTTCACCACCAGCACCGACAGCGGCAACGTGCACAGCAACAGCGGGATCCAGAACAAGGCCACCTTCCTGATGTCACAGGGCGGCTTCTTCAACGGACACAGCATCTCCGGCATGGGGCGCGCGAAGACCCGGCGCCTGGTCTACTTCATGACCCGCTTCCTGCTGCCGAGCACGGCGACCTTCGCGGATGCCCGGAACTTCGCGGTCGTCATAGCCCAGAACTGGGCGCAGGGCGGTACGCACGGCTTCACCGCGTCCGATCTGTGCACCGTCCGCAACGCCTACGCGGCGGTCGAGCTCGGCAATCCGGACCAGGACTGCGACGGCTCCGAGGAGGCCGCGGATGCCGATGGCGACGGCGTTCTCGACGTGCTGGACAACTGTCTGGGTATCTCGAACCCCTCGCAGACCGACGCGGACACCGACGGCGTGGGTGACGCCTGCGACAGCGACGGGGACAACGATGGCATCCCCGACGGCGTGGACCTCTGCCCGGGCATGCAGAACACCAATCTCGGGAACCTGGATCCGGACGGCGACGGCATGGGCAATGCCTGCGATCCGGACGATGACAATGACGGCGTGCCAGATGACGGTGCCCCGGGCGACGTGCCCTGCGTCTCGTTCCAGACCACGGGCTGCGACGACAACTGCCGGGAGGATCCGAACCCGGACCAGTTCGACGGGAACGGAAACGGATACGGGGACGCCTGCGATCCCGACCACGACGGCGACGGCTGGTACGTGGACCAGGACAACTGCGTCTTCGTCTACAACCCGGACCAGGCCGACGCGGACGGCGATGCCATCGGCGACGCCTGCGACAAGTGCCCCGAGGACTACGACGCGATCCAGGCCTACACGACCGGCTTCCTGGACGTCGATCCCGAGCCCTACCAGCCCGACAGCGATGGGGACGGCATCCCCGACCTGTGCGACGACCTCTACATGGCGACGGTCGGTCTGACCAGCGGCGGCGTCAACTGGAACGAGAGCCTGCAGCCCCGCCCCGATGGCACGCGGCACACCTTCGAGATGGTCGGGCCGGCGTACGCCCAGGCGCGCATTCCCATCGAGATCTGCGATCCGCTCGGGGACCCGGACGGCTACGCCGCGAGCGAGTACGTGGAGCTGGTGTTCCAGGACCTGTCGGATCACGTTACCGGCGTGGTGGTCGACGACTCGGGGCGAATCCACGAGCGTCTCAGCCCGACCCTGCAGGGCACGGGCAGCGCCGTTCGCGGTCTGCGCTTCAAGCCCCGTTGCGATCGGCGCTGGTTCCTCCGCTTCGAGCTCGGCTCGGAGTTCCCGGGGACGGAGTCGTTCACCCTGGTGGCCGGCGTCGTCGAGGGAGGGAGCGGCATCGAGAATCCCTGGCGCTCGCATGCGGAGCGCGCGCTGCCGCCTCCCGACAGGCCCGCAGACGCGGACGGCGACGGCGTACCGGACGCGGCCGACGTCTGCCCCGGCGCCTTCGATCCCGGCCAGGAGAACGCGGACGACGATGCTCACGGAGACGCCTGCGACCTCTGTCCCGCCTGGCCCTCCGCGGGTCAGGACGCCGACCGCAACGGCATCGGAGACGAGTGCGAGTGCGGCGACCAGAACGAGGACGGATTCGTGAACGTGGCGGACATCCTCGCGATCAACGAGGTGATCTTCGAGCTCGTCCCGGAGAGCCTGCTCTGTGATGCCAACGACGATGGCCTGTGCAACGTGGCCGACATCCTCGCCGTCAACGCCAAGATCTTCGGGGCTCCGGCGCACTGCGAGCGGTATCCCGCAGCGGGCCGGTCGACCGCTCCACTGCAGCCGTGATGCCGGGGAGGGCCCGGTGATGGGCCGGGACGAGCTTCGCAAGGTCACGGGATCGAGCCCGGGTCCGGGCTGGTCCCGCAGTCCGGGCTACGCTCCGGCCAGACGCCACTGGATCAGCGTGAACGGGGGATCCGCCTCGCGGTGGTGCTCGAAGACCGCCTCGACCAGGGCTCCGATCCGGACGTCCTGGGCCGGATCGCCCAGCAGGTTCCCCACCATGCGCACGTCTCCGGCCTGCGGGAGCTCGACCAGCACGATCAGGTAGGGACCTTGCCCCTCCAGCGACGGATGCACGGGATGCCAGACCCTCTCGAAGCTGTAGATCCGGCCCCGGGGATCGACGGCCTCGAACGCGAGCGCATCCCCGTGGCAGCGATGGCAGATCCATTCCGGTCCCCACTGCCAGCCACCGCAGCTCGAGCAGCGCTGGAGCTTGAGGATGCCCTCGGCCGCCGCTTCCCAGAACGGTGCATCCAGTCCATCGCCCGCCGCAACGGGCGTCGGCAGACCGGGCGCCAGATACGCGTCACTCACAGCGTCGCCTCCGAGCCGAAGATGCACGAGCTCACCGGCGTCACCATGGGTCCCGAGGTCACCATCGACACGTCCACGTCCGCGACCGGATTGGTGCTCTCGCCCCGCAGCTGCCGGACGGCCTCGATGATCAGGCCGAGTCCGTGCATGTAGCACTCCGCGAGGTTCCCGCCGCTCGTGTTCGTCGGCAGACGGCCCTTCGGCGCGATCATGTTGTCCTTCACGAAGAACTCGTTGCAGCCATCCGGGGTACAGAACCCGTGCTCGACGATGCTCATCAGAACCCCGCCCGTGAAGTTCTCGTAGGACTGCAGCACATCGACGTCGTCGGGTCCGACACCGGCCATCTCGTAGAGCCGCGGCGCCAGCATCTTGAACGTGGAGCTCGCGTAGTCGGGCGCGTTGTGAACCGGGGCCCCCGCCCGATGGTCGGACCCGCTCAGCGCGCTCAGCACGTAGGCGGGGGCACGGTCGGAGTCCCTCGCCCGATCCGCGGGGACGACTACCATCGCCGCCGCGCCGTCGTTCTCGAGGCAGCAGTCGAACAGGTGAAAGGGCTCCACGATCCAGCGGGAGCTATCGTAGGCCTCCTCGTCGAGAGGCCGCCCGTACATCACCGCACGCGGATTGCTCTGGGCATGGTGGTAGGAGGCGAGGGCGATCGCGCGCAGCGCCGACTGCTCCACCCCGTGGTCATGCATGAAGCGCTTGACCTTCATCGCGAACATCTGGGCCGGAGACATCAGTCCGTAGGGAATCGTGTGCGCATACTCACCCGAGATCGTGTTCAGCCGGGGGCCCTGGCCGAAGCGGCCGAACTGCCCCTGCGCGAGCGCCCTGAACACCACGACGCAGTCGGCAACGCCGGTGGCCACCGCCGCGGAGGCGTTGCTCACAGCGCCGGACCCACCGCCCCCGCCGCCGCCCCACTGCATGTTCGCGTACCTCAGCTCCCGGATCCCGAGTGCCGCAGCGAGACGGGACGGGTCGTTGCGGTCATTCGAGTAGGAGGCGAAGCCGTCGACGTCCCGGGGCGAGATGCCGGCGTCCCTGCACGCCGCGAGAATCGCATCCACGGCCAGCTTGAACTCGGCCTCGGGCGACTGCCCGCGCTTGTAGTACTCCGTCTCGCCGATCCCGACGACGGCGGCTTTCCCTCTGAGCGTACGCTGCAAGGCGGTGCCCCCGTGCTGACTGTTACGCTTCACCGGACTCGAACGGACCCGCCCGATACTGACCCGATTCCCGGCGTGAGTCACATCGGGCGGCGAGCGATGCGCGAAGTACGGCCAGCGGAACGGCGCGCCCCGTGGCCAGCACGCCATGAGCCGTGGCAGGGTCGTCGCAGGACCTCGGGCAGCCCGCTTGCTGCGCGGGGCTCCCGGCCCCGTGACACCCCCCGTCGCGCTAGACTCGGTACAGGCAGGGGCGTGGCTCCCTGAGGTGAGGCGATGGAGGAGTCCAGGACACTGCGGGTCAACGGCGAGCAGCGGTCGCTGGGAGAAGTCGATCCAGCAACACCGCTGCTCTGGGTGCTCCGCGACCACCTGAACCTGGTGGGAGCCAAGTTCGGCTGCGGCATCGGGCAGTGCGGGGCGTGTACGGTCCTGGTGGACGGGCAGGCCGTGCGTTCCTGCAGCCTGCCCGTCGGCACGCTCGAGGGTCGTGCGATCACCACCATCGAGGGGCTGGCCGCGGAGGACGGGACCCTGCATCCGCTGCAGGAGGCATGGATCGACCTGGACGTCGCCCAGTGCGGCTACTGCCAGGCGGGTCAGATCATGTCGGCGGCCGCTCTGCTGGAGCGCAGCCCGGAGCCGAGCGATGCCAACATCGATGATGCCCTGTCGGGGAACCTCTGCCGCTGCGGCACGTATCTGCGGATCCGCCGCGCGATCCAGCGGGCCGCTGCCCGGACGAACGAAGGGGGTGAGGCGTGAAGCGCTCCTACGACCCCGATCCCGGTCTGCACGACTGGGTGGAGGCGCTGGACCGACCTCCCGCGCGCCTGGTGCTCACGGCACTCGACCGCCGCGAGTTCCTGAGGCTGACGGGGCTCTCCACGGGCGGCCTGGTGCTGGCCATGACGCTCGCCGGCCGCACGGCCCGCGCCGAACGAGCGCCCGGAGGCGAGGCGACCCGCGCCCTCGCCCCGAACGCCTTTCTCACGATCTCGGGGGAGGGAATCCTGATCCTGGCGCCCCACCCCGAGATCGGGCAGGGGGTGAAGACCTCCCTGCCGATGATCGTCGCCGAGGAGCTGGACGCCGCGTGGGAGGACGTGCGCGTGCAGCAGGCGCCCATCGATGCCGGGCGCTACGGCCGGCAGATGGCCGGAGGCTCGCGCTCCATCCCCGCGCGCTGGGACGAGTTGCGCCGGGCCGGTGCCGTCGCGCGGGCCATGCTCGTCTCCGCGGCGGCGGCGCGCTGGGGCGTCCCGCCCGATTCGTGCACCACCCGCTCCAGCCGCGTCCACCACGTGGCGAGCGGGCGCACGCTCGCCTACACCGAGCTTGCCGGGGACGCGGCGCGGCTGCCGGTGCCCGATCCGGAATCCGTCGCCCTGAAATCACGCGAGGACTACCGCCTGCTCGGCCGCCGCATCACCGGCGTGGACAATCGTGCACTCGTGACCGGACAGCCGCTGTTCGGCATCGATCAGCGGGTGCCGGATCTGGTCTGCGCCACGTACGCGAAGTGTCCCGCGACGGGCGGCCGGGTCGTGCGCGCGAACCTCGACGAGGTGCGCGGGCGTCCCGGCGTGCTGGACGCATTCGTCCTGGAGGGCAATGGCAGCGCGGCCGAGCTGATGCCGGGCGTCGCGATCCTCGCGCGCGATACCTGGTCGGCGTTCCAGGCGCGCAAGCAGCTCCGGGTGGAGTGGGATCGCGAGGGCGCGGCGCGCGACAGCTGGGAGACCGCCGCAGCGCGAGCCACCGAGCTGGCCCGATCAGACGGCACGCACACCGTCGTGGACCGTGGAGACGTCGCGGGGGCATTCGAGACCGCCGCGACGACCGTCGAGTCTCTCTACAGGTACCACTTCGTGTCCCATGCGCAGCTGGAGCCGCAGAACTGCACCGCCTGGGTGCGCGACGGTGTGGCCGAGCTCTGGGCGCCCACGCAGACACCCTCGCGCGGTATCGAGAACGTGGCCCACACGCTCGACATTCCGGAGTCGCAGGTCACCGTTCACCAGACGCGCTGTGGCGCAGGTTTCGGCCGGCGCCTGGTCAACGACTACATGTGCGAGGCCGCGGCCATCTCCGCGCGCGCCGGACGCCCGGTCAAGCTGACCTGGACGCGCGAGGACGACATGCAGCACGATTTCTACCGGGCCGGCGGCTTCCACAGCCTCCGGGGCGCGGTCGACGCCGGCGGCCGGCTGTCCGCCTGGCAGGACCACTTCGTCACGTTCAGCCACGACGGCGAGAAGCCCGTCGTCGGGGGTGGCTTGCGCCCGACGACCTTCCCGGGAGAGCTGATCGCCAACCTCCGGGTGACCCAGACACTGCTGCCGTGGGACACGCCAGTGGGCGCATGGCGGGCGCCCGGCTCCAATGTGTTCGGCTTCGTGGTGCAGAGCTTCCTTCACGAGCTGGCCGTCGCCGCCGGGCGCGACCACCTGGAGTTCCTGCTCGAGGTCCTGGGTGAGCCGCGCTGGCTCGAGCCGGGCAACGGCTGGGCGCTGGACACGGGCCGAGCCGCGGCGGTCGTCCAGCACGCGGCGCGGGAGGCCGGCTGGGGGCAGGCGCTGCCGCCGGGCCGCGGGCTGGGGCTGGCGTTCTACTTCAGTCACGCCGGCCACTTCGCCGAGGTCGCCGAGGTGAGCGTGTCGAGCCAGCGCGAGCTGCGCGTGCATCGCGTCACGGTGGCGGGCGACATCGGCCCGATCGTCAATCGATCGGGAGCCGAGAACCAGGTCGAGGGCTCGGTGATCGACGGGCTCAGCACCATGCTGGGCCAGAAGATCACGCACGCGGAAGGGGAGGTCGCCGAGCGAAACTTCGACCGCTATCCGCTGCTGCGCATGCCCCACGCCCCCGAGGTCGACGTCCACTTCCTGGAGACCGATCACCCACCCACCGGTGTGGGCGAGCCGGCGCTTCCGCCGCTCGCACCCGCGGTGTGCAACGCCATCTTCGCGGCCACGGGTCACCGTGTGCGCACGCTGCCGCTGGCCGAGGAGGGATTCCGGCTCTGATCCGCTTCCCCGAGGAGCTCGGCCACGACGAACGAGCCGGGGAACTCCCGACCGGGGGCTAGTCGAGCGCTCGCGCGTAAGCGCTGAGCAGGGCGTCGTAGCAGCCGCAGGAGGCCGCCTCGAGACCGATGCGGGAGACGATGCGGATCTGGCCGCGGCTGTAGCGAATCAGCTTTCTCCGCTGCAGCGCTCCCGCGGCAAGGGACACCGAGCTTCTGCGAACGCCCAGCATCTCGGCGAGGAGTGCATGGGTCAGCTGGAGCCGATTGTCGTCGACACGGTCGTGCGTCATGAGCAGCCAGCGCGCCAGCCGCGGCTCCACCTCGTGGAAGCTCGCGCAGACGGCGGTCTGCGCCAGCTGGGCCACGGTTGCATACAGGTAGCGGTTGAGCGTCCTGAGCAGCGAAGGACTGGTCCGCAGCTGCTGACGAAGATGCGCGGCCGGCATGCGCCACGCGCTGCCCGAGCCCTGCACCACACCGATCAGCGGTGACGCCTCGACTCCCAGCACCAGCGTGACCCCGAGCATGCCCTCGCTGCCGACCAGTCCCAGCTCCAGCGGTGGATGCCGGCCCACGACGGCCATCATGGAGATGAAACCCGTGACGGGGAAGTAGACGTGCCGCAGGGGCTGGTCACTCTCGCAGAGGGTGGCACCGAGCACGAGGTCCACCCGATCACATCCATCGAGCATGCGCTTTCGATCCCTGCGCGACAGCTTTCCGAGCAGCCGATTGTCCGGGACCGATGCGGGGTTCAAGACTTCCTCTCTCTCCTGCATTACAGACAGGTCCGGCCACAGCGCGGGACCGGTGCGGATTCGATCGCGGCGTGGGCTCGACCGGCGAGCGACCTGTGCTGGAGCTGCTGCTCGGCGGATGCGCGATCGCGCCCGCCGTTCCGGTGCCAGGGCCCGTCTCCAGTTGACACGGAGTGTAGCTCTCCATGGCCGTAGGACTGCAGCGCTCCCGCTCGCCCGGGTCGACATGCCCTTCGCGGTCGCCGGGATCGCCGGAAAACAGGAGAGCTGGCCCATGCCGGGGGGCGGCATCCCGCATTCCGTGCGACAGCGTACAGACCGCGCCGCATGGGCCGCGGATACTCCGGTCTTACCCCCCAAAGCTCGTGGATGGCGACGCCCGCGGCCAGGCAGCGCTGCTTCGGTCGCAGACGGCGAGAATGAAGCCGCTGATCCTCCCTCCGTCCTGATCCTGATCCTGAAGCTGTCCCGAGCCGCGCTGCCCAGGGGCCCCCTGACCCCTGGGCAGTGATGGGAGCGATCACGAGATTCGGGACGCGGCTCGGCCCCGCTCCCGCCCGGCGGGATGCGCGGGGTGGAGCGTCGACTCAGTGCTGCGACGATATCCGGGCCAGGTCCGGCGCGAGGCGGTCCGTTTCCGTCTTGACCACCGCGTAGCACTCGCAGCACAGCTGCTCGAGTCTTGCGCGATCCAGCACCGTGATCTCGCCGCGCACGTACTGGATGATTCCGAGATCCTGGAGCTTGCCGGCGGCAAGCGTGACGCCTTCGCGCCGCACGCCGAGCATGTTGGCGATCAGCTCCTGGGTCATGGTCAGGCGATTGCTGGGCAGGCGGTCCAGCGAGAGCAGCAGCCAGCGGCATAGCTGCTGGGCAATCGTGTGATGACGGTTGCACACGGCCGTCTGGGCCATCTGGGTGATCAGCGCCTGCGTGTACCTCAGCAACAGGTGCATCATCGCGCCATGGCGATCGAACTCCTGCTTCAGCTGGCCTGAGGGCAGGCTGTAGCCGCGGCCTGCGCTCTGAACGATCGCCCGGCTGGGCGTGGTTCCACCACCCATGAATACGGAGACGCCGACGATCCCTTCCCGGCCCACCACCGAGATCTCCGCGGAGGCACCGTTCTCCATCACGTAGAGCAGCGAGACGATGGAGTCCGTCGGAAAGTAGACGTTCTCCAGCGAGTCACCCGACTCGTACAGGACCTGGCCGAGCGGCAGCTGCACGAGCTTCAGATGAGGCTGGATGCGGTCGTACGCCTCCGCCGGCAGGGCCGCGAGCACGTCGTTTCGCCGTCTGGGCACCGCTCCGGGCATCTTCATCCCTTCGGCGGCGGGACCCGTCGGGGTTCACCGCGAACCCCGCAAGGATATCATGGCCACGCCCCATCGGTGCGCTATCGAACACTGCTCGCCACGGGGCCGGAGCCCCTCAGCGCCTGGGCCCGCGGCGACGTACCGCCCCGGAGCGAAGCAGCGCGCGGAGAACGGCGGCCGCCTCGGCGTCGTCGGCGGTCAACTCGTGAATCGCCTCGAGCACATCGAGCAGGGTCAGGTCTCCCCTTCGCCCCGGGCGGCGGGCATGGCGCGCATCGAATCTGAGAGCGGGCAGGCCCGCCGACGTGGGCATCGTCTGGATCATCTCGTTCCTCGGGCACGGTAGGGCAGGCCGACACCGGTGGGGCCGGTCCAGAGGGACGATGGATGCCGGATGCGCAACGCGCGGTCTGTACGCAACCGCACACAACGAGCGCCGTCCCGGGCACCCAGCGTTGCGGCCGGCGGCGGCGCCACGGCCGTGTCCGAGAGCGCTCTGGAGCGGAGCGCGGCTCTGAATCGCCAGTGAGCCCGTGCGAGGCTCTACGGTCGCGGAACGGTCATCCCTTCGTTCTCGGCGCGTTCGATGGCTCGGCGATCGGCCGTCTCCCGGCGCGACCCGGCTGGCTCATCCGGCGCCTCTCGAGCCGCACGCGCGCCAGCCGGGGTCGGCACGCGCGACTCCGGGATCAGCTGCGGCAGCTCGTCGCCGAGGAGCGTCTCCTTTTCGAGCAGACGCTCGGCGCTCTCGGCGAGCGCGTCGCGGTGGGATTTCAGGATCTCGACGGCACGCTCGAAGGCCTGGGTGACGAGGTCGCGCACGGCACAGTCCACCTCCCGAGCGGTCTGCTCGGAGAAATCGCGCCGCGTGGCGACGTACTCGCCGGGCATCTGAAGGAACGTGGAGCGCTCGCTCTCGAGGGATACCATGCCCAGGTTGTCGTCCATCCCGTAACGCGTGACCATGCTGCGGGCGATGCTGGTGGCCTTGGCCAGATCGTCGGAGGCCCCGGTGGAGATCTCTTCGAAGATGATGGACTCCGCCGCCCGACCGCCGAGGAGCACGGTCATCTTGTCGCGCAGCTCGCCGCTCGACATCAGGAAGCGGTCCTCGGTCGGACGCTGGATCGTGTAGCCGAGCGCTCCGATTCCGCGCGGAATGATCGATACCTTGTGCACCGGATCGCTGCCGGGAAGTGCGCGGGCCACCAGGGCGTGGCCCATCTCGTGGTACGCCGTGACCTTGCGCTCGTGCGCGTTGAGCAGGCGGTTCTTCTTCTCGAGACCGGCCACGATGCGTTCGATCGCGAGGTTGAAGTCGTCCATGCTGACGTGGGTAGAGTCGTTTCGCGTGGCCAGGATCGCCGCCTCGTTGACCAGGTTCGCCAGGTCGGCGCCCGTGAAGCCAGGCGTGAGGGCGGCGATGGGCTCGGCCCTGGCGTCGGGCGCGAGGCTGAGCTTCCGCAGGTGCAGCTGCAGGATCTCCACGCGCGCCTGCTTGTCCGGCCGATCGACGAGGATCTGGCGATCGAAGCGCCCGGCGCGCAGCAGCGCCGCGTCCAGGATCTCGGGCCGGTTCGTGGCCGCCAGCAGGACGACACCCTGGCTGGGATCGAAGCCGTCGAGCTCCGAGAGGAGCTGGTTGAGGGTCTGCTCCTTCTCGTCATGCCCACCGGCCATGGGCCCCATGCCGCGGGCGCGGCCCATCGCGTCGAGCTCGTCGATGAAGATGATGCACGGCGCCCGCCCGCGCGCCTGCTCGAACAGGTCGCGGACGCGGGCGGCTCCGACACCCACGAACATCTCCACGAACTCGCTGCCGCTGATGGAGAAGAACGGAACGCCGGCCTCCCCGGCGACCGCGCGGGCCAGCAGCGTCTTGCCCGTGCCCGGCGGCCCCACCAGCAGGATCCCCTTGGGCAGCCGTGCTCCCAGCCGGCCGTAGCGCTCCGGCTCGCGCAGGAAGCCGATGACCTCCTTCAGCTCCTGCTTCGCTTCGTCGACGCCGGCCACGTCCTCGAAGCTGACCTTGACGTCCTCCTCGGCGTAGATCTTGGCCTTGCTCTTGCCCACGGACATGAGGCCGCCGCCGAGCCCTCCAGCCTGGCCGAGGCGCCGCTGCAGGAACATCCAGAGGGCGAGGATGAAGGCGATGGGCAGGACCCACCCGAGCGCCTGACCGAGCCACGTGTTCTCCACGGCGCCGCTGAACTCGAGATCGTCTCTCACCAGCCGGTCGGCCAGCTCGGGATCGACGCGCACGGTGCGAAAGCGCTCGGGCTGACCTTGCTCGGGGTCGACGACCCTGCCCATGATCTGCTCGCTGCCGACCACGAGATCGCTCACGCGCCCCGCCTGCTGATACTCGAGGAAGGTGCTGTACGGGATGGACACCACCTGGGTACGCTGGTACCAGAGCTGCCCCGCCAGGAAGAGCATCCAGCCGATCAGCATCACGTACCAGAGGTTCCAGCCCGGCGACACGAGGCGGCTGCGCAGCCCGCTACCGGGTGACGCTTCCCGCTTCGGGCCGTCCGGCCGCACGGCCTCGCGGGAAGAATCGCCCTCCGGGGGGGTAGGCCCGGGGCTGCTGGGGTCGGGGGGAGCGCTCACGTCCTTACAAGGTAGCGGAGGAGCGCCTCCCCCAAGGCGGGTCGCTCCGAGGCCCCGGGAAACGAGGAGAATGGAGCCTCGTCAGTGGCCGATGCCGGGGAGGGGGCCTCCGGCCGGTAGCGAGCGCCGGAGGCGAGGACCACCCCGACTCGCGATCTGGATCACGGTACACTCGTGCTCGGAGATGCCGGAGACCAGGCGCTTCCCGCAGCCGATTCCGTACGGCTGGTATTTCGTCGGCTACTGCGATGAGCTGACTCCGTGCGACGTCCGGCCCCTTCATTACTTCGGGCGCGACCTCGTCCTCTTCCGCAACGCCGAGGGCAGGGCAGGGATGCTCGACGCTCATTGCCCACATCTGGGGGCGCACCTGGGGCATGGGGGCAAGATCGATGGCGATCTGATCCGCTGCGCCTTCCACGGCTGGGCCTACGACACCGACGGCTGGTGCAGAGACGTGCCCTACGCCAGTTCCATGCCCCCCGCATGCCGGCGCGAGCCTGTGATTCACAGCTACCCGCTCACCGAGGCCAATGGGGTCATCTGGGCCTGGTATCACCCCCACAACATCGCACCCCTGTTCGATGTCGAGGTGTACCCCCAGTTCACCGACCCCAGCTGGGCCACGCAGACGCGTTTCGAGTGGCGTGTGGCCATCAATCCGCAGGAGGTGGCCGAGAACGCCGTCGACGCCGCGCACTTCCAGTTCGTCCACGGCAGTCCGGCACCGCCCGAGGGGCACGGGGTCTACGAGGGTCACATCCGGCGCACCGGAACCGACGGCATCGCCGAGGTGCAGCTCGCCGACGGCTCGACGCAGCAGATCAAGACCGCAGTCCGATCGGTGGCCAACGGGGCCGGACAGAAGATCACGATGCTCCAGGGCGTCACAAGAGTCTGGCTGATGGTCCTGATCACGCCCATCGAAACCGACGACGCCGAGCTCCGCTTCGCCTTCACGCATCCGCAGACCGAGGCGGGATCCCCGGAGGCGGCGGCATTCGCGCAGGCCTGCGACCGGATCGCGGGCGAGACCGGCGTGATCGCCGACATCCCGATCTGGAACCACAAGATCCACCGCGAGCGCCCGCTCCTGTGCGAGAGCGAGGAGCAGATCGTCAAGTTCCGGCGCTGGTTCGAGCAGTTCTATGTCCACGACGCCAATCGCCGGGAGGCTGCCCCCGAGTAGTCACGCAAGCTCTCATCCGCGCAGGCGGGCCAGCCCGCCGCGTGCTCAGGAGACAAGCTTTGGAACGCTACCTCGTCATCTCCTCGGACGGTCACGCAGGGCTTCCCCCGGAGCGCTACCGCGAGTATCTCGAGCCGAAGTACCGCCCGATCTTCGACGAGCACGTGGCGGCCGAGATCGCGGCCCGCGCCGAGGCGGAGAAGTTCATGCTGATCAGCGACTTCAACACCCGCTGGCGGGCGGAGAACTGGGACGGTCTGACGGGCGCCTGGGACTCCTCCGCACGCAACAAGGTGCTCGACCGCGACGGCGTGGTGGCCGAGGTGCTGTTCACCGACGGCATTACCGAGCGGAACTCCCCGCCATTCGGCGCCGATCTCGGAATGCGGCCGCGGGGCGCCAACCCCGAGCTGCAGTGGGCCGGTGCGCGGGCTCACAACCGCTGGCTGGCCGAATTCTGCGAGGAAGCGCCGCTCCGACGGATCGGCGTCGCGCTCGTGCCCGCCTTCTGGGACATCGAGGAGAACCTCAAGGAAATCCGCTGGGCCAGCGACAGGGGCCTCAAGAGCGTGATGCTCCCTGTCCTGGTCGAGGGGTACGACAGCTACAACCACCCCAAGTACGATCCCATGTGGGAGCTCATCGAGGACCTCGGCCTGGTCGTGAACTTCCACTCCGGGCCCGCTCCCGATTACGACCGCGAATCCCCGGGCTGGGTGGGCGTGTACGTGTGCGAGTTCACCTTCTGGATGACCCGCCCGCTGTTCGCGATGATCTTCGGCGGCGTCTTCGACCGCTTTCCACGGCTGAAGGTCCAGCTCACCGAGGCCGGCGGTGACTTCTGGTGGCCGTGGATGATGGAGATGATGGACTACCGTGCCCGGCCCAAGAAGGGCAGCGCGAAGATGGGCGATCACGCGTCCAGTCTGTCCCTGACGCCGAGCGAGTTCTTCCGGCGCAACGTCTGGGTCGCGAGCTCCTCGCAGATGGACCACACTCGCGGCGACGACTACCGGAAGATCGGGGTCGACCGGATCATGTGGGGCACCGACTATCCCCATCCCGAGGGCACGTGGCCGAACACATCGCAGCAGATGATCGGCAGCCTGCGCGGGCTCTCCGGCGACGAGCTCGACGCCGTGCTCGGCCTCAACGCGGCGAAGCTCTACGACCTCGACCTCCCGGCGCTCAACGCGCTGGCTGCGAGGATCGGCCCCCTGAAGTCCGCCTTCGACGACCAGGCCGCCTGAGGCCGCACGCAGCATGGAAGATCTGAAGGGCAAGGTCGCGGTCGTCACCGGCGGTGCAGGTGGCATCGGGAAGGCCATCTGCCACCGCTTCGGGATCGAGGGCATGAGAGTCGTCGTCGCCGATCTCGACAGGGCAGGGCTGGACGAGACGGTCGCCGAGCTGCGTGAGCACGGGTTCGATGCCACCGGCCTCGTCACCGACGTCACCAAGCGCGAGTCGCTCGACGCATTGCGCGAGGGCACGCTGGAGGCGTACGGCGCAGTCCACGTACTGTGCAACAATGCGGGCATCGCGAACACCTCGTTCGGCAACGTGTGGGAGCACGAGAACGTCGACTGGCGCTGGTCTCTCGAGGTACACCTGATCGGCGTCATCAACGGCTGTGCAGCCTTCGTCCCGTGGATGCTCGAATCACGGCATGAGGGTCACATCGTGAACACCGTTTCGGGAAACGGCGGTATCGTCCCGCTGCCGGCATCCGCCCCGTACGCCGTGGCCAAGGGAGCAGTGGTCACCTACACGGAATGCCTCTGGGCGCAGCTTCGCGACCTCGACGCCAGGATCGGCGTGTCGCTGCTGTTCCCCTCGGGATACACCCCGGGCCTGCTGAACACCGGCATCTGGAACCAGAGCGCGCGTCCGGTGGAGTTCGCACCGAGCAAGCCGAAGCCACCCCGGCGTGGCCTGGAGCTGTTCATGGAGCAGACCCGGGCCGCCGGCCGGGAGGTGCAGTTCACGCCCCTCGAGGAGGTGGCGGACCAGGTCGCGGTGGGCATCCAGCGCGATCAGTTCTGGATGATCGCGCCCTCCGACAGGAGCGACATGCAGATCAGAGCTCGGGCGGAGTCGATGATCGGCCGCCATCACCCCACCTACATGAAGGACTGAGCCATGGCCTCGTGGTTCCGGCAGTTCTGCATCTACGTCACCGATCTCGACGCCACCATCCAGTTCTACGAGACGCTGGGCCTGGAGTGCACCAGTCGAACGGTCATCACCGAGGACATCACCGAGGCGGTCATCGAGAATCCCCGGAAGGGAGCCTGGATCCAGCTCGCCCACAACAGCAAGCATCAGGGGCCCATCGACATGGGCTCTGCGGTGTGGAAGCTCTACCTCTACACCGACAACTGTCAGGGACTCCACGACAGGGCCGTGGCTGCGGGGTACGAATCCGTATCGCCGCCGCAGAAGCTCGACCGCTGGCCGACCACCATGGCGTTCATCTCTGATCCCGATGGCTACCTGATCGAGCTCGTTCAACGCCACGAGCCGGCGACCGGGCGCAACGCCGGAGGAACGCCCCGCGATCAGACGCTGTGAGCACGAGCTCCCGGGAGCGGGGGACCCCGTGGTCGATCAGGCACTCCGCTCCGCGCAGCTCGGGGATGGGGCGGCGAGAATCACTCGCAATCCGGGGCCATCGTGTCCGAACGTGATCCGAGTGCCACCGGAGTCGGGGAACGATACGGCCAGAGCAGCTTCACGCAGAATCTGCTGGACCGCAGGGATCTCGCCTCGTTCGCAAATCGGTTCCTCCGGTGGCTCTCCGTCCAGCAGCCGGCAATCGAGGATCCCGAGCTCGTCCAGATCCGGATGCCATCGGGGGGCTCCTCGAGCGAGCTCTTTCTGATCGACATCGAGAGCAAGGCGAGTGAGGGCACCTTTCCATCGTCTCTCGTCGTGAGGCTGGAGCCCCAGTACCACGTCTATCCGATCGTCGACCTCGGCCAACAGTTCCGCTGCGCGGATGCCGCGAACCGGATGAGCGACGCCCCGGTACCCGCCCACTACTGGTACGAGTCCGATCGGTCGCACCTGGGTGCGCCCTTCGTCGTCTGCGAAGCACGCGACGGCGTCGCCGTCGACAGCGTGACCGACGGCTGGTTCTTCGAAGCAAGTCCGGAGCAACGGGAGTCCCTGTGGTGGAGCAGCGTCGAGGCGCTCGCGGACCTGCACCGGCTGGGGATCGCGGAAGCGAAGCTCGAAGACGCCGTACTCGCCGTGGACGGATCGACCCCGCTGGACAGGTATCTACGCTACTGGCGGCTCTACGCCGACTTCGTCTCGACCGGAAGCGAGTTTCCCGTCATCGAAGAGGCGCTCTCCTACCTGTCGTCGAGCCGGCCACTCGAGACGCTCCCGGAGGCCTTCGTATGGGGGGACGCCCGCCTGGGCAACATCCTGTATGCCGATGGGCAGCCCAACGCCCTCGTGGATTTCGAGTTTGCGCACGTCGGATTGCGGGAGTTCGACGTCGCCTTCTTCTCGTTCATGGACAGGGTGATCGCCGAGTACTTCAACGAGGTGCCCCGGCTGGAGGGACTACCTGGCCACGACGAGACGCTCGACTACTACGAGTCCGTCGCGGGCTGCAGGATCCGCGACCGCCACTACTTCACCGTCATGGCGTCGGCGTACAATACGCTCGCCGTCACGCGAGTGCTTCAGGGACGAGCGGCGCAGGGATTCGTACCCGAGGAGTTCGTACGGACTCACGGGCCGATGAACGCGCTCGCCGACCTGCTCGGGATTGCCCGCCCCGCTGCCTGACGACTCCGAGCCTAGCTGGAGGCGTACACATCGCCCCATCCATAGGGCGAGTACGGGCCCAGAAAGAGCTGCTCGGTGTGTCCCGAGCCGATCACCGTTCCACCCATGCAGTATTCCATGACATGGCACATGAACTGGCGGTCCGGTCGGGAGAGGTCGACCTCGGCCACCGACCAGTCCTCCCTTTCCACGACGAGCCCACCGTGGTCGAGCCCGTGGTGCCATCGAGGATGCTCGTATCCGAGCCCGGCATACCAGAAGGTACCGAGAGGCCGGCCGTCGATCTGCGTTTCAGACCCGTCCGGCCAGCAGAATCTGTATCGCCCTCCGGTGATCCGCCGTGAATCATCCAGGAAGTCGAGCTCGAATTCCCAGGTCGTCATGTGCCTGAGCTGCTGCTCCCCGATCGGCACCTCGCCGGAAGCGGCATAGAGCGGCGCGTAGTATCCGGCCAGCGTTCTGGGCCGGCCGTGTGCATCCTGAGCCGTGCGGGCGACCGAGAAGTCGTCCTCGAGCTGGAGTACGACGTTCATCCAGAACACGCTGCCGGCACCGATCGCGGCGGCGCTCTGCTCCGCGATCGGGCGGACGCCCCACGACTTGTCACGAAGGCCCTGACAGCGATCGGATCGGATCTCGACGCGTCGGCCATCGACCTCGATCCAGCCCTGCCAGGTGCCGTACTGCATGAAACGCGTCGAATCGATGACGGTCTGCCCGTGAGGTCCGGAGTGGTCTCGCCCCTCGTCGATCGAGCCGGTCCGCGCCTGGAAGGTGAGGTCGCACGCGACGCCGTGGCTCGCTCCGTCGGCTCTGAATCGGTGCGCTCGCATGGGCTGGGCGATGTCGAGCCGGATCGGCCCCACTGTCGTGTCCGTCGGATCGAGCGGCGCGGGGCCCGAAGCGTGCAGGCTGTGCTGGACACCATCGAGGACGACGGTGAAGTGGGCGTCCACGACGAATCGGTTCGGGTACCGCCCGAACGCGCACCCGAACATGACCTCACCATCGGTCTGGTACCCGTTGTACCAGAACCGGTCATAGAAGTTCCGATCGCTCGTGCTCGGGACGCGCACGTAGGTCGTGGTCTGGTGGATCGAGTAGTCATCGGCCCAGCTGATCATCCCGTACCTGCCCATTGGTTTTCGGAGAAGCGGAAGCGCCAGGCGGTCAATCAAGCGCCCCGCGCGTCATCCGGTCAAGTCGCTTGCCGGGCAGCGGGGCCGTCAGGGTGCCGGCCACCTCGAGCAGTAGGCCGGCTGACCGAAGATCTTCGCGTTCGCGCCCAGGATGTCCGCGACGTTGCAGAGTCCATCTTCATTCGTGTCGCAGAGCGGGCTGGGTGGCTGCTGACCGAAGAGGACCGCGTTGATGGCGAGGAGGTCGCCCACGTTCACGGTGCCATCCTCATTCTGGTCCCCGCACTCGCACTCGTCACCGATGCCGTTCTCGTCCACATCCGTTCCGCCGGACGGATGATCGGGACACGGATCGCAGAGGTCCCCGATGGAATCGACATCCCTGTCATCCTGGTCCGCGTTGGCGGTGGCGGGGCAGTTGTCGAGCACGTCGATCGCACCGTCGACATCGCTGTCGGTCAGCGCGTTCCGGATGACCTGCTGGAGCTTGGGCTCGACCGCCAGGCTGCCGCCAAAGTTGATCGAACCCACCGACAGGACGAAGCCACCTCCCGGGTGCCGGTAGAAGGTCATGTCCGATCCCGGCTCCGCGGGCGTGCCCGCACGCGCGATCACCTGGAGGCCCTGCGGCAGAGGTGCCGGTGAGAGGGGGTTCGTCGGAGCCGTCAGTCCACAAACCGTCGCTGCCGTCGCCCCCGGCCCTGCGGACGTGTCTGTCTCGTGTCCGCTGGCCGTGCCGTCGTAGTTGCCCGGGTCTCCGCCCGTGTTCAGCCCGAAATCCCCGATCAGATCGTCTGCGCTCAGCCCGGTCGCGCTGAACAGCGGATGCTCGGGCTCGAGCACGCGGTAGGCGTCGCCGGGCGAGAAGCTGCAATCCTCGGTGGAAACCCCCAGGAGGCTCCGCTCGGCGCGTGGCGGCTGGAGGTTCCGGAAGAAGGAGTCGGCGCGTGGCGCGTCCGCATCTCCTTGCTGGAACTCGAGCGCAGAGCCTCCGTTCACGAAGCGCACGGACTCGAAGATCCCATTGCCGCCCAGGTACAGCAGGCTTCCTCCCTGCGCCAGAAACGCCTGCAGGTTGTCGTACATCTCGACGGTCCAGTACTCCGGGTGCGTTCCGACCACGAGAAAGTCGTAGTCCGCCAGGAACCCGCCGTCGTGCATGTCGCTGTCCGCATAGACATCCGGCGCGTGGCCCTCCGCGTCGAGGAAACCCAGGACCCACAGCTCCGCGCGCGTGAGGTGCTTGCCGCTCGCGCTCTCCACGAGCGGCGAGGTGCGGGCCGAGCTCGGGCGCAGAAAGCTGAACACGGGCGGGTCGGGTACAGGCTGGCTGTACCGACCCTGTCCGCCGAAGGTGTTGTAGGCATTCCATGTGTTCGTGTTGGCGAGCAGCGCCAGGCGCGAGCGCTGTGCGGGATCGGCACGCACGATGAAGACCACGTGCTCGATCTCCCCCTCGGGGCGAGTCAGCCCCGCCGAGTAGATTCCCGGGGGCCAGTTGGAGGGAATGATCAGGTTGAAGCTGGGCGCCCAGCCGGCCCCGTTGCGAAAGGAATCGGTCAGCGTGGCCTGTTCCTCGGCGATGAAGGTCCGGGAGCCCATCAGGGTGCTCGTCACCGGCGCGTCGGCGGCGGGCCCCGGTGGACCATCGGGCACCGAGGTGTGGCGGTAGAACTTCACCGTGGGCTGTGCCATGCCCGAGACCATGAAGTCGACGATCTCGCCAGGTCCCGCGGAGAGAGGCCAGGCATATCCCTGTGCCGGCGGCCTGCTCGTGGTCATGTAGATCGAGCCATCCCCGGGGTAATAGAAAGCCGCCCCGCCGATCTGCGTCCCCCAGAAGCGACCGCCAGCGAACAACCAGCCCGGCTGCGGGCTGACGGTCGCGACCGCGGCAGCACCGAACGCGAAGCTGCCGGTTCCGGTGTTCCTTCCCGCCCAGACCGTCCCGTCCGCGGGGTGGTAGCCCAGGACGTCGTCGAGGCCATCTCCCTCGAACAGGCACAGCGTCAGGCCCGAGGTCAGGCAGACATCCGCCGGATCGAAGCTCCAGTCCGAAGCCGGGGTGACCAGCGCCCAGGGTGCATCGAACTCGAAATCGGAGCCACTGCTCTCGAGCACCCAGACCGAGCCGTCGGACGGATGGTAGGCCAGCACGTCACTGCGGGCGTCGGCGTTGAAGCGACCCGCATCGAGACTCCACCCGGAGGCCGGGCTCAGGGTGGCCCAGGTGCCGAAGTCGAAGCTGGAGCCGAGATTGATACCCACCAGGATCCGGCCGTCGTCCGGGTGATACAGGACCACATCGCTCAGCCCGTCGCCGTTGAAGTCGCCCGCATTGATACTCCAGCCCGCCGCCGGATCCACGTGGCCCCAGGAGACGAAGCCGAAGCTGGAGCCCAGATTGGTGCCGACGGTCACGGTGCCGTCGCTGGGGTGGTAGAGCACGACGTCCGCCCGCTGGTCGCCGGTGAACTCGCCTGCCGCGATGCTCCAGCCGGCAACGGGTGAGACGTTCCCCCATGACGCGAAGCTGAAGCTCCCACCCTGGTTGGTTCCAACCGCCACGGATCCGTCCACCGGGTGGTAGACCACGAGGTCACCGCGGCCGTCGGCATCGAAGTCACCCGCATCGATGCTCCAGCCGGCGGCGGGACTGACCGAGGCCCAGAAATCGAAGTCCCAGAGCTGGGCCCGGGCGGAGCCGGGGCAGACCCATACCCACAGGAAGGCGATCAGAAGGCCGAGGGTACGACCTCGATACCACACATCTCGAGCGCGGCCCGTCACCCCGACATTCTACTGTGGTCGGGGCGCGGTCGGTGATCGCGGTGCTGAGGTTGCACGTGGATCCATCCGGCCCGGCTGGAGGCCGTGCTCGCCCGGCTGATCGAGTCCCCCTCCGGTCACGGACAGATGTTCAGGTTAGGGGAAACCGGGTGTTCGCAGAAGTTGCCTCCGATGTTGTTGCCCCCGCTGATCTGGCCTGCTGCGTTGCCGTTGACCACATTGCCTCCGTAGGCACTTCCGGAGGCTTCCATCGTGATCCCGCTTCCATTGTCAGTAACCGTGTTGTCCCGTATCAGCTCACCCCCTCCGAACGCACGGATACCGACCTCCGCATTGCCCGTGACGATATTTCTCTCGACCAGAGCACCTCTGCTGACATCGATTCCAATCGAGGCGTTGCCTCGAACGACATTCCGACTGATCAGTGCGTGGGCCGAGCCGACTATGCCTGCCCCGCCGTTGTCGTCCACCAGACACCCGCGGACGGTACCGGAATTGATACGAATGCCGACGGATCCGCTCCGGGACACCCGCACTTGATCGACCGTGCCAGCGCCCATCCTGATTCCGGAGCGCCCCATGCCGACGATACTTCCGTTCCGGATGGTGAGTCCCTCGGGGACCAGCGCGACCAGCGCGTCGATTCCCGAGCCCGCGCCAGGGCCTGAGACTCCACACGGCTCGATCGTGCTCGGAGGCACGAAGGTATTGCACGAGATCCGGAAGCCTCCGAGGTCAATGGTGAGACCGTCGGCCAGGACCTCGATCACCGTCGTGTCGCCGTTGCTGATGTTCAGGTCGCTGGTCAGCTGATAGCTCCGGCCCGCGGTGCCCGTGATCGTGACGGGATACCCGGGATCGTCGCCCGGGAAGCATCCCGCGTTCAGGGCGCAGCTGTGGTTGATCTCCAGTACACCGTCCCCCGACACAGCCACCATCGGGGCGTTGACGGCCAGCAGCGCGACCACTCCGGACCAGATTCTCCTGCGCACTCCCTGCTCCCCGTCTGAAGCCCCGGCTGGGGGCATCTTGCCGTGGACACCGCCACAAAGCCAGCCGCTGGCCGCGAGATGTGCGGCAGGGCCGTTCTGTGCCCGGCGATCAACGCTCGGGAACTCCGGTGACCGTGGTCGGGTGCGTTCGCTGAACCCTGGACGGGCCTCGGCACATGCCGACCCGCGCAAGGAAGAAGCCGTGCCACCGCCGTGCACTCCAGGCGGGCAATGCGGCGACGAATACGCGGTACCCTGTCGATGGATGGGCCCCACGCACCACGTCTACCTGGTTCCGGGCTTCCTCGGATTTGCACACCTCGGGCGACTCACGTACTTCGGGCACGTCAGGCGGCTCCTCACGGAGCGCCTCGGCGCGCTGGGGCTCGATCCGCAGCTCCACATCGTGACGACGTCTCCCACCGCGTCGCTTCCGGATCGCGCCGCACGGGTGGTCGAGGTGATCGACGCGACGGCCCCTCGCGGCGACGCTCCGCTGCATCTGATCGGCCACTCGAGCGGCGGACTCGACGTGCGTCTGCTCACCGCTCCGGGGGTGGGGCTGCCCACGGCGCTCGACGTCGAGCGGCTGGCGGCCCGCGTGCGGACGGTCGTCACGGTCTCGACGCCTCACCACGGGACGCCGATCGCATCGTTCTTCACGACCCTGCAGGGCCAGAAGCTGATGCAGCTCCTCTCGCTGAGCACGATCTACGTGCTCAACTTTGGCCGCCTGCCCCTTGCTGCACTTCTCTGGATGGGGAGCATCTTCGTGCGATTCGGCGGTCTGGTCGCGGGCAGCGAGCTGCTCGACGAGCTCTTCGGAAAGCTCCTCGAGGACTTCACGCCGGCACGCCGCCGGGCCGTACGGGAGCTGCTGCGCGACGTGGTTCGCGACCAGGCGCTGATGCTTCAGCTGACGCCCGAGGCGATGGAGGTCTTCAATGCCTCGGTGCTGCCGCGCCCCGGCATCCGCTACGGCGCGGTCGTCGGGCAGGCGGCACCCCCGAGCTTTCGCGCGACGCTTCACGCGGGGATCGACCCGGCGGCCCAGGTGACGCATGCCCTCTACAGCGGCCTGTACCGGCTCATCCAGGCGGCGCCGGTGCGCGGACTGCAGAAGCTCGGCCCCGGCCAGGAACGCATCCTGCAGCGCGCCTACGGGGCGATGCCGGCCCCGGCCGCGAATGACGGCATCGTACCGACGCTCTCCCAGACCTGGGGGGAAGTCGTCCACGCCGCCGTGGCCGACCACCTCGACGTCCTCGGCCACTTCCGGGACGCGGAGCAGGATCCTCCTGTAGAGCCCCTGGATTCCTGGACACTGGGTTGATCGTATTCTCAGTCACGCGACCTCGTCCAGCGGTTCGAGGTCGCGTCGGACCTGGGCGGGACTCCGGTAGTCGTACTTCTCCAGCATCCACTGCTCGTTGT
>JAJDAJ010000095.1 GCA_029261925.1 Deltaproteobacteria bacterium | reverse complement strand
CTCGTTGCGCACGGTGGGGGGGGGCCGCGGTGTGGAGCTGGTGTAGGGGCCGCTCCCGTCCCCCGGGGGGGTTCGGGCCCCCCCCAGCGCTCCGTCGTCGGTCGTGCGACCTGTGAGTGCCCCGGGCCGATGGAGCAGCGTTCCGCGCAGGTGGAACGGGAGGCCGCGCACCCAGTGCAGCGGATCGTTGCACCCCGGGCCGGCGAGCGGCCAGGGCGCCCGACCCGAGCGCGACGCCCGGACCTTCTCCATCACCCCCGACCACCCCACCGGTACCGACCGAATCGACGTCCGGTCCGTTAACCCCGCATCGATCGAGGCGTCCGGCGTCTTGCCCTTCGCGGCGATCGGAAGCGCCCAGTACACCTGCACCGCACCGAGCCACCCCCGAACAGAGCGACTCGACGCGAAGGGCAAGACGCCGGACGCCCCACCTCGAACCCCGAGGAACAAACCGGGGAACCGGCGTTGACTTGGGAAACCGCTTTGCCATACTGCGGGCCGTTTCCGGGGTCCGCGGCCCCGGAAACCCCTGTGGTGACGAGTGCAAACGGCGCTTCGCGCGGTCGGCTCCGGCGACGCGCCTGCCCGCTGCCCGTCCTTTGCGGAGGTGAGCTTGCGGGGCTCGGTGCAGCTGGAACGCGTTGGCTATTGGGCGGCAATTCTCTGCGCGCTGCCCGGTGTGGCGAATGCGGCCGAGGGACTCAACCTGTCCCCGAACATCCCGCTGCTCGTGGGGAACCTCGTCCTCTTCGCGCTGCTGATCTGGCCCGTCAACCGGCTGCTGATCTCCCCGCTCGTCGGGATCCTGCAGGAGCGCGAGGCGCGGACCACCGGATCGACCGACGAGGCCGACACACTGCTGGCCGACGCCGCGCGCGAGCGCGGGCAGCTCGAGGCACGCCGCCTCGAGGCGCGCCGGCAGGCCTCGGACCGTCGCGCCGCGATCCTGACCGAGGGCAAGGCCGCGGAGCAGCAGGTCGTGGACGCGGCCCGCGCCGACGCGGCGGCCAGCGTGGCCGAGGTGCGCGGCGCGATCGAGGGCGAGCTGGCGCAGGCCCGCGAGACCCTGCGCGACGACGCGCGGGCGCTCGCCGAGGAGGCGGCCGCGCGCATCCTGGGGAGGTCGCTCTGATGGGCACCCGGCTCGCGACACTCATGGGTGTAACTCTTCTCTGCGTCGCACCGGTCGCGCTCGGCGCCAGCGATGCGGGAGACGCTCACCACGACTCGAGCGAGGGCTGGTGGGTTCTGGTGCGGCACGCACTCAACCTCGCGTTCCTCGCCTTCATCGTGGGCCGCTACGCCGTCCCGTTCCTGCGCGAGTTCATGGAGCAGCGCAGCCGCGAGGTCCGCGATCAGATCGAGGCGTCGCAGCGCGCGCTCGAGGCCGCGCAGCAGGAGATCGACGCGCTGCGCGGGCAGCTCGCCCGCGCCGATGACGAGGCGCGAGAGCTGCTCGAGCAGGTGGCGGAGGCCGCCGAGGGCGAGCGCGCCCGGTCGTTGACGCGGACCGAGGAGAGCGCGCAGCGCATCCGCGAGGACGCCCGACGCATTGCCGACCAGGAGGTCGAGCGGGCTCGCCACGTGCTCCAGGCGGAGGCGGCGCAGCTCGCGATCGAGCTGGCCGCGGGGCTGCTGCGCGAGAGACTGACCGAGGAAGACGACCGGCGCCTGTTCGGCGAGTTCACCGAGCACGTGGGGAACGCGACGTGATCGGGGGTACCGCGATCGCCCGGCGCAATGCACGCGCGGTCTTCGGGCTCGGCGAGGGCGACCCGGCTCGCACCGGCACGCTGCTCGAGGAGTTCGAGGCGCTGACCGACGAGATCCTCGCCAGCGATGACCTGCGGCGCTCCCTGCTCACCCCGCTCTTCCCGCGCGCGGAGCGCCAGGGCGTGATCGACGAGCTGGTGCGAGCGCTCGGCCTATCGCCCGAGATCCGCGCCACCGCCGCGGTCCTGGTGAACGAGAACCGGATGCGGCTGTTTCCGCTCATCCGCGACGAGCTCCGCACGCTGGTGGACGAGATGGCCGGCCGCGTGGAGGCGCGCGTGAGCAGCGCCCGCCCGCTCGAGGACGCGCAGCGAGAGCAGCTGCGCCAGGCCCTGTCGCGCCGCGTCGGAGCGGACGTCACGCTCGAGGTCAGCGTCGATCCGGAGCTGATCGGCGGCGTGGTGGCACGCATCGGTGACCTGCTGCTCGACGGCAGCGTCCGTACACAGCTCGAGAACCTCGGTGCCAGCCTGAGAAAGGGATCGGCATGAAGCTCAAGGCAGCTGAGATCAGCGACATCATCCGGCGTCAGATTCGCGACTTCGATCGCGAGATCGACGTGGCCGAGACCGGCACGGTGCTCTCCGTCGGAGACGGAATCGCCCGCGTCTACGGGCTCGAGCAGGCCATGGCCGGCGAGCTGGTCGAGTTCAGCAATGACGTTCGCGGCATGGTGCTGAACCTCGAGGCCGACAACGTCGGCATCGCGATCATGGGCACGGACCGCGCCATCCGCGAGGGCGACGTCGTGCGCCGGCTCGGCGAGATCGTGCAGGTGCCGGTGGGCGAGTCCCTCTGCGGTCGCATCGTCGATGCGCTCGGTGCGCCGATCGATGGCAAGGGTCCGATCGAGTCCACGGAGCAGCGCCAGGTCGAGATCAAGGCGCCCGGCATCGTCTACCGGCAGCCCGTCGAGGAGCCGCTGCAAACGGGTCTGAAGTGCATCGACGCGATGACGCCGATCGGACGCGGGCAGCGCGAGCTGATCATCGGCGATCGCCAGACCGGCAAGACGGCCATCGCGATCGACACCATCATCAACCAGAAGAACACCGACGTGTACTGCGTGTACGTCGCCATCGGGCAGAAGCAGTCGTCGGTCATGCAGGTGGTCGAGAAGCTCCGTGAGCACGGCGCGATGGACTACACCATCGTCGTCGCCGCCTCGGCCTCGGATCCCGCCCCCATGCAGTTCCTGGCGCCCTACGCCGGAACCTCGATGGGAGAGTTCTTCCGCGACAGCGGCAGGCACGCGGTGATCATCTTCGACGATCTCTCGAAGCAGGCCAACGCGTACCGCCAGCTGGCGCTGCTGCTGCGCCGACCGCCGGGGCGCCAGGCCTATCCGGGCGACGTCTTCTACCTGCACTCCAGGCTTCTCGAGCGCGCTGCGAAGATGAGTGACGACCAGGGCGGCGGCAGCCTCACGGCGCTGCCGATCATCGAGACCCAGGCCGGCGACGTCTCGGACTACATCCCGACCAACGTCATCTCGATCACCGATGGTCAGATCTTCCTCGAGACGGATCTGTTCAACTCCGGCCAGCGGCCCGCCATGAACGCCGGCATCTCGGTGTCGCGCGTGGGTGGCGCCGCGCAGATCAAGGCCATGAAGAACGTGTCCGGGTCGCTCCGCGTCTCGCTCGCACAGTACGATGAGGTCGCCGCGTTCGCGCAGTTCGGCAGCGATCTCGACGCCGCCACCCAGGAGCAGCTGGCCAACGGCGAGCGCCTGAAGATGGTGCTGCGCCAGCCCCAGTACTCGCCGCTGCCGGTCGAGGAGCAGGTCGTGCAGATCTACGCGGCCTCGCAGCAGGAGGACCGCGCGTCCTGGGTGCGGAACATCCCCGCCGAGGACGTGCCCCGCTACGCCAGCGAGCTCTCCGAGTTCCTGAAGTCGCAGCACCCCCAGATCCTCGAGGAGATCCGCGAGAAGAAGGTCATCTCCGACGATCTCGAGGCCAAGCTGCGCGAGGCGCTCGACGCCTTCGGCGGCGTCTTCCAGCCCAGCGCACAGCCCTAGCGCGCGGAGCAGGTCACCCGATGGCATCTCAGAAAGAGATCCGCACGCGCATCTCGAGCGTCCAGAAGACGCAGAAGATCACGCGCGCCATGAAGGTGGTCTCGGCAGCGAAGCTCTCGCGCGCGACGCACGCGATCACCGCAGCGCGCCCCTATGCGGTCAAGCTGCGCGAGGTGCTGGCCTCGGTCTCGGCTGGCGTGGACGCCGACGCACACCCGCTGCTCACGCCGCGCGACGACGTGCGCCGTCTCGACGTGCTGCTGGTCACGAGTGACCGCGGCCTCTGCGGTGCGTTCAACGCCAACGTGATCAAGGCCGCCGAGCAGATCATCGCCGCGCGCAGCGATGTGGAGTGCACCGTGCTCGCCGTGGGCCGTCGCGGTGCCGAGCACATGGCGCGGCGCCGCCCGGTTCTCGAGCGCTGGACCAACCTCGGTACCCCGACGCCCGCGACCGCGGCGGAGATCGCGGCTCGCCTGATGCAGCGCTACCTCGACGACGAGACCGACCAGGTAGCGATGGTGTACGGCGAGTTCCGCAGCGCCATGACGCAGATCCCGCGGGTCGAGTACGTGCTGCCGTTCAGCGCGCCCGGTGAGGACCCGGCCGAGGCCGTCTCCTACGAGATCGAGCCGAGCCCCGAGGCGCTCCTTGCCCTGCTGCTGCCGCGCGCCGTCGAGTTCGGCGTGTTCCGGGCGCTGCTCGAGAACGCGGCGAGCGAGCACGGCGCCCGCATGAGCTCCATGGAATCGGCGACCAACAACTGCTCCGAGCTGATCGACGCGCTGACGCTCGACATGAACAAGGCCCGCCAGTCCGCGATCACCCAGGAGCTGGGTGAGATCGTCGGCGGCGCGGAAGCTCTCTAGAGAGGTAGGTACAAGTGGCGGAAGGCAAGATCCTGCAGGTCATGGGCCCGGTCGTCGACGTGGAGTTCCCTCCCGGGGAGCTCCCGGAGATCTACACGGCGCTGACGGTGACCAACCCGACCATCGACGACACCGCCGACAACCTGGTGCTCGAGGTCGCGCAGCACCTGGGCGAGAACGCGGTGCGCACGATCTCCATGGACGGCACCGACGGGCTGCGCCGCGGGCAGAGCGTCACCGACACCGGTGGACCGATCACCATGCCCGTCGGCGAGGCGACCCTCGGCCGGATCCTCAACGTCGTGGGCAAGCCCGTCGATCAGGCCGGGCCCATCGAGACCACCGAGCGCCGACCGATCCATCGCCTGGCGCCGCGGCTCGACGAGCAGGCGACGACGATCGAGCAGTTCGAGACCGGCCTCAAGGTCGTGGACCTGCTCTGCCCGTTCCCGCTCGGCGGCAAGATCGGGCTCTTCGGCGGCGCGGGCGTCGGCAAGACCGTGCTGATGCAGGAGCTGATCCGCAACATCGCCACGGAGCATTCGGGCTACTCGGTCTTCGCCGGCGTCGGCGAGCGGACCCGCGAGGGCAACGACCTCTGGCTCGAGATGAAGGAGTCGGGGGTCATCGACAAGACCGCGCTCGTATACGGCCAGATGAACGAGCCCCCCGGCGCGCGCGCCCGGGTCGGCCTCTCCGCCCTGACCTGCGCCGAGTACTTCCGCGACGAGGAGGGCCGCGACGTCCTGCTCTTCATCGACAACATCTTCCGCTTCACGCAGGCCGGTGCCGAGGTATCGGCGCTGCTCGGCCGCATCCCGAGCGCCGTCGGCTACCAGCCGACGCTGGGTACCGACATGGGCGCGCTCCAGGAGCGGATCACCTCGACGAGCAAGGGCTCGATCACGTCGGTGCAGGCCGTGTACGTGCCGGCCGACGACCTGACGGACCCGGCGCCGGCCACGACCTTTGCCCATCTCGACGCGACCATCACCTTGTCCCGGCGGATCGCCTCGCTCGGGATCTACCCGGCCGTCGACCCGCTCGACTCGACCAGCCGGATCCTCGATCCGCAGGTCGTCGGCGAGGAGCACTACGACGTGGCGCGCCGGGTGCAGCAGGTGCTCCAGAAGTACAAGGAGCTCCAGGACATCATCGCGATCCTCGGCATGGACGAGCTGTCCGAGGAGGACAAGGTCACGGTGGCCCGCGCGCGCAAGATCGAGCGCTACCTGTCCCAGCCCTTCTTCGTGGCCGAGCAGTTCACCGGCACGCCCGGGCAGTTCGTCCGCATCGGCGACACCATCGCAGGCTTCAAGGAGATCCTCAGCGGCAGCTGCGACGAGCTGCCCGAGCAGGCCTTCTACATGGTCGGTGGGATCGACATGGCGCGCGAGAAGGCCGAGCGCCTGCTCCAGCAGGCGGCCTAGGATCCGACGATGCGCCTGAGCGTGGTCACGCCGTCGCGCCCGCTGGTCAACGACGTCGAGGTCGAGCGCGTGGTCGCTCCCGGCCGCGAGGGCGAGTTCGGGGTGCTGCCGGGTCACGAGCGCTTCCTCGCCCCTCTGCGGCCCGGGATCCTGCGCTACACCGGGGGTGGCACCGAGCACCGGCTCGCCCTGGCCGGCGGCTTCGCCGAGGTCACCGGCAACAGCGTGGTCATCCTGGCCTCGGCCGCGTCCCTGCCCGCCGATCTGGACCGGGCGGCAGTTCAGGCCGAGCTCAGCGCGGCCAGCAGCGCCCTCGAGTCGATCGGGGTGGCGGCAGCCCCCGAGGAGCACGAGGCTGCCCAGGAGAGGGTCGACGTCGCGCGGGCGCAGCTGGAGCTGCTCGGCTAGACCCGCGCCGCGCCGTCCGGAACGCCGCCGCGGCAGCGATGGCGCGTGGGGGGCGATGCGAGCCCCGGTTCCGGGCCGGTCCCCTGCCGCCGGCCTGCCGGCTTCCGTCCGGGCTGCTGCGGCCCCCGGGGAGCACCCCGTCCGCGGAGCCTGTCGCGGGGCTCCCCTCCTGTCTCACAGGGGCGCTTCGCGACCGGAGAACAGCCCTCGATTGCAGCCCTGTCAGGGGCGCACCTGTCGGGAACCGTCATCGCCCGGTGCCTGGTGGCCCGGACGGCCCGGCGAAAAAGCGGGGCATTCGACACGCGATGTGTCCTCCGTCACAGGACGGCCCCCGGCGAGTGTCGATGTTCGAGACGCCATGCAGAAGCCGTCCTCTACGCAGATCCTGGGGTGCGCCATCCTGAGCGCAATCGTGCTGAGTCTCTCGTCCGTCGCGGCGGCCCAGGACCTGTCCTGGCTCCCCGCCGCGGCTGAGACCGACGGGTACGTCCTGTACTGGGGCCCGGCCCCGGGGCAGTACACCGACTCGCGGGATATTGGCTTCGTGGACCGCGGCGCGGGTCCGACCTCCCCGGTGGTCTTCGACGCGACCGGCATCATCACCGAGACCTCATACGTCGCGGTGAGCGCCTACAACGGCGCGGGCGAGAGCCAGCTTTCCAATGCCATCCTCTTCCAGGTGACGCCGCCGCCCGGTGGCGGGGGCTCGACAGGTGGTGGTACGCCCGCACCCATGGGTGGCGAGCAGCTCCACGGCGACTTCAACGGCGACGGCTCGGGCGACGTGATCGTGCTGACGAGCTCGGCCAGCCTGTTCTGCGATGGCGGAGACACCAGCTCGTGCGTGCAGGTGGCCAGCTCCTGGCTCCGCGACTGGGACGCGCTGTCGGGTGACTTCAACGGCGACGGCGTCGACGACGTGTACCTGGTCGGCAACGGAAACAGCCGGCAGTGCCTCGGTCCTGACATCAGCCGCAGGAATAGCTGCCAGCCGACCCATGGCTTCAACTGGCGTTTCCCCGTCGTGCGCAGCGGCGACTTCGATGGCGACGGTAGCGACGACGTCTACCTGATCGGCGACGTCTCCACCTGGTTCTGTGGAGGTCCCGGACTGGCCTCCGGCGTCTGCCACGAGACCAGCCGCGGCTTCGGCTGGGCCACCGCGTACCAGATCGCGGCCGGGGACTTCGACGGCGACGGCGCCGCGGACCTGCACCTGGTCGAGCCGGGCGAGAGCCTGGTCTGCTACGGCCCCGGTATCGCGAGCGCGGCGAGCCGCAGCGTGAGCTGCATGACCGTGCCCGCCGACTTCGTCGGCAACGGCGGCGGCTCGACGGGGGGTGGCTCGACCGGCGGAGGCTCCCCAGGGGGTGGCTCGAGCGGCGGCGGCTCCACCGGTGGCGGATCCACGGGCGGCGGCTCGAGCGGTGGGGGCTCCACCGGCGGTGGCATGCCGGCCCCGATGGGCGGCGACGAGCTCGCCGGGGATTTCGATGGTGACGGCACCGACGACGTGTTCGTGCTGACCGACGCTGGCAGCTTCTTCTGCGGCGCGGGCGACACCGGCGACTGCATGCAGGTCGCGGGTCCCTGGCGCGCGCAGTGGGACGTGCAGGCCGGCGACTTCGACGGCAACGGCGTCGACGACATCTACCTGGTCGGCAGCGCGGGCAGCTACCGCTGTCCGGGCCCGGCGATCAGCAGCGGCGACAGCTGCCAGCCGACCCACGGCTTCAACTGGCGCTACCCGGTGATCCGCGTCGGCGACTTCGACGGCGACGGCAGTGACGACATCTACCTGATCGGGGACAGCGCGACCTGGTTCTGCGGCGGCGATCGCCTGGTCTCGGGCGTCTGCCACCAGACGGGTCAGAACACGGGCTGGGCCTCGGGCTACCAGATCTCGTCGGACGACGTGGACGGGGACGGCACCTCGGACCTGTACCTCTCCGGCTCGCAGCAGGACTGGGCCTGCTACGGCCCCGACATCGCCAGCCGGAGCAGCTGCATTCCGGTGGCTCCGGGGGCGGACACGATCGCCGGTGACTTCGACGGCGACGGGAGCCTGGACCTCTTCGAGCTCTCGGACACCGAGTCGCGCTTCTGCGCCGACGGTGATCTGAACGACTGCACGGCCGTCGCCGGCGGCTGGCGCCGCGGCTGGGACGTGCGCGCCGGGGATTTCAACGGCGACGGCGTTCACGACGTGTACCTGGTCGGCAGCGCCGGCAGCCACCTCTGCCTGGGACCGGGCGTCAGCAGCGCCGACAACTGCGTTCCCACGCACGGCTACGACTGGCGCTATCCAGTGATCCGCGTGGGTGACTTCGACGGCGACGGTCGCGACGACATCTACCTCGTGAGCGACGCCGCGACCTGGTTCTGCGGGGGTGCGGGGATCACCTCGGGCGTCTGTCACCAGACGAGCAGTGGCTACGTCTGGGCGTCCACGTACCAGATCAGCGCGCAGGACATCGACGGCGACGGCACCTCCGACCTGTTCCTGACGGGAACCCAGCAGGACTGGACGTGCTACGGGCCGGGCATCGCCACGGCCGCGAGCAGCACGGTCAGCTGCGTCCAGACCCGCTGAGCGGGCGCGGAGCCGTTCAGCGACCGCCCGCGGCGAGGACCGGCTCGAGCGCCTCGCGCAGTGAGCGCCGGAACTCGTCCGTGCCGAAGCCCTCGGCGTGGGCTCGGATGGCGGCGGGATCGAACGCCGCCTCCTCGCGCTCGAAGCGATGCAGCGCCTCGATCAGGGCGTCGACGTCGGGCTCGTCGAACCAGACGCCGGTCGGTGCGCGCCCCGGGTCGCCGCCCAGCGGCACGACGGTCTCGGTGGCGCCGCCGCGTCCGAGCGCGATCACAGGCCGGCCGCAGGCCTGGGCCTCGACGGCGATCATCCCGAAGTCCTCGTCCTGCGGGTAGATCAGGGCGCGGCAGCGCTGGTAGAGGCCCAGCAGCTCCGCGTCGCTGACCGCACCGACGAAGCGCACGTTCGCCGGGGCGCGCTGCTCCAGCGCCGCGCGCGTCGGTCCGTCTCCGGCCACGATCAGCGGTGCCCCGAGCTTCGCGAAGGCCTCGAGCGCCAGCCCCTCGGCCTTGTAGGGCACGAAGCCTCCCACGAGCAGGTAGTAGTCATCGGGGGGTGCGTCGCCCGGGCGCAGGCGCTCCACGTCGATACAGGGGTGGACCACGCGCGCATCGCGGTCGTAGATGCGGCGGATGCGACCGGCGACGTTCGCAGAGTTTGCCAGGAACGCGGTCACGCGATCGGGGCGGCTGGTCCTGAGGTCCCAGCGGCGCAGGTAGTGCACCAGCGGCGTGGCCAGGGTGCGCTTCCAGCCGCGGCCCAGGTACGTGTCCACGTGATCCCAGACGTAGCGGATCGGCGTCATGCAGTAGCAGACGTGGGGCGTGTTCCCGACGACCCGCACGCCCTTGGCGAACGAGTGACTGTGGGAGAGCACCAGGTCGTAGCCCTCGAGCCGGAAGCGCTCGATCGCCCAGGGAAACAGCGGCAGCAGCTTGCGATAGTGGCGCGTGATCCCGGGCAGGTGCGAGAGCGGGCTGGTCACGGGCTCGCGTGCGTCGATGCGCTCCGAGGTCGTGCCGGGTACCCAGATCAGGGTGTACAGGTCGGCGTCGGGGAACATCCCGACGATCTCGTGGAGGACGCGTTCACCCCCGCGAAATCCGGTCAGCCAGTCCTGCACCAGGGCGATCCGCATGCGCGGATTCTGCGGCCTGGATCAGCCCTTCGCCACCGAGGCCTTGACCTTGGCCTTGCCGTCCTCGACGACGACGCGGAACTTCACGCGCGCGTCGCTGCCGTGCTGCGCGCGGATCGTCTCGGTCTGCCTGCGCACGATGCTCGCGAGCCGGTCGCGATCGAGCCCGCTGTCGTGATCTCCGGTCCTGCGACGCGCGGACATCAGGGCGTCGTAGAGCTGGTCGACCCCGCTCTTCTTCGCGGGCGCCTCGGACGCTGGCGCCGCCGCGGCCGGGCTCAGCGTGTCGAGGCCGCGCTCGCGATCGCGCATCCGCGCCTTGAACTGGTGCGGCTTGTACGTGCCGTCGTCGATCTGCCGCTGGGTGCGGCCCCACTGCTGGCGGAAGACCTGATAGCGCGAGTTGAGCTGGTTGAAGCGGAACTTCTGGCGCGTGTTGCGCGGCGGCTGCGCCGCGAACTGGAGGATGAGCTTCTGCACCTTGCCCTGCAGGAGCTGGGGCGCCCGCCGCAGCGTCCCGGCGAAGTACTGCTCGTACTCGATGCGCAGACGCTTCATGTTCAGATCGAGCTCGTCGAGAGCCTGGTCGATCTCTTCCTGCGCGACGTTGTCGCTGCGCATGCGTGCCATGACGTGCGATTCGGCGCGCGCCGCGCGGCACTTGAGTCAGGAGCTGCCAGCCAGGCTCAGGATCGGCCCGGGCACGGCACGCGGCGTCAGGCGTGAGGCAGAGTGCGCCAGCTCGCCGAGCAGCGGCACCGGCAGCGCGGAGCGCAGGCCCTCCAGGTTCCGGGCGTCCCCGTCCGGTAGCTGCGCACGGGTGTGGCTGATCACCACCCCGAGCACCTCGAGGCCGTCGGCGGCCGCGGCCTCGAGTGTGAGCTGCGTGTGATTGATGGTGCCCAGGGCGGCGCGCGCCACGACCAGCAGCGGCAGCCCGAGGGCCACTGCGAGGCCGGCCATGTCGAGGCCCGGGCGCAGCGGCACGCGCAGGCCGCCCGCACCCTCCACGATCACGAGGTCGGCCCCGGCCCGCGCGTCCTCGAGCGCCCCGGCGATGCGCTGCGGGTCGATCTCGATCCCCGCCTCCGCCGCGGCGACCGCGGGCGCCGCGGCCAGCGCCAGGCGGTAGGGACACAGAGCGGTGTCGGAGCGCACGTCCCCGGCCGCCGCGGCCAGGGCGCGGGCGTCCGCCGGCACGCCGGCCTCGCAGCCGGTCTCGACCGGCTTGAGCACGCGCACGCGCAGCCCCGCATCGCGCAGGCCCCACGCCAGGGCGCAGGCGACCCGCGTCTTGCCGCAGCCAGTGTCGGTGCCCGTGACGAAGAGCGCGCTCAAGCGCCGGTCACCTCGGAGATGCAGGCCGACAGTGCATCCATCAGCTCGTCGATCTCGTCGGCGCTCGTGGAGAGCGGCGGCATGATCACCACCGTGTCACCGAGCGGTCGCAGGATCACCCCGCGGTGGCGCAGGGCCATGCAGACCAGGTGGCCGCTGCGGTCGGCGGGGTCCAGCGGCGCGCCGTCGGGCCGGACCAGGTCCACGCCTGCCATCAGGCCCACCTGCCGCACGTCGCCCACGCTGGCGTGCTGCTCGCGTAGCTGCGCCAGGCGCGCGGCGAGCTGCTCGATCCGCGGCGCTATCCGCTCGAGCACGCGCTCGCGCTCGAAGATCTCGAGATTGGCCAGGGCCGCGGCGCAGCCGAGCGCGTTGCCCGTGTAGGAGTGGCCGTGGAAGAACTGCTGTCCGCCGGCCACCGGGCCCAGGAATCCCTCGAAGATGCGCTCGGTGGTCAGGGTGGCGCCCAGCGGCAGGAAGCCGGCCGTCATGCTCTTGGCGATGGCCAGGAGATCCGGCGACACGGACTCGTGCTCGCACGCGAACATCGTGCCCGTACGCCCGAAGCCCGTGGCGACCTCGTCGACGATCAGCAGCGCGCCCGAGGCGTCGCAGAGCTCGCGCACCCGCCGCAGCCAGCCCCGCGGGAACGTGAGCATGCCCGCGGCCGCCTGGATCAGCGGCTCGATGCAGACCGCCGCGACCTCGTCACCGTGGCGCGCCAGGATGCCCTCGAGCGAGGCCATGTCGACGTTGCTCGCGCGCAGGGGCTCGAAGCAGAGCGGCGCGAAGCGCCCGTGGAAGGCCTCGATCCCGCCGACCGAGACCGCCCCCAGCGTGTCGCCGTGGTAGGCGCCGTCGAAGGTCACGAAGCGGATGCGCCGCCGCTCCGCCGTGTCGTCGGACTGCTGCCAGAACTGGAACGCCAGCTTGATCGCGACCTCCATCGCGGTCGAGCCGTTGTCGCTGAAGAACACGCGTTCGAGGCCCGGCGGCGCGATGCGCGCGAGCTGCGCCGCCAGCCGCGCCGGCGGCACCGCGGCCAGTCCCAGCAGCGTGGAGTGCGCGATCCGGTCGATCTGCTCGTGCAGCCGCGCGCGCAGGATCGGGTGGTCGTGGCCGTGCAGGTTGACCCAGAGCGAGGACACGCCGTCGAGGTAGCGGCGGCCGTCGCTGTCGATCAGGTAGTTGCCCTCGCCGCGCTCGATCATCACCGGGCGCCCGTCCAGCCAGTCGCCCATCTGGGTGAACGGGTGCCAGACGTTGCGCGCGTCGAGTGCGTGCAGGTCCTCGGAGTCGGCCATCAGCGCAGCTCGCGAAAGAGCTCGACGACCTGGTCGATCTGCCCGGGCGTGTGCGCGCAGATCGGGGTGAAGCGGATCCGCTCGGTCCCCGCCGGCACCGAGGGGAAGCGGATGCCCTGGGCGTACACCCCCCGCCCGAGCGCCGCCTCGCACAGCGCCATCACCCGCGCGTTGTCGCCGACGATCGCGGGCACGATCTGCGAGCTCGAGCGGCCGGTGTCGTAGCCCGCGTCGCCCAGGCCGGCGCGCAGCTGCTCCGCGCGCTCCAGCAGCTGCTTGCGGCGCTCCGGCTCGCGCTCGAGCACGCGCAGGGCGGCGCGCGCCGCGCCGACGGGCGCGGGAGGCAGCCCACAGGTGAAGATGAACGAGCGCGCGCGATTGATCAGCCACTCGCGCACCACGCTCGAGCAGGCCACGTACGCCCCGAAGCTGCCCAGGGCCTTGCCCAGGTTGCCGATCACCACGTCGGCCTCGACGCCGCCGAGCTCGCAGGCGCCCCGGCCCTGCTCGCCGAGCACGCCCAGGCCGTGCGCGTCGTCGACCACGACCGTCATCTCGTGGGCGCGCGCGACCGGCAGCAGCTCCCCGAGCCGCGCCACGTCTCCGTCCATGCTGTATACGCCGTCGGTGATCAGCACGCGGCGCCGGAAGCCCGCCAGCCCGGCCGCGACGCGCTCGAGGTCCTCGGGCCGGTCGTGGCGGAACACGCGGACCTCGGCGCGGCTCAGCCGACATGCATCGACGATGCTGGCGTGGTTGAGCTCGTCGCTGACGATCACGTCGTCGGGGCCGGATGCGAGCGTGGTCAGCACGCCCAGGTTCGCCATGTAGCCGGTGCTGAAGACCAGCGCGGCCTCGGTCCCGGCAAAGCACGCGAGCGCCGCCTCGAGCTCCTCGTGCAGCGCCAGGTTGCCGTTGATCAGGCGCGAGCCGCCCGCCGCCCCCCCGGCCGCGTCGCTCGCCTCGCGCGCGCCGCGCAGGACCTCCGGGTGCCCCGCGAGGTCGAGGTAGTTCGAGCCGGCGAGCATCAGCACGTCGTGGCCGTCCACGCGCATCCGCGGGCCGGCGAGACCTTCGACGCGGCGCGTGCGGCGCAGCAGCCCGCGTGCGTCGAGCGCGTCGAGATCGGCCCGTGCCCAGGCGTCCACGCCGCCGCGTGAAGAGCTGTCAACTACGCGATCTGCCAAGGGTTTATCCGATTCGTCCGATGGCGCGGGGCGACCCGCTCCGCTAGGGTTCGCAAGCATCCGTCAGCGCCCCGGCCGGGGCAAGCGGAGATCGACCCTGAGCCCCCCAGCCACCCTCGACGAAGCGCTCGCTTTCCTGCGCGACGACCTGGAGCGCGTCGAGCAGGCCATGCTCGAGGGAATGCGGTCGATCGCGCCGCTGATCCCACGGGTCGGCGAGTATACCTTCGGCAGCGGCGGCAAGCGGGTACGTCCGGTGCTGGTGCTTCTGGGCGCGCGCCTGTTCGACGTGGCGGGCCCGCGCCCGATCGCGATCGCCGCCGCCGCGGAGTGGCTGCACAGCGCCTCGCTGCTGCACGACGACGTGGTCGACGGTGCCAGCCTGCGCCGCGGGCGGGCCAGCGCGAACGCGGTCTTCGGCCCGCGGCAGGCGATCCTGGTCGGCGACTTCCTGTATGCGCGGCTCTGCGAGGCGCTGGTCGAGGACGGCAGCCGCGAGATGCTGCTCGCCTACGCGCGCACGATCTCCGAGATGGCCGAGGGCGAGGTGCTCCAGCTCGGGCGCAGCTTCCAGCCCGACCTCGACGAGCAGACCTACCTGGACGTGATCGGCCGCAAGACCTCGAGCCTGCTCGCGACCGCCGCGGAGTCCGGCGCGATCATCGGCGAGGCCAAGCCCGACGAGCGGGCTGCGGTGCGCGAGTACGGCCGGCAGCTCGGCCTGGCCTTCCAGCTGGTCGACGACGCGCTCGACTACGCCAGCAGCGTGGACGAGCTGGGCAAGGCACCGCTGGCCGACCTGCGCGAGGGCAAGGTCACCCTGCCCCTGCTGCTGGCGCTGCGTGACGCCGACAGCGCCGAGCGCGACGCGCTCTCCGCCGCACTGCGCGGACTCGCCGAGCACGGCGCGTCGGGGCGCGCACCCGACGCCGACGCCCTGGCGAGCCTGGCCGGGAGCGTGGCACGACACCGCGGCGTGGAGCGCACGCTCTCCCGCGCGCGCGGCTGTGCGGCCAGCGCCATCGACCAGCTGCGGGGCTTTCCCGACTCGCAGGCGCGCCGTGCGCTGCAGGCCCTGGCCCGCTTCGTCGTCGAGCGTCGCTCGTGAGACGCCGCGCCTGACGGCCCCGAGATTCCCGCCTCACCCCGCCATGCACGGAGGACACGCAGATGCGTCACCTGATGCTGCGGGGAGCCGCGATGGTCGCGGTACTGGCCCTGCTCGCGCCGGCCGCGGCGGCACCCGCCGCCGAGGCCGCCTCGACCCCGAAGAGCTCGGGGATCGTGGGCGTCATCAACATCAACACCGCGAGCGCCGAGCAGCTCGAGCTGCTGCCGGGCGTGGGCCCGGCGAGGGCGCGCGCGATCGTCGAGCACCGCAGCGCGCAGGGCGCGTTCAAGCGGCCCGAGGACCTGACGCAGGTCAAGGGGATCGGCGAGCGCGCCTTCGAGCGGCTGCGACCGCACGTGGCCACCAGCGGCAAGACGACGGCGCGACCGGCGCCGTGATCCCGGCGGGCGCGGCGCTCCGCGCGTCGCGCCCGCTCTGCGCCCTCGCGCTCGCCGCGCTGCTCGTCGTCGCCTGCGGCGCGCCGCAGCGGGAGGCGGCGCCGCCCGACCCCGCGAGCGCGCGCCTGATCTCGCTGTCTCCTGGCGTGAGCCGCGTGATCGTGGCGCTGGGCGCGCGCGAGCGCCTGGTCGGCGTGGATCGCTACTCGCGCGAGCACCCGGCGCTGGCCGACCTGCCCTCGCTGGGCGGCCTGTTCGCGCCCGACATCGAGCGTGCCTTCGAGCTGCGGCCCGACCTGGTGCTCGGCGTGAGCTCGGCCCAGCAGCGCGACTTCTTCGCCGCGCTGCGCGCGCGCGGCATCCGCTGCGAGGAGATCGACACCAGCGGTCGGCTCGACGACGTGCTCGCGGCCTGGCTGCGCGTGGGCGAGCTGATCGGGCGCCCGGCCGCCGCCGCGGCGCTGGTCGCCGCGACGCGCGATGGTCTCCAGGCGCTTCGCGGCGGACACGACCCGGCTGCACCCACACAGCGCGTGGCGCTGGTGCTCGACGTGGACCCGCTGTTCGTGGTCGGCGCGGGCAGCTTCGTGCACGACCTGATCGAGATCGCCGGCGGGGACAACGTCTTCGGCGACATCGCGGCGCCCTACCCGCGCGTGTCGCTCGAGCTCCTGGTCGGGCGCGCGCCCGACCTGGTGCTCGACGCCTCGCTGGGCGAGCGTGATCCGGCCACGCTCGAGGCGGCGCGCCGGCGCTGGCAGCGGCTGGGCGGCGCGGGGCGCGTCGCCTTCCTGCCGCGCGGCGCCACCACCCTGCCTGGCCCGGATCTCGTGCGCGGCGCCGAGCGCATCCGCGACGCGCTCGCCGGCCGCGAGCCGGCCGAGTGAGCGACCGCCGGCTCGCGCTCGGCCTGGGGGCCCTGCTGCTCGCCGCCCTGGCCTCGGGCCTGGCACTCGGCTCGGCCGAGGAGCCGACGCGCGACATCGTGCTGCAGCTGCGCCTGCCGCGCGTGCTGCTCGCGGCGCTGGTCGGCGCCGGCCTGGCCACCGCCGGGGCGCTGCTGCAGGCGCTGCTGCACAACCCGCTGGCCGACCCGTACGTGCTCGGGATCTCGGGCGGCGCGGCGCTCGGCGGCGTGGCGGCGCTCGCCCTGGGGCTGGGCGCCGGCGTGGCCGCTCCCGCGATCCCGCTGGTCGCGTTCGCCGGGGCGCTCGCCGCCACCGGCCTGCTCTACGCCGTGGCCGGTGCCGGCGGTCGCGCCCCCGCGCATGCACTGCTGCTCACCGGCGTGGTCTTCAACGCCTTCGCCTCGTCGGCGATCGTCTTCGTGGCGACCGCCACCGACTGGAGCCGCGTGGCCGGCGTGTTCCTGTGGCTGATCGGCTCGGTGCGCCTGGTCGAGACGCCGGTGATCGTCGTGGTCGCCCTGCTGCTGGCGCTCGGCCTCGCGGTCGGCGTGCGCTTCGCGCACGCGCTCAACCTGATCGCCCAGGGCGACGAGACCGCGCTGTACCTGGGTGTGGACGTGGTGCGCACGCGGCGCGCGGTGCTGGCCGCGACCGCGCTGATGATCGGCGCCTCGGTCGCGGTCTCGGGCCTGATCGGCTTCGTCGGCCTGATCGTCCCGCACCTGCTGCGCCTGGTCACCGGCGCCGACATGCGCCGCCTGGTGCCGGCGAGCGCCGCCCTCGGCGCGGCGTTCCTGACGATCGCCGACACCCTGGCGCGCACCGTGGTGGCGCCGATCGAGCTGCCCGTCGGCGCGCTCACCTCGCTGGTCGGCGGGCCGCTCTTCCTGGTGCTGCTGCGCCGCGAGCTGGTGAGGCTGCGCACGTGAGCGCCCCGCTCGAGGCCCGCGGTCTGGCATTCGGCTACGCGCACGCCGACGACGTGCTGCGTGGGGTGGACGTGCGCCTGCACGCGGGCGAGCTGCTGGTGGTGATCGGTCCCAACGGCTCGGGCAAGACCACACTGGTGCGCCTGCTCGCCGGCGTGCGCGCGCCGCGGACCGGGAGCGTCGCGCTCGACGGGCGCGCGCCCCATCGCATGCCGCGGCGCGAGGTCGCGCGCCGGCTCGCGGTGGTTCCCCAGGACGCACCGGCGCCGTTCCCGTATGCGGTGCGCGAGATGATCGCGCTGGGCCGCGCGCCGCACCTGGGCGCGCTGGGCCGCGAGGGTCCGGGTGATCGCGAGGCCGTCGAGGCCGCGCTCGTCGAGCTGCGCCTGAGCGAGCTGGCGGCGCGCCCGTTCCCGACGCTCTCGGGCGGCGAACGCCAGCGCGTACTGCTGGCGCGCGCGCTCGTGCAGGACGCCGACCTGTGGCTGCTCGACGAGCCCACCGCGCAGATGGACCTGGGCAAGCGCCTGTGGGCGCTGGACTGGCTGCGCCGCCGCATCGCCGCGGCACCCGCTGAGCGCGCGGTGCTCTGGGTCACCCACGACCTGGGCCTGGCTGCGCGCTTCGCCGACCGGGTGGTGGTGCTGCACCACGGCCGCGTCGCCGGGAGCGGCGCGCCCGGCGACGTGCTCGACGCCGCGCTGCTGCGCGAGGTCTGGGGTGTGGAGGCGCGAGTGGAGCTCGACGCCGAAGGACGGCCGCGGATCGAGCCGCTGCGGGCGGCGCTGGAGGCGCCGGCGGGCGAATAGCAGCTCCGCAGCGACCCCGGAGGGAGTCTGGCGCGTAGCAGAGACGGGTCCAGACTTCCCGGAGGCCGCCGATGCTCCTCACCCGCGCTCCCGGTCCGATGCTGCTCGCCTGTGCGGCGCTCCTGCTGCTCCCGGCCGGGCCCGGCTCGGCCGGCGATATCTACAGCAACGACGTGTACGACGTCGCGGTGATCGGCGTCTGCGACGACGGTAGCGAGCACTACCTGACCGACCCGGGCACCGGCCCGGGCCCCTGTACTGGGCTCGTCTTTGACGGGCTCCCCCATACCTGCGGAACGCATGTGTTCACGGGCGCGCCCATCGAGATCATCGAGACGCAGACCACCAATGGGGCGACCGACGTGAAGATCGAGGTCCAGACCGCGGACCAGAGCGATCTGTTGCCCTCTGGACTGTTCTGCGCACCCGGATTTCCGATCGGTCTCCTGCGCCTGGTCCTCGGCAAGGAAGGCGCGGGCGGTCCCGGCGTGGAGGGCGACAAGCTCGACCCGGGCCTGATCCCCTCGCCCACCGAGGTGCTCCGCGGAGATGGCGTCGTCAGGACGCCGACGGGAGCGGAGCTGCTCCGGGTCACGACCGGCGACGTGGGCCTGTTCCTCGCGGAGATCGGCAAGATCTTCGACGTCTTCGGCGCCAATACCGTTCCCATCGGCAGCATCGCGTTCGACTACACGCTGGACGGTGTACCGGATTCCGGAGGGGGGATGGTCCCCGTTCTGTTCCCCGACATGGTGACGGTCCCATTCGCCGAGTTGCAGATGTTCCACTCGTGCCTGTGTCCTACGGACATCATGGGTGCGCCGGACTACGGAGCGGACGGGACTCCCGGAACGGGGGATGATGCCTGCGTCCCGCTCGAGGCCAGCTTCTCGACGGCGGGGGACATCGGCACGCTGTCCGATGCGACGGGGACGCACACGACGCTGACGGCCGATCTGCCGGCCGGCGAGAATGCCGGAGCCGGACAGGTCGTGGCCGCAGCACCCGCCCAGGCTCCGGCCGTCGCGGACGTCGAGGTGCTGCGACCAGGAGTGGGGCTGACCGTGATCAAGACGGCCGACCGGACGCGAGTCGGTCCCGATCAGGACATCGTCTACACCATCGTCGTGACAGCCGGTACCGAGCCTGAGCCGTTCGCTGGCGTGACGCTCAAGGACTTCTTGCCGCCGATAGAAGCCACCTACGTATCCATCGACCCGTCGTTCTCCTGGATCTGTCTGCTCGACGACGAGCTCGTCGAGGGAGAGCTGATCCCGGACATCGCCTCGGGCTGGCTGCGCCCTCACGTGGACTGCGTGTATCAGGACGATCTGGAGCCGTTCGAGAGCACGACCCCGATCCAGATCACGATCCGCTCCGGCCAGCTGCCCACGACCCTGATCAATCGCGTGACGGCGGAGAGCGTGACCGGTGGCTTCGACACCGACACCGAGGAGGTCGAGGTCACCACCGCGAACGATCTGACCCTGACCAAGGAAGGACCGCCCGATCCGGCGCCGTCAGACCAGCCGATCCGCTACACGATCGTCGTCACCAACACGGGTCCGAACGTCGCTGGCAGCTTCCAGGTGATCGACACCCTGCCAGAGAGCTACCAGCTCCTGGGTCAGGAGGGAGGTGTCGTCTGGTCCTGCAACAGCCCGGTCGGGCAAACCGTGACCTGCACGCACACCGGCCCTCTCGGGCCCGGGGAGTCCAGCGATCCGCTGATCCTGGTGGTCCAGGCTCCTGATGCGCCGCCGGGCGTCAGCACGAACACGGCCCAGGTAACCGACACGGATCCCGATGACGACAACGACACGGCGGAGGCGCTCGTGACGGTCATCCCGGTAGCGGACATCTTCACTGTGAAGATTGCCGAGCCGACCTCGGTGCGCGTGGACACCCAGAACCCGCTCGATCGCCGGGTGACCTACACCCTGCGCGTCCACAATATCGGTCCCGCAACGGCCTACGACGTCGTCGTGACTGACACGCTCCCGGCTGATGTCACCTTCGTCTCCGGACCGTCGGAGTGCAACCACGTGAATCGCGTCGTGACCTGCCAGCTCGGGGACATCCCACCTCCTCCCGCGAACAACGTGGCCGAGGTCGACATCATCGTCGAGGTGATCGCGGATGCCTTCGGGCAGATCTGCAACCAGGCGACCGCGACGACGACCTCGGAGGACCGCTTTCCATCCAACGACACCTCTGCTCCCGCCTGCATCAGCGGCGACCCCACGATCGAGCTCTCGCTGACGAAGAGCCGCATCACCTCCGCGACCCAGGTCGGCGTCCCGATCTTCTACCGCGTGACGGTGCAGAACCTCTCGATGGGACCGGCCGATCAGGTCGTGGTGACCGACCTGCTGCCGTCGAACGTCGCGAACGTCGACGGGACGCCAGACCAGGGAATCTGCGATGTGCAGCCGGGCCTCGACCGCATCCTGTGCGACATCGGTACGATGGCGTCGGGTCAAGCGGTCGATGTGATCGTCCAGCTCACGCCGCTGGTCCCGGGTCAGCTCTGCAACACGGCCAGCGTCGACGCCGACGCACTCCCGCCAGGTGGCGATGTGCCCCAGGTCTGCGACGACATCGAGGTCGGACCCGACGTGGCGATCTTCAAGACCTTCATCCCGAATCCCTCCGACCCCGTGCTCCAGCAGGAGATCGCGTTCGAGATCGAGCTCACGGCGACCAACGGCGGCAACGCCCCGGTGGTGAACGTGCAGATCAGCGACGCGCTGCCAGCGGGCGTGTCGTTCATCGCCTTCACGGCGGGCAGCACGGGCTGCAGCTACGACCCCGCGACGCGCGTGGTGAGCTGCGGGCCTGGCAGCCCGTGGGCGACCCTGGGTCCCGGCGAGAGCCGCAGCGTGCGCTTCGCGGCGCGCTACTCGGGCCGGGGGGAGCTGTGCAACATCGCCCAGGTCTCCACGACGACGACCCAGCCCACCGCGAACGACAGTACGGAGACCTGCGAGGACTTCGCGCCCACCGTCGACCTGCGGCTGGTCAAGTCCGGACCGCCTCGCTTCGTCGGTATCGGGCAGCGTCTCGTCTACACCCTCGAGGCGACGAATCCGGGCCCCGGGAACGCGAGCAGCGTGCAGATCGCCGACCTGGTTCCGGCCGGCATGTCCCTGGTGAGCGCGAGCTACTCGCGCAGTGGCGGTCCGCCCCAGCAGTGTGGGGAGCAAGCGGGCGACGCGGTCTGCAACGTCGGGCCGATGCCCGTGGGCGACCTGGTGACCGTGACGGTCGAGGTCGACACCGTCGCGCCGGGCGAGGCCTGTGATCGGGGCGACATCGCGGCGTCTCCGGAGACCGAGCGCAACGTCGAGGACAACTCCCCGGAGTACTGCAACGAGGTGATCGTCGGTCTCGCCGACCTGCAGGTCGTCAAGTTCGGCCCGGGCATCATTCCCGTGCTCGGCCAGCCGTTCGACTTCACCATCGAGGTGACGAATCTCGGACCCGACACCGCGACGGGCGTGGTGCTCGACGACGTCCTGGCCTTCGAGCTCGGCTTCGACGGCGCCAGCTTCGTGCGCGACGGCGACCCCCCGGGGACCCCGCCGACCGCTTGTCCGCAGGATCCGGCGACGCGCAACGTGCGTTGCGTCATCGGGGCGCTCGCGTCCACCGAGGTGGCGACGGTCACGATCAGCGTCGTGCCGCAGTTCGCCGATGTGGAGTTCTGCAACACCGCTAGCGCGGACCTGACGGGCGAGTTCGACCCGGATCCTGGCAACAACGTGTCTCCCCGGGTCGGTGAGTCGCCGCTCTGCCTGACCGCGACGAATGACCGCGACGCCGACGGCGTGGCGGACGACGTCGACAACTGCGCGGACTTCCCGAACCCGGGCCAGGGGGACAGTGACGGCAACGGCATCGGGGATGCCTGCGAGTGCGGCGACCAGAACGGCGACGGCACCGTCGATGTCCTGGACATCCTGGCGCTGAACCGCGTCATCTTCGGCCTCGAGCCCGCCGGGCCGCTGGCCGCCGCCACCGGGGACGGCAGCGTGAACGTTGCCGACATCCTGGCGGTGAACGCGAAGATCTTCGGCGCCCCGGCCTTCTGCCCGCCGCGCACCGCGCCGCCGCCGGGGGGGCCGTGAGAGGGACTCTCGCCTACGCCGGGGCGTCGGGCTCCGGCACGTCGAAGCGGATCCCGTAGTTCACCACCGCGAACAGCAGCGGCTCCGGCCCGACGGAGCGGAACGTGTGCTCGGTGCCGGGCTCGAAGTGCACCACGTCGCCCGGAAACGCGTCCGGGCCGCCGGAGTCCTCGGAGCGCCCGCCGAGCACCAGGGCCCACTCCTCGCCCTCGTGGGCGTGGTGCGGGAACGCGTGCTCGGCCTGCAGGCGTACGAAGCCGCAGTCCGCGCCCTCGGTGCGCGGGCCGCCCTGCAGGTGGAACAGCTCCAGCCCGGTGATCGGCGTCGAGGCCCAGCCGTCGTCACCGGGGAGCTCGGCCAGCAGCTCGCGGATGCGCGCAGCGTCGAGGTCGAACAGCGCCGCGAGCCGCTCGACGAAACCCTCGTAGCTTCGCGCCGCCGACGACAGCAGGCGCTCGCGCAGCGCGGCACGCGGCTCCAGCGGCGCGGTGCTCTGGCCCTCTAGCGCGCCGAGCTCGTCGGCGTCGCGGGCGCCCGCGATCTCCGAGGCGAAGGCCTCGCTGCGCTCGCTCACGAGTCTCCTCCCGGCCGCGGCGGGACGAGCGCGCGGCGCACGGCGCGGAGCGCCCCGGCGAGGCGGGACTTGGCCGTGCCCTCGGGGATCCCGCAGTGCCGCGCGATGTCGCGCGCGGACAGGCCTTGGAAGTACGCCATCTCCAGGGTCTGACGCTGCAGCGCCGACAGACCTTCGAGCGCGGCCTGTGCGTGGCGCCACTCCTGGAGCAGCGCGGGGTCGGGCGACGGCGCCAGGGTCGGCCCGGTCGCGGCCGACCGTGCGCGCCCCGCCTCGCGTGCCACCCGCAGCGAGCGCAGGCGATCGATCGCGCGGCTGCGCACGCGCACGAGCAGCCACGCCCGCACGCTGCCGCGGCGGGGGTCGTAGTCGCTCACGCGCTGCCAGGCCTCGATGAACACGTCGTGTACCAGATCCTCGGCGTCGCCCGCGCTGCCGAGCACGCGCGCGGCGACTCCGAGCATGACGGGCGAGTGGCGGTCGTAGAGCTCCCCGAGGGCTTCGAGATCACCCTTGACGAGATCCCGGACCAGGCTCCGGTCGTGGTCGTTCCCGGAGCTGATCCGTTCCCCGACGCTGGCCCTGCGTGCCATGACCTCACACAGCCTACCAGCGATCGGCCCGTCCGGAGCCGGACCCGGTGCCCTCGCCCAGATGTACGGGCCCGGGCCGCCCGGGGGTCGCTCCGCCCCGGGTACTCCGTGGGAAGCCACCCCCATCACGGCCTCGATCGCGAAATGCGGGCTAGAATCCCGCGCCATGAGCGTCATCGAGCACGTACGGGCGCGCGAGATCCTGGATTCGCGCGGAAATCCGACCCTGGAGGTCGAGGTCTACTGCGACGAAGGGGCCTGCGGGCGGGCAGCCGTGCCCTCGGGCGCGTCCACGGGCAGCCGCGAGGCGCTCGAGCTGCGCGACGGCGGCCTGCGCTACCGCGGCAAGGGCGTCTCGCGGGCCGTGGAGCACGTGAACGGCGAGATCGCGCGCCTGGTCGTCGGCATGTCGCTGGGCGGCCACGACGAGCAGGCGGCGCTCGACGGGCGCATGTGCCAGGTCGATGCCACGCCGACCAAGTCGCGGCTGGGGGCGAACGCGGTGCTCGGCGTGTCGCTGGCGGCCGCGCACGCGGCGGCCATGAGCGCGGGCCAGGGGCTGTATCGCTGGATCGCAGCGGACGGCGAGCCGCTGCTGCCGCTGCCGATGATGAACATCCTCAACGGCGGCGAGCACGCCGCCAACGCCGTGGATTTCCAGGAGTACATGATCATGCCGACGGGGGCGGAGAGCTTCTCCGACTGCCTGCGCCAGGGCGTCGAGATCTTCCACGCCCTGCGCGAGGTGCTCCACGAGGCCGGCTTTGCCACAGGCGTCGGTGACGAGGGCGGCTTCGCGCCGGATCTGGCCTCCAACGAGCAGGCGGTCGAGATGGTGCTGCGCGGCATCGAGCGCGCCGGCTACCGGCCCGGCCACGACGTGCACCTGGCGCTCGATGTGGCGGCCAGCGAGCTGTATCGCGACGGGCGCTACGTGCTCGAGGGCGAGGGCTCTGAGCTGGAGCGCGACGAGCTGGTGGCGCTGTACGAGACCTGGGCGGATCGCTACCCGATCGTCAGCATCGAGGATGGCCTGGCCGAGGACGACTGGGACGGCTGGAAGCTGCTGACCGAGCGTCTCGGCGGTCGCCTGCAGCTGGTCGGTGACGATCTCTTCGTGACCAACCCCGCCACCCTGCGCGAGGGCATCTCGCGCGGGGTCGCCAACTCGATTCTGGTCAAGGTCAACCAGATCGGGACCCTCACCGAGACGCTCGAGGCCGTGGGAGTGGCGCGCGACGCGAAGTACACGGCCGTGATCTCGCATCGCTCCGGCGAGACCGAGGACACCACGATCGCCGACCTGGCCGCCGGCACCGGCGCGGGGCAGATCAAGACCGGCTCGCTGTGCCGCTCGGACCGCGTCGCCAAGTACAACCAGCTGCTGCGCATCGAGGAGGAGCTGGGCGTCGATGCGAGCTTCGCCGGCCGGACCGCGCTGGTGCACCTGGTTTGATCCGCCTGCTCGCAGCGCTGGTCCTGCTGGCCTACGTGATCCCGGGCGACGTGGTCCTGCGGGAGATGGCGCGGCGCCGGGGTGGTCCGACCACCCTGCACATCGAGGCCGTGCTCGAGGGTCTCAGCGACAGCTGGCCGGCCCGCGTCACGCTCGAGACCCATCCCACGCACGGCTTCCGGGTCGCCGACGACGTCGGCGGGCGCTGGCTGCTGGCGCGGGGTCAGGTGCGGGCCGGTCGCCAGCCGGCGCCGGTCTGGATCCCTCCCCTGGAGCTGCTGACCCTGCGCGGAGAGGGCGCCCTCGCGGTCCACCTGCGGGCGCTGGGCGTGGACCTGTCGCTGAACCAGCTCGCGCGCTGCGGCGAGGCCGACTGCTTCGTGCTCGGCGGCCGCGATCGCCCCGTCCAGGTCTGGGTGGACAAGGACAGCTTCGACGTGCGCGAGCTGCGCCGCTCCGACGGCTCCCGCGTCGAGATGTCGCGCTACGCGGTCTGGGGCCGCGGCGCGCGGCTGCCCGGCGAGATCCGCTTCTACGACGCCTTCGGCCGCGTGGGCAGCCTGTCGATCGAGCGCGCCGAGGCGGCCTCTGGCCTGCGCCCGGATGACTTCTCACCGCGCTGGGTCCAGCCGTAGCGGCGCCGGGAGTGCGCGATCTCGACGCGTCCTCGGAGCCGCGAGTCCTCGGCGACCTGGAGGTCGCCTGCGGGTCGCGGCTCCTGCGGGCGCGCCGATCTCACGCACT
>JAJDAJ010000094.1 GCA_029261925.1 Deltaproteobacteria bacterium | reverse complement strand
CTAACATGTTATTGACCGACACACTGAGCCGGCCGTTCGCCGCATAGTATCCGCCCGGTTCCCGGCTCGCGTCCAGGGAATCGCCTGCGGCGCCTGGACTTCTCGCAGTGAGCGCCGATCGGGTCGGGCGAAATCTCGTCCCCGCACGCGGCCGGCACGGGTGCCGCGGGGGGAATGGCCGGGGCGCGGGTGGGCGCTCAGGCTGGCGGAGAGACAGGGATTCGAACCCTGGGAAGGCTTGCGCCCTCAACGGTTTTCGAGACCGCCCCGTTCAACCGCTCCGGCATCTCTCCGCGCGGGAGACTAGCCGATCGAACCCGGCCGGGCAGCCGTTTGCGGGCGCTCCGGAGCGGGCTCGGGGCTCCGGGCCGCAGCTCAGCAGAGGCGGCGGATCTGCTGCGACAGGACGAGCAGGGCCGCCATGTCGGGGTCCTCGGCCTGGATCTGGTCGACGATGGCGTCGAGCTGGCGGATGCGGGCGGGGTCCACGACCACGTCGCCGGCGGCGCAGGCGCGGCGGGTCAGGTCGCGCTGGGCCTGGAGCATCTCGACGTGCAGGGACTCGGCGGCCACGCGGCGCCACGGGTCGGAGCGGTCGGTCTCCTCGAGGCGTGCGAGCAGGAAGGAGATGCGGGCGGCCTCGCCCACGCGGGCGTGGAGCCCGGTGATCTCGGCGAGCGGCCGGCCGGTCTCGGCGGCCACGGCCAGTGCGCCCTGGCAGCGCGCGAGCACGGGGATCTGCTCGATGCGCAGTGCCAGCACCTCGGGCAGGCCGCGCTCGACGAGCTTGGCCGCGTGGTGCTGCACCTGTGCGATCTCGGTCGCGCTCAGGCAGCCGGGAACCAGGCCGCGCAGCTCGCGCAGCGACTTGCGGCGGTCGCGGAGCTGCTCGGGCGTGAAGCTCGCACATGCCTCCAGACCGAGCAGCACGCCGGCCATCACGCGCACGCCGTCCTCGATGCGCAGGCGCGAGCGCAGGCGCAGGGTCTCGGCGACCTCGAGTGACTCGAGCTCGTCGCGCAGCTCCTGTGCGTCGCAGATCAGGTCGGCCAGGTGGTAAGCGGCCACGACCTCGGCGGGGCCGAAGCCGAGCGCCTGCGAGAGCTCGGGCACGAGCGTCACTCCGGCCAGGTCGATCACGCGGTTGGCGATGCAGGTGGCGGTGATCTCGCGGCGCAGCGGGTGCCGGGCCGCGGCGTCGGCGAAGCGCTCGCGGAGCTGTGCCGGGAAGTAGTCGGCGTACAGCGGGGCGTACACGGCCTGGTCCGGAACGTCCGACGCGATCAGCTCGCGCTTGACCAGCTGCTTGGTGTAGCCGAGCAGCACGCAGACCTCGGGCCGGGCGAAGCCCCGGCGCGTGCCGGACTGGCTCGCGCGCTGGCGCACGGTCTCGCGGTCCGGCAGGAACTCGAGCTCGGGCACGAGGCCGCCGCGGCGTTCCAGGTAGTCGACGGCCAGCGCCATGCGCTCGGGGTCCTGCCACGAGCGGATCTGGTCGATCGACACGCAGCGGCCCTGGGACTCGTTGTTGCCCAGCACCAGCGCGTCGGCGGGCTTGACGCAGTCGCGCAGCACGCTGCTGCGCCCGGGCTCGTCGATCACGCCGTCGGCCAGTGGCCGGGCGAGCAGCAGCTTGTAGTTCACCTCGTGATCGGACAGGTCCACGCCGCCGGAGTTGTCCAGGGCGTCGGTGTTGATGCGCCCGCCCGCGAGCGCGTACTCGACGCGCGCGAGCTGCGTCAGTCCGAGGTTTCCGCCCTCTCCGACCACCCGCGCCTTGAGATCGCGGGCGTCGATGCGCACGGCCTCGCTGGCCTTGTCGCCCACGTCCACGTGCGACTCGCTCGACGCCTTCACGTAGGTGCCGATGCCGCCGTTCCAGAGCAGGTCGACGGGCATGCTCAGGACCGCCCGGATGAGCTGCTCTCCGCTCATCTCCTCGTCCTCGACCCTGAGCATCTCGCGCATCTGTGCCGAGAGCTCCACGCGACGGGCACTGCGCTCGAAGACGCCGCCACCCTCGCTGATCAACCCGGGGGCGTAGTCGGCCCAGGTGGAGCGCTCCAGCTCGAAGAGGCGCACACGCTCCTTCCAGGAGCTCTCCGGGTCGGGGTCCGGATCGATGAAGACGTGCAGGTGGTTGAACGCCGCCAGCAGCTTCCCCTTGCGGGCGAGCAGCAGGCCGTTTCCGAAGACGTCGCCGCTCATGTCGCCGATACCGACCACGGTGTAGGTCTCGCGATCGACGTCGAGCCCGAGCTCCAGGAAGTGCCGGCGCACGCTGACCCAGGCCCCGGCCGCGGTGATGCCCTCGGCCTTGTGGTCGTAGCCATTGCTGCCGCCGCTGGCGAAGGCGTCGCCGAGCCAGAAGCCGGCATGCGCGGCCTGGGCGTTGGCGACGTCGGGCAGGTGCGCGGTGCCCTTGTCGGCCGCGACCACCAGGTAGGGGTCGTCGTCGTCGTACCGGACCACGCGCTCGGGCTCGATGACACGATCGTCGCGCTGGTTGTCGGTCAGCGCCAGCAGGTTGCCGATGAAGCGCGCGTACTGACGATCGGCCTCGGCGCGCAGCGCCGCGGGGTCAGTGGGGGCGCGCCGCAGCACGAACCCGCCCTTGGAGCCGACCGGAACGATCACGCCGTTCTTGGTCATCTGGGCCTTCATCAGGCCCAGGATCTCGGTGCGGAAGTCGAGCGGCCGGTCGCTCCAGCGGATGCCGCCGCGCGCCACCGGGCCGCCGCGCAGGTGCACGCCGGCCATCTCGGCCGAGTGCACGAAGATCTCCCGGTAGGGGCGGGGCTCGGGTGCGCCGGGGATCCCGGCGGGGTCGATCTTGAAGGCCAGCTCGTGCACGGCCTCGGGATCGACGTGGCGGTAGAAGCTGGTGCGCACGCAGGCGCGGGTCAGGCTCTCGAGCAGCGCGAAGATGCGATCCTCGGCCGACGACGGGATGACCGCGCGCGCCTCCTCGAGCTGCCGGGCGGCCCGCGCCTCGAGCGCCGGGCGATCGCGCGCGGGGTCGCTCGCGGGCAGGTCCGGGTTGAAGCGGGCAGCGAAGAGGTTCACCAGGGCGCGTGTGGCGGGTGCGTGCCGCATCAGCACCTCGGCCGCGAACGCGCGCGTGGGCGCCTGTCCGAGCTGCTCCCGGTACGCCAGGAGCGCGCGGAGCAGGTCGACCTCGCGCCAGGTCAGCCCGGCCTCGAGCACCAGGCGGCCGTACACGTCCTCCTCGACGCGACCGTCGAGGGCGGCGCGGATGCCGGCGAGCAGGCGCTGCTCCAGGGTGGGACGCTCGGGTGCGTCGGCGGGCAGCGGCTCGAGGCCGAAGACCAGGATCCACAGGTCCAGGTGCTCCGGGCCGTCCACGTGCGTGGCCGACGCGTCGATCACGCGCAGGCCGAAATGATCGAGCACCGGCGCCAGGTCGGTCAGGTACGGGCGGTCCCGGCGGTAGACCTTCAGCTCCAGCCCGCGTGCCCCGTCGGTCTCCAGGCGCAGCACGCTGCGCTGCTCGCCCTCGCGCAGCTGCTCGAGCGCCTCGACGTCGTGTGCGGCCTGCTCGGGACCGACCGAGACGCGGTACGCCTCGGGAAGTGCGGGGGCGTACACGTGGGCCAGCGACCAGGCGTCGCGCTCGCCGTGGCGCTCGACGAGCGCGGCCTCCAGTGCCTCTTCCCAGCGGCTGGCCAGCTCGCGAACGTCGCGCTCCAGGCCGCCGAGCGCGTCGAGGCGCGTGTCGGCGCCGCTGCAGAAGAAGTGCATGACGACCAGGTCGTCGTCGAGCGGCGTCGTGCGACCGTCGATGTGGCTGGCGCCGTAGCTCTGCTCCAGCATCTCCCGCAGGGAGTCGCGCAGTGCCTCGTCGTAGGCGCGACGCGGCACGCTGACCAGCATGAAGAAGGAGTCCTGCCGCGGATCGGGTACCACGCAGGTCTCGACCTGCCGGTTCTCCGATGCGGTCACGACGCTGCTCACGGCGGCCACGACGTCGTCGAGGTCGAACTGGAACAGGAACTCGATCGGCAGCGCATCGAAGCCCGCCACCACGGCCTTGTGCAGGTGCGAGCCGGGGTGCGTCTCCAGGGCGGCGGCGACCTGCTCGCAGCGGCGCTCCAGGATCGGGGTCGCGGACGGCCGTTGACGGTGCGCCTGGTTGGTGAGCAGCCCGATGAAGCGCCCGAAGCCGATCGTGCGGCCCTGTGCGTCGAGCCGCTTGACGCTCACGGAGTCGATGCGTCCATGGCGGTGGATCGTGGACTCGCTGCGCGACTTGTCGAAGAAGATCACGCGATCGTCGGCGAGCCGGCCGCGGACCAGCGACGGGACGCGCTCGCCCTCGACCCAGCCGTCGAAGCGCGAGCGGCTGCTGTCGCTGCGCATCAGGCCCAGCCCGCTTCCGGCATCGAGCCGCACCTGCCACGGGTCACCGTCGCCACTCACCTCGTAGTGGCGATAGCCCAGGAAGATGAAGTGCCCGTCGGCGAGCCAGCGCAGGAAGCCCGACATCTGGCGCACCCGCTCGGCGCCCTCGTCGAGCAGCGGCGCCAGCGTCCCGATCTCCGCCATGTGGCGGTCGAGCGCCTCGAGCATCGCGGCGTGGTCCTCGACGACCTCCTGCACGGAACGCATGGAGCGCGCGATCTCGCCCTGGACGCGGATGCGCTGCTCCAGCGAGTCCGCACCCGTGACCTCGGCGTACACCCAGGCCTCGCGTGCCGCGTCGGCGTGCGGGCCGAGGCCGTCGATGGCGCCGTCCTCGCGCCGGCGGATCGCCAGCAGCGGGTGGGCGAGCAGGCGCGGCTGCAGGCCCAGCCGGTCCAGGGTCAGCCGGAAGGTGTCCACCAGGAAGGGCTGGTCCTGGGCCAGGATCTCGACGATGGCCCGGCCACGCCGCGCGCCGCTGCCCTGCTGCACGCGGACCGCGACCTCGCCGGGGGCGAGCTTGCTGGCCAGCGAGACCGCGTCGGCGGCGATCTCGCGCAGGCCCTCCTGGCCGCGCCGCTCGAGCTCTCGGGGATCGATGACCCCCGCGATCCCCTCGAGCAGGAGCTCGGGAAGCGCGGAGTCGTCAGGGGTGTCGCTTCGTGAACTCACTCGCCGCCAGGTCGCTGTTTCGCAGGAGATATCGGCAGGACGCCTCGCGAAGACGAGCCCCCGCTACGACGCTGCGGCCACGGGTGGACCCGCGCGCGGCGGTCGGGGCCGGCGCGGCGTACACTCGCGCGCCATGGCCGGGCAGCGCGCGCTCTACCTCGCCTCGACGGCGCTCGACCGCCTGCGCCTGGCGTGGCTGCGCGCCCGGCACCGCGGCGGCCTGTGCCTGGGGGCGGGCGTGGCGCCGGCCTTCGGGCGTGCACACGTGCGCCTGGAGCCGGGCGGGCACATCGTGATCGGCGACGGGTGCGTGACCGAGTCCCAGCCCGGCAACCGGCTCTGGGTGCAGGCCGGCGGCCGGCTCGAGCTCGGCCCCGGATGCTGGCTGCGCACCGAGTACGGCCCGAACCACTTGACGGTCTTCCCCGATGCGCTGATGCACGTCGGCGCGCGCGCGTTCATCAACAGCGCCATGCTGCACGCCCGGCGCGAGATCCGTCTTGGCGACGACGTGCTCGTGGGCTTCGGCACGCGCATCCTCGACGCCGACCTGCACGACCTCGACGTGAACACCCCGGAGCGCATCGATCCGGTCCGGATCGGCAGCCGCGTCTGGATCGGCTCCGACGTCACGGTCCTGCGCGGCGTGCACATCGGCGACGATACGGTCGTCGCGGCACGCTCGGTGGTCACACGCGACCTGCCCGCGCGCGTGCTGGCGGCGGGCACGCCCGCGCGGGTGCTGCGCGAGATCGGTCCGCGCGGATGACGTGGTCGCGGGCGCGCGATCACCTCGAGGCCGCCGGCTTCAACCTGAGCGGCGCGCTCGGCGTCGAGCGCTACGACGCCCTGGTGCCCGACGCCTGGCGCGCGGCGCGGATAGCGCCCGCCGCGCGCTCGGTCGTCGTGGTGGGCCACGGCGGGCGCGCGCTCTGGCCGCGCTTCCGCGCCGCGCGCGAGGCCGCGCTGCAGCGCGACCCGCTCGATCGCTACACGCTGCGCGTCGTGGAGGAGGCCGCAGCGCGGCTGGGTCCGGCGGCGCGCGTGGCCCTGTACTCGCAGCGGCGCGAGGGCCAGTGGGTGCCGCTGGTGGCGCTGGCGCGCGAGGCGGGCTTCGGTGTGCCGGGCCGCGTCGGCGTGCTCCTGCACCCCGGCTTCGGACCCTGGATCTCCATGCGCGCCCTGCTCTACGCACCGCTCGAGCTGCCCGAGGCCCGGCCCTGCGAGGGCTTCGCGCCCTGCGACGGCTGCCCGGCACCCTGTGCGAGCGCCTGTCACGGCGCCGCGGTGGGGCCGGCCGGGCTCGACGCCCGGCGCTGCCACGACACCCGCCACACGGACGCGCGCTGCGCCCTCGACTGCGACGCACGCGTCGCCTGCGTGCTGGCGCCGGAGCACGGCTACCCCGTCGAGCAGCGCGCGCACCACTGCCGGCTGCCGGATCGCGGCTAGGCCGCCGTCGCCGACACCCGCAGCGGAGCGGGCCCGCTCAGGGAATGGCGGCCGCCCGCATGCCGTGGAGCTGCGCCGGCTCGCCCGCGACGATCAGCACGTCACCGGCGCCGAGCTCGGTGTCGCCACGCGGCTGCAGCAGCGCGGTCTTCCCCGGCCGCCTGAGCGCGATGAACGAGACCCCGGTCATGGCGCGTCCGTACTCGGACAGACGCACGCCGTCGAGCGCCGAGTCCGGCTGCACCTCGACCTCGGTGATCATCAGATCGCCGTCCACCTGCACGAATCCGCGCAGCATGCGCTCCCCGTCGGGGCGCAGGATGCGATGCGCGACCTCGAGGCCGCCGATCTCGTAGGGGTGGATCACCTGGGTCGCCCCGGCGCGCTCGAGCTTCCGTTCATCCTCGGCCTGCTCCGACCGGGCGATGATCGAGATCTCGGCGCTGAGCGCTCGCGCCGACAGCACGGTCACGATGTTGTCGCTGGCGTCGTCGAGGCCGGCCAGGAGCCAGTCGGCCCGGTCGATCCCGGCCGCACGCAGCGTGGCGTCCTCCGTGGCGCTGCCGCGAAGTACCGCATAGCCGAGCTCACGCGCGCGCTCGAAGCCGTCGTCACGCGCCTCGATCACGACGAACGGCGATCCGGTCTCCTCCAGTGCGCGACACAGCGGCGCCGCCATGCGGCCGAAGCCGCAGACGATCGTGTGCTTCTCGAGTCCGTCGATGCGCTGCTGCATCCGCTTTCTCCTTCGCAGCTCGGTCATCTGGGTCGCGTGCACCATCAGCGCCAGCACGTAGGAAAGCGTGGCGATCCCGCAGGTCATCAGCAGCCCGGCCATCCAGCGGCCCTGCCCGGACAGCCCCTGGTCGTCGTAGCCGACGGTCGTGATGGTGATCAGCGTGAAGTAGAGCGCATCGAAGAAGCTCCAGGTCTCTATCCACATGAGCACGACCGTGGACGTGACCACGAGCCCGATCAGGCCGAGCATGGCCCGGATCAGGCGTCGGACAGCCTGCTCCTGCTCCCAGATGTGCACGCCGCGGTCATCGGAAGCTGTCGGCGCACACCTTAGGTCGTATCGCCGGTGGGCCGGCGGATCTCGCTCAGGGGGCGTCCTCGCGCGCGGCCATGTCGAGCACGACACCGGCGCCGGCGTAGCCCAGCTCCGTCCCGGCGCCGTAGCCCTCGCGCGTGATGGCGTCGTAGAACTCGCGGCAGCCACCCAGCTCGATCAGCTCCTCGAGCTGCGTGCGCGCCGCGCGCGCGTCGGCGGAGCGGCGCGCCGCCATCAACGCCATGTGCGCGACCCAGTGCGTCAGCGGCGACATGGCATTGCCGCGCCACGCGACCTGCAGGGGATCGAGCTGCGCGTCGCGGGCGATGGGGTTGAAGGACACGCCGTGCGTGCCCCAGAGCGGCGTCACGCCCGGGCGCAGGTGGCGCTCGATGGCCTGCTTGCCCTCGCCGTCCTCGATCACGGCGCGACAGGCGGCGGGCAGCAGACCGCCGAGCGTGACAGCGCGCAGCGGCTTCTGCCGCGCACGGTCGGAGGCCACGAAGATCTCCTCGGCGTCCCACCAGAGCCGCTCGATGACGCCGCGCGCGATCATCTCGGTACGGATGCGCAGCTTGGTCAGCTGTGCCTCGGCGCCGCCCACGCGCTCCCAGGCGCGGCGCATCTCCTCGAGGGCGAGCAGGAAGAAGCCGCAGAACACGGGATCCTCGACCACGAAGGGATGCCCCGCGCGCAACGCGCGGTCGGGATCCATCTTGCACGCCACGCCGGAGCGCACGAGCGTGCCGGCGTCCTCGAGCCACTCGAGCGCGTCCTCGGCGTCGACCAGCTCGTCGAAGAGCGGGCTGCCGTGGAAGCCCGCCTCCAGCGGATGCAGGATCACCGGCAGCGGCGTGTCGGGGGGCAGCCGGTCGCCCCAGATGGCATCGAGGTGCTCGGCGGCGCGCTCGAGCAGGCCGCGCGCGGGCTCGCCGAGCTCGCAGGCCACGCGCGCGGCGGCGTAGGCGGCGACCGGTGGCGCGGTCACGACCGAGCGCTGCTCGGCGTCGAAGATCTCGCCGATCTCGCCCGCTCGCGCCTCGGCGTCGGCCGGCGTGAGCGCGCGCTCGGCGACCAGCATGCCGCCGGGCAGCTGGTTGAAGGCGTACAGACCCTCGAGCAGCTCCAGGGCGCGCTGCGGGTCGCGGCCCAGCAGCCCCAGGGCGGCGAAGGCTCCGTGCCAGGCACTGACCACCGCGGGCGACTCCCCGGCGGTGCGCACGAAGCGCCCGGACCCGAGCGGCCCGCTGAGCTCGTCGAGCAGCGTGTAAATCGCGGCTGTGTCCAATTGGGCTCCGGTGCGATGGGCGCTTCAGCTGCGCGAGGAGCTCGTGGCGGCGGATGGCTGCTGCGAGCGGAGGCGTTGTCGGGCGCGAGGGGAGACCTGCGGCAGGCCGGTGATCCCCGGTGTCCACGCGCTGCGTCGACAGATTCCCGGGAGACGTGCGGAGGCATCGGGGCGTCCTCAGGCCCCTCGGCACCCGCTGAAGCTACACGTCGGCCCGGTGTGGGGCCAGAAAAAACCCCGAGGCTTCTGCGACTGACGGTGCAGCCGCCCGCTCAGTGACCAAGCGGATCCTCGGGGTTTGGTGGTCCTGGGTGGCCCAGGTCAATCCACCAGGTTTGGCACTGCAAAGAGTTGACCTAGCCGGAAACCACCTCGGTAGTCACTGTACTTGGTTTAGCCATTGAACCAGATCACCTCCTTGTCGGTCGCTTTGTTTTACGCGGGACCCAGGATCCCGCCCCGGCGACGCCCGCCCGTCTCGCGTGTCCGCCGGGCCGATCCCTCTCGGGATCGATGCCTCGTACGGGAGAGTATCGGCACGCGGGGGCCCGATCAAGCAGGCGACAGGGGAGTCATGGCCGCCGGGGCGGTACGGCCCCGGACGGCGTCGCCGGCCCGGATCCGGAGAACCTTATTTGCCACCGGGGTCTGCGCTACGGTCTGCCCCCATGCAGCTTCCGGCCGACATGGCGCGACTGGCGGACGGGCGCCGCGTTCATCGCACGACGCCGGCCGGGATCCTCGCCCTCTCGCTGCAGCCCGACGCCGAGGCGCGCCTGCGCGAGATCCTGGGGCCGGCGGTCGGCTGGCTGTCGTACACGGCACCCGGGACCGACCTGAGGCGTGCGCTCGACGAGCTCGCCGAGAAGGACGCGGCCACCGAGGCGGTGGTCGTCCAGTGGGTCGGGCTGCTCGTCCTCGGCGACAGCGACGACGCCTGCGCGGCGCGCAGCGCCGACCTCGCGGCGCGCGCCTCGGCCGCACTCGAGGAGGAGCTCGGCGGCCGCCGCATGCTCGATGCGCGTCCCGTGGTCGCCATGCGCGACGTGGACGAGGTCGCGCACCTGCTCCGCGGCGCGCTGGCCGTGCCCACGGGCCGGCTCGAGGATCCCTACCATCACTGGGTCCTGGAGTACCGCAGCTCCGAGGAGATCGCGCACTACGCCAGCGCCGAGATCGCGTCGGCGCTGGTCGAGGCCGGACCGGTCGTGGTCGACCACGCTCCACTGCTGCGCGGCACCCTGCTGGTGCAGGCACCCCCGTACGCGAGCCTCGACGCGCTCGCGAGCCGCCTGCGCGAGGAGGTCGAGACCCGGCGCCGCGCCTACCTGGCCTACGCAGATCGGTGTCCCGGGGCCGAGCTGGGACCGCTGGATCCCACGCCCCGCGTGGTCCTCCTTCCGGGCCTGGGCGTCTTCGGCGTGGGCACCACCCGCGCCCAGGCACGCCGCGTGGCCGACCTGGCCGAGCTGAACATCCGCGCGCAGATCCAGGCGATCGGTCTGGGCGGCTTCGCACCGCCGCCCGAGGAGGTCCGGGCTCCGGTCGAGCTCGCGGGCGCCACCCCCGTGGAGCCCGCCGGCGCGCTCGCGGGTCAGGCGCTGCTCCTCGCCGGGGCCGCGCGCAGCGCCGCCGCCGCAGGGGAGCTGGCCGCGGCGGGCGCCGCGGTGCTCGCGACCGACGCGGATCCCGGGAGCCTGGCGCCCCTGGTCGGGACCGAGGTCGAGACCTTCGAGTGCGAGCTGATCGACGATCTCGACGCGCGCGACGCGGTCCGGCGCGCCACGACGCTCTTCGGCGGCCTCGACGCCGCGGTCCTCGACGCCGAAGTGCTCGGGCACGACGCCGTGCGCGACCTGCTCGACGAGGCGCTGCACCTGCTTGGCGGCCAGGGCACCGGCGGCACCCTGCTGGTCGTCGGCGGGGATGCGGCCGTCGCCGCGCTCTGCGAGCGCGCGGCGCGCGACGCCGCCGACGCGCGCGTCCGCGTCTGCCATGCGCCGGGCGCGAGCCCGGAGCGCATCGCCATGCTCGCACTCGACGCCCTGACCGACGCCACCGGCGAGCCCGGTGCCGTCGTGTCGATCGACGCCGCCTGAGGCCCGGTCGTGCTCAACGCGATCTTCATCTTCGCGATCGCGCTGTCGGTGCTGATCTCCGCGTGGAACGGGAGCACCGAGCAGGTCAACCGGGCCTGGATGGAGGCGGCGGAGGCCGCCGTGAAGCTGGCCCTGTACCTCGTGGGCTTCATGGCGCTCTGGCTCGGCCTGATGCGCGTGCTCCGCGATGCCGGAGCGCTGGCCGCGATCGGGCGCGCGCTCTCGCCCGTGATGCGCCGGCTCTTTCCCGACGTGCCCGCCGAGCACCCGGCGATGAGCGCAATGATCATGAACATCTCCGCCAACATGCTGGGCCTGGCGAACGCAGCCACGCCGTTCGGCCTCAAGGCCATGCGCGAGCTGGAGACCCTGAACCCGCGGCCCGGGGTGGCGACGAACTCGATGGCGCTCTTCCTGGCGATGAACACCTCGGGCGTCGCGGTGCTCCCGCTGGGCGTCGTCGCCACGCGCGCGGCCTACGAGTCGGCGAATCCCGGTTCGATCGTCCTGCCGTCGCTCCTGGCGACGATGTGCTCCACCGTCGTGGCGGTCGTGGTGGCCCGGAGGCTGCAGCGGCGGGCGGCTTACGACCCCGAGCGCTTCGAGACGTCCGGGGACGGCGCGGCGGAGGCGACGCTCGCCGACGGCGTGAAGGGCATCTCGGAAGCCGAGGAGGCCGCCGCGATCCGGCCGCAGCGCGATCCCCGGCGCGCCGTCTGGCTATGGATCTACTCGTCGCTGCTGCTGGCAATGGCAGGGGCGACGCTCGCCGGTCTCGGCCTGACGCTCAACGCATTCCAGCTGGTCCTGGGCCAGTGGCTGCTCCCCGCGCTGATGGCCTGGATCGTGCTCTTCGGCTGGAGCCGGCGCGTGAAGGTCTACGACGCGGTCGTGACGGGCGCCCGCGAGGGCTTCGACATCGCGATCATGATCATCCCGTTCCTGGTCGCGATCCTGGTCGCGGTCGCCATGTTCCGGGCCTCGGGCGCGATGGACATCATGGTCTGGCTGCTCTCGCCGCTGACGGGCGTTCTGGGCTTCCCGGCCGAGGCGCTGCCCATGGCGCTGATCCGGCCGCTGTCGGGAAGCGGCGCGTTCGGCGTGATGAGCTCGCTGATCCAGACGCACGGACCGGACAGCTTCATCGGGTACCTGGTGTCGGTGCTCAACGGCAGCACCGAGACCACGTTCTACGTGCTCGCGCTGTACTTCGGCAGCGTGCGCGTACGCGCGGCGCGCCACACGGTCTGGGCGTGCCTGGCTGCCGACGCCACCGGCGTGGTGGCCGCCCTGTTCTGGTGCCGGGTGTTCTTCTGAGCACGTCTGACCGGCGTGGCGCCCCGCCCACTGGTAGCGCCGGGGGTGAGCTGCTAGGAACTCGGCCATGATCCGCCGGCTTCTCGCCCCCCTCTGCCTGGCCGCCGCCCTGCTGCTCGCCGCGCCCGCCGCGGCGGACTTCATCAGCGACCAGCTCAACCTGGACATGCGTGCCGGCCCGGGGCTGCAGTTCAAGATCCTGCGCTTCCTGAAGTCGGGCGACGCGGTGACGCGTCTGAGCCGCGACGGCGACTGGTCGCGCATCCGCACCTCGGAGGGCAAGGTCGGCTGGGTGCTCTCGAGCTTCATCACCAGCGAGCCGCCGGCGAGCATCGTCCTGCCCGAGGTCCAGGCGCGGCTCGAGCAGTCCCGCAGCCGAATCGACGAGCTCGACCGCAAGCTCGCCGAGCAGACGCAGGCGATCGCGGAGCTCGAGAAGCTGCGCGAGCGCAACGAGCAGCTCGAGACCGAGAACCAGCGCCTGAGCTTCTCGTCGACCTGGAAGGCCATGGCGACGGGGGCGACCATCATCGCCATCGGCGCGATCATCGGTCTGGCCATCCCCCGCGGAGGTGGGGCCCGGAGCCGCCTGAAGCTCTAGCCCGGATATCATGAAGCCGGTGAAGTGGAAGCGGCTCGTTCCGCGCGTCGAGCGCGTCCTGCGGCTGGCGGAGTCCTGGCTGGCCCGTCACGTCTCCGCCGAGGACGGCGCCGACGCCGTCGACGAGTCCGAGGTGCGCGCCTGGCGCTGGCGCGGCGAGCGCCTCGAGGCCGTCTCGCACCCCGACGTGTACCCCCTCGACGAGCTGATCGGCGTCGATGGCTCCCTGGCCCGCCTGCGCGCCAACGCGGCCGCCTTCGTGCGCGGGGATCCCGCCCTGGACGTGCTGCTGCACGGCGAGCGCGGAACCGGCAAGTCGTCGGCAGTTCGCGGGCTGCTGGGCGAGTTCGGCGCGCGCGGCCTGCGCATCGTCGAGGTGCGCCGCGAGGACCTGCTCGACCTGGGGCCGCTGTACGCCGCGCTGCGCAAGCGTCCGGAGTGCTTCGTGCTGTTCTGCGACGATCTTTCGTTCGAGGAGGGAGACGCGTCGTACAAGCGCCTGAAGGCGGCCCTGAGCGGGGGCATCGAGGCGCGACCGTCCAACGTGATTCTCGTCGCGACCTCCAACCGGCGCCATCTCCTGCCCGAGCGGATGTCCGAGAACCTCGAGGCGCACCTCGATGCCGACGGCCAGCTGCGCTACGGCGAGACCACCGAGGAGAAGATGTCGCTCTCGGATCGCTTCGGGCTGATCCTGCCGTTCTTCAGCTTCGACCAGCCGACGTACCTGCGCATCGTCGATCACCACGCGCGGCGGCTGGGCCTCGCGGGGCAGCTGCCCGATGCGGACCTGCACGCGCGCGCGCTGCGCTTCGCGCTCGACCGCTCGTCGCGCAGTGGACGCACGGCACAGCAGGCCTGCGTCGCGATCATGCAGGACCTGCGCGGGGATCCGTGATGAGCGGCGCGCCGCTCTGCGCCACGCTTCTGGTCTGCTGCCCGGATCGCAAGGGCCTGGTCGCAGCGCTCGCGCAGCTGCTGTACGACCACGGCGCAAATCTCCTGGAGGCGCACCAGCACGCCGACGCCGCCGACAAGATGTTCTTCCAGCGCATCCACTTCGACATGGACGAGCTGGACATCCCGCGGGATCAGCTCGAGGACCTGCTGCGCATCGAGTGCGGACGCTACGGGATGCGCTGGCGCATCTCGTACTCCGACCGGCTCAAGCGCGTGGCGATCCTGGTCTCGCGCTTCGAGCACTGCCTGCAGGACCTGCTGCTGCGCCGGCGGCTGGGGGAGCTGGCCTGCGAGATCCCGCTGATCCTCTCGAACCACCCGGACCTGCAGTCGGTCGCGGAGCAGAACGGGATCCCGTACCACGTCTTCCCGATCACCGCGGCCAGCAAGGCGGAGCAGGAGGCGCGCGAGATCGCCCTGCTCGAGGAGCACGAGATCGATCTGATCGTGCTCGCTCGCTACATGCAGGTGCTCTCGCAGGAGTTCACGGAGCGCTTTCCCGAGCGCATCATCAACATCCACCACAGCACGCTGCCCGCGTTCGTGGGCGCCCGCCCCTACCACCAGGCCCACGAGCGGGGGGTGAAGCTGATCGGCGCCACCGCCCACTACGCGACGTCGGAGCTGGACGAGGGCCCGATCATCGCGCAGGACGTCGAGCCCGCCTCGCACGACGACACCGTGGACGATCTGGTGCGCAAGGGGCGCGACGTGGAGCGCATGGTCCTGGCGCGCGCCGTTCGCTGGCATCTCGAGGACCGGATCATCGCCCACGGGCGGCGCACGATCATCTTCCACTGAGTGCAACGACCCCCCGCGGTCTCCGGGACCGCGGGGGGTCGTTCTTCAGCTCCGGAAGCTCCGGGTCAGTCCGGCCGTACGGGGGTCGCCTCGACCAGGTACAGGCCGTCCTCGCGCGGTTCGAGCTTGGCATCCACGCGCACTCCCCTGGCCGGGAGCGTCTTCAGGGTCCCGTCGAGGGCGTAGTACGTGTCGTCGATGCGGATGACCCCCTCACCCGGGTCGACCTCCTGGACCGTGCCCCGAACCCAGCGCGCGGGCTCGGCGGCCACGGATCCCGCCAGGAAGAGAGCGGCCAGGATTCCTGCTGCGATGTGCTTCATGTCTGCCTCCTAGAACCGCTGGCGCCAGTACACGCGCTTGACGCGGTCCGGCGGGTCGACCGGTACGGGTAGCTGGATGACCTCGCCCGTCGAGGTCTGTCCGATCAGCGCCACCCCGCTGTCCGAGATGGTCACGCGCGGGTCGGTGGGCGCGCCGTTTCCGACGCTCACCGAGCGCGCACTGGCATCGGCCGAGTCGATCACGCCACTACCGTCGGAGATCTGGAAGACGTAGAAGATCACCTCGCCGGAGCCGGCGCAGATCGAGGCGGTGGGATCCGGCGCGTACGCCAGCGTCAGGAACAGCCCGCCGAAGATCAGGTGGTTGGTGATGAACTTCTCGCCGTCGGGGACGACCATGTAGTACCCATCGTCGCCGCCCACCGTGTCCTCGGTGTCCGTCCCGGCGAGCAGGCTCAGGCCGCGCAGGTCGCCCAGCACGGTCGTGTTGCCCTCCTCGACCACGTAGTCGAACGCATTCGATCCGATCGGGTTCTGGTCGTTGATCACCCAGACGCGATTGTTGTCATCGTCGCCCGCGACACCCAGGTAGTTCACATCCTGGCGCTCGCCACTGGCGAAGGCGAGCCAGAGCTCGCTGTCGATGTAGGTGGCCACCGGGGAGAAGTAGATGCTGTGGTAGTGGTAGCCGCCCGCCGTCATCGAGGCCGGGGCGGACCGGAAGTGCACGCCCGCCGGCCAGACCGTCGGATCGACCAGGCCGTCGCTGTCGCCGTCGCTGCCCACGCCCGAGATGTCCCACTTCCAGACCTGGCCGCCCAGGTCGCCGATGTAGACCACGTCGGCGAAGCCGTCGAAGTCCAGGTCGAGCACGCCGGGCGTGCTCGGGAGGGCGTAGAGCATGTCGCTGAAGGTGGGGTCAGACGAGTCGTACTTGAGCTGCGCGAGCACCTCGCCCGTGTCAACCGCGATCATGTACACGCCGCGGCCGTTCGCGGTCCAGCCCGGATCGGACTCGCTGCCGACCCACGCGCTGTTGTTGGGATCGGCCTCGGCCTGGTAGCCGCCACCGACGATCATCACCCAGCGCTCGCGGCAGTCGCCGTCGCCGTCGTTGTCGCCACAGACGTCACCCATCCCGCTGGTCCCCTCCATCTTGACGCGCGTGATGATGGGTTCGGACCAGGTCTCGCCGAACTCGACGCTCGCCAGGGGGCTCGAATCGGCCGGGTCGTTGTGGGCCTCCCAGAGCAGCTCCGGGTAGCTCGCGTCGGTCGGGTCGGTCACGTTCAGGGCCATGTAGCCCTGGCCGCCCTCTCGCAGGCCGGTGATGAGCACCGTCGCCCACTCGCCCGGCTCCTTGGTCACGTCGGTCGAGGAGCTCGGCAGCCAGACATCGGCCGCATTCGGGCTGCCGTCGACGAAGTAGCTCGTGCGCGGCAGGTTGATCGGCACCTGCTTCACGTCGTCGAGAAGCTGGCCGGGGATCCAGGCCCAGAGCTCGTCGCCCGTGCCCATGTTGTAGTACTCGTACTCGACCTCGGGAGTGAGGATGTTGTCGCCCAGCTGGTACGAGCCGCCGTCCACGGCGTGGAGCATGCCGTCGTTGGCGCCGAAGTACAGCACGCGATCGCGATGCTTGTACAGGTTCACGAAGCTCAGCGGGTCGTCGAGCGGACCGAAGCCCTCCTCCTGGAGCAGCCCCACCGGGGGCGGGCCGATCGCGATCGGGCTCGAGTGGAAGATGTCGCCGAGCACCGCGTCGCGGGTCTCGGTGGTGTCGGCGTCAGCGTCAGCGTCGAAGGTGTCCTCGCCCTTCAGGTAGTCGCGCACCGCGATCGCCAGGTCATTCTCGGTTGCGAAGGGGCTCGAGGTCGCAGGATCGTCCGGATAGCCGGCGGGATCACTCGCGCTGATGTTCAGCGCGCTGGCCAGCGCGCTCGGAGGCGTGCCGGAGTCGGAGATGGACAGGAAGTCGGTCCGGCTCTGGCCCGACGAGAAGTCGGTCGAGTAGATCGTCCGCGCCGGGTGCATCGGGTCCAGCAGCCGGTCCGCCACGTCCCAGAACGGCTCGCGCGGCTCGACGAACTGGCTGGTCACGGGGTCGATCGCGGGATCGCCGTCGTCGTCGAGGATCTCGAGACTCGGCGACAGCCGGAACGCCTGCAGGTGCCCCGGCCAGAAGGCGTCGGTGTTCGACGGCACGAAGAATGCGGTGTAGAAGCCGTCGCCGAACGCGGTCCGGCTCGACGGCACCGTGGCGGCCGTCAGCGAGGTCGAGCGCTCGATGATGTCGGAGAGGATCGCGCCCATCTGCTGGGCGAGACCGCTCGAGGTGTTGGTGGTGAAGTACGCGCCCCGACCATGCGTGGAATCTGCGGCGTCCTCGAGCAGGTCCTGGTCGATCGTGAAGCCGACCGTGTAGGTGACCAGGTTCTGCACCCCGCTCATGGTGGTGTCGGGCACGATGTCGGTCTCGTAGGCGTACTTCGAGATGTCGTCGAGCCAGCCCGCCCGATCGCAGTCGCCGTCGAGCACCGGCGGCACGTCGGTGTCGCTGGTGGGACAGCTCTGGGGTCCGGCCGGCCAGGTCGGCTCGTCTCCGTCCGTGTCCGCGGCTCCGGTGGCGACGCCCTCCATCACGCTGCGCCAGGTCGGGTTGTTGTCGAGACGCGGGATGCCGTCGGTCATGACCACGACGAAGCTCTGCCGGCACTCGGCATCGATCGGATCGTTGTACGAGCTCGAGGTGCCCGGCATGTTCGACAGGACCGAGAAGTCGCCGAAGCCGTAGGAGCCCGCCATGTACCGGGAGATGTCCAGGTAGGCCTCGCTCAGGGGCGTGAACCCGCCGGCGCTGATGCCGCTGATGGCGCTCATGACCTGCGACTTCGTGCCGTCCACGGGGACGAGGATGTGCCCGCCCGTGTCGCCGTTGAAGCGCGCGATGCCGAAGCGCACGTTCTCGTCGTAGCCCAGCGCGCTGCCGTCGTCCGGATTCACGTCGTCCACGAGCATGGTCATGGCGTCCTTGGCGGCGCTGAGGCGCGTGCCTCCGGCCGGCAGCGACGTGTTCATGGATCCCGAGCTGTCGAACAGGATCATGACGTTGGGCGGCACTGCCGTCTGTAGCAGGTCGAGGTCGTCCGCGCGGACGACGACCGGCCAGAAGGCGAGGGTCGCGACGAGGGCTCCGATCAGGCTGGTCCGGAACATTTGACCTCCCGGTGACATCGGTCCCCCGGGAGAGCAAGGGCCGTGCCGGGCCCAGGACGCCGGCTGCGGGGCTCCCGGAGCCCGGAAGCGGCCAGGAGCGCGAAAATCCTGCGGGCGGGGCGCAACGAATGCGCGCAGCTTCGGCGCAGCTGCCGCGTCACCGTCCGCGCGGAAGTTCCGCCGCCTTCGCGGCGGCCGAGCTGGACTCCAAGAGAGAGAGGGGAGGCCGCCAGGCGACCTCCCCTCTGCGAAGGGTCCGGTGCGGGCGGGCGGCCCGCGCGGGTGGGACGGCTAGAAGCCCATGTCTCCCATACCGCCCATGCCGCCCATTCCGCCCATTCCGCCCATGTCGCCGCCGCCCGGAGGCATGGCGGGCGCGGGCTGATCCTCCTCGACCACCGCGGTCTCGGTGGTGAGCAGCAGGCCGGCCACGCTCGCGGCGTTCTGGAGCGCGACGCGAACGACCTTGGCCGGGTCGATGATTCCGGCGGCCACCAGGTCGCCGTACTCCTCGGTCGCGGCGTTGAAGCCGAAGTCACCGCTCTGCTCGCGCACGCGGCTGAGCACGACGGCTCCGTCCATGCCGGCGTTGCTCGCGATCTGCCGCAGCGGAGCCGCCAGGGCCTGGCGCACGATCTCGGCACCCAGCGCCTCGTCGCCCTGGAGCCCGACGCCGTCGAGCGCGGACTCGGCGCGGATCAGCGCGACGCCGCCGCCGGCGCAGATCCCCTCCTCGACGGCCGCCCGGGTGGCGTTGAGCGCGTCCTCGACGCGCGCCTTCTTCTCCTTGAGCTCGGCCTCGGTGGCCGCACCCACGCGGATCACGGCCACGCCGCCCGCGAGCTTGGCCAGGCGCTCCTGGAGCTTCTCACGGTCGTAGTCGGACGTGGTGTCGTCGATCTCCGCCCGGATCTGCGCGATCCGACCCTCGAGGTCCGACTTGCTGCCGGCGCCGTCGATGATCGTGGTGTTGTCGCGATCGATCACGACGCGGCGCGCCGTGCCCAGATCGTCGAGCGTGACGTTCTCGAGCTTGATGCCGAGATCCTCGGTGATGCAGGTGCCACCCGTGAGGATGGCGATGTCCTGCAGCATGGCCTTGCGGCGGTCGCCGAAGCCGGGCGCCTTGACCGCGGCCACGTTGAGCGTGCCGCGGATCCGGTTCACCACCAGGGTCGCGAGCGCCTCGCCCTCGATGTCCTCCGCGATGATCAGCAGCGGCTTGCCGCTGCGCGCCACGCCCTCGAGCAGCGGCACCATGTCGCGCATGTTGGCGATCTTCTTCTCGTGGATGAGGATCTGGACGTCCTCGAGGACCGTCTCCATGCGCTCGGGATCGGTGACGAAGTACGGCGAGAGGTAGCCGCGATCGAACTGCATGCCCTCGACCGTGTCGAGCATGGTCTCGATGCCCTTGGCCTCCTCGACCGTGATCACGCCCTCCTTGCCGACCTTCTCCATGGCGTTGGCGATCATCTCGCCGATCGTCGTGTCGCCGTTGCTCGACACGGTGCCGATCTGGCTGATCTCGTCCTTGCCCCGGACCTCGCGCGCGTTCTTGCCGATGGTCTCGACGCACGCGGCGACGGCCTTGTCGATGCCGCGCTTGAGCGACATCGGGCTTGCGCCGGCCGCGACCAGCTTGAGGCCGGCCTGGAAGATGGCCTGGGCCAGAACAGTCGCCGTGGTGGTGCCGTCACCCGCCACGTCGGAGGTCTTGGACGCGACCTCCTTGACCATCTGCGCGCCGAGGTTCTGGAACTTGTCCTCGAGCTCGATCGCCTTGGCGACCGTGACCCCGTCCTTGGTGGACGTCGGGGCGCCCCAGCTCTTCTCGATCAGGACGGTGCGTCCCCGCGGACCCATGGTCACCCGGACCGCGTCGGCGAGCTGGTCCACTCCCTGCTTGAGGGCCTTGCGGGCCTCCTCGTCGAAACGGATCTCCTTGGCTGCCATGGCTCCCTTACTCCAGTACCGCGAGGACGTCGTCCTCGGCGATGATCAGGTGCTCGGCGCCCTCGAGAGTGACCTCGGTGCCGCCATACTTGGAAAACAGGACGCGGTCGCCCTTCTTGACGTCGAGGGCCACCAGGTTGCCCTTGTCGTCGCGGCGCCCCGGTCCGGCGGCGATCACGCGGCCCTCGGAGGGCTTCTCCTTGGCCGTGTCCGGGATGATGATCCCGCCGGCCGTCTTCTCCTCCTCCTCGATCCTCTGCACGATCAGGCGGTTGTGCAGCGGACGAACCTTCATCGCCATCTTCGGATTCCCTCCTTGCGTGGGCCCCGGAGATGACCCGGAGCTACTGTGTGGATTCCCCTGGGCGCCGCCGGTCCGGTCCGATCGACAGGGCCGTCCCGGGGCCAAAGGTCGCCGCAGGCTAGTCGCGGCCCCTGCCCTGTCAAGCTACGGCGCTCGATTCCCGATGGGAGCAGCGATGACCTGCTGGCGGACCGCGCGCTGGATCGGCCTGGCGCTGGCCCTGGCCACGCTGGCCCGCCCGGGTAGCACCAGCGAGCTCCGGATCTACCACGCCCGGCACCGCCCGGCGGCGGAGCTGGCGGCGGTGGCGGCACCCCTGATGGCCCCGGAGGGCAGCGCCGTGGGCGACAGCGCCGCCGGGCTGGTGATCCTGCGGGGCCCACCGGGCCTGCTGGACCAGACCGAGACCGCCCTGCGCGAGCTCGACGTGCTGCCCCGGCAGTACCGGGTCCGCAGCGAGCTGGTCCGGCGCGAAGCCCTCGAGGTGCGCCAGCTGGAGGTCCTGGGCCGGGTCCGCGTGGGCGACGTGTGGATCGGACGCCTGCCGCCCGGAGCCTGGCCCGGCGAGGGGGCGCGCGTGGCCCTGCGCAGCTTCCGGGCCGACGACCACGAGCTCTTCCGGGCCGAGATCGCGGTGCTCGAGGGGCGTGTGGGCGAGATCTGGACGGGTCAGGTCTTTCCGGTGTCGGTGCACTCGCACGCCGGCCGCGGCGGCCGGCGCGTCCACGAGACCACGACCTGGGTGCCGGTGCGCCGCGGCCTGGCCGTGCGCCCGCGCAGCCTGGCCGGCGGCGAGGTGATCGAGCTCGAGGCCTGGCCGATCGTGCAGGATGGCCACCCGGCGACCGGCGTGCGGCAGATCGGCGCGGCCACGGTGGTGCACCTCCACCCCGGCGAGACCGCCGTGATTGGCGCGATCGAGGGCGAGGGCGACGAACGACGCGTCGAGATCGGCGCCTGGGGCGGGCTCACCGGCGACAGCGACGCGCGGCTGCTGCTGCACGTCGAGCGCCTGGACTGACGCCGCGCGGACCGCGCGCCTGGCAGGCTGCTGGCTAGCCGAGCAGCGCGCGGCCGACGACCTTGAGCTGCAGGGTGGGCTTGACGCCCTCGAAGATCGGCAGCACCTGGGCGTCGACCACGTAGCGGCTGATCGCGTACTCCTCGGCGTAGCCCCAGCCGCCGTGCAGGAGCTGGCCGTCCTGCGTGACGCGAACCGCGACGTCGCAGGCCAGCAGCTTGGCCTGGGCCGCATAGGGCGCGGCCGCACGCTCGTCGACGTCCATGGCCTCGGCGGCGGCGTAGGTGATCGCGCGCGCCGCCGCGGTCTGCGTCGCCATCATGCCCAGGCGGTGCTGCGTCAGCTGGAAGTCGATCAGCGGCCGGCCGAACTGGACGCGGTCGTTCACGTACTCTGCCGTGCGCTCGACCGCAGCCTGCGCCAGCCCCGTGGCGCGTGCGCCCGTCTGCAGGCGACCCGCGGCGAAGCCGCCCATCTGCAGGTAGAAGCCGCGGCCCTCGCCCGCTTCCTCGCCGATCAGGCAGTCGCCGGGCACGAACCAGCGCTCGAAGCTCAGCGTGAACGAGTGCATGCCGCGGTATCCGGGCGTCGCGTCGGCCTTGCCCGACAGGCGACCGCCACCCGGCTGCGTGCACTCGAACTCGTGGCCGTCGTGGCGCTCCTTGGGGACGATGAACAGCGACAGTCCGCGCGCGGCCTTCGCGGGATCGGGGTCGGTGCGCAGGAGCACGGCGAGGATGTCGGCACGACCCGCGAAGGTGCACCAGGCCTTGGGTCCGTCGATCTGCCAGCCGTCGACGCCGTCGAGCGTCGAGCGCGTGGCGCGGCACTTCACGCTGGCCACGTCGCTGCCGACGTCGGGCTCGGTCACGCTGATGCCCACCATGAGCTCGCCGCTGGCGATGCGCGGCAGCCAGGCCTGCTTCTGCGCGTCGGTACCGCCGGCCATCAGCGCCTTGGTCAGGATCTCGGGCCGCGTGATCAGCGAGCCCGCGGCGGCCAGCGAGGCGCGCGAGAGCTCCTCGGTGGTGATGCACATGGCGACGTTGCCCATCTCGGTGCCGCCGTACTGCTCGGGGATCGACATCCCGAAGTAGCCCAGGTCGCTCATCTCGCGGATGAACTCCTCGGGTACCAGCAGGTCCTCGCGGTGGATGCGCTCGGCGCGCGGCGCGACCTCGAGGTCGGCGAACTCGCGCACCGCGTCGCGTACCTGCGCCATGATCTCGTCGATCGGCGCGTCGTTGCGGCCGCGGCTGCGCGCGACCTGCACGCCGACCGCACAGGCACGCTCGGAGCGCTGCGCCTCGCGGGCGAAGGCCAGCGCCGCGGCATCGGGGCCCGAGCCCGGCTCGAGGCCGTGCTCCGCGCCGTGCAGCGCCACCAGGCACTGGGCCTGGCCGACCACATGGCCCGCCCAGATCCCCGCCATCTCGGCGTGGATCCCGCCCGCCCCGCTGCCGTACGCCAGCAGATCCAGCGCGGCCCGGTGCTCCGTGTACAGCTCCGTCAGCCGCGCCACCTCGACCTGCTGGTCGTCGATGTCGCGGCCGCGCGCGTGCTCGATCGCGCGGTCCAGGATCGCGGCCACGCCCTCGAGCGCGCCACGCGCCTGGTCCGCGCTCAGGGGCTCACCCATGCTCACTCCTCGGCCCGCATATGTGACGCACGGGGGCCGGGGGCGCAACCGGTCCGGTGCCGACCCCGCGAAAACTCTGCGTACCGCGCAACGCTTGCGCTACAGCGACCGGCAGCCCGGGCACGGGGCGCACGCTGCGCGCTCCGTGGCCGCGGCACGGGCCTTGCTCGTGCGTGAGGGGTCATGACACTCAACCAACGGATCCGCGACGGCAGGGGCTTCACGCTCATCGAGATGATGATCGTGGTTGCGCTGATGGGCATCGTGGCCGCGGTGTCGATCCCGCTGACCGCCCGCTACCGCGTCAGCAGCGACACCCGCAAGCACGCCCACGACGTGATGGCGGCGGTGTCCTACGCCCACGAGCTGGCGACCACCTTCGGACAGCCGGTCTGGGTGCTCTTCGACGACCCGGACAACCCGGCGGTGCTGCCCGACCGCGTGTACGCGCGCGTGATCCGCGACGCCGACCAGTCCATGGACTTCGTCGAGGACCCGGTCAACGACGTCGTGCGGGACTTCGAGATCGACCCGCGCCTGCACCCGAGCGTGACGGCCTACGGGCAGGGCGGCGAGACGCCGTTCGTCACCACCGGAGTGCCCGACGACGACCAGAGCCCCCTCGCCGCCACGCTGGTGGATCTGATCGAGGGAACCAGCTTCCCGATCGATCCCGACACAGGGCTGCCCGGCGTGGTCTTCGACACGCAGGGCCTCGCCGTCGGATTCCCGCCCGCCAACACCACACCCGGCGCCGGGGCGGGCGGCTTCTACATCACGGACAACAACCGGCGCGTCTACGCCGTCATTGTCGAGCCGCTCGGGGCCGTGGGCCTGCGCGTGCTCGACCCGGAGGCCGGAACATGGCAGTGATGCGCCGCCCGCGTGAGCGCGAGCAGGAGGGCTTCACGCTGCTCGAGGTCCTGATTGCCATGACCATCATGGGCGTCGGGATCCTGGCCATCGGCCTGGCGCAGCTGTCCTCGATGAAGATGTCCTCGAAGAGCCGCTCCCTGCAGCAGGCCATGTACCTGGCCCAGGAGCAGCTGGACTTCTTCATGTCGCTGCCCGCGAACCACACGGACCTGACGACGCCGGTGGTCGAGTTCGCCGATCCGGCGGGCGCGATCAACGCCTTCGAGGAGGATCCCGAGGACGGCGTCGCCTATACGCGCACCTGGACGGTCGAGCCCAACACGCCCAGCGCGGGCCTGTCGAGGATCACGATCTTCGTGAACTGGGACTCCGCGCACATCTCGACGCAGCGGATCGAGCTGCAGGGCATCAGGAGGGTCGGATCGTGATGCGGAGCCGATACATTCGGAGCGGGAACGAGTCCGGCTTCACCATGATCGAGCTGATGATGGCGGTGCTGATCATGGGCATCGTCACCGGCCAGCTCTTCATGGTCTTCTCGAGCCAGAAGCGCACCTTCAGCGCGAACATGCGCGTGCTCGACGTGCAGGAGGACGCGCGCCTGGTCGTCGATCTGATCGGCTTCGACGCCCGCAATGCGGGCTTCATGGTGCCGGGCGACAACTCGATCGTGAGCGCGGACGGCGGATCGACCGATCCGGACCGCATCTGCGTGAGCGACTCGTCGTACTTCGAGTACCCGGTCACCGGCGGACCCGGAACCGAGCTCGATGACCGGGACTCGGGCTTCTCCGGCGCGGACGTCTCGAGCTTCGTGGACGACTTCAACCTCGAGGTCGACAGCCTGGACATCGACGGCAACGGCACCACCGACTTCCAGGATGGCGCCGGGATCATCATCTCGAACGGCGTCCGCTTCGCCTGCGTGCAGATCGACACGATCACGGCGGGCACGCCGAACAACATCTCCATCATCGCCGACCACCAGCTCTCGGCGATCGCCTGGGTCGGCGACGCCTTGCCGACGCAGGTGGTGCCGGCGGTGATCTACGAGCTGGACACCACGGATCTCTCGCTCCAGCGCAACGGCCTGGTCCTCGCGACGAACGTCGAGGACCTGCAGATCGAGTACTGGATCGACGGCTGGGACGATCCGGGCACCAGCGGCGTCGACGAGAAGGAGAACGGCCAGATCGACACCGACGAGCTGATCCACGACCTGAGTGCGGCCCCACCGGCGAACGTGACCGTACAGCCGCGCTACATCCGGCGGGCGACGATCGGCGTGATCACGCGGACGGCCATGGAGGAGGCCAACGTGGACGGCAAGAAGGTCACGACCTTCTCGCGACGTCCCGCCCTGGCCAACCGTACCGCGGGCGGGGCGGACGGCTTCCAGCGACGTCGCTTCAGTGCGGCCATCCAGCCGCGCAACCTCAACTGATCGGAGACGAGCTGTGCGGATCCAGACCCACCGGGAAGAGCACGGAGTGGCCCTGCTGGTCGCCGTGGTGCTGCTGCTGATGGTCAGCGCCATCGGGATCGCCGCCCTGCAGAGCGCGCAGGACGAGGCCAGCGGCGCCGGCCGCGCGCGCCGCAAGGTCATGACCCTGTACGCCGCCGACTCGGCTCTCGAGGTGGTCGAGAACCAGCTCGACCCGGGCCAGTCGCAGTACCCCAACCAGTCCGCCCTGAACAACAACGCGTTCATGCAGGACCAGTGGGACGGCATGACCTCGGTCCGCACCGGGACCAGCGACAACCCCCTGCCCCAGAGCGTGGAGTTCGTGGGCCAGTCGACTGCCAGCATGGAAGGTCAGCAGCTCAACGTGAATGCGCCGGGATCGTTCTCGAACGCGATCTACCGCACGGGCGTGGTCGCGACCGACCAGACCGGCGGCGTGGTCGAGCTCCAGGCGCAGTACCGGGTCCTGGCGGGAGCGACCAGCTACCGCTGAGCCCGCAGCCCGGGCCGCGGGATCCGCTCAGTCGTCGTCCTTCTCGGCCTGCTCGGCGGCCCAGAGGAAGAACTCGCGGTACTCCCCCGGGGGCTCGTTCAGGAGCACGCCGAAGCCGGTCGGCACCCCGCTGGCGTCGATGCCCTGGCTGATCCAGCGCACCTCGCCGCGCAGGTTGACCGGACGCCCCAGCGGCGTGTCGAACTGCAGGGCCACCGGCGCGCCGGGGCGCGGTAGCTCCTGGGTCGAGACGAAGATGCCGGCGCGCGAGATGTTCTTCAGCCGGCCGACGCTCTCGGTCCCCTCGGCCATGAAGCGCACGGGAATCTGGCCGGTCTGAAGCCGCCGGCGGGCTCGTGCGGACGCACTCACGGCGATAGAATCGGTGCGGTCCTGTGCATCCTTGAGATGCAGCAGACCGTGCGGGGAGTGCATGCGCATTGTCGACAAGTTCGGGGCCAGCCGACCCCTATTCTCGTTCGAGTTCTTTCCGCCCAAGACGGACGCGGGCTTCGAGAGCCTGTACCGGACCATCGCGGAGCTGAAGGAGCTCGAGCCGGCGTTCGTGTCGGTGACCTGGGGCGCGGGCGGCTCGACGCGGCGCAGGACCGTCGAGCTGGTGACCCAGATCGAGGCCGGCAGCGGCCTGACCGCGATGGCGCACCTGTCCTGCGTCGGCTCGGACCGGGCCCAGCTCTCGGCCACTCTCGACCAGCTGACGGGCGCGGGGCTGTACAACGTGCTGCCCCTGGGCGGCGACCGGCCGGAGGGCTACGAGCCGCCTCCCGACGCCCTCGATCACGCCAGCCAGCTCGTCGAGCTGATCCGGGCGCGGCCCGACGGGGCGCGCTTCTCGCTGGCCGGCGCCTGCTACCCCGAGGTCCACCCCTCCGCCCCCGACGCCGACACCGACCTGCGCATGCTCGTGCGCAAGGTGCGCGCCGGCGTGGACTTCCTGATCACGCAGCTCTTCTTCGACAACGCCGATTACTTCGCGTTCGTCGAGCGGGCGCGCGGGGCCGGCATCAGCGTCCCGATCGTGCCGGGGATCATGCCCGTGATCAGCGGCCGCAACGTGCGACGCATGGCCGGGCTGTCGGGGGCGCGCATCCCCGACGATCTCTCCGCGGCGCTCGACGCGGCTGGCGAGGACGACGCGCGCACCCTCGAGGTGGGCGTGGAGTGGGCGAGGCTCCAGTGCCGCGAGCTCCTGCGCGCGGGGGCGCCCGGCATCCACTTCTACACGCTCAACCGCTCCCCGGCCACGCGGCGGATCTGCGCCAGCCTCGCCTGAGCCGCCGCTCAAGTCTCCCGGGGGCGGCGCCGATGTCGGCGAGGGGGACCGATGTCCGACGTGACGCCCAGCAACCGCAGCCGGCCCCGCGTCGAGGTCCGCTTCCGCGCGGAGTACAGCGGACGGCGCATCTCGGGATCCGGCACCGTGCACAACATCTCCGAGACCGGCGCCCTGATCGAGTACGCCGAGCCGCTGATCATGGAGGGTGGCCGCATCCGGCTGCGGTTCTCGTTCTACGAGGACTCGCTGCCCGTGGACATCCCCGCGCTGGTCGTGCGCGAGACGGAGGGCGGCTTCGCGGTGCGCTTCTCCGATCTCGACCCGCGCACGCGGACGCTGCTGCGGGTCGCCCTGCGGCGCGCCGCCGTGCGCGCGAGAGAGATCGAGGCGGACGAGGACGACTCGACCCTGACCTCGCTCTTCTAGCAGCCTGCCGGGACGCCGGGGCCCTTCAGGACGAGAAGGCGCGCTTCTTCAGCTCGCGCACGTAGGCCGCGAGCTGGGGATCCGCCGCGATCATCTCCGAGACCTCCTGGTCGAACTCCGCCGCCTCGCCGGAGAGCTCGCTGAGATCCAGTCGGTAGCCGCTCAGCTCCGAGAAGCGCTGCAGCAGGGCGAGCGCCGCGCGCGGGTTGGGCGTGCGCTGGACGTAGTGAGGCAGCGCGGCCCAGAGGCTGACCACGCCGATCCCGGCGGCCTCGAGCTCGTGGCCGAGCACCCCGACCATGCCCGTGGGGCCCTCGTACTGCGGCGTCTCGTCGTGCAGCGAGATCTGCAGCTCCGGGTCGGTGGCTGACCCGATCACCGCGACCGGCTGCGAGTAGATCACCTCGTCGAGATAGGCCCCCAGGATCACCACCCGCTCGCACCCGATGCCCTGGACCAGCTCGAGCATGGCCCGCACGTACGCGCGCCAGCGCAGATGCGGCTCCACCCCGAGACCGATCGCCAGGTCGCAGGGCTGGCCGGGGGCGCGCACGCTGAAGAACTCGTGGTCGGGCCACTTCAGCCCGCGAACGCCGCCGGCGTCGACCCGGACGTGCGGACGGACCACCGTGAAGTCGAGGAACTCCTCGGTCTCGAGCGTGGCGAGCTTCTCGGCAGGTACCGCATCGAGCAGCTGGCGCAGCGCGTACGTCGCGGCCTCCCCGCCGTCGTTCCAGCCCGCGTAGGCGAGGATCAGGGTCGGATCGCGCAGGGACTCGTGCGCTTCGATCTGGACGGGGCCACCGCTCACCGAGCTAGTCTGGTGAATCGCCGGTCGGATCGCACATCCCGAGCGCGCGCGGGGCGCACGCTCAGTCCGGGCTCTGGACCGCGGCGTCGTCGGGACGGATGCGGACCATCTCACCGCGGATGTTGACGTGAACGCAGTTGCGTCCGGCGTCCTTCGACGCGTAGAGCGCGCGATCCGCCGCGGCGATCATCGCCTCCGGCGTGAGCTCTCCGACGACGTCCTCACAGCAGACCACGCCGAAGCTCGCCGTGACGGATACCGGCACGCCCTTGACCTCGAAGTTCCTGGACTCGGCGGAGATGCGCAGGCGCTCGGACACGTACTTCGCCGACTTGGTCCCGGTGTCCGTGAGCAGGATCGCGAATTCCTCGCCGCCGTAGCGGGCCACGATGTCGGAGCGCCGGGCGTAGCCGCGGAGGCCCTCGGAGATCCCCTGCAGCACCACGTCGCCGAAGAGGTGGCCGTAGGTGTCGTTGAGTCGCTTGAAGCCGTCGATGTCGGCCATCACCAGCGAGAGCGCGCGCCCGTAGCGGCGCGCCACGTTCAGCTCGGCCTCGAGGCGCTTGTCGAGGTAGGCGCGATTCCACAGGCCGGTCAGTCCGTCGAGGAAGGACTGCTGCTCGAGCATGTCCTGGAGACGCTTCGTGCGCAGCGCTGCGCGCACGCGTGCGCGCAGCTCGACCTGGTCGAAGGGCTTGGTCACGAAGTCCACCGCGCCCAGGTCCAGGCCGCGCACCTTCGAGTCCACGTCGGCGGTGCCGGTCAGGAAGATGATCGGGATGTGGCGCGTCGCCGGGTGCTCCTGCAGGCGCCTGCAGACCTCGAAGCCGTCGATCCCCGGCAGGCCGATGTCGAGCAGGATCAGGTCCGGCTGGTCCGAGACCGCGCGCGTGATCCCGACCTCGGGCGCGACCTCGCCCGTCACCTGCAATCCGTCGGGGCGCAGCCGCGCGTCGATCAGCCGGTGGATCGACTCGCTGTCGTCGATCACCAGGACGCGGTTCGGATTCGGGACTTCGGGGTTCAATCAGGCCTCCGAAACCACCACGGCGCGGAGCAGCGCGCAGGCCGCAGCTGTCCGCTCCTTGAGCACGGCGACCTCGCAGCCGTCGCGGAGCGCCTGCTCGAGGGCGCCGCAGACCTCGGTGATCTGCGGGTAGCCGTAGCCTCCCCCCGCGCCCTTGAGCTGATGGGCCAGGGTGCGCAGCTGGTCGTGATCGCCGGCCTGGAGCGCCGACTCGAGGGCTGCGGCCCGATCCGGGAGCTCGGCCGCGAACTCGCGGACGATCTCCATCATGTCGGGATCGTCCTCGTAGATGCTGCGCACCGGATCCATGGCACTCCATTCCCCGGGCCGGGGCTCCTCGGAGTGTCCATCGGCGGACGGCCGCAGCCGGTTGACCGCTTTCGGACGGGCCGGCACGGAGGCCGGGGGCGGGCGCGAGCGCCCGCGGGATCAGTGCTCGGCGGAGGCGTGCTCCCCGCCGTGCTCGACGAGGCTGTTGCCGAACACGAGCGTGCCGAGATAGGCGGCGCCGAACAGCACCATCGCCATCACGAACGTCACGACCCAGTTCGCGTGCTCCTTGGTGCCCGCTTCCGACATCCTCGCCTCCTCGCCTGCCGGCGCCCCGGGCGAATGGCCCGGTCCGGCGGCGCGGCATTCTAGCAAGCTGCTGCTCCCGTCGCCCCGCGGCGTCCTCCGGCCGATCTCTGCGTTGCGGAGCAGGCCCGTTCCGGAGTCGCCCCTGGCGCCGCGCGCGCTACCATGCCGCGAAGATGCGCGCCAACGAGGTCTTTGCCCGCATGACTCCCGAGCAGGCCGAGGCCTTCCTGGGAGAGCTCCGCGGCGAGGCTCCGGCCGTCGCCCAGCTGGCGCTGGCGGCTGCGGCGGGGGCCTTCAAGCTGCGCCCCGTCTACCTGCGCAAGCAGCCCCGGGCCCGGCAGGCCGAGTGGATGCGCAAGGCCCTGGGGCGCGGCACCATGGCCGACGCCGCCGAGGAGATCCTGGCGCAGTACTTCCTCGAGCACCGCGGCGAGCTGCTCGGCAGCTGGCTGGACCAGCTGGGTCTCGAGCACACCGACGGCGTGCTCGACGGCGACGCCCCCGAGTGCCCCGCCGACGAGGCGCTGCGCAAGGCCGTCGACGAGTTCCGGGCGGCCGCTGGCGAGGACGCCGCGACCCGTGAGCTGCTGATGCGCGCCTTCGCGGCGCAGTCCGCGATCGACTGGCCCGCCCTCGAGGCGCTGCTCGAGGACTGAGCGTGGACCTCGGCCTCGCCGGCAAGGCTGCGATCGTCACCGGCGCCAGCCGGGGGATCGGCCGCGCGACCGCGCTGGCGCTGGCGCGGGAGGGCTGTCACGTGGCGCTCTGCGCGCGCGGTGCCCACGAGCTCGAGCGCGCCGCCGACGAGGTTCGCGCCCTGGGCGTCAAGGTATGGGCGACGCGCTGCGATGTGGGCGACGCCGTCGCGCTCGCGTCGTTCCTGGACCGGGCCCGCGAGGCGCTCGGTCGCATGGACGTGCTGGTCAACAACGCCTCGGCGCTGGCGATGGGGCCGACCGAGGAGGACTGGTCCACCTGCTTCTCGGTGGACCTGATGGGGAGCGTACGCGCGAGCCAGCACGTGGCGCCCTGGCTCCGCGAGCAGGGCTCGGGCGCGATCGTGCACGTGTCGTCGACGGCCGCGCTCGAGGGCCCGACTCCGGTGCCGTACTCGGCGCTGAAGGCGGCGCTGATCAGCTTCGCGAAGAACCAGGCGATCGAGCTGGCGCCGCACGGCGTGCGCGTGAACTGCGTCGCGCCGGGCTGCATCGACTTCCCCGGCGGGTCCTGGGACGCCGTGCACCGCGACGACCCCGCCTTCTACGCCGAGATGGTGGCGACGATTCCCGGTGGGCGCATGGGCACCGCCGAGGAGGTCGCCGACGTGATCGTCTTCGCCGCTTCGGAGCGCGCGGGCTGGGTGCGCGGAGCCCTGCTCTGCGTCGATGGAGCGCAGCACAAGGCCAACACATGAACGTGTACCTCGCGGGACCTCTGTTCACCCAGGCCGAGCGTCGCTGGCTGCGGGGCCTGTGCGAGCGCCTGGGCAGCGATGGCCACCACGTGTTCCTGCCGCAGGACGACGCCGAGGCGCCGCTGCTGGCCGATCCTCCCGACTTCCACGGCGCCTTCGAGGCGTGTCGCGACGCGATCGACGCCTGCGATGCGGTGGTCGCGGTGCTCGACGGCGCCGACGTGGACAGCGGCACGGCCTGGGAGTGCGGCTACGCCTACGCCCACGGAAAGCCCGTGGTCGCCGTGCGCACCGACTTCCGCGGTGGCGAGGACCAGGGCCTCAATCTCATGCTGCGGCGCAGCGCGGACGCCATCCTGGAGCGGCCGGCCACCGACGAGGACCTCGACGCCCTCGCCGCGGACATCGTCGCGGCACTCGGCAAGCTCGGGCTGTAGAGCGCCGGCGGGGGCTTGCGGCGCGAGCTGCATCGCGCCTGCCGCTGTTCCGCGTGGAGCACCGGTCCCGGACGAGCCGGTCCGGCTCGCGCTGGCTAGCCGAGCAGCTCGCGCGCGGCCGCCGTGACGGCACCCGCCGTGAAGCCGAAGTGCTCCGCCAGGTCCTTGTAGGGCGCCGACGCCCCGAAGCCCCGCATGCCGTGGAAGCGGTCGCCGGGACGCTGCAGCATCGACAGGCCCTGCTCCACGCCGGCCTCGACCAGGAGCCGCGGCGCAGTCCCGAGCACGGAATCGCGCCAGGCCGCGTCCTGCGCCCCGAAGCGCTCGAGACAGGGAACCGAGACCACGCGCACACGGCGCCCCTCGCCGGCCAGCACGGTCGCCGTCTCGACCGAGGGCCCGACCTCGGAGCCCGTCGCCACGATCACCAGCTCGGGCTCGCCGCCGCTCTCGGGCAGCGCCACCCAGCCGCCGCGCGCGGCGCCGGCCTCCACCTCGCCCTCGAGGGTGGGCACGCCCTGGCGCGTGAGCACCAGCGCGATGGGTCCGTCGTCGCGGCGCAGCGCGGCAGACCAGGCCACCGCGGTCTCGCGTGCGTCGGCCGGACGCCAGACCTCGAGCCCGGGGATCGCGCGCAGCGCAGCCACGTGCTCGACCGGCTGGTGCGTGGGCCCGTCCTCGCCGACGAAGATCGAGTCGTGCGTGAACACGAAGGTGACCGGCTGTCGCATCAGGGCGGCCAGGCGCAGCGAAGGTCGCATGTAGTCGCTGAAGACCAGGAACGTGCCCGTGTAGGGCCGCAGCCCGCCGTGCAGCGCCAGTCCGTTGGCGATCGCGGCCATGGCGTGCTCGCGGACGCCGAAGTGCACGTTGCGCCCCTCGAACTTGCCGGGCTCCACGGTGCCGTGCTCCGCGAGCGTGGTGTTGTTCGAGCCGGCGAGATCGGCCGAGCCGCCCACCAGCGCGGGCACGTCGGCTGCGATCGCATTGAGCACCTTGCCCGAGGCCTGGCGCGTGGCCATGGCCGCGGCGCCGCGGAAGTCGGGGATGCGCGCCTCGAGATCCGCCGGCAGCTCGCGCTCCTGGAACGCGCGCCAGCGCGCTGCCAGCTCCGGGTCGCGCAGGGCGTTCTCCAGCCGTCCGGCCCAGGCCGCGCGGGCGGCCGCCCCGCGCTGCGCGGCGGGCTCGAAGTAGGTGCGCGCCTCTCCGGGCACCTCGAACGGCGGCAGCGTCCAGCCCAGCGTACGGCGCGTCGCCTCGACGCTCTCGTCGGGGATCCCGCCATGTGCCGCCTTGGTGTCGGCCTCGGGCGCCCCGAAGCCGATGTGCGTGCGGCAGCGGATCAGGTGAGGCCGGTCCTCGACGTGCTTCGCGGCCTCGACCGCGGCCAGGATCGCGCTGCGATCGTGACCGTCGATCGACTGCACGTGCCAGCCATACGCCTCGAAGCGCCGGCCCACGTCCTCGGAGAACGACAGTCCGGTCGGACCGTCGATCGTCACGGCGTTGTCGTCGTAGAAGACGATCAGCCGGCCCAGGCCGAGGTGGCCGGCCAGGGATGCCGCCTCCGACGCCACGCCCTCCATCAGGTCGCCGTCGCTGGCCAGGACGTAGGTCCGGTGGTCGACCAGCTCGGGGCCGAAGCGCGCCGCCAGCATGCGCTCGGCGAGGGCCATGCCGACCGCGTTGCCCATGCCCTGGCCCAGCGGGCCCGTGGTGGTCTCGACCCCGGGGGTCTCGCCGTGCTCCGGATGCCCGGGCGTGGCCGATCCGAGCTGCCGGAAGCGCCGCAGCTCATCGATCGGCAGGTCGTAGCCCGACAGGTGCAGGAGCGAGTAGAGCAGCATCGAGCCGTGGCCCGCAGACAGCACGAAGCGGTCGCGGTCGGGCCAGGCCGGATCGGAGGGATCGTGCGCCAGGATCTCGCCGAAGAGCGTGGCGCCGATCTCGGCGCAGCCCAGCGGGAGCCCGGCATGCCCGATACCCGCCTGGCGGACGGCATCCACGGTCAGGACACGGATGGTAGTGGCCGCCAGTGCGGCAGCCTCGGGCGACGGCAGCGACACGCGCGCACTCCTCGGAGGAGGGAGGAACGGACCGGCTCCATTATGGCGGGACCCGCGACCGGGGCAAGGGCCAGCGGCCCTCTCAACTCACGGCGCCGAACCGCCGAATGCCCCCTGGAGCATTCCCCGAGCGGTCAGCCGTTCGCGCACCCCCGGAGACAAGGTGAACGAAGTCGAGAAGGGCCTGCTCGCCTCGCCCAAGCTGCCGACGATCCCGGTGGTCGCGCAGCGGCTGCTCGAGCTGCTGGCGCGGGAGGCGTCGTTCGAGGAGATCGCCGAGGCGATCGCCGCGGACCCCGGTCTGACCACGCAGATCCTGCGCACGGTCAACTCGGCCGCCTACGGTCTGCCGCGCGAGATCACGTCGCTCCAGGAGGCGGTCGTCGTGCTCGGCGCCAACTCCGTGCGCAGCATCGCGCTCTCGTTCGCCTTCGTGCGCGGCCTCCGCGATCCACAGGGCGCCCGGGACCTCGATGCGCACTGGCGCGCCTCGCTCATGACCGCGCTCGCGGCGCGCGGCCTGACGCGGATCCTGGGCGTCTGGGACCGCGAGGAGGCCTTCCTCGTGGGCATGATCGCCGACGTCGGCGCGCTGGTGCTCTTCGACCAGCTCGAGGAATACCGTCCGCTCTTCTCGCGCTTCGTCAGCGGCGGCGGCGACCTCGCCGAGCTCGAGCGCCACGAGCCGGGGCTGGGCACGGACCACGCGGAGCTGGGCGGCGCGCTGCTCCGGAGCTGGGGATTTCCGCCCCAGATCTGCGACCTGGTCAAGCGGCACCACGAGGCGGGCGACAGTGACGACGGGCTCTCGACGCCGATGGACCGCAAGGCGCTCAACGCCGCCTGGGTCTGTGCGCGCACGCTCTCGCTGCCCGGCTACGGCCACGAGACGCCCGAGCTGGCGCGCTGGCTGACGGACTACCTGGACGTCCCCGCGGAGCCGATCGCGGGGCTGCTCGAGGCCCTGCCCGGGGAGCTGCGCGAGGTGGCCGGGGCCTTCGAGATTCCCGCGGACGAGCAGCGCTCCTACCAGGACCTGCTGATCTGTGCCAACGAGCAGCTGCGCGAGATGGCACTGCGCTCCGAGCAGCGCTTCCAGGAGCTCTCGGCGAGCGACACCGGCCGCTCCGGATTCGCCGATCTGCGCGCGTCGCTGACGCTGAACCGCGAGCCCCGGACCGGCCTGCTCTCGCGCCAGGATCTCGACGCGGTGCTGGTGGCCTACCTGCCGCGCGCGCGCCAGCGACGCTGCCCGCTCGGGCTCCTGGCGATCGAGATTCACGAGGCCGCGCTCGGTCGCGAGGGTGAGAAGCTCGACCCCGACGAGCTGGTGCGGCCGCTGCTCGACCGCATCTCCCGGTACGTGCGCGACGAGGACGAGGTCGCACGCCTGGCGCCGGCCCGCATCGGCCTGCTGCTGCTCGACTGCGAGGGGGCGGATCTGCTGCGCGTCGCCCAGCGCATCCACGGCGCGATCCACTCGCTGGGGCTGGAGCACCGGCGCGGCCCCGCCGAGGTGCGCGTCGCCCTCGGCGGCGCCGACGTGATCCCCTCGCGGCGGCGCACCAGCCCCCAGCAGCTGATCGACGCCGCGACCGCCGCGCTCGATGCGTCGTACGAGTCGGGCGAGGTGCGCCTGGCGCGCTAGCAGGCCCGTCCAGCTATCCTGCGCGCATGCGGCCCGCGGACTGGCTGGCTTTCCTGCGCGAGCTCGCCGACCGGACCGACCCGATCGCGCGGCGCTGGTTTCGCTCGTCGGATCTCCGGGTCGAGTCCAAGCCCGACCTCACACCGGTCACGGAGGCCGACCGCAGCATCGAGGAGGCGGCCCGCGAGCTGGTCGCGGAGCGGCACCCCGGGCTGGGCGTCCTGGGCGAGGAGCTGGGCGACGACGGCGCCGCGGCGCGCCTGATCATCGACCCGATCGACGGTACGCGGAACTTCGTGCGCGGCATTCCGGTCTTCGCGACGCTCCTGGCGCTCGAGATCGACGCGGAGCTCGTCGCGAGCCTGGTCAGCGCACCCGCGCTGCAGCTGCGCTGGTGGGCCGCGCGCGGCGCGGGCGCGTGGGAGGGAGAGCGTCGCCTGCGCGTATCGCGCGTGTCACGGCTGGCCGATGCGCAGCTCTTCCACGGCAGCCTCACCGGCGACGAGGCCGGCGATGGGGGCGACGCCCTGCGCCGCCTGGCCGGGGCGACCCCGCGCCAGCGTGGCTTCGGCGACTTCTACCAGCACGTGCTGGTCGCCTCGGGGTCCGGCGAGATCGCCTTCGACCCCGGCCTGCAGCCGTGGGACGTGGCGGCGCTGATCCCGCTGGTCGAGGAGGCCGGAGGCCGGATCACCGGCCCGACCGGCGAGCGCGGTCTGCACGCCGGAACCTACGTCACGACCAACGGCGAGCTGCACGAGGCCGCGCTGGCGCTGGTCCGCGGCGACCCGTAGCGGCGCGCTCCGCAGCTCAGCCGCGCGCGCGCCGCGGGCGGCCGCTGCGCCCGGCCTCGTCCTCGGTCAGCAGCGTCACGCGCTCGAGTGCATCGAGCGCCAGCTCGTGGCCGGTGGAGTCGCAGACGGCGTAGTTCTCGGGCCGCGACGAGGTCAGCACCACGCAGCGCAGGCGCAGCGCGTCGTGCTCGAGCAGGCGTGCCACGAGCACCTCGCCGTCGCGGGTGTGCAGGCGAACGGGGCGCGCGTTGCGCGCGGCCCGGTCCAGCTGCTCCTGGATCGCCACCTCGAGCTGTGCAGACGGCACTCGAACGAGTGTAGTGTCGCGCCGCAGGATCGCAGCCGCGGGTCTGGTGGCCGGGGTGCTCCTGGCCCCGGCGGCGCCGGCGCTCGAGCTGCCCCCCGAGGGTCAGTGCCCGCCGTATCCCGCACCGGGCGGGCCCTCCCGCGACGCGCCGCCGCGGGACCTGGAGCCCGGCGAGCGGATCGACCGGGCGCAGCTCTGGCGGCTGCGCGACTACCTGCCCGCCGAGGTCTGGCAGCACCGCGCCCTGTTCTTCTTCGACGGCCAGGAGCTCGAAATCGGGCCCTGCCAGCGGCGCTACGCTGCGCCGGCCGCGTTCGAGCAGGCCACCCGCGAGGCGCGGGGTCGCGCGCGCCTGGACGCGGATGGACGGCTGCTCGGGGCGCCGGCCGCAGGTCTGCCGTTCGCCCCGGCCGCCATCGCCTCCGATGACCCCATGGCCGGGGCACGCTGGGCGTGGAGCCACCGTCACCGCTGGCTGGGCGGGGGCCTGCAGGGGCGCTTCCGCATCCGCCACGTGCCGGCGCGGGGGAGGCGCGAGGCCCGCTTCGAGGGCGAGCTGCGCTGGCAGCCCTTCCACGGCCTGCCGGCCCTCGCGGCCCTCGAGCCCCGGCGGAGCCTGGCGATCGCGGGTCGCTTCGACGCCCCGGCGGCGCTGCGTGGGCTGGCGTGGAGGCAGCTGCGGCCGCGCGCCGCGGAGCTCGATCCCGCCCGCTCGGACGACGTCTTCGTCTGGCTGCCGGCCTCCCGGCGCGTGCGCCGTGCACCACAGCCCGCCGACGGCGGCATCTGGGTCCCCGATTACCTGCGCGCCACGCAGGGCGCGCCGCGCGCCTTCGCGCTGCCCGATCCTGCCGGGGGCGGCAGCGTCGAGCGCGCCGAGCCGGCGCTGCGTGCGGTGCGCCGCGGCTTCGCGGGTCTGCTGCTACGTCCCCCCGCCTGGGCCTGGACCCTGGAGCAGGTGCGCGATCTGGTCGCGCCGCTGAACGTGGACCCGGTCGGCGCAGGCGGGCGCTCCTTCGGGCCCACGGGGCTGTCACTGGCCGACGCTCGCTGGGAGGTGCGGCGGGCGGTGCTGCTGCGCGCACGGCGGCGCGGCCCGGGCCCGGTGCGCGAGCTCGCGCTGTGGATCGACGCCCAGACCCTGGCGCCCCTGTACCTGGTGACCCGCGATGCAGCGGGCCGCGCGCTCGAGATCGGGATCCACGCCGGCAGCTTCAGCGGCGACGACCCGGCACGGGACCGCTGGCCCGGATCCGGGCCGGGATCGGGGGCGATCCTGCCGGTCGCGCAGAGCGTCTGGACCGCTCACGGGCCCCGCTGGACGCGCGAGTGGCTGGAGATCCGCTCCGGTCCGCCGACCCCCGCAGAGCTGCGCGAGCTGCTCTCGACCCGGGATCTGGGGCGCTGAGCGCCCCCGGCAACCGCGGCTGGTGCCGCGGCGACCCACGGGCATGGACGCAGGACTGGGTAGTCGTCTTCCATTCGCCCGGGTCAGGAGCCCGGGGCTGGGTAGTTCCCTGCCCAGACTTGCGTGGGAATCACCCGACTTTCCCGTGCAAAAATGACGCAGCTTCTAGTAAGCTCGCTGGCCAAGGTCGCAGGGGACCGTCGCATCTGACGGGCGACCGTGGGAGGTACTGGGCATCGGAGTACCCCCGCGTAGTCAGGCACGCAGTTTGCGAACGAGCAGGGGCAATGAACGAGACACTCAATAGCGGTACACGAGTGGCCGTGCTCGGAGGCGGCCTCGCCGCCCTGGCGTCGGCACACTACGCAGCCAGTGGCGGCCACGTGCCCGTGCTGCTCGGTCCCGGGCCGCGCCTCGGTGATGACGCCGGTCAGATCGAGCTGGCGGGCGAGCCCGTGGACCGGGTTCCGGTACGCCTGAGCAGCACCGACACGGCGCTGTGTGGACTGCTCGCCGAGCTCGGGACGCTGGGCCGGATCTCCTGGCACCCCACGCGCTCGAGTGCCCTGGTGCACGGCCAGCCCCTCCCGGTGGGCAGCGCGCGGGACGTGCTGCGCCAGCCGGGAATCGGGCTCGCGCAGCGCGTGCGCGCGGCGCTCGGCGTGCTGTACTCGGCGGAGCTGAAGAGCTACGCGCTCGAGCTGGACGACGTGGCGGCCAGCGCCTGGCTGCCGCGGGTCTTCGGCCGCAGCATCTACGACCTGGCCTGGCGGCCGATGCTGGAGCGACGCTTCGGAGATCAGGTGGACGAGGTCTCGGCGTACTGGGCGTGGCGCCTGCTGCACCGCATGCGGCAGCGCACCCGCGAGATCCGCGGTCAGATCCAGGGCGGTGCGCCGCTCCTGTTCGAGCGCCTGCGGGACTCGGTCGAGAGCCGCGGCGGCGAGGTGCGGCTGAACACGAACGTGACCGCGGTCGAGAGCGACCCGACCGGCGTCAGCGTCGAGATCGACGGCGAGCTGCAGCGCTTCGACGCGCTGATCTCCACGCTGCCCCCCGAGCAGCTGCGCAAGCTGGCCCGCGGCAGCCTGCTGGCGCGCCTGCCCGCGGAGTCTCCCGACTACCTCGGGCGCGTGACCGCGCTGGTGGTGACCCGGCGCCCGGTGACCCGGGCCTACGAGACGACCGTGATCGGCGATCGCGAGCCCTTCCAGACCATCTTCGAGACGACCAACGCCCGCCGCGACGCTCCCTCCGGCCGCGCGCTGGTCTACCTGAGCTACGTCTGCGGGGCGCACACCGACGCGTACAAGCTCTCCGACGACGCGATCCGCGAGCGAGCCGTCGGGATGCTGGTCCGCCACTTCGACGGACTCGCTCCGGAGGACGTCGAGCGGGTCGAGGTCACCCGCCAGGCCGACGCGGAGCCCGTGCACACGGTGGGCGCACTGTCGCGCCGCCCCGCGACCCGCGTCGAGGACACGCCCGTCTTCCTCTGCTCGAGCGCGCAGCTGTATCCGCGCGCGGGGGGCTGGGACGCGGAGGTCTCGCTGGCTCGCGAGACCTGCGGGATGCTCGAGCTGCTGTAGTCCGACTCGCGGTCCGCGCCCGGAGGCGCTGGGCCCGAGAAACGCCGGCCGTGCTGCCGGGCGAGAGGCGGCACGCGCCGCACTGGGGGATCCGTATGTCCGCTGTCTCCGAGAAGACCCTCGCGCTGATCGGCGCCGGGATGCGCGGTACCGAGTTCCGCGCCATCCTGCCGCTCTTTCCCGAGCTGCGGCTGGCCGCCGTGGTGGACCCGGACCCCGAGGCCGCGCGGCGCCTGGCCGGACCCGCACGCGCGTTCGCCAGCGTCGGGCAACTGCTCGACGCGGCGCTCGCGCCCGATCTCGCGATCGTCTGCAGCCCCTCGGGACAGCACCCGGCGAGCGCGATGCAGCTGCTCACGGCGGGCAGCGACGTGCTCGTGGAGCCACCGCTCGCGATCACCGCGGAGGAGGCGCGCCGCGTCGCCGAGTGCGGGGAGCGCATGGGCCGTCTGGCCATGACCGCCTCGCGGCCGATGGCACAGCCGCTGCTCTACGCGGTGCGCCGCTGCGTCGAGGAGGGCGCGATCGGGACCCTGCGTCACGTCGAGATCGAGCTCTGCGCCAAGCGCGAGGCACTCCGCGGCTGGCGCGCCGACCCCGAGCTCGCCGGTGGCGGCGTGCTGATGGAGCTCGGGCCGGACGCGCTCGACAGCGCCGAGATCCTGCTCGGGCCACTCCGCCAGATCCGCATGACCGCGGCCGATCGCGTCCAGCGCGGCGCCGTCGAGGACGTCGCCTGGATCGAGACGCTGCACGAGGGCGAGCGCATGAGCTCGATCGTGCTGTCGTGGAACGAGAGCGGACCCGAGCCGCGGGTTCGCTGCACCGGGGACGCGGGCGAGATCGAGATCGGATACGACGGCGCGGTCCTGCGGCGCGGCGGCCAGCGCGAGCTGCTCGCCCCGCTCCCGGATCGCACCCGCACCACCGAGGCCGCGCTCGCGCGCTTCCTGGCCGAGCGGCTCGAGGAGGAGCCGATCAGCGACGGCGGCGCCCAGACGGTCGAATGGCTGCTGGCCGCCGCCAGAAGCCTGCACGAGCGCCGCTGGCAGATCGCGTAGGACCGGTGCTACGCGAGCCTCACGGCTCGCTGCGCGCGCTGGTGCGCTTGCCCGGTGCTACGCGAGCCTCACGGCTCGCTGCGGCTCAGCGGGCGGCGATGAGGCTGTCGAGCTCGCGGCGCAGGACCGTCAGTACCTCGTCGTAGCCGAACTGGCCGAGCGCGGTGGCGCCGCGCTTCAGGTTGACGTGGCGCGGGCCGCACCAGAGGCCCAGGTCAGCGTCGTCGGTCTCGCCCGGGCCGTTCACGCGACAGCCCATCACGGCGATGGTCACGTCGTGGCCCTCCGCGTAGCTCGTGAGCTCGCGCACCTGCTCGGCGAGCTCGACGAAGCGCTCGTTCTCGACGCGCGAGCACGATGGGCAGGAGATGATGTTCAGCCCGCTCAGGTCGGGCGCAGACAGGAAACGGCCCTCGCGCACGTCGGCCAGGATCCGGTGGCCGACCTCGACCTCCTCGTGCTTGCGGTCGTTGGGCAGGGTCAGCGACACGCGGATGGTGTCGCCGATCCCGCGCGCCAGGAGCTTCTCGAAGGCCACGCGGGTCTTGATCTCGCCCGCGGGGAGCAGACCGGCCTCGGTCACGCCCAGGTGCAGCGGCACGTCGGGTCGCTCGGCGGCGAAGCGCTCGTTGCCCTCAACGACCTTCTGCGGATCGGAGTCCTTGAGCGAGACCACGTACGCCTGGAAGCCCAGCTCGTCGAGCAGCGCGGCGTGGTCGAGCGCACACGCCACCATCGCGGCGACCGAGTCGCCCGGATGGCGCTCGTCGTACTCGGGCGCGACAGAGCCGCAGTTCACGCCCACCCGGAGCGCACAGTCGTTCCGCGCCGCGACGTCGGCCAGCCACGCGACCTTGTCGCGGATCGACTTCCGGCGCTCGTGGTGGTGCAGGTGGCCGGGGTTGTAGCGCAGCTTGGCGACGTGGGGTGCGACGCGCTCGGCGAGCCGGTAGTTCTCCTGCAGATCCACAACCAGGTCGGCGCCGGTGCGCTCCCGGATCTCCCGCAGGGCATGGGCGTCGGCGGCGCTGTCCACGGCCACGCGGACCAGCGCGGCGCCCGCGGCTCGCAGTCGCTCGACCTGGGCGCTGGTCGCCTCCACGTCGCGCGTGGCGGTGGCGCACATGCTCTGCACCGCGATGGGCGAGCCGCCACCGATCTCGACCTTGCCGGCCCGCACGAGCCGCGTGGGGTTGCGCTGGATGGTGAGCACGCACCCAGGCTAACGCATTGCCTGCGGCGCCTCAGACCGAGTCGAGCCCCCATACATAGAAGGGAATCCGGGCCGGCCGCCGCTCGTCCCCGAAGAGCTCGCGCGGGTCCGAGGCACCGAGGCGGTCCGGCCGCAGGATCCGCAGCAGCGCCACGGCGCCCAGGGCCTGCTCACCGTCCACCGCGGCGGGCAGCCCCTCGGGCCCCAGCACCCACAGCGGAGCCGTCAGGCCCGCCGCCACACCGCGCAGCAATGCCGAGACGCTGGCTGGATCACCGCCCCACTCGTGCACCACACCGCGCAGGTCGCGGCCCTTGCCCTCGACGCAGTAGGCGCGCGGCCCGGTGGCGTCCTCGAGCGTGTACAGGTGCGTGTCCGGAATCCGCAGTACGCGGGTGAAACGCGCGACGTCGCGCTCGACGCCGACCGGGTGCGCGTCCAGCAGCGGCAGCAGGCGCGCCGCATCGTCGACCCGTCCCACGCGCACGCGCTTGTCGGCGGCGTCGGGATCGGGATCGAGGCGCACGACGCGCTCGCGACCAGCGCGCACGAATCCCAGCCGCGTGTACAGCGCGCGGGCCTCACCGAAGAGGAACGCGACCTCGGCCCCCTCCTCGGCGGCCTGCTCGATGCAGCGCGAGACGACGCGCGCGGCCAGACCACGGCCGCGACAGGCGGGGTCGGTCGCGACCAGGCCGATGCCCGCTGCCGCGATGCGGCGATCGGCACAGCGCAGCAGCGCCGGCGTCCAGGCGGCGTGGGCCAGCGTGGCGCCCGCTTCCTCGATGATCCACACGCGATCGGCGTTGTCCGGATCCGTCAGCTGCGGGAACTCCCGCGCGATCCCGGCCGGCCCCTCGAAGGCGCGGTCGAGCAGCCGATCCCGCGCGGCGAAATCACCGCGAATTTTTCGCGCGCCTCCGCCGCAGCTTCGCCCGTCTTCCACGCCCATACCGGAACTTTCGGCGCGAGTTGCCTGCGCTTTAGGGTCCGCTGCAGTGACGAGCTGTCGCTAAAGAACGGCTCGGGCGGCCCCGAAGAGACCCATGCTGTCGAGCCATGAATGGCCGCAGCAAAGCAACCGGCTAGCGAGGAGGGAGGTCGGGCAAGGAAGCCCGACCGTTGGCCGCCTCACGGAGGACAACCGCATGGGTCTTCGGATCAATACCAATATTGCATCTCTCAACGCGCAGAAGAATCTGTCGCGTTCGCAGAATGCACTGGATCGGTCTCTCGACCGTCTCTCGTCCGGTCTGCGGATCACCCGCGCCGGCGACGACGCCGCGGGACTCGCAATCTCCGAGAAGCTGCGTGCGCAGATTCGGGGACTGCAGCAGGCCGAGCGCAATGCCAACGACGGCATCTCGGTCATCCAGACCGCCGAGGGTGCGCTCAACGAGATCGGCAACATCCTGATCCGCATGCGCGAGCTGGGCGTCCAGTCCTCGTCGAGCGGATCGGTCTCCAACACGGAGCGCTCGTTCCTCCAGAACGAGTTCAGCGCCCTGCAGTCGGAGATCACGCGAATCGCCAACTCGACGCAGTTCGGCGGCCGCACGCTGCTCGACGGCACGCTGTCGGGCACGACCAACGCGCTGACGTTCCAGGTGGGCATCTTCAACACCGCATCGGTCGACCGCATCTCGCTGTCGATCGGCGACGCCACCGCGAGCGGTCTGTCGATCCAGTCGAGTGACGCGGCGGTCTCGACCGCGGCCTCGGCGCAGGCGTCGCTGACGACGATCGACTCGGCGATCTCGACGGTCTCGACACTCCGCGGCAACCTGGGCGCGGCCCAGAACCGGCTGCAGTCGACGATCAACAACCTGCAGGCCAGCGTCGAGAACCTGAGCGCCGCCAACTCGCGGATCCGCGACGTGGACGTCGCCGCGGAGACCGCGATCCTCACGCGGAACCAGGTCCTCCAGCAGGCCGGTATCGCGGTCCTGGCCCAGGCCAACGTGTCGAGCCAGGCCGCCCTGGCGCTGCTCGGCTGATCGATCGAGGCGCGGGGCGCGGGCCCCCCCGCGGCGCGCCCCGCGGTAGGGGCGACGCCCCCCCCCCCCCCCCCCAGCC
>JAJDAJ010000093.1 GCA_029261925.1 Deltaproteobacteria bacterium | reverse complement strand
GCACGCGCGTAGTCCGCCGAGACGTACGCCTCCACGCCGATCGTCACCGGCTCGGAGAGCTCCTCCTCCGGAACCGACGGCGCTGCTCTCGTGGTGTCCGCGCTGCTGCTCATCTCATCCTCCCAGCCGGAGCGGCGGCCCGTCCCTCCGCGGGTCAGTAGGACTTGGGAAGCTCCAGGACCTTCTCCGCCAGGAAGTTCAGGATCATGTGCGAGCTCACCGGCGCGGTCCGGGGGATCAGGCACTCCCGCAGGTAGCGTTCGACGTGATGCTCCTGGGCGTAGCCCATGCCGCCGAGGGTCTGCAGGGCGGTGTGGCAGGCCTCGAACGCGAACTCGGCGGCCAGGTACTTGCCCGCGTTGGCCTCGACGCCGCAGTCGAGCCCGGCGTCGAAGAGGGTGGCGGCCTTCATCACCATCAGGTTGGCCGCCTCGAGCTGCGCCCAGCACTTGGCGAGCGGGTGCTGGATGCCCTGGTTCATCCCGATCGGGCGGTCGAACACGATGCGCTCGCGCGCGTACCGGGCGGCCCGGGAGATGGCGACACGGCCGATGCCGATCGCCTCGGCGCCGACCAGGACGCGCTCCGGGTTCAGGCCGTGGAGGATGAGCCTGAAGCCCTCTCCTTCCGGACCGATCCGGTCCTCCTCCGGGACCCGGAGGTCCTGGATGAAGAGCTCGTTCGAGTCGACCGCGTGCCGCCCCATCTTGTGGATCAGGCGCACGTCGATCCTCGATCGATCCAGGTCCGTGTAGAACAGCGAGAGCCCCTCGGTCTTGCGCTTGACCTCCTCGAGCGGCGTGGTCCGGGCCAGCAGGAGCATCTTGTTCGCGACCTGCGCGGTGGAGATCCAGACCTTCTCGCCGTTGACCAGGTAGCCACCCTCGCAGCGCTCCGCGCGGGTCGAGAGCTGCGTCGTGTTGAGCCCCGCATTCGGCTCGGTGACGGCGAAGCAGACCTGGTCCTCGCCGCGCAGGACGGGCGGAAGGATCCGCTCCTTCTGCTTCTGCGTGCCGAAGAGCACGACAGGCTGCAGGCTGAACACGGGCATGTGGATGCTCGACGCACCGCTCATGCAGGCGCCGGACTCGGCGATCGCCTGCATCATCACCGCGGCCTCGGTGATGCCGAGCCCAGAGCCCCCGAACTCGGTCGGCATCGCGATCCCGAGCCAGCCCCCCTCGACCATGGATCCGACGAACTCCCGGGGAAACACCCCGTCCCGGTCACGCGCGAGCCAGTAGTCGTCCGGGAATGCGGAGCAGAGCCTCAGGATGGCTTCCCGGATGTCCTGCTGATCTGGGGTGAGCGCGAAATCCACGAATCCCATTCCTGTTTTCAGCCAGCGTCGCCGCCGAGTCGCCTGGGCCCGCTCCCGGCTCGAGCGTGCCGATATTAGCCCACTGAACTGATATATGTATCGGGGTGCCGCCCGGCCCGCCGGCCGCGACGCGGACCGCAGGAGGAGGATGGCATGGGTGACCTCGCGAAGGGAACGGGCCCGCTGGCAGGCGTGCGCGTGGTCGATCTCACCGCGATGGTGATGGGGCCCTACTGCACCCAGATCATGGCGGACATGGGCGCCGACGTGATCAAGGTCGAGCCACCCGTCGGCGACAGCACCCGGTACATCTCGAACGGGCCGGCGCCGGGGATGAGCGGCGTCTTCGTGAACGTGAACCGCGGCAAGCGCAGCGTGGTCCTCGACCTGCTCTCCGACGCGGGCCGGGCGGCGCTGCGGCGACTCATCGAGGAGTCGGACGTCTTCGTCCACTCGATGCGGGCCCGCGCGATTGCCCGGCTCGGCTTCAGCTACGAGGAGGTCTCCGCGATCAATCCGGCGATCATCTATACCAACTGCTACGGGTACGGTCGGCGCGGCCCCGGAAAGGACCTGGCCGCCTACGACGACACCATCCAGGCCGAGTGCGGGATCCCGGCCGTGCAGCAGATGCTGACCGGTGAGGCGAGCTACGTCGGCACGATCCTGGCCGACAAGGTCGCCGGCCTCACGACGCTCTACGCGACCCTGATGGCGCTGTTCCATCGCGAGCGGACGGGAGAGGGCCAGGAGGTCGAGGTCGGCATGTTCGAGACCATGGCTTCTTTCATGCTGGTCGAGCACGCCAACGGCGCGATCTTCACGCCTCCCCTCGGGCCGGCGAACTACCCCCGCGCCGTGGCGCCCAACCGCCGGCCCTACCGCACGAGCGACGGCCACGTCGCCGCACTGGTCTACAACGACAAGCAGTGGGCGGCGTTCGTGGACGCCGTGCAGCCCGCCTGGGCCAGCGACCCGCGCTTCGCCACGATGGAGCTGCGGGCGCGCGAGATCGACACCGTGTACGGCCTGCTGGCGGAGACGTTCAGGGAGCGAACGACCGCGGAGTGGCTCGAGCTGTTCCGGAAGCTCGGCATCCCCGCGGCGCCCCTGCGCACGCTCGACGAGCTCCTCGACGACCCCCACCTGGACGCGGTCGGCTTCTTCGAGACGGTGGAATCTGCACTGGGCCCGGTCCGCTTCCCGGGCGTGCCGACGTGGTTCTCGCGCACGCCGGGCCGTGTCGCCGGCCCTGCCCCGGAGCTCGGCGCCGACACGCGGGAGGTGCTCGAGGCACTCGGGCTGCCCGCCGCGGACGAGGAGCCCCCTGCCGCCGCGGAATAGGGGCCCGGGATCCGAGCGCGGGCTCTCCCGGCCCGGCGGCTCCGGTGCGGGGATCCCGGTGCGCTCAGGCGCACCCGGGCATCCGGTAGCCGAGGCTTCGCGAGATCGCCGCGGCCTCCTCGAGCACCATGCGCGCCAGCTCGGCGCCACGATCCCGGAGTCGCGAGCTGGGCGCCGCGACGATCAATGCGCCGATCACCGTCCCGGCGGCGTCACGGATCACCGACGCCGTCCCGGTCACCCCGTCGGTCGCCTGGTCCACGGTCTGGGCCACCCCCGTCACGCGGGCCGCCGCGACCACCTCCGCGATACGGCGCTTCTCCGTCTCGGTGTGGACGGTCCGCTGCTGCGGCTCGAGGGCGTCGAGGTAGCGCTGCAGCTGCGCCTGGGGCTCCGCCGCCAGCAGCGCTCGACCGCCCGCCGTGCAGTACAGCGGACGGCGGTCTCCCACCGACACGGCGAAGCGAACGGCATTGCGGCTCTCGACGACGTCCACGTAGGTCATGGTCGCGGCGCCCTCGTCTCGCACCGCGAACAGGGCGGTCTCGCCCGAGCGCTCCGCCAGCCTGCGCATGCCGTCGCGAACGAGATCCGAGTCATTGAGGCGCCGTCGGGCCTCCAGCAGTGCGCTGCCCAGGCCGAACGCACCCGGCCCGAGACGGTAGGCGCCCTCCGACGCGACGACGAGATCGGACTCTGCGAGACCGCGCAGGAGAGCGGCCATGCTGCTCTTGGGGGTCTCGATGGCCCGGCTCAGGTCCGCCAGACTGACGGGGCCCGGGCTCGCACTCAGTGTTTCCAGGATCCGGATCACCCGCGTGACCGACCGCGGCGCGCTCACCCGTTGATCCTCCGCCCTACCGCTGGGGCCGGAACGCCTTGCGTACCTCGTCGACGAAGATCTCCGGCTGCTCGAATGCCGCGAAGTGCCCGCCAACGTCGAGCTCGTTCCAGTACTGCAGCCTGGGGCCGTAGTGCTTCTCCGCCCAGCGCCGGGAGCTGCGCATGATCTCCCGCGGGAAGATGCTGGCACCCACGGGCACGTTCACCGGATCCGTCGGCGGGTTCCGGAAGCTCTCCCAGTACAGCCGAGCCGACGAGGCGCCGGTGCCCGGCAGCCAGTAGAGCATGACGTTGTCGAGCATCTCGTCCCGGCCGAGCGCGTTCTCGGGGTGGCCGTGGCAGTCGGTCCAGGCCCAGAACTTCTCGAAGATCCACGCCATCTGACCGGCGGGCGAGTCGGCGAGGCCGTAGCCCAGGGTCTGGGGCCGCGTCCCCTGCTGCTTCGAGTAGCCCGAGTCCCACTCCTGGTAATGCTGCAGGCTCGCCAGCGCGGACTGCTCGCGCTCGGTCAGGTCTTCCATCGTCTCCGGGTCGGGGCGGATCATCGGCATGTTGAGGTGGATCGCCGCGCAGTGCTGCGGATCCTGGGTGCCGATGCAGGTCGTCACCATCGCGCCCCAGTCGCCGCCCTGGGCGACGTAGCGGTCGTAGCCCAGCCGGATCATGAGCTGGCTCCACGCGTCGGCGATCCTCGGGCAGCCCCAGCCGGTCCGGGCCGGCTTGCCCGAGAAGCCGTAGCCCGGCAGGGACGGGCACACCACGTGGAAGGCGTCCGCCGCGTCGCCTCCGTGGGCGGTGGGGTTCGACAGCGGCTCGATCACCTTGTGGAACTCGACGACCGAGCCCGGCCATCCGTGGGTGATCAGCAGCGGCAGGGCGTCGTCGTGCGGCGAGCGCACGTGAATGAAGTGGATGTCCAGCCCATCGACGGCCGTCCTGAACTGGTCGAAGCGGTTCAGCGCAGCCTCGCGCTCGCGCCAGTCATAGTCGTCCGCCCAGTAGGCGCAGACCTCCTTCACGTAGGCGAGGGGAATGCCCTGGCTCCAGTCGTCGACGGTCTCCTCGTCGGGCCAGCGGGTGGCGCGCAGACGTCGCCTCAGATCTTCGAGCTCGCCATCGCTCGTCTGGATGCGAAACGGGGTGATCTCGTCGGCCATGGGGGTCCTCCTCGACGCGCGCCGGGCCGCGCCCGACCGCAGGCCGGAGGTGTAGCACGCCGCCGCGGCTCCGCGCCCGGTCGGGCCGCTCGAGCTACGACCCCGGGAGCGGACCGGCCCCCGGGGCATGGACCCGCCGCCGCCGTGGCAGCCGGGGCCAGGCACTCTTCACCGTGACGATCTAGCCCGTCTCCGGGCCCGCGATGACGCCCTTGCCGGCGAGGCTGCGCAGCTGCTCCTCGCTGCAGCCGAGACGCTCGCGCAGCACGGCCATCGTGTCCTGACCGAGGACCGGGGGCGCGGCCAGCGCGGGCTGTGGCGCGCCGGGGAACTTCACCGGGCGCCCGGTCATGCGGATCTCGCCGACGTCGCGGTGCTCGGCGGTCACGACCATCTCGCGCGCCAGCGTCTGGGGCTGGGACAGCGCGGCGCCGACCCCGAGGATGGGCGCGTACGGAACGTCGTGCTCCTCCAGACGCCGCTCCCACTCCGCGACGCTCCGCGTGCGCGTGATGTCCGCGATCAGGGCGTTGAGCACCTCGCGGTTCTCCCTGCGGGCCGCGAGCGTGTCGAAGCGCGGATCCGCTGCCAGCTCCGGGCGCCCCAGTGCCTGACAGAGCTTGTCCCAGAAGCCTCCCGTGAGGACCGCGACGATGACCTGACCGTCCGCTGCGGGAAAGCTCCCGTAGGGCACGATCGTCGGGTGCATCGATCCGACCGGCTCGGGATCCTCGCCCGTCACGAAGACGAGCTGCGCCAGGTAACCCAGCATTCCGATCAGCCCGTCGTGCAGGCTGATGTCGATCAGCCGGCCCCGCCCCGTCAGGTTGCGCTCGTACAGCGCGGAGAGGATCGCGATCGGGCCGTAGACACCCCCGACCATGTCGCCCATCGGCAGCCCGAGCTTGACGGGAGGCATGCCGGCCTCGCCGTTGACGCTGAGCACGCCGCTGAGCGCCTGGGTGACGATGTCGAAGGACGGCTTGTCGCGCAGCGGGCCGGTCTGGCCGAAGCCGCTGATGGAGCAGTAGACCAGGCGCGGGTTGAGCGCGGAGAGCGCCTCGTAGCCCAGCCCCAGCCGGTCCATCACGCCCGGACGGTAGTTCTCGATCAGCACGTCGGACTTCTCGGCCAGACGGAGCAGGAGCTCCCTGCCCTCCTCCTGCTTCAGATCGATCACCACGGACTTCTTGCCGCGATTGAGCGCCAGGAAGTAGTGGCTCTCGCGCCCGACGAAGGGCGGGAAGTTCCGCGTGTCGTCGCCCTGCGGCGGCTCGATCTTGAGCACCTCCGCGCCGAGATCACCGAGGCTCTGGGTGGCGTAGGGCCCGGCCAGCACCCGGGTCAGATCGAGGACACGGAGCCCGTCGAGCGGCCCCGCCCATTCCGCTCCCGCGCTCGCAGCTGCGGCCATGGATTCAGGCGGCGCGGCTCGGCAGCTCCACGACCCCGCTGCCGATGACCGACAGCTCGTCGTGCTGGTTGTGGGCGACCTGCTCGATCTCCACGAGGTGCCGGCCATCCTCGGTGAACTTCCGCTTCACCGTGCCGGTGATGACCAGCATGTCGCCGACGGGATTGTGCCGGCGGATCTTGCACGAGGACCTGCGCAGCGTTCCGTCGTCCCCCATCCAGTTGGTCATGTGGTGGATCAGCCAGGAGCAGCGCTCGGGACCGTAGTCGTAGGCCGCCGGCGTTCCGACCATCTGCGCGAACTCGTCCTCCCAGTGCACGCGCTCCGGGCAGTCGGGAATGCCGAGACGGTTCTTGATGCCGAGGCCGCGGTGGGCGTGGATCTGCTTCCAGGCCAGCTTGTTGGCGCGGATGTAGAGCCCCCCCCAGCCCTGGGCGAAGGCGATGAAGCCGGTGACCGTCATCGGCCCCTTGGCGATCGGCGGCAGGGCCTCGCCCTCCTGGACGTCTTCCCAGTACCGCGGCTCGGCACCGCGGACCTTCTCGGTGGCGTACAGCTCGTAAAAGTTCTTCAGCTCGTCGTCGGTGTACGGCCTGGCCTGCCGGGCCTTGACCTCGTCGTACTTGGTGCCGCGCTCACGCGCCTCGTCGCGGTCGGTGCGGAAGCACCAGCTGTCGGCCTCCGCGACCCGCGTGCCGTCCTGCTTGTAGAAGTCGACGTGGTAGATCTGCTGGAACGCACGACCCGCGAAGCGGGTCTGGTGCTCGACCAGATCCTTGAGCCGCGCCTCGGTGCGGATCTCGTCGTTGCGCAGCACCGGGGCGTGCCAGGTCCAGTCGGCACCCGCCCACATGGCGTGGATCCCGCTCAGCCCCCCGACGTAGCCCGACACGATGCGGTCGCAGGCGAACAGGAAGCTCGGCAGGGCCACGATCGTGCCATGGCGCGACGTTGCCGCGTAGTCGGGATCACACCACAGCGGATTGTCGTCGCCGATTCCATGGGCGTAGTGGCGGATGTTGTCCCGCGTCGCCTCGTGGCACCAGGGCTCGACGGACTCGGTGATCGGCTGGCCAATGCGGCGCCGGAGCTCCTCGAGGCCTTGCTCGGTGATCTTCGGAAAGAGATCTGTGGATTCGGACATCTTGCGTCGGGTCCCTCTGCTTCTAGGCCCCAGCGGCCGCGTCTCGCTCGCGGTCTCGCAGGGTCTTGCGGTTAACCTTGCCCGCCGGCGTCTTGGGTAGCTCATCGACGACGGCGATCTGGCGCGGGTACTCGTGCTGGCTCAGCCTGTTGCGCACGAAATCCTGGATCTCGCGGCGAAATGCATCGTCTGCGGCGCGCGGGGTGACGAGGAAGGCCTTGACCACCTGGCCCCGGGTCTCGTCCGCGACCCCGATGGCAGCCGCCTCGTGGATGTCGGGATGGGCGAGCAGCGCGTTCTCGATCTCGACCGCGCTCATGGTCCAGCCGGCGGAGATGATGACGTCGTCGGCCCGGCCCGCGTGGTAGAAGTAGCCGTCCCCGTCGACGTGCCCCAGGTCCTTGGTCGGATACCAGACGCCGCGCCGCCAGAGCTTGATCTCGCCGACCTCGCCCGGCGCACTCGGCTGACCGTCCGGCCGCTGCACCTCGACCCGGACGTTCGGCACCGGCTTGCCCAGCGAGCCGGGCTTGACCTCGAAGTCGCCCGCGCCGGGATAGTTGACGAGGATCACTCCGATCTCCGTCGTCCCGTACATGCTGCATACCGGACGGCCGAAGGTGCGCATCGCGAACTCCAGCGTGTCCTCGTCGATCGGCTCCCCGGTGAAGGAGAGCTTCTCGATCGAGAACCGGTAGCGCGCCGCCGTGCCGGCGTTCTTCATCAGGCGGTAGTGCGTGGCCGCCGCGGACAGGTTGGTGATCCGGTGGTCCTGCAGCGCGCGCATGAGCCGGTCGGCGTCGAAGCGGCCCGCGTAGACGCCCGTCGTCACGCCGAGCGCCAGCGGTGCCAGCGTTCCATGCCAGAGCCCGTGCCCCCACGCCGGCGAGGAAGGACAGAAGAACTCGTCGCCCGGCCGGACCCCCGTCCCGTAGAGCGCTGCGATGGACACCAGCACGATCGCGCGATGGGAGTGGCGGATCGCCTCGGGCAGCTCGCGCGTGGTCCCGGAGGTGTACTGGAAAGCCGCCAGGTCGTCGGCGCGGGTCTGCACCTCGAAGCGGTCCGGGAAAGAAGCCAGGCGCTCCAGGAAGTCCGCGTCCGCGACGACGACGCGCACGCCGTCGATCTCGCCGAGCGCGTCCGCCTTCTCCTGGCTCGTCAGCAGCAGCGCCGGACTGCAGTCGTCCAGACGCAGGCGCGCACCTTCGGGCCCGAACAGGGTGAACATCGGTACGGCGATGCAGCCGGCCTTCATGCAGCCGAAGATCCCGGCGTAGAACGCGGGCGACGGCTCCAGCATGACCGCCACGCGCTCACCCGGCTCGATCCCGCCCTCGCGCAGGAAGTGTGCGAAGCGCGCCGACCCGCGAGAGAGGGCGTCGAACGTCAGGAGCTCGTCGCGCCCGTCCTCGTGAGCGATCCGCACCGCGACGCGCTCGGGATCACTGGCGTGCCGGTCGATGCACTCGTGGGCGATGTTCAGGCGATCGCGGTCCCCATCGAACAGATCCCAGAGGGCATCGTTGGAGAAGTGCGCCATCGCATCCGCGTGCGACGTGTAGTCCGTGAGGCTGCCCATCGGAGGCCCTCGAGAGCTCGGTGCCGGGGAGTGACCGGTCCCCCCGCGGGAGACCGTGGCCCCACGCTAGGCGATCGCCGGATCTATTGTCAATAGATACCGTATATTGTACATAGACAATAACTCGAGAGGTCTCCGGGTCCTGGACCAGAGCACACGCCATCGCGAGGTTCCCGCTGTTCGCCGCGCCGTGGCGATCCTGCGCTACCTCGGGAGATCCGCGGAGCCGGCCGGTGTGAGCCAGATCGCGCGGGATCTCGGCCTGGTCCCGAGCACCTGCCTGCACATCCTCAGGGTGCTGGCGGACGAGGGGCTGGTGACCTTCGAGCCCGGCTCGAAGCGCTACTCCGTCGGCATCGGCATCCTGCCCATCGCCCGCAACGCCATCCAGCAGAACAGCTTCGCGAACCTGATCGAGCCGAGGCTGACCGAGCTTTCGCGCGACTTCGGCGGCACCGCGGTCGCGACCCAGCTCACGGAGCCCGGCCACATGGTCGTCGTGGCGCTGTCGCGCGCCCCGCTGCCCTTCCGGCTGCACGTCGATCTCGGGAGCCGCTTCCCGCCGCTCATCAGCGCGACGGGCCGCTGCCACGCCGCCTTCAATCTCCGCGGGGTCCCGGACGGGGAGCTTCGCCGGCAGTTCGAGGCCCTCAGCTGGGATCACCCGCCGACCTTCGAGCGCTGGATGCGGGAGGTCGAGCAGACGCGACGCGAGGGCTACGCCGTCGACCGCGGCTGCTACATCAGCGGGGTCACGCTGCTTTCCGTGCCGTTCTTCGACCGGGCGGAGCGAATGACCCGGAGCGTCGTGGCCATCGGCATCACCGAGAACCTCGAGGCGATGGGCGTCTCGTCCATCGCGACCCGGATGCTCCGGCTGCGGGACGACGTCTCCGCGCTGCTCGTCGACGGCCAGCCTCCGGCGGCGTGATGCGCTGACCGGTGGCGCCCGACGCCCGCGGATCTACCGGATTCGCCTCGGCGCGCCCCTTCCCATGTAGCGGGCCAGGTTCCGGTGGAAGTTGGTGACCTTCCGCTCCTGGTGCGGATTGGGGAGCGTGCCGCGAAAGCCGCGCGACTTCATGCCCTTCTGCACCGACGCCATGTTGGAGAAGTCCTGAGACAGCACCAGGCCCCACTTCTCCGCGGTGGCCTCCGCCTGTACCCACTCGGTCTCGGGCTCCTTGCCCTCGGGGAAGCGTTCGATCGCATAGGACTCGAAGATGCACTTGTCGACATCGTCGCCGTAGGGCCGGGCGCGATAGCACAGCGCGAAGGTGATGCCCTGCAGCACCGTCATGTTGGGGAAGATGTGCCAGGCCAGGCCGGCCTCCGCCATGTTCTCCGGGCTGATGGTCGGCCAGACGACGCCGCGCGCGGCATCGTCGGCCCGTGCGGAAGCCAGCCAGTGCTGGATCACCTCATCGGCCGGGGTGCCCTCCGGAAGCTCGTCGACCAGCCGCTTCGCCGCGTTGAGCAGCGTCTCCGTGGTGCTGGCGTAGTTCACGGTGGTGTAGAGCTCGTGCTGCAGCTCGTAGGTCGAGATGCGCGGATCCTGACCCTTGCCCGCCCGGGTCACGGTGCTGCTCTGACTCATCTGGAGATCCGGATCGCGCTGGTCGAAGCCGCTGACCCCGTGGAGACCGTAGGCGGCACTGTAGGCGTAGTAGTCGCCGTGCTCGAGCATCTGAGTGTGCGTACCCGCGACGTGGTACGGCTCCATGAACGCCTCCATCGCGGTCTTCCAGTTGCAGTCGAAGATCACCCACTGGCGCCACTTGTACCGCATCCTCTCGAACTCGAATGCATCGAGGATGCCGGCGGCGGGCTCGAGAAACTCGCGCAGGGAGACGCAGTCCGGATCCATGTTGATGAAGATCCAGCCACCCCAGGTGTCGACCTTCACGTCGGAAAGGCGCGTCATCTCCTCGGTCAGGGCGCCCTTCCAGTCCTGCGGCTCGTGGACGTAGACGTTGTTCCCGTCGAGGTCGTAGGTCCAGCCGTGGAAGCCGCAGACGAACTGCTTCCTGTTCCCGCAAGCGTTGTTCTTGCCGCACGGCGTGCTGACCAGGCGGCTGCCGCGGTGCGCGCAGACGTTGTGGAAGGCCTTGATCGTGTCGGGCGCGCTTCGAGTCACGATGATCGAGTCGTCCCCGATCTCGTAGGTGATGAAGTCTCCGACCTCCGGGATCTCCTCGACGCGCCCGGCCATCTGCCAGACCTTCGCCCAGAGCCTGTCCTTCTCCGCCTCCGCGTACTCCCTGGAGAGGAAGGCATCGACCGGATAGGTCACCGCGTCTTCCAGGTCCTCGACCGTGACGTTGTCGACGCTGGTGCTGGCGGTCTGGCTCACGCTCGTTCTCCCATGGCTCTCGCTCCGTTGGTCAGGGCCGACATTGCCGGCGAGCCGCACCGAGGGGCGGCGATCGCCCCATTCTGTCCCGGCGGAGCAGGCGGTTCAAGCCCCGGCCCGCCGGTCCTGTCATGGAGCTCGCCGATCGGCGAGAATGGCGGCCGGGAGCAGCCGGAGTCGCGCTCGAGCCACCACGAGGAAGAAGTCGCCATGACCGAACAGAACAAGGAAATCGCGCTCACGTTCCTGAAGGCCATGGGCTCCAATGACAGCGCCACTGCCGCCGCATGCCTGGCCCCGGATGCCTTCACGCTGGCCAAGGGCTTCAGCAGGTTCGCCGGTGCCCGCCACTTCGACACCATCGTCGGCACGATCGAGTCCTTCAAGAAGCTGGTGCCGACGGGGCTCCGTCCCGATATCAAGAGCGTCACGGCCGAGGGCGACCGGGTCGTGGTCGAGTTCGAGGGAAATGCCACGACATCCGACGGCAAGCCCTACGAGAACGAGTACTGCATGGTCTTCACGCTGGCCGACGGCAAGATCAAGCAGGTCAACGAGTACTTCTGCACCCTGCTCGCCGAGGAGGTTCTCTGGCCCCTGGTCGAGCAGGCGTCGGCTGACGGCCCGCAGGACTGAGCCGACCCTCCCCGGGACGGGCCGAGCGGTCAGGCACGAGCGCGATGGAGCCCCGGGTTGGCGTCGCGAGGAGGGCATCAGGGTGGCATTGCAGGCTGGACGCTACGAAGCCGCGGAGGCACCGGGCCTCGCCGACGGATGGCGAATGCAGCGGCTCACGCAGCCCAGCCGCCTTTTCGGCGCCAACGGCGTACGCACCGGCCCGGACGGCCGCGTCTACGTGGCCCAGGTGTCCGGCAGCCGGATCAGCGCGGTGGATGTCGACACCGGTGCGGTCGAGACCATCAGCCCGATGGGCGGCGACATCGTGGGACCGGACGACCTCGTCTTCGACCCGGCCGGCAACCTGTACGCGACCGAGATCACCGAGGGACGCGTCAGCGTGCGCGAGCCCGGCGGCAAGACGCGGGTCGTGTACGGCGACATGCCCTGCGCGAATCCCATCACCTTCCACCAGGGTCGGCTGTATGCAGGCGAGTGCCGGCCCGGGGGGCGGATCATGGAGCTCGACCTCGACGGTGGCTCCCCGCGGATCCTGCTCGACGACGTTCCGATGCCCAACGCGATGGAGGTGGGGCCCGACGGCAAGCTCTACTTCCCGGTGATGGGCGCCAACGAGATCTGGCGGGTCGACCCTGGTGGCGGCGCGCCAGAAGTCGTGGCGCGCGATCTCGGCGTGCCCGACGCGGTCAAGTTCGATCGCCAGGGTTTCATCGTCTCGACCCAGGTCGCGAGCGGCCAGGTACTGCGCATCGATCCGCGGACCGGAGAACGCACCGTGCTCGCCGACATCGCGCCGGGACTGGACAACCTGACCTTCGTCGGCGACCGGCTCTTCGTCTCGAGCATCTCGGGACAGATCAACGAGGTCCTGGGCAACGGCGAGGTTCGCCCCCTGGTGCCCGACGGGCTGCAGTGGCCCCTGGGCCTGGCCATGGGTGACGACGGCCTGCTCTTCGTCGCGGACGGGGGCTTCACCTACACGCTCCGCCCGGGAGAGGCGCTCCGGTGCGTCGGCATGCTGTTCACCGATGGATTCCCGGGATACACGCGCGGCGTTGCGGCTGCAGGCCCGGGGGAGTACGTCGTGACCACCGCGAACGGGCAGGTCGCGCGCTGGCACCCCGCGCAGCAGGAGAGCCAGGTCCTCGCCGAGGGCTTCGACCGGCTCTACGGAGTCGCCATCGCGGGCGACGGCAGCGTGGTGTTCGCCGAGGCCGGGACGGGGCGGGTGCTGTCGGTCCGGTCGGGAAACGTCGAGGTACAGGCCACCGACCTGCGCGAACCCACGGGCGTGGCACTGGCTCGCGACGGTGCCTGCCTGGTCGCCGAGGAGGCGGAGGGAAGAGTGGTCCAGGTGACGCGTGGCCGCACCGAGACCGTCGTCGATGGTCTGCAGAGGCCGCAGGGCATCGCGGTCCGTGGGGATCTCCTCCACGTCGTCGATGCGGGTGCCGGGGAGCTGGTCGAGCTCGATCTGGCGAGCGGGGCCCGCCGCGTGGTCGCCGCGAACCTGCCGGTCGGTCCGCCACCGGGCGTGACGCCGAAGTTCCTGCACGCCATCCCGCCGCTCTCCGGTCCGATGGGGCCGTTCGCCGGCATCAGCGCGGGAGCGGATGGAACGCTGTACGTCTCCGCAGACGCCGAGGGGAGTGTGCTGGCACTGCGCCCCGCGTGAACCGCCCCTGCGGACCGCTCGCACGCCCCACCAGGCACCGCGATATACTCGCGGGGACGGCTCCTCTGGGTGAAGCGGTGCCGCGAGCGCGACAGGACGGCGAAGACCCCGGTCGATGCCTTCCTCCCGGGCGAGCGTGCCCCGGCCCGGGGCGAGGCCAACGCGATCGAAAGGGCCACCGTGAGCGCACCGAGCTTCAAGATCCTGATCTTCCTGAAGCGCCGCCCGGGCATGTCGGTCGAGAAGTTCCGCCGTTACTACGAGGAGATCCACGTTCCCCTCTGCCTCGAGTACACGCAGGGCGTCTCGCGCTACATGCGGCGCTTCATCGACCCGCTGCCGAACCCCGAGACGGGCGAGTCGGGAGACCTCGCCTACGACGTGATCACGGAGCTCTGGTTCGACGACGAGGCCGTGTTTCGCGCGACGGCGGAGCACATGTCGACCGGCGTCATGCCCGACGAGGTCGTCGAGGACGAGAAGAACCTCTTCGACCGCGACAAGATCCGGGTGGCGACCGTCGTCGAGTACGAGACCGATTCCGCCGTCCTGCGGGCGAGCTGAGAGGCGCGCAGGACCCGGGTGAAGGGAACGCAGCGGTGAACGGGAGACGACCATGAGTGGCAGAGTGGCACTGGTCACGGGCGCGGCGTCGGGCATCGGCGCGGCGATCGCCCGGCGACTCGCCCGTGACGGGATCGCGATCGGTGTCCTCGACATCCTGATCGACGACGCCACGAAGGTGGCCGAGGAGATCAGGGGAGCGGGCGGAAGAGCGCTCGCGCTGCAGGCGAGCATCGCGAACCGGGCCGGGGTCAGGGCCGCGGTGGCCCGGCTCCGCGCGGAGCTCGGGCCGGTCACCATCGTGGTGAACAACGCCGGCATCACCGGCTTCGTCCCGTTCAAGGACATCACCGAGGAGATGTGGGACACGATGATGGAGGTCAACGTCAAGGGCGCCGTCATCGTCACCCAGGAAGTGCTGCCCGACATGGAGGCCGCCGGCTGGGGGCGTATCGTCAACATCTCCTCGTCCAGCGCCCAGTCGGGAGCCCCGCTGATGGCGCACTACTCGGCATCCAAGGGGGCGATCATCGCCCTGACCCAGACGCTCGCCGTGGAGCTGGGCCCGCTCGGCATCACCTGCAACAACATCCCGCCGCGCTTCGTCATGAACACGGTCATGTCCGAGAAGGCCTTCAAGGACTCCCACCTCTCGCTCCAGGCGTCGATCGAGGCCGGCCCGATCAAGCGGGCGGGCGAGCCGGAGGACATTGCCGGCGCATGCGCCTGGCTCGTCTCCGACGAGGCCGGCTACGTCACCGGCCAGACCATCGGAGTCAACGGCGGCCGCTACATCTAGGAGTGGAGGGCCAGCGTGGCAAGGATCGAAGTCGAGAACATCAAACCCCATCTCGGCGGCATCGTGCACGTCGAGAAGGCGGATCTGTGCGAGCCGGAGGTCGTTCACGAGTGCCAGAACGCGCTCGAGGACCGCGGCGTGCTCGTGTTCCCGCGCATGAACCTGACCGACCGGGAGCAGCTGGCCTTCACCGACTGCATGGGCGAGCGCGTCAACTACACGCGGGCGGTCCCCGGGTCGAGCGCTGCGGAGCCCGATGTCTACAGGGTCACGCTCGACGAGGAGATCAACGACTCTCCCGAGTACGTGCTGGGGACCTACTTCTGGCACATCGACGGGGTGACGACCAACATGCCGCTGCCCAAGGCGACGCTGCTGACGGCGCGGAAGGTCTCGGCTCGCGGCGGGCAGACCGAGTTCGCGAACACCTATGCCGCCTACGAGCACCTGCCGGACTGGGAGAAGGCGGAGATCGAGGGACTGCGGGCGCTCCACACGGTGGAGTCGAGCCTGCGGCCGGTGTTCGAGGAGCCGACCGAGGAGGACCGGAAGCGCTGGTCCAGCATGGCGGTCAAGATGGAGCATCCCGTGGTCTGGACCCATGCATCGGGCCGCAGGTCGCTGCTGGTCGGCAGCCATGCCGAGCGCATCGTCGGCATGCCGCTACCCGACGGGCGGGCCATCCTCTACCGGCTCGCCGAGTGGGCCGGGCAGCCCGACTTCCGCTACACGCACCAGTGGCAGGAAGGCGACCTGGTCATCTGGGACAACTGCGGCGTGATGCACCGCGTCTATCCCTACCCCGCCACGTCCGGCCGGACCATGCACCGCACGACGATCGCGGGCACGGAGAAGATTGCCTGAGCGGGAGAACGCTCCGGTAGCGCTACTCGATCCGCTCCGTGACGGCCCGAGTCGACTCGCCGAAGGTCGGCAGGATCGCCGAGTGGCGCCCGGCGCCGCCGGCGACCAGGATGACGAGATTCTCGGGGCGGGTGTTGAAGCGGATGCCCTCGCGGCCGCGCTCGCCCAGAAGGTGATGGGGATGGCGCGACTCGAGCTCCTCGAGCATCGCATCCGATACCAGTGACCTGGGGATGATCGCGTGCTCCGACAGGAAGCGGCGCACATCCGCCTTCGAATAGCCGTCCCGCGCGATGACCTCGGCGTGCTCCGGACCGAGCACGACGACCGGATCGCCCGCGAGGTAGAAGTTATTGGCTCCCGGGGAGGCGAGGGTCCCGGCCACGGTGAGGAGAATCTCCTCGCCGGTGCGACCGTAGTGGTCGTTGACGTTGTGAGGTCCCTCCACGCCGAAGACGGTCACCCAGCTCGAGCCGGCATCGAGGCCGAGCTCCTGGTGATACGGGTCCCAGGGCGAGGCCTCGACGTTCTCGGCGAAGCAGAAGGAGTACTTCGCCGGTGAGCCCATGGTCGAGCGGTCGAGCACGCCCGGGGCCGCTCCACCGATGTTGGTCAGGATCAGGCGGATGGCCCGACCGATGGTGGCGTTGGCGCGCCGGCCCTGCCCCATGGCGTTGTACGCGCCATTGACGCCGATCTCCTCGACGATCGGTCCGCCGACCAGGCACCCGACCGTGCAGGGGTGAGTGGTCGACTGCAGGGCCTTCAGATTGAACGGCTCGGCGCAGATCGCCCGGACCGCGGCCAGGACGACGGGGAAGTGCGCGGGCTCGCAGCCAGCCATCACCGCGTTGGCCGCGATGCGGTCGGCGGTCGCCTGGCCCAGCCGCGGCTCCACGATGCCCAGCAGCTCACCGGGATCGACGTCGCCGAGCATCCGGGCGCAGCGCTCGGCCGTCGGCGGCACGACGGGGAGACCGTCCGTCCAGCCGCGCTGGTGGAAGAGTCGCTGGATGGCGTCGAGGCTCCCAGGTGCGCGGATCAGCGCCGGGGCGTCGGCGTCGTTGAAGTCGCTCTGGAAGAGCGACCGGTAGCGGCGTCCGCGGGACTCGACCTTCTTCGCGCGATGCAGCTTCTCGAGCCTCTGCTCATCGCCGTTCCAGGCCTCGAGCATCTCGCCGATCGCGGCATCCGCGAAGGCCCGGCACTCGTCGTCGTCCCGCCGGGCCAGCGGATGCTCCAGGATGACGATCGGCAGGCCGGGCAGACCCCACCTCTCCGCCTCGGCCCGGGCCAGGCCGTAGAACTCGTCGGTCGCCAGCGCCACCGTCGGGACGCCGCGCTTCTCGAGCTCGATCGAGTCGTGGATACACCACGACGTGCATGCGCCTCAATCAGCGACCGCGACGGCGACGACGTCGCAGTCCGAGACGAACCCGTCCGTCAGGTCCGCAGGGCGGGTCGCGTCCTTGCGCAGCCACCGGAACTGCCGGATGCCGTGGTCGGCCTCGAGACGCCGCTGGACGTGGCCGAGCAGCACGTCGGCGTTCTTCTTGTCGTTCGCCAGCAGGCCCACGGTCGTGTCGGGGCCGATCGGGCGCCGTGGACAGAGGGGTCGCGAGACCGACTCGAAGGCACCGCAGGGGTTCAGCAGATCCATCGCTCGGCCCTCCATCTGGCCAGCCACCGCTCCGGGACTCCGCATGCCGGGATCCGTTCCCCGCCCTCGAGGCCCGGAGGGAAGCACTCCAGCACCCCATGATACCGTGGCAGGAGGCCGCCGGGACAGTGGCCGACGGGGCGGATAGCTCCGCTGGACGCCCGCGCGACCTGCTGGACCTGTCTCGCTCTCATCCATGCAAACCCGACAGCGGAGGACGGAATGAACACCGGGCCGGTCGAGGATCGCCTCGCCATTCGCGAGCTGATGGAAACCTTTGCGGCCGGCGCCATGCGTGTCGACGTGGACACCTGGGGCAGCACCTGGGCCGAGGAGGGATCGTGGAAGCTCCCCTCGATGCCCGAGCCCGCGAAGGGCAAGAGCAACGTCGTGGCGGCCTTCAAGGAGAAGATGGAGTACGTCAGCTACATGAGCATGATCTCCTTTCCCGCCGATCTGGTCATCGACGGCGACAGGGCCCGCGGCAAGTCGTACTGCCGGGAGCTGATCTACCCCAAGAGCGGCGAGCGGAAGGTCGTGGTCGGCTGCTTCGAGGACGAGTACGTGAAGCGAGACGGACGCTGGTACTTCCTGTCGCGCGTCTACGAGGTCATGGGAATGGAGTAGCTCCCAGGGGGATCTGCGCCGGGCTGGCCGGGAGTCACCCGGCACCGGGACGCCTCGAGGAGACACGCACGTGCGCGCACTCGTCTCCCACGGCAAGCGCGAGCTTCGGCGCCGAGAATGCGGAGATCGAGCCGGGTCACGACGTGGCCGTGATCAGCTGCGCTCGACGCCCGCCGCGAGGGCGCCCTCGAGGTGCTGCTGGACCCGGGAGCGTGAGCTCCCGGAGCGGGCAAGCCCTCGAGGCCGCGGGCCCGACTGGGAGCGGGGATCGGGGACGTCGCGTCAGCTCGCCGGCTGCTGCGCCGCCCTGCTCCAGCCCTGGATGAGCGCATCGCTCTCGTGAATCGCGCCCTGTCGCACGGCATCCTCGAGGGGAAACGGGGCCGGGGCGGTCGCGGTCACGTCTCGCCAGGTCTTCGTGAGCGTGGTACCGGTCCCGCTCGCCGCGAGCTCCCAGTCCTCGACCATGGTGAACGTGGCGTGCGACTCGATCCGCTCCCGTGTATACGGCGCCTCGAGGCCGATGGCCGTCGTCACCTTGATCACCACACAGCTCTCGGTGCACTCCGGCTCGATCCGCTCCAGCAGCGAGACGCCGGCCCCACCGCGGCAGTAGATGGCCCTGCCCGGCTCGAGGACGCCGCCCTCCTGCGGATCCGGGTAGTAGTCCAGGATGCGCTCCGGCGTCATGATGAACTCCCGGACCTGCGCGGGCGTGGCGCGGAGCTGCATGACTTCCGTGTGCACGACCCCGCCGGTCGATCCGCTCATGGCCCTCCCCTCGACGTGAGCGTCGAGTGTAGCCCGCGCGTCCGCACGCCTGCTGCCCGCCAGCTTCCGGCGGGCCCCGGCGTCGCGCCGCACGACACCGACGTCCGCGATCCGGGGCGGTCCCGTGCGGGGCCGGCCGCGCGCGGCATCCCCGCTTGACCCGACACGAGGCCACGAGCGAGGCTCGTCCAGGATGACGCTTCATGACGCCGCCGACTGGTTCACCGACGCCTCCCTCGTGGAGGATCCGCTTCCGTACTACGCGCGTCTCCGGGCACAGGGCCCGGTCGTCCGCGAGCCCCACCATGGCGTCGTGGTGGTCACGGGCCACGAGGAAGCCCTGGCCGTCTATCGCGACAGCGACCACTTCTCCGCGATCAACGCGCCGAGCGGTCCGATTCCCCCGCTCCCGTTCACGCCGGACCGCCACGACATCGGCCCGCAGATCGAGGAGTACCGCGACCAGATCGTGTATGGCGACTGGCTCGTCACCCGCGACCGGCCGGAGCACACGGCCTACCGGTCGCTGCTCACGGGCCTGATCACCCCGAAGCGCCTGAAGCGGAACGAGGACTTCATGTGGCGCCTGGCCGACCGGCAGATCGGCGCGTTCTCCGGGTGTGGCAGCTTCGAGGTGATCTCCGCCCTGGCGCGACCCTTCACGGTCATGGTGATCGCGGATCTGCTCGGTGTCCCGGAGGAGGATCACAGGGAGTTCTGCGAGAACTACGCTCTCGTTCCGGCTCAGATCGGTGACACGCAGGAGCTCGCCCACGACCCGCTGGAGTTCCTGGGGAGGTACTTCACCCGGTACGTCGAGGAGCGCCGGCAGGATCCGCGCACGGACGGCCTGAGCGCGCTGGCGCTCGCGCGCTTCCCGGACGGGACGACGCCATCGATCGCCGACGTCGTCAGGCTGACCCAGTTCCTGTTCACCGCGGGTCAGGACACGAGCGCCCGGCTGATCAGCGCTGCGCTCCGCTTCCTCGCCGAGCGCCCGGACCTGCAGGAGCGGCTGCGGGGAGAGCGCGATCTGATCCCGAACTACCTCGAGGAGGTGCTGCGCGTCGACCCGCCGGTGAAATGCGGCTTCCGTGTCGCGCGCGTGCCGGTGAAGGTCGGCGACCTCGACGTCGCGCCGGGCACGACGGTCATGCTGCTCATCGGCGCCATCAACCGCGATCCGCGGCGCTTCGAGGATCCCGACGAGCTCCTGCCGGACCGCGCCGGCGCGCGCGAGCACCTGTCCTTCTCGCGCGGCATTCACTCCTGCGCGGGCGCTCCGCTCGCGCGCGCCGAGGGACGCATCTGCCTGGAGCGCCTGTTCGACCACACGGAGGATCTCCGCGTCTCGGAGGCCAGGCACGGTCCCGCGGGCGCGCGCCGCTACGCCTACGAGCCCACCTACCTGCTGCGCGGCCTGCAGGAGCTGCACCTGGAGATCACGCCGAGAGCGGGGCCCCCGGCGCCGCGCGCCGCGTAGCGCGAGCCGCGGCCGAACAGCGAGGGTACCGGCTGCTCAGAAACGTGCGGAGCCGGCGCCCGCGCCCGACGGCTCGCGCGTGCCGAGCGCCTCGCGGGCCCCGGCGCGGATGTAGGCGTGGAGCTGCCGCACCTGCTCGCGCGTGAGCGTCTCGAAGCGCGGCATCCCGCGCGACATCAGCGTGCCCTCCTGCAGCAGCGTCCACAGGCCCTCCTCGTGCAGGGCGATCACGGACTCGCGCAGGTCGGGCCCGGGAGCCCCCGCCGAGTTCAGCTCGAGGCCGTGGCACGAGGTGCACGAGACGTACAGCGTTCGCCCCGCGTCGACGTCGGCCTCGTCGATCTCGATCGAGGGATCGTCGACCGCGTACACCGTCATGTCCGCCGGAGGCGAGGGCGGGAGCTCCTCGTCGCCGCCCAGCGTGAAGGTCAGCAGCCTCCGCGGCTGTGCGCCGTAGCGCCAGCCCGCGTCCAGGAAGCTGCTCATCACCGCCGCGGATCCGCCGTATCCGACCAGCACCGAGACGTACTGCTTGCCGTTGACCGAGTAGCTGCTCGGAGCTCCGATGATCCCGAGGCCCGCATCGAAGCGCCAGAGCCGCTTCCCCGTGGTCGCGTCGTGGGCCGAGAAGTATCCGTCGGCGGTGCCCTGGAAGACCAGATCACCGGCCGTCGCCAGCGTGCCGCCGTTCCACATCGTGTCCTGGCTCACCTTCCAGCGCGCCTTCTGCTCGACCGGGTCCCACGCGATCAGCTTGCCCCTCGCGTCGTCCTCATCGGCCCGCACGTGCTCCACACTCAGCCCGTCGACCGAGAAGTGCGGCGGCTTCACGCCCCGGTAGAAGCGCGTGCCCAGCTGCATGTAGGGGATGTAGACGAGGCCCGTCCGCGGGCTGTAGGACATCGCCTGGAAGTTGTGCGCGCCCAGGACGCCCGGCCAGAACAGCGCCTCGCCCGTCTCGTAGCGGATGTTCTCCCGCTCCACGGGCCGGCCGGTCTCCAGGTCGATGCGCTCGGCCCAGGTGACCTTGCCGATCTTCTCCGCGGAGATGAGCTTGCCCGTCTCGCGGTCCAGCACGTAGAAGAAACCGTTCGTCGGCGCCTGCATCAGCACCCTGCTCGGCTCGCCGTCGATCGTGAGCGTGGTCGCGATCATGTTCGCGGTGCACTTGTAGTCCCACGCCTCGCGCGGGTTCATCTGGTAGTGCCAGACGTACTCGCCGCTGTCCGCATCCAGCGCCACGATCGAGGCGAGGTAGAGGTTGTCGCCGTCCCCGGGGCTGCGCCTGGCAACGTCGTACGGACCGCCGTTTCCCGTGCCGAGATAGATGCGGTCGAGCTCCGGGTCGTACGTCATCCCGTTCCACACCGTGCCACCCGTGCCCGTGTTCCAGTACTTCCCGGTCCACGTCGCCGCCGCGCGTTCCATCGCCGGATCGCCCGCGTTCTCCTCGGGACTGCCGGGCACCGTGTAGAAGCGCCACAGCCGCTCGCCCGTGGCGGCGTCGTACGCCGTCACGAAGCCGCGCTGGCCGAAATCGGCGCCCCCGTTGCCGATGATCACCTTGCCGTCGAAGGTGCGGGGCGCCCCCGTGCTGGTGTTGAAGCGTCCCGGCTCGATCGTCTCGGCGACCCAGATCTCCTCCCCGGTCCTCGCGTCCAGCGCGAACAGCCGCCCGTCGAGCGCGGCCGCGAACACGCGCCCGTCCGCGTAGGCAGCGCCGCGATTCACCGGCATGCCGAAGTGCATCCTCTCCGGGGCGTGCTTCCAGGTCTGCGGGTCGTGCTTCCACAGCAGTCTTCCCGAGACCGCATCGACCGCGTACACCGCCGCGTAGCTGCCCGTGAAGTACAGCACGCCGTCGACCGCCAGGGGAGTCGCCTCGAGGGAGGCCTCGCCCTCGAGGTCAAGCGACGACGACAGCCCGAGCTCGCCCACGTTGCCCGGCCGGATCTGGTCGAGCGCGCTGTAGCTGCTCTCGTCCGCTCCGCCGCCGGGTGCCGGCCAGTTCACGGGATCCGCGGCGCCGACACGCGGAACGGGCCGCCCGGGCGCCGGAGCGCAGGCGGGCAGGAGGCAGAAGGCCAGGAGAGCGATGGTCGCGATCCGTTGCATGCTTCGGGCCTTCCCGGCGGTGAGCCTGGCTCGTGATTGCGGGGGGCGTGCTGCGGGTGCGCTCGCCGGTCGCGTGAAGGGATCACGGGCCCCGGCCCGTGGCCACGCGTGCACCATCTTGCCAGGGGCCGCCACTGCGCTCAAGGACGGGTCCGACCCGCATGCTCGAGCCGCGAGCCCGACCCCGCCCGAGGGCCAGGTCGCTTCGAGCCGGCCTATAGTGCGGCAAGACGAGGGAGGTGCTCGATGGCGGTCGATCTTTCCGGGGGTCTCGAAGCGGCGCGCGAGTTCGTCCTGGCGCAGCAGCCCGACGACCCGGACATGCGCGATTCGGTGAACGTCTGGATGTGGGACGACGGGGTCGAGTTCGGCATGCCCCGGATCGGCATCGAGGCCGTCGGCGATCAGTGGAGCACCCACGACGTGCAGTGCAACATCGCGCTGGCCGACGGTCGCCTGCTCACGATCTTCGAGCCCGGAGCGGTGCACGATTCCAGGGGCGCCGACGGCAGGGCCCGCGTGCTCGGCGCGGGCCCGCTGTCGTTCGAGCTGGTGGAGCCCTTCGTGCACTGGCGCATGCGGCTCGAGGGAGCGGCAGTGGCCACGACCGTCGAGGCGCAGATCGCCGGCGAGCAGCCGCCCCGCAGCGGGCGGGTTCCGGTCGCGCTCGAGGTCGACCTGCGATCCGCCGTGCCCCCGTGGGAGAACGGCGCGCTCCGGGGCGAGGCGGCCCGGGTGATGGCCGAGCAGGAGGAGGGAATCCTGATCGGCGGCCCGCGTTTCGAGCAGCTCTTCAGGGCCACCGGGACGTTCACCGTCGACGGAAAGGCGTATCCGCTGAACGGCGGGGGCCTGCGCATCCGTCGCATGGGGGTCCGGCGGCTCGCGCGATTCTGGGGTCACGTCTGGCAATCGGCGGTCTTCCCGGGCGGCAAAGCGTTCGGCCACCTCGTGTACCCACCGCGTTCGGACGGGAAGCCCACGTACAACGAGGGGTTCGTCTTCGAGGGTGACGGCGGGCTCGTCCCGGCCCGGGTCGTGGACGCGCCGTGGCTGCGACGGATGCAGGCGCGGGGCGAGGACGTCTCCGTGGTGCTCGAGACCGAGCGGGGCACGGTGCGGATCCACGGGGAGACGCAGCTGGCCAGCTTCCACGCCATCCCCGTCACCGAGAGCGCAGACTTCCCGATCCTGCAGCAGTGCATCGCCCGCTACACCTGGGACGGAGAGTCGGCCAACGGCATGCTCGAGCGCTCGTCGTTGCCCGAACAGGTCCAGCGGCCGTGAGCGAGGCGAGCGCCCTGCTGGCCGGGCTCGTCGACCGCGCCCGGGCGAAGACGGGGCTGGACGACCTCGGCGGGGACAGCTGGAGAGAGGGCCTGGAGGTCCTGCTGCGATCGGCGCTGACCGAGGCGCGGTTCAACGACCACGGCAAGGGCGCACTCCTCGACTCGATCCAGCGGACCCTCGTCAACCGCCTGGAGATCGAGGACTGGTTCGCCCGCCAGCCCGGGATCGCCGACGAGGAGGTCCAGGTCGAGCTGCTCGGCGTCGGGCTACCCCGCACGGGATCGACCGCCCTGGCGCACCTGCTGGGCGAGGACGCAGCCGTCCGGTCGCTGCGCATGTGGGAGGCGTCGAAGCCGTGCCCGCCGCCGGGGGTATCGCCCGCGGACGACCGGGCCCGCATCGCCGCCGCGGAGGACACGGTCACCGCGATGGACGCGGTCGCGCCCCGTCTCCGCTCGATGCTGCCCCAGTCGGCGACGGGACCGATGGAGGACCACGACCTGCTGTCGCTCGAGTTCACGTCCCAGGTGTATCTGTCGATGGGACGGCTCCCCTCGTACGCCCGGTGGCTCCTCGACTGCGACATGGTTTCGACCTACCGCTACGAGCGGCGCGTGCTCCAGCTGCTCCAGTGGCGCTCGGGGCCCGGCCGCTGGCAGCTCAAGAGTCCCAGCCACACGCTCTTCCTGGACGCGTTCGAGAAGGTCTTCCCCGAGGCGCGCTACCTGATGACACACCGGGACCCGGCGAAGGTGCTGCCGTCGGTGTCGGACGTGTACTGCACCCTCGGTGCGGCCGGAAACGAATCCCTCGACCCGGTCGAGGTCGGCGAGCTCAACATGACGCAGTGGGCCGTTGCCCTGGACCGGTGCCTGGCCTTCCGGTCGGCGGGCCGGGAGGAGAAGTTCCTCGACATCGGCTTCGCCGCCTTCCAGGCCGATCCCATCGCGCAGATCCGCAAGCTGTATGGCTGGCTGGGCCGGGATCTCACGGCCGACACGGAGCAGCGGATGCGCGACTGGTGGGCAACCCACCGTCGGCGCGAGACCCCGTCGAGGCCCGAGCCCGGGAGCTTCGGGGTCACCGACGAGGCCCTGGCCGGGCACTTCGGTGCCTACCGGGCGCGCTTCGCGTCGCTGCTGTAGAGCAGCCGGGGAGCGGAGGGTCGAACGCCTGACCCGAGCGCTTCTCCGGGGAAACCCGCTCGCACGTTTCCGAGCGAGTACGGCGGCTCCACCGACCCTGCCGCTCGAAGCAGCTCGGCAGGAGTCGAATATACCGGGGATCGAGCAGGTGGATTCATGTAGGGTCATCTCTGGCCCATGCCTGCCAGCGGGTGCCGACTGCCATGCGAACAGATCTCATCTCGATTGCAGCTGTACTGGTGATTCTGACGGGCCCGACGGGGCGAGCCGGCGCCCCGCTATCGGGTCTGCCTGCACGCCCGCCCAACACCACCTGCCTGGCGCCGGACCCACCGGCTCCCGTGGCCAGCATCAACCTCGCCCTCGAGAACATCTTCAACGGGCAGGGATTCACGAGCACCACATCGGCTGTCCCGTCGCCGACCGATCCCGGGCGCTGGTACCTGACCCTCAAGGGAGAAAACTGGCGACCCGACGATATCGGCCTGCTGTTCACGGTCCTCGACAACCCTGGCTCCAGTCCCAGCATCACCACCCTGCTCGATCTGAGCGATGTCGTGGAGATCTCGAGCGAAGCCGGTGTACTCGGTATTGCCCTCCATCCCGACTTCGCAAACAACGGCCATGCCTACGTGAGCTTCACCGCGGGCCCCATCGTTGCTGGTACGGTCCTCACCCTGTACGTCAACCGGTACACGTCATTCGACGGTGGGCTGACGCTGGATCGACAGAGCGAGCTCAACCTCCTCGCGGTTCCGCAACCCGATCGTCACCACCAGGGCGGCAGTGTCGCGTTTGGCCCCGATGGCTATCTCTACGTCAGCCTCGGCGAGGGCTCCAACCCCTACGGCAATCCCAACGCACAGGACACGAGCACGATCCTCGGCGGCATCGTTCGACTGGACGTGGATGGGGGTACACCGTACGCCATCCCTCCCGACAACCCCTTTGCGAGCGGAGGCGGCGCGCCCGAGCTCTATGCCTGGGGACTGCGGAATCCATGGAGCTTCCACTTCGACCGCGGGACCGGCGAGCTGTGGGCTGGCGATGTCGGAAGCACCGTGCGCGAGGAGATCAACCTGATCGAAAAGGGGGGCAACTATGGCTGGCCGCCCCTCGAGGGAAGCGTCTGCCTGGGAAGCGGCTGCAACAACCCCAGCTTCATCTCACCGGTCGTCGAACACGTCCACTACTCGCTGCCGGGCGGAGAGATGCGCACCGCGATCGCGGGATTCGTCTATCGCGGCAGCGCGATTCCCGAGCTGGAGGGAACGCTGATCTACGGCGACACGCTCAGCAACATCTGGGGCCTGTTCCATGACGAGCTCGGCGCCCCCAGCCCGGAGCTGTTGATCTCCGGAGTCGGCGCCATCCGGAACTTCGCGGAAGACGCCGACGGCGAGATCATCGCCCTGCGAGACGGGGCGCTGGCCAGGATCGTCAGGGCCGAGCCGGCGCCACCCACGGACTTCCCCCAGACGCTGGCCGATACCGGATGCTTCGACAGCCTCAGCCCGCTCGTACCGGCGTCCGGCGTGATCCCCTTCGATGTGAACATGCCGTTGTGGTCCGACGGCGCGGCCAAGCAGCGCTGGCTCGCGCTGCCCGACGGAGAGACGATCGAGATCCTCGCAAACGGAGACTGGGACCTCCCGGAAGGCACGGTGCTGATCAAGAACTTCAGCATCGACGACCAGCTCATCGAGACCCGCTTCCTGATCCACCACGACGATGGCCGATGGGCGGGCTACACCTACGAGTGGAACGAGGAACAGACCGCGGCCACTCTGCTTCCCGCTGGCAAGGCGCGGCTCTTGGCCGGCGGCCAGACCTGGTCGTACCCCAGCCGACCGCAGTGTCTGGGCTGTCACACGGAGGCGGCCAGCCGGGCCCTCGGTCCCAAGACCACGCAGATGAACCGCGACTTCCTGTATCCGTCGACGGGTCTCCTTGCCAGCCAGCTCGCCACCCTGGACGCCATCGGGATGTTCGATGAGCCCCTGGGATCGCCGGCCAGCGACCACCCAGCGCTGCCGGATCTCCTGGACGGCACCGTGCAGGCGGGAGTCCGCGCCAAGGCCTACATGGACGCGAACTGCGCGAACTGCCACCAGCCCGGAGGGCCGACGGTGGCGGCCATCGACCTGCGCTTCGAAGCTCCAATGACTCTCTGCAACGTGGCACCCGATCTCGGCGACCTGGGCGTGAGCGGCGCGACGCTCGTGACCCCCGGGGCACCGGAGAGTTCCGTGCTCTCCCTTCGCGCCCACGCGCTGGGTCTGGGCGCCATGCCCCCTCTCGCCAAGAGCCTGGTCGATGCTCAGGGAACCTCGGTCATCGATGCCTGGATCGGAAGCGCCGATCCCTGCGACGTGGACCTCGACGGCCACGCAGACGTGGTCGACAACTGCATGAATGCCGGGAACCCCGAGCAGGACGACGACGACATGGACGGACTGGGTAACGTCTGCGACCCGGATGATGACGGCGACGGGTGGACGGACACGCTCGACAACTGCCCGGTCGACTTCAACGAGGACCAGGACGACCGCGATGTCGATCTGATCGGAGACAGCTGCGACCTGTGCGCCGACCACGCGTCCGCCGACAACGCTGATTCCGATGGCAACGGCATCGGGAATGCGTGCGAGTGTGGAGATCAGAACGGTGACGGCAGGGTGGACATCGTCGACATCCTCGCGATCGTCAGCGCCATCTTCGGGCAAGAGACCGCCAGTCCGCTCTGTGACACCAACGAGGATGCGCTCTGCAACGTGAGCGACATCCTCGGAGTGAACGCGAAGATCTTCGGGGCTCCGGCATACTGCGCGGAGTACCCAAGCCCGTGATTCCCGGCGCGGAGACGCGATCCGCTGCTGCGGAGCGTGCGGGTCAGTCCCGCGGCGCTGCGCCGTCCGAGCCCGATCCAGCGGCGCGCGCGAGGATGTAGGCCTGGATGTCCCGCACGTCGGACGCCCCGAGGACGTCCGCGAACGACGGCATGCCCAGATCCGCGCGGATTCCACCGAGCGTGATCTCGACGAAGCGATCGTGGACGCCGGCCGGGGAGAAGCGCAGATCGGGTCCATTGATGTCGCCCACGGCGTACGTCCCGTGGCAGATCAGGCAGTGACGCACGTACAGGGCTCCCCCGCGGCTGACGCTCGCGCCCGCGGGCGCCGGCGGGAGGGCAGGCGGCTCGGGAGCCGGTGGAGCCGGATCGAGCCCGGCGTTGCCGCCCAGGGTGAAGGCGAGCACGCGCCCTTTGCCTCGCGCACCCGCGCCGCGGAAGCCGGCGGCGATCGCGACGTACTGCACGCCGTCGAGCTCGTACGAGATCGGCGCGGCAACGACGCCGGTCCCCGTCGCGGCCTCCCACAGCTCCGCGCCGTCGCTGGCACGATAGGCGACGAAGCGACCGTCGGCGGTGCCCTGGAAGACCAGGTTCCCGGCCGTGGAGAGCGTCCCCCCGTTCATCGGGATCGCGAACTCCTTGCGCCAGACCTCGCGCTGGGCCACGGGATCCCATGCCAGCAGGTATCCCTGCGGGGTCAGCTCGGGCCGGCCGACCGGGGGAAAGGCCAGAAAGGACAGATCCATCCCCGTGTTCAGTGAGTTCGGGAGCTCCACCCAGCCGGGCTCGAGCACGAAGGGCCAGGGCAGATCGTGCGCGGGGAGATACACGAGTCCCGTCTCGGGGCTGAACGACATGCTGTTCCAGTTGTGCGCTCCCATCGGACCCGGGAGCAGGATGACCTCCCGCTCGCCGTAGTCCGCCTCGGGCGCCTCGACCGGCCTCCCGGCCGCGTCGATGCCCCGGGCCCAGGTGACGCGCGCGAACGGGACGCCCGAGATGAACTCGCCCGTCTCGCGATCGAGCACGAAGAAGAAGCCGTTCTTCGGCGCCTGCATCGCGACCTTGCGCGTGCGTCCGCCGATCTGGAGGTCGGCCAGCACGATGTGCTGGGTCGCCGTGTAGTCCCAGTTGTCCGCGGGCGTCGTCTGGTAGTGCCAGACCAGCTCTCCGGTCCGCGGTCGCAGTGCGAGGATCGACGCCAGGAACAGGTTGTCCCCGCCACCGGGACTGCGCAGCTCCCGGGCCTGCGGGGAGCCATTGCCGGTGCCCACGTAGAGCAGGTCGAGCCCGGGATCGTAGGCCATGGAGTCCCAGACGGTCCCACCGCCCCCGCGCTTCCACCACTCGCCCGACCAGGTGCTGGCCGCTTGCTCGAGAGCTCCGGACTCGAACGGCAGTGACGGGTCCCCCGGGACCGTGTACGTGCGCCAGACCAGCTCCCCGGTCGCGGCGTCGTACGCGGACACGTAGCCGCGCACCCCGAACTCCGCTCCCCCGTTCCCTATGATCACGTTCCCCGCGACGACGCGCGGCGCGCCCGTGATCGTGTAGGGCTGCTCGCGATCGAAGGTCACGACCTGCCAGACCGGCTCGCCGCTCGCGGCGTCGAGGGCCACGAGGCGACCGTCGAGCGTGCCGACGTAGACACGACCTTCGTGAAGCGCCACACCCCGATTGACCACGCCACAGCAGGCGACGCGCGAGCGGTGCCGCGTGGCGACCCCCGGATCCCAGGTCCAGCGCCGCGCACCGGTGCGAGCGTCGAGAGCGTGGACGACGCTCCAGGGCCCGGTCACGTACATCACGCCATCGGCGACCAGCGGCGTGGCCTCGACCACCTGCTCCGTCTCGAGATCGAAGCTCCAGGCCAGCCCGAGATCCGCCGCGTTCCGCTCGTGGATCCGGACCAGGGGGCTGTGCCGCTGCTCGTCCTGGGTGCGGCCGTGCGCCAGCCAGCTGCGGGCCTCCGGCTCGCGCAGCCGCGCGGCGTCGATGGCACGCTGGGCGGGCGGCGCCGGCGTGCAGGCGGTCGCGGCGAGCGTCACGACCAGACCGACGGCGGCCGCGGCGCGCCCGCTGCGCGCGCTGCCCATCGGTCCGACGCGTGCGACCCGCCATCCGGTACCGTGCCCCCGCCGCAGCTCCGTCATGCTCACCCCTCCCGCTCTCCGGCCCTCGCCGGGTCCCTATGGTACTTTGCCTGCCGGGCCCGTACCGCGCGGCCCGCGGCACGATGCAGGCCTCCGCGACGGGCGAGAGGGTCTGTCCAGCGCCGCTCCTGGGGGGAAGAGCTCATGAGTCAGGCACTCGCAGCAGCGGAGATGCCCCGGCTGCTCGACCCGCAGTCCTACCAGGACCTCGGCTACCCGCATGAGCAGTGGCAGCGGCTGCGGGAGGAAGCTCCGGTGGCGCGGCTGGTGGCGCCCGATGGACGCGACTACTGGGCCGTGACCCGGCACGCCGACATCGTGGAGGTCTCGCGCCAGCCGCGGCGCTTCGAGAGCGGGAAGCCGCTGAACATGGAGCTGAGCCGCGACGGCGGCCAGGTACAGCTACCGCCCACGGTCCTCGACATGAATCCCCCGGTGCACGGGATCTACCGCCAGATCATCAGTCGCCGCTTCACGCCGCGCGGCCTGCGCCGGGTCTACCGCGACGTGGAGGACCTGGCGCTCGAGGTGCTCGACGAGGTGACGACCGGCGACGCCTTCGCCGAGATCGACTTCGTGGAGAAGCTCTCCGCCCCGATTCCGATCGCGGTGATCGGCTGGATGCTCGGCGTGCCCCGGCCGGACTGGCCCCGGCTGTTCGACTGGACCAACCAGACGGCAGGTGCGGGAGACCCCGAGTACCAGCAGGGGCGCAGCCAGCAGGAGACCACCGAGGCGGCCCGGATCGAGATCTTCGAGTACTTCGATGATCTGGCGCGACGGCGCCGTGAACAGCCCGAGGACGACCTGGTAAGCGCGCTGGTCCATGCGGATCTGGGCGACCGCTCGATGAGCGTCCCGGAGATGCTGATGTACTCCCTGGTCCTCGTCGCCGGGGGCAACGAGACCACACGCAACGCGACGAGCGGCGGCATGCTCGCGTTCATCGAGAACCCGGATCAGTGGGCGGCCCTGTGCGACGACCCCGAGCTCCTGAAGCCCGCGGTGGAGGAGGTCCTGCGCTGGACCACCCCGGTGATCCACTTCACGCGCCGCGCGACCGAGAGCTGCGAGCTGCACGGCCAGAAGATCCGCGAGGGCGACCTCGCCGCCCTGTTCTATCCCTCCGCCAATCGCGACGAGGCCGTCTTCGATGATCCGTACAGCTTCCGGATCGACCGCGCACCCAACCGACACCTCGCCTTCGGTGTCGGCGAGCACTTCTGCCTGGGCGCCCACGTGGCGCGTCTCGAGCTCGAGGTCATCTACCGGCACCTGGCCCCGCGGCTCGAGCACATCGAGCTGACCGGCCCGATCGAGCGCCTCCGCTCGGTCACCCTCGGCGGGATCAAGCACATGCCGGTGCGGTACAAGCTGCGGCCGGCGGCCTAGCAGAGCCGGCCACCGTCGATCGGGGGCCCGCGACGAGCTACCCGACCCTCCCGTGTCGAAGTCCTGCACCGACCGCGAAGAGCCGACCGGGTCCGGCATGCCCGCGCGCCCGGCGCAGCCCGGCGCGCTCCCGCCTGCGTCGGACCCCGGGCCGACGTCACCGCGCCTCGAGGCGCACGCGCAGGATGCGATCGCCCGCGAAGGAGCCCACGAAGAGCTCGTCGCCCAGCTGGAGTCCGACGGTTCCCGCGCCCATGGGAGATCCCCTGCCGTCGAACAGGACGCGCGTGGCGAGAGTTCCGGGATCGACCGCCACGATGCGAAAGTCGATGGGGCAGGCGCCCGACGTCATCCCGAGGCAATCCATGAACAGCTCGTTCTCGATGGGCTCGAGGGACGCCACCAGAAGGCTGCCGTCGGGCGCCCAGGTCGCGTTGTCGAGGGTCGGCACGTCGGCGCGACCGGTCAGCTGACCCGTGGCCAGGTCAATCCTGCTCAGACCGTCCCCCATGCTCGAGTTGAGGTAGAGGGTTTTCTCGTCGGCCGAGACCTCCAGTCCGTTCGCGAGCCGCACCTCGCTGCCCGCGACCTTCGACACCTCGGCGTCCGGCGACCAGCGCAGCACGAAGCCGAGGTCGTCGGGCTCGAGAGGCTCCGCACCGGCGTAGCGGCGCCCCATGTGCGAGGCGAGCACCCCGCCATCCGAGAGCAGGATCACGTCGTTGAGCGCGCTCCCCTCGGGCGGCACCAGGCAGCCGCGCCAGGTCACGCCCCAGCGTGCGCCGCCGCCGCTCACCTCGAAGAGCTCGATCGACTCGCGGCCACCGTGCTGCACCACCGCCAGCGCGAGAGCGCCGTCGGGCCGGGGCGCCAGATCGATGCCATGCGGGCTGAACACATCCGGCGGACCCGGACAGGCCGGATCGCCCCAGCCCGGAGTGGGCGCGCCCCGGGCGTCGCCCGCGCGGTAGAGCACCCGTCGCTCCTCGGTGTCGAGGACGAGCAGCGCCAGGCGTCCGGGCAGCGATCCCGTCGAGTCGCCGTACTCGCTCACGAGCAGCGCCTGCGCTCCGGGCAGCGCCACGAGGTCCTCGGGGCCCTGGAAGCCACAGACGGGGCGAGCGCTGCCGACGGGCTCGCAGCCGGAGATCGGCGCGCGGCCCGGCCCGGTCTGCGCACAGGCCGCGAGCAGCAAGCAGGCGATCAGGGAAGCGGATCGAAGCATGGGACTACCTCCGCACCGGGACCCGGGACCCGGGTCCGGCAAGCCGGCTCCCGTTGCCGTCCGCGTCTTCGCGCAGCTCGCGGGGTCCGGGCGGCGTCGCGGGCGCGGGAGCCAGCCAGATCGGCGAGCTCCAGGCGCGCTCCTGCACCTGCATGGGCACGCCTTGCCCGCTGCAGTAGGCGGGTCGCGTGCGCCCCTCGGCCGCCGCCCGACGACACGCGTGTGCGCTGTGTCGACAGCTCGGATTCTCGATCACGCGCGCGTAGTAGGCCGCGCCCTGCGCGGGATCGTAGTCGGGATCTCGCCAGATGCCGCAGAGCGCGTGCGACCCCGGGCCGGAGCGCTCACAGCTGAGCGGATCGACGCTGGCGCCGGTGTCGCCGCCGGCCACGTCGTGGACCGCCTGGTGAAGCTCGTCGCCTTCACCGGCCCAGACCTTGACGATCTGCGCGCGCTGCAGCTGCGTGCCCGGATGATCCGCGGTGCCGGGATCGGCCAGCGCCGAGACCAGGAAACGGGGCCCCCGGGGGTCTTCCTGGTAGGGAAGCTCGGCTCCCATGGGAACGCCGTCGCGGTAGGCGCGCTCGAGCATCCCGGGATCTCCACAGACGTCGTCGGCGAGCTCCCATCCGGCGAACAGACGCACGCTCATCCGCGGTCCGCTGGTGGCGAAGATCTCGCGACGGCGCATGGCGTCGAAGATCTCCTCGCGGGTGTTCTCGCGCGCCCAGACTCCCGCCAGGCCACCCGGCGACATGCGGCCCGGCTCGATCACCATCGGCTGGCGCTGCACGCCGTCGTGAATCCACTCGTCCACGTCTCCCGCCGAGCCATCGTGGGCGTCGGTGCTGCCGATCACGCCGAAGCGATGCGGGTTCGCACCGATGCGCCGCTGCTCGGCCAGGCCGGCGGCCAGGGCGTGACGCGCGTAGTCCAGCCGCGACACACAGCCGCGATTCTGCATGGCGCCGGCGCCCTGCCCGTCGCGACAGTCCTCGTGCACGGCGCCCTGCCAGTCGCGGTACTTCTCGAAGCCACAGAACGGGTCGGCCTGACCCAGCACCTTCCACAGGCCCTGACGGCACTCCGAGTCACCCTTCTGCTGGAAGATCTCGACGACCGGCTCGATCTCGGCGCGCAGCCGCGCGATCTCGCGCTGCCGGGCCGGGTCGGTCTCGCCGCCGTAGTCGAGCGCGAACATCCGACCGTTGCCCAGGTTGGGGTTGTGGGGAATGGCCAGGACGTCGCACCCGGTTCCCGCCTGCCGGCAACCGGAACGGAGCTGCCGCCAGAAGTCGATCATCGACGGCGCGTCCAGCCAGGAGATCGGCGCCTCCATCACGCTGCGACCGCGGAAGATCACGTTGTGGTGCAGCTTGGAGCCCTCGGGAGTGGGAGAGTACTCGTACCCGATGAAGGCCGTGAAAGCGCAGGGATCATTCCAGCGCTCCGCCGCCGCCTGGATCTCGTGCCACGGCGCCCGCGCCGCCGCGCGACAGCGCTGGCGATCCTTGCCGCAGATCTCCTCGCTCGTGTAGAGCGTCTGGAAGATCTGGCCGAGCTGCTCCGAGAACTCCGCCATGCTTTCCCGCGACAGCGGCGTGCGGACCAGCCGGCAGCCGGCGCTGTCGTAGACCGGTGAGCCGGGCGTCGTGCACAGAGACATCGCACCCAGGTTCTCGGCGTGATCGGTCACGGCCGCGAAATCGAGCGGCCGCGCGATGCGCGCCTGGATCGGCGCTGCCGTGCCGTGGGTCTGCTTGAGCTCGACCCGCTGGCCGCGCGCGAAGCGATACGCATCGTCGGGACGGTTCGTGGTGCCGAAGAGCATGGCGTCCGCCGACACACCGGTGTGAACGTGCAGATCGCCGAAGTAGGCCTGGCGCAGCTCCGAGCGATCCGGGCAGGCGTCCTGGGCGCGGAGCGCGGGTGCCAGGGCCAGGACGGTCAGAGCAGTCAGCCCGCTGATGAAACGGCTCACGCGTGCTCCCAAGGCGCCGCGTCGATCGTGATCCTGCACGGCTCCGCCCGCGGTGAACGTACCCGGCCGGCACAGTGTAAACCACGAACGCATTCGCGATCTCCGGGGTGCAGAGCACACGGGCGCGCGCGTGGGAGCGGGCAGGGCTGCTACGATGGCGCCCGGGCTCGGTGTGTTCTCCGTCGAGCGGGACCAGGAGGCCGTTCATGGGCTCGGAATCAGCGCGCCTCGTCATCCACGGCGTACCCGCCAGCCAGCCCGTACGCGCCGTCTGCTGGACCTGCCTGATCAAGGGGCTGCCCTTCGAGCTGAGGCCGGTCCGCTTCGACGAGGCCGGCGACGAGCGGCCTCTCCTGCGGCTCAATCCCACGGGCCAGGTCCCCACGATCGAGGACGGGGCCTTCGCCCTGTACGAGATGCCCGCGATCCTGATCTACCTGTCCGAGAAGCACGGCTGGGATGACCTGCTGCCCGCGGATCTCCGGACGCGAGCCCGCGTGCACCAGTACCTGCATTTCCACCACAGCTTCACCCGGCGCGCGACCACGGAGCTGATGTCCCCGCACGTCATGGCTGCGTTCCCGGAACGGATCAGGGGAACCCCGCGCGAGGCGAAGGCACTTCATCCCGACCGGCTGCAGCTCGGCCAGGCCGCAGTTCGCGACGTCGCGGGCCTGATCGAGGGAAGCTGCTTCCAGGACGGATCGACCTTCCTGTGCGCGCCCGCTGCCACGATCGCGGACATCGCCTGCTACGAGGAGCTGGCGCAGCTCAGGTGGGCGAGCCTGTTCGACTTCGACGGCTTCCCGAAGCTCCGGCACTGGCTGGAGGAGATGGAGAAGCTCCCCTTCCACGAGCAGGCTCACCAGTACAACATCGTCCTGGGCGACATCCGGACCCGGCCGCTCACGGGGGAGCGCTTCGCCGAGGCCAGCGAGGCGTCCATCGCGGTCCTCGGGAAGTAGCCCCGGGAGCAGGAGGGGCCACGCCAGACTTGACTTCATGATGTGCCCGAACCAGTCTGAGAACTGCAGACACAGCGGGTGGGAGCGGGGATTGGCTGTGACGGCAGGCGGCGGGAACGGCATCTACTACGACCCGTACGACCCGGACATCTACGCGGATCCCTACCCGGCGTTCCGGCGCCTGCGGGAAGAGCAGCCCCTGTACCACAACGAGAAGTACGGCTTCTTCGCGCTCAGCCGGTTCGACGACGTGGAGCAAGGGCTGATCGACCACCAGACGTTCAGCTCCGCGAGAGGCACGATCCTCGAGATGATCGCGGCCGCCGTCGACTTTCCGGAGGGTCTGTTCATCTGCGAGGACCCGCCGCGGCACACCGCCCATCGCGGTGTACTGTCGCGGGTATTCACGCCGAAGAAGATGAATGCACTGGAGCCGCAGATCCGTGCGTTCTGCGCCGGCGTCCTGGACCCGCTCATGGGCAGCGACGGCTTCGACTTCGTGGCGGATCTGGGCGCCCAGATGCCGCTGCGGGTGATCGGCATGCTGCTCGGAATACCAGAGGCGGATCAGAAGGCCGTGCAGGCGCGTGGCCGTGAGCGAATCCGTCGGGAGCCCGGGAAGCCGAAGGATTACAGCAAGCACAACCTGGCCGACGAGACGTTCATCGGTGATTACATCGACTGGCGGGCGTGCCGACCGTCGGACGACCTGATGACGGAGCTGTTGCTCGCCGAGTTCGAGGACGAGACCGGCACCGTCCGGCGGCTGACACGGGAGGAGGTCCTCACCTTCGTCAACGTGCTCGCCAATGCGGGCAACGAGACGACGAACCGGCTGATCGGATGGATCGGCAAGGTGCTCGCCGACCACCCGGACCAGCGACGCGAGCTGGTCGAGGACCGGTCGCTGATCCCGAACGCGATCGAGGAGATCCTGCGCTTCGAACCGCCCCCGCACCAGAGCTGCCGCACCGTGACCCGTGACGTCGAGTACTACGGGCAGATCGTGCCGGAGGGCAGCGTGATGATGCTCATCAAGGCGTCCGCGAACCGGGATCACCGCGCCTTCCCTCCCGAAGGCGACGTCTTCGACATCCACCGGACGATCGGACACCACCTCACGTTCGGCTACGGCATTCACTTCTGCCTGGGGGCCGCGCTGGCTCGACTCGAGGGACGCATCGCGCTCGAGGAAGTGCTGGAGCGCTTTCCCGAGTGGGAGGTCGATGTCGAGAACGCGGCACTCGAACCGTCTGCTGTCCGCGGCTGGGCGACGCTCCCGGTGGTCACCCGCTGAGCAGCGGGCTTCCGCGCGTACCGATGCTCGACGCGGCGGCCGGGCAGCCGATAGCCGAGCACGAGAAGAGCTGAATCGTCGCCGGCCCCGCGCACGAGCTAGCCCGGCACGCTGTCGCTCCCGTGAGCCGCGGGATAGCGACCCAGGGTCAGCAGCAGCGCGCACAGCAGCGCGATCGCACCACAGGCGGCCCAGAGCGCCGCGACGTAGTCGCCCCGCGCCTCGAAGGCGATCCCCATGGCGAGCGGGCCCGCGCTCGTGCCGATCATGAAGGCCGCGTAGAAGTAGCCGTAGATCTGTCCGAAGTTCCGCAGGCCGAAGTAGCGGCTGGTCAGGTACGCGATCACGTCGGACTCGGCGCCGGCGCCCAGGCCCAGGAGCAGAACGGAAAGGGGAGCAAGGGCCGGACCCGGCTGCGTGCCCAGAAGCGCCAGGCCGAGCATCGGCGCGGCGAAGAAGGCGGCGGCGACACGGGGCGCGAACAGGCGATCCATCAGATAGCCCGCGCCGACCCGGCCGCCCAGCATGCCGACGCCGAAGAGTGACGCGGCACCGGCCGCGGCACGCGGCGACACGCCGCGGTCCGTGAGCATCGGGACCAGGTGCAGGACACACCCGTGGATCGCCAGGGCGACCAGCAGGAAGACCGCACCGAGCGTCCAGAAGGTCCGCGTGCTCAGCGCCTCACCGACCGCCATCCCGGCGGGCGGTGGCGCGGCACGCGTCTCCCCCGATCCCGGGCCCGGCCGGGGCGAGGAGCGGACCAGCACCGCGATCCCGGGCAGCACCAGCAGGATCAGCGCCGCCAGGCCGACATAGGCGCCCCGCCAGCCCACGTGGTCGATCAGCGCCTGGGTCAGCGGGGGAAGCGCCGTGCCCGCGGCGGCAACGCCGACCATGGCCAGCCCGAGCGCCAGCCCCCTGCGCTCGTCGAACCAGCCGGAGATCAGTCGCGCGTAGACCACGGAGTTCGAGCCCACCCCCAGTGCCGCGGCCGCGATGAACAGCGCGTAGAACTCCCAGATCGAGCCGCGCATCAGACCCAGCGTCCCGAAGGCCAGCGCGTAGGCCGCCAGCGCCGGCAGGAGCACGCGGCGTTCTCCGGTCCGGTCGATCACGTGGCCGAGCAGCGGCGTACCCACGGCGATCACCAGGGTGGCCAGGGTCACGGCGAACGAGATCTGCGCGCGGCCCCAGCCGAACTCTGCGGCCAGGGGCTTGAGAAAGAGCCCGAACGAGAGCAGCGCGACCGTGTTGTGCGAGACGCCTGCACCGAGGGCAGAGCCGAGCACGATCCACCAGCGGCTCCGGCCGCCGGCATCTGCCCGCGACTCCAAGGATCAACCCCGCCGGTCGTACGCCTCGGCGGCATCGAAGGCCGCCATGGCGACGTCGACCAGCTCCTCGACGAAGATGGAGCGCTGCGACGCGTCCGTGACGACCATCGGGCGGTTGTCCCGCAGCGCATCCAGCACCATCTCCGCGACCTCCTCGGGTGGACGGAAGTGGATGGTCTTCCGGGTCTGGGCGACCGACTTCGAGAGCTTCACCGGCCGGTCCATCGGCCCCCCGAAGCGGGCAGGTCGGTAGCGCGGGGTGTTCCCGATGCCGGTCGCGACGCCACCCGGGCACAGGACCGTGCAGCCGATGTCGTACTCCGAGAGCTCGACACGCAGGTTGAGCATCATCCCCACCAGTCCGGACTTGGCCGCGACGTACGGGACGTGGCAGGGCAGGTAGGACGGGGTCAGGGCGACCATCGACGACGTGGCCATCACGTGGCCGCCTCGCTGGGCCATCATGTCTGGAAGGAAGGCCCGCAGGCAGTTGGACGCGCCGAAGAAGTTCACGTGCGTGATCCAGTCATAGTCGTCGTCCGACATCTCCATCATCGGCTCGAGCGAGGTCACGCCCGCGTTGGAGAAGAGCAGCGAGATCGTCCCGAACGAGTCGTTCGCCCTGGCCTTCATGTCGCGAACCGAAGCCCGGTCCGAGACGTCGCAGACGGCGGCCAGCGCGGATCCGCCCGCCCGGCTGATCTCGCTCGCGACGGATCGAGCGTTCTCCTCGAGGATGTCCGCCACGACGACCGACGCTCCCTCTGTCGCCAGCGCCGTCGCCAGCGCGCGACCGATGCCGCTGCCACCCCCGGTCACCACCGCTGCCTTTCCGCTGACCCCGGTCATCGAGCCTCCCTTCGCGTGATTCCCCGGGAGCCCTGAGGGGCCCGGTCCCGTCCCGTCATCGTATCCCGGTCCCGCGTACGGCCGCTGGCCCCGCGTTTGCCGCCGCGACCGCGCGCGTCATGGCACCGAAGGCCCTGCCAGAGCTCGCGCAGCTCCCGCTACATCACGGCGTTGAACGCGTTGTGCACCTCGGGCCGGTTGAGCGTCACCCGCGCTACGTCCGCTTCGTCCTCGCAGAGCAGCGCCTCGAATTCCATCATCTGGGTGTCCTCGATCCTCGCGCACGGAGCGGACCCGCCCGGATCTCGGAGCGGACCGGCCGGTCTTGCGCCAATCATGGTCTGCCTCGCGACCCGGTGGAAACGCCCTGCGCTGCGCTGGAGCCCGGTTGCCCGCGATCCACCGGAGCCGCTCGTCGCCCGCTGGCGCGCGGGCGGGTAGACTGGCATCACCACCCGTCCTCCGGAGGAGACCGGACATGGCAGATCGATTCATCCCCCTGACCCGCCGCGTGGGTGCGAGAGCGGCGATGCCTCGTGAGGAGATGTTCGCGCCGGCGTTCGCGGACGAGTGCCTCGATGCGCTCGATCGTTACGGCGTGCTGACCTTCCCCGGGGTCGGCTTCGACGACGAGGAGCTGGTCGCCTTCAGCCAGAACCTCGGTGAGCTCATGCCCTTCGGCGACCCACGCCCCGACGGTACTCCGGAGCCGATCTACAAGATCACGCTGGACCGCCGGGAGAATCCGACCGGGCCGGACTACCTGAAGAACACCATCGGCTGGCACATCGACGGCCTCTTCGAGGAGGCCCCGCCGCCGAGGGCGTCGATCCTCGCTGCCCGGCGTCTCTCGGCGACGGGGGGGCAGACCGAGTTCTGCAACACGTACGCGGCCTACGACGATCTCCCCGGGGGCGACCGCCAGGGCTGCGAGTCGCTGCGCATCGAGCACACGCTCGAGGCCTCGAATCGAGCGATGAGTCCGAACGAGGATCCAGAAGAGTGGCGCAAGGCGCAGGCGCTGCGAGAGAACGCGGGAAAGAGGGGCGCGAAGGAGCATCCGCTGGTCTGGCGCCACCGATCGGGACGCAGATCGCTCGTGCTCGGCATGACCGTGGACCATGTGGTCGGCCTGAGCGCCGCGGAGAGTCAGGAGCTGATCGAGCGTCTGACCGCCCACACGACGCGCCCGGAGAACGTCTACCGGCACGAATGGCAGGCGGGCGACGTCATCATCTGGGACAACTGGGGAGTGATGCATCGGGTGATCCCGTACGACGCGGACTCCGGGCGTCTGATGCACCGCACCACCCTCTACGGGGACCAGCCGATCGAGGGCGTCGAGGGGCTCGAGGGCACGCGCGAGGCCGGGGTCGCCCGGGTCTCGCGCGCCTGAGAAGGCCCCGGCCTCTCCACGCACGGCTCACCCTCGCCGGCCCGGATGACGAGCATCCCCTCCTGGGCCTAGAATCGCGCAATCTCACCGCAGCGGAGGCTCCAGATGCCCGTCTTCTTCATCGCTCAGATCGACATCCACGACCAGGCCGGCTACGACCAGTACGCCGAGCAGGCCGGCCCTTCGATGGCCGGCATCGACGCCACCCCTCTGGCGGTCGACGACACGCCCGTGCTCCTCGAGGGCTCGTGGCACGGACCGCGCACCGTCATGATGCAGTTCCCCGACGAGGCGGCGTTCCGCAAGTGGTACGACTCGCCCGCATACCAGCAAGCCCTCAAGCAGCGCAAGGCCTCGACGACCTCGAACGCCATCCTGCTGCACGGCCTCGGCTGACGGGGGGCGCGGTCAGGGGAGGACACGGGATGATCAAGCAGGTCGTGTTCCTGAAGAAGCGTCCGGACCTGACCATGGAAGAGTTCATGGACTACTACGAGAACCAGCACTCGCAGCTGTCCGAGAAGATGGGCGCGAAGCCGGCGCTCCCCAACGCGCAGCGTTACGTGCGGCGCTACGTCACCCCGGAGCCGAACCCGCTCACGGGCGAGGTGCTCCACCCGGGCTACGACTGCATCATGGAGATCTGGTGGAACACCCGGGAGGACTTCGAGGCCGCCATGAAGGGACTGGCCGACCCGGAGATGCTGCAGATCCGCATGGAGGACGAGCGGAGGCTCTTCGCTTCCAACAGCAACCCCGTGGTCACCGTCGAGGAGCACGACTCCCCGGTGGGGCCGAAGAACCAGATCCCCCGCTGCGTACCGACGTTCGACGGCTGACCCGACACGACGCGATTCCCGGCGGGGGAGGCACAGCGACAGGCCGTCTCCCCGCTTCCCGACCACCGCTCAGCGGATGATGAGCGGGTAGTTGGTATGGGGCGCGACCCGGTGCGTCTCGCGATGCGACGGCGGCTGGCGCCCGCCCTCGTCCGTGATGCCGTACTTGACCGCCAGCTCCGCGCCGATCAGCGTCTGGCCGCTCAGCTGCATCAGCCCGGGATCGCCGTATAGGGCCCGGATGATGTGGCCGGTGAACTCCGGCGTCTCCGAGCTGGCCTCGAGACCGCCGAACTTCTCGCGGTCGGACTCGATGACCCTCTTCAGCCGGTCGGTCAGCACCGCGCCCATCCAGATCGACACCGCCGCGACGTCGACACCGGCTTCCCGGAACTCGGTCGCCATGTCGAACGACATCTTGTCCATGCCGGCCTTGTGCGCGCCGTAGGCGGGTCCGAGCGAGTAGTGCACGGCGCCCGACGCAGAGGTGAAGACGAGCAGGCCCCGGCCCTGCTCGATCATCATCGGTACCGCATGCCAGCTCGCGACATAGCTGCTGCGGATGCCGACGTCGATCATGTCGGCCAGCTTCAGCGGCTTCTCCCAGAAGTTCCCGGGCTGGGTGAGCTCGTCGTGGACGGCCGCGGCGTTGTTCACGAGGATGTCGACGCGCCCCTGCTCCGCCTTCACCTGCTCGAACAGCGCCTTCGCTTCCTCGTCGTCGGCATGATCACAGCGGACGGCGACGCCCTTGCCGCCCGCCGCGGTGACGCGATCGGCCGTCTCGTGGATGGTCCCGGGCAGCGAGTGATCGCCCGTCTTCTGCGATCGGCCGGTCACGTAGACGGTGCAGCCGTGGCTGCCGAGCGCGATGGCAATGCCCTTCCCCGCCCCGCGGCTGGCCCCGGTCACCACGGCGACGAGCGGTCCTTCCGGCATCCCGTGCCTCCCTGCGGTGGATGTCCTCAGGCTTCCGGCGACATGCTACTCCCCTCCGACCGGGAGCTGCGGGCTCGCTGCGCGCGCCGCGTGGACGAGGTCCGGGCGAATCCGGACGGTGCTATCCTGCCATCTCCAGGCTGGAGGGTTCCATGAGCGACAGTTCATCCGCCGTCATCCGCGAGGAGAGACGCGACTGGGTGACCGAGCACCGGGAGATGTACCTCCGGTCCGGCGGGACCGAGGGCCATATCATGGACATCACCGCCGTCGGCGGGCTCCCGTTCGGGACGCACTGCCTGGTCAAGTACAGGGGACGCCGGAGCGGGAAGATCTTCATCACGCCCCTGTGCTACGGCGACATCGCCGGCGAGGTGGTGATCTGCGCTTCGAAGGGCGGCGCCGACGACCATCCCGACTGGTATCTCAATATCCGGGAGAGCCGCGAGATCGAATTCCAGATCGCGACGCAGGCTTATCGTGGGACGTGGCGCGAGCCGGAGGGCGCGGAGCGCGAGAAGATCTGGAGCTTCATGGCCGAGTGCTTCCCCTTCTATGCCGGCTACCAGGCATCGACCGAACGCGAGATCCCGCTCGTCCTCATGAAGGCGGTCGAGCCGATCCCGGTCTTCAGGGAATCGGACGCCACCGGAGTCCGGCGGTCCTGAACCCGTGCCTGGGTGGAGGGTTGACCCCAGATGAGCTGCGAGCCGACCGAGACGCCGACGCCGCAGGAGATCGACATCCCGGCGCTGAGGGAGAAGTACCGGAGGGAGCGCGACAAGCGCCTCCACCCCGAGGGCTCCGACCAGTACGTGGAGGCCGCGGAGACCTTCGCGGACTACGCCGAGGTGGACCCCCACTCGCCCCCCGTGGTGCGCGATCCGATCTCCGAGGAGATCGACGTCGCCATCGTCGGCGGAGGCTTTTCCGGGATCATGGCCGGCGCGCGTCTCGAGGAGAACGGTGTCGGTAGCTTCCGGATCATCGAATCGGGTGGTGACTTCGGCGGGGTCTGGTACTGGAACCGCTACCCCGGCATCCAGTGCGACAACGAGTCCTACTGCTACATCCCGCTGCTGGAGGAGCTGGACTACATCCCCAGGGCAAAGTTCTCCGACGGCGCCGAGATCCGCGAGCATTGCCAGCGGATCGGCAAGCACTTCGGCCTGTACGAGGCCGCCCTCTTCGGCACGAGGGTCAGCTCGCTGAGCTGGGACGAGTCCATCCGGCGCTGGCGGGTGGGCACGAACCACGGCGACGACATCCGCGCCCGCTTCGTCATCATGTGCGTGGGCAGCACCAATCGCCCCAAGCTCCCGGGCATTCCGGGCATCCAGAGCTTCGAGGGGCACAGCTTCCACAGCGCGCGCTGGGATTACGAGTACACGGGCGGCGACGCGAGCGGCGGGCTGCACAAGCTCTGCGACAAGCGCGTGGCCGTGATCGGTACGGGCGCGAGCGCGATCCAGGTCGTTCCGTACCTGGGACGGGATGCCGAGCACGTGTACGTCTTCCAGCGGACGCCTTCCTCCGTGGACCGGCGGGGCAACGTGCCCACCGATCCGGAATGGGTGAAGACCCTGGGGCCGGGCTGGCAGAAGGAGCGGCAGCGCAACTTCCACCAGTGGAGCTTCGAGCCATCGCCTCCCGGTGCCGCCGAGACGGACGCCATCTGCGACTTCTGGACCGAGATCAACCGCAACCTCGCCGCCAAGCTGGAGGCCATGGGCTGGCCGGAGCTGCCGCCGGAGCAGTACTTCGCCATGCGAGAGGAGGAGGACTACAGGGTGATGGAGCGGCTCCGGCGCCGTGTCGAGAGCATCGTCGGGGACAGCAAGACGGCCGAGGCACTCAAGCCCTACTACCGCATGGGCTGCAAGCGGCCGTGCTCGAACGACGAGTTCCTCGAGACCTTCAACCGGCCGAACGTGACGCTCGTCGATGTCTCGACCTGGCAGGGCGTCGAGCGGATCACCGAGAACGGGGTCGTGGCGAGCGGTGTGGAGTACGAGGTCGATTGCATCATCTACGCCAGCGGCTTCGAGGTCACGACACGCCTGGACCGACGCCTGGGCATCGAGCCCTACGAGGGCCGGGACGGCCTGTCGCTCTACGAGTACTGGGCCGACGGGCTGAAGACCTTCCACGGCATGACGGCCCACGGCTTCCCGAATCACTTCTACACCGGCTTCACGCAGGCGGGCGCGGGCGGCAACATCACCGCGATGTACGACCAGCAGGTCACCCACATCGCCTGGATCATCAAGGAGGCGCTGGCGCGGGGGGCCGTCGTCGTGGAGCCCAGCCAGCAGGCTCAGGACGGCTGGGGCCGGACCATTCGCGAGACCGCGATCGACAACACGGAGTTCCTGCTGGAGTGCACGCCCGGCTACTGGAACGGAGAGGGCGGCGGCAGCGGACCCGACCGCAGGAAGAAGCTCCGCTTCATCTTCGGAGAGCCGTACGGCCCCGGCTTCTACGCCTTCGAGCAGCTGCTGCAGGACTGGCGAGACCAGGGGGACCTGGAGGGGCTGGTCCTCGAGGCAGAGGGTCCGTAGCGCCAGCGCGTCGCGTCGCAGGAGGCCCAGGACCCGGGGTCAGGCCGCCGCGCGCACCTGTGCCAGCTCGGCGCGCAGGTGGCGGGCGGCGAGCAGGGAGTGCAGGCTGCCCCAGACCTTGCACAGGGCGACGAGGAGGAGCGCGTAGCGGATCGACTCGTTCGCCCAGGTGGGCTCGAGCCAGTCGCTGAGCATCCCGACGAGCTGCGGACCGATCCCCAGGCCGATCAGGTTGATCAGGAAGAGCAGCACCGCCGAGGCCGTCGCGCGCATGCGCAGGCTCGCCAGGCCCTGCACCGCCGAGTAGGTGGGTGCGGTCCACACCGAGCTCAGTACCGACGCGGGGATGTAGCAGAGCAGCGCGAGCCGGGGCTCGGGCAGCAGCAGGAAGAGGACGAGAAAGGGCATCGTCGTGAGGCCGCCGATCGCGGGGACCCAGGCCAGCCAGCGCTCGTCTCGCTGCATCCCGCGGTCGGCCAGCCAGCCACCGGCGAGGTTTCCGGTGGCGCCCGCGAGCGCAGCGATCGGCCCCAGCCACAGACCGATCTCCGTCCGGCCCATCTCGTGCACGCGTTCCATGAAGGCCGGAACCCAGAACATGAAGCCCAGCGAGGCCACGCTGTACAGTCCGGAGGCCGCGCCGATCTGCCGGTAGGCGCGCAGGCTGAAGAGGTGGCGCAGGATCTCGCGCAGCGGCTGCTGCGGGGCGTCGTCGCTGCGCGCCTCTATGGCGCCTCGCTGCGGCTCGGGCAACGTCGTGCGGACCACGACGGCGAGCAGGATCCCCGGTAGCCCCACGACCACGAAGGTCCAGCGCCAGCCGATGGTCTCGGAGAGCCAGCCGCCGAGCATGAAGCCGGCGCCGATACCGAAGGTGGCGCCCATGGTGTAGATCGCCAGGGCGCGGGCGCGCCAGTGCGGCGGGAACAGGTCCGAGATCAGCGAGTGGCTCGGCGGTCCGCCCGCGGCCTCGCCTGTCCCGACCAGGACCCGCGCGAGCGCCAGCTGCCAGAACACGAGCGCCGAGCCGCAGAGCGCGGTCGCGGCGCTCCACACGACCAGACCCACGGCGATCACGTTGCGCCGCGAGCTGCGATCCGCGAAGTGAGCGATGGGGATGCCCGCGGTGCTGTAGAACAGCGCGAAGGCCATCCCCGAGAGGAACCCGAGCTGCCAGTCGCGCAGACCCATCTCGGCCTTGATCGGCTCGAGCAGCATCGCCAGGATCTGGCGATCGATCAGGCTGACCGCGTACACCACGCAGAGCAGCCCGAGCGCGTAGCGCGCTCGTGGGTTCACGGTGAAGGAGCTCACCCGGGTCGAGCTCGCGTCATGGCCTCCGTCTTCACGTGCGCCGGGGCTCCATCGCCGCGAGCACGCGCGGCGGAGAGAGGGGCAGCTCGGTGAAGCGGGTCCCCGCCGCGTGCGAGAGCGCATTGGCCACCGCGGCCAGCGGGGGAACGATCGGGAGCTCGCCGACGCCCCGGGCGCCGTAGGGGTTGTACGGGCTCGGCACCTCGACGATCACGGTATCGATCATCGGCAGGTCCGAGGCCACCGGCATCCGGTAGTCGAGGAAGCCGGGGTTCTCCATCTGGCCGTCGGCGTCGAAGATGTACTCCTCGTTGAGCGCCCAGCCGATGCCCTGCGAGGCGCCGCCCTGCATCTGGCCCTCGACGTAGCTGGGGTGGATGGCCTTGCCGGCGTTCTGGATCGCGGTGTAGCGCACCACCTTCGAGACCCCCGTCTCCGGGTCGAGCTCGACGTCGCAGAGGTGCAGTCCGACCGCGGGCGCCGCCTGCGCACTCAGCGATCCATTGCCCAGCATCGGGCCCCCGAGGGCCCCGCTCTGCGCGGACAGCTCGTCGATCGTCAGCGGCTCGTGCTCGCCGTCGGGCGGCAGGGCCCTGCCCTCCTCCCAGCGCACCTCGCCGGGATCGACGCCCCAGATCCGGGCGGCCCGGGCCCGCAGCTGGTCGACGATGTCGCGCGCGGCGATCGAGACCGCGTGGCCGGTCGCCACCGTGGTGCGGCTGCCGCCCGTCATGTCCGAGAAGCCGATGCTGTCGGTATCGACCACGACCGAGCGCACGCGCTCGTAGGGCACGCCCAGCTCCTCGGCGACGATCAGGGCCATGGAGGCCCGCGTACCCCCGATGTCGGGATTGCCGATCGCGACCACCGCCGTGCCGTCCTGATGCACGGTGACGTTCGCGCTCGACTGCATCCCGGCGTTCATCCAGTAGCCGCAGGCCACACCGCGACCCTGGTGAGGCCCGAGCGGCGCGCTGTAGTGCGGATGGCTGCGCGCCGCCTCGAGGACCTCGCGCATGCCCAGGTCGCAGAGCTTGACGCCGGTGGGCGCGCGGTCTCCCTCGCCAGCGGCGTTGCGCAGGCGCAGCTCGATCGGATCGAGACCGCTCCGCTCGGCCAGCTCGTCGAGCACCGACTCCATCGCGAAGGCCGCCGTCGGCGCGCCGGGAGCCCGGTATGCACCGGCCTTCGGCTTGTTGAGCACCACGTCGTACGCCACGAGGCGGAAGTTCGGGACCCGGTACGGGGTGAAGATGCAGCTCGCCGCCGCGCCGAAGGGCGAGCCGGGGTAGGCGCCCGCCTCCATGTAGATGTCGCTGTCGGCGGCGGTGATCCTGCCGTCGCCATCGATGCCGACCTTGACGCGGATCCTCGATCCCGACGCCGGGCCCGTGGCGCGGAACACCTCCTCGCGCGTCATGACCATCTTCACCGGGCGGCCCGTCTTGCGCGCGAGAACCGCCGCGAGCGGCTCCAGGTAGAGCGTGGTCTTGCCGCCGAAGCCGCCGCCGATCTCGCTCGGGATCACCTTCACCTTGGCCGGATCGATGGCGCACACGATCGCGCAGAGCTGGCGGACCATGAAGCCGCCCTGCGTGCAGCACCAGATCACGATCTGGCCGTCCTCGCCCACCCGGACGACGCAGGCGTGCGGCTCGATGTACCCCGGATGCACCATCGGCGTGCGGAACTCGCGCTCGACGACGTGCTCGGCCTGCGCGTACCCTCCCTCGAGATCGCCGCCGTCGAGCTCGATCTTCGCGGCCACGTTCGAGCCCCGATCACCATGCAGCACGGGGGCGCCGTCCTCCAGCGCACGGTCCATGTCCAGGACCGGCTCCAGCACCTCGTACTCCACGCGGATCGCGCCCAGGGCGGCGCGCGCCGCCTCCGCCGAGCTCGCCGCCACGGCCGCGACGGCGTGGCCGTGGTAGAGCACCTTCTCGCGCGCCAGGCAGTTGTCGGAGATGTCGCGGTAGCTGACGGGATGGCCCTCGATGCCACCCATCTGGTCGGGGGACAGCTCGGGGAGATCCCGGGCGGTGATCACGGCGCGGACCCCCGACAGGGTCCCGGCGGCGCGGGTGTCGATCGAGCGGATGCGCGCATGAGCGTGCGGACTGCGCAGCACTGCGCCGTGGAGCATCCCCGGGAGGCTGAAGTCGGCGCCGTAGCTGGCCCGTCCGGTGACCTTGTCCAGTCCGTCGGGACGGATCGCCCGGGTACCGATATGCCTGAACTTGCGCTCGCCCATCGATCTCTCCTCTGGCGACCGGATCCGGCCACCCGACCGGCTGCCGTCACGGATCTATATACCCGATCTCGCCCGGAACCGGCCCTGGAACTCACCGCCGCAGGGCCCGTTGGCCGCCGCTGCGCCGTGAGCTCGCCCCGGCGCATAATGAGATCGTCGTCCAGAGCCCGAGGGGAGATCCGGGATGAGCAGCGAAGCGGAGTTCGAGAGCCTCAAGACCACCGTCGGGTACCTCAAGGACCGGCAGGACATTCTCGACTGCATCCAGCGAGAATCTCGCGCCCGCGACCGGCAGGACGTCGAGATGATCGCGAGCTGCTGGTGGGAGGATGGCGTGGACGAGCACGGCTCCGTCGTCACGCGGGCGCCCGACTACGCGGAGAACGCGAACGCAGGGCATCGTGCGAACTTCAACATGACCAGCCACAACATCACCAATCACCTCTGCGAGCTCGACGGCGATACCGCCTACTGCGAGTCCTACGTGGTGGGCGGGCTGTTCTGGCTCGACGGGAAGACCACCACGATCGCGTTCGGTCGCTACCTCGACCAGCTCGAGAAGAGGAATGGCGACTGGCGGATCGTCACCCGGCGCTGCACGATCGAGATGTCCGCCGACACCGACGCGACCTGGGTCTACTCGAAGAACGTCAAGGGGTTCCTCAAGGCGCTCTGGAGCAAGGACGACCCCTCCTACGAGCGTCCGATCGTTTCCAGGCCCGACGGCGTGCGCTGGTAGGCGCGTGCCCCGCCCCTGCGGCGCAGCTGTTTTCGCTCCGGGCGCCGTTTGGGTAGTCTGATCTCCCCGGAGCAGGTCGGACCCCGCGTGACAACGAGGTCTTCTGACCCCTCGGGCCAAGTCATCGAGGGAAACGAATGAAGCTCGCCATACTCTCCTGTGGACCCAGATCGTACAGCACGCGCCGCTTCAAGGAGGCCGCGCTCCAGCGTGGCAACGAGGTCCGGGTGCTGGACACGCTGAAGTTCGCGATCGACCTTCAGCGCGGGATCCCCGATCTGTACTACCGGCAGAAGGAGCTGAGCGACTACGATGCGGTGCTGCCGAGAATCGGCGCATCGATCACCTACTACGGCACCGCGGTGGTCAGGCAGTTCCAGGAGATGGACGTGTTCTGCGCGAACACCGCGCACGGCATTCTCAACTCACGCGACAAGCTGCGCAGCCTGCAGATACTGAGCCGCCATCACATCGGCATTCCGCGGACGACATTCGTCCGGGACAAGAAGGACGTGCTGCCGGCGATCGACCGGGTCGGGGGCGCGCCCGTGATCATCAAGCTGATCGAGGGCACCCAGGGCATCGGCGTGCTGCTCGCCGAGTCCGTGAAGGCGGCCGAGTCGATCATCGAGCTGCTGCAGAGCCAGAAGCAGAACGTCCTGGTGCAGAAGTTCGTCGCAGAGAGCAAGGGCAAGGACATCCGTGCATTCGTGGTCGGCGACCGGGTGGTCGCAGCGATGCGGCGGGTGGCGCAGGGCCAGGAATTTCGCAGCAACGTGCATCGGGGCGGCGTGGCCGAGGCGGTGGAGCTCTCCCCGGACTACGAGCAGACGGCCGTGCGGGCGGCGCAGATCATGGGATTGCGGGTCGCGGGCGTCGACATGCTGGAGAGCAAGGACGGGCCGCAGATCATGGAGGTCAACTCGTCGCCCGGCCTGGAGGGCATCGAGACCTGCACCCAGCTGGACATCGCCGGGGCGGTCGTCGACTACATCGCCGCGCAGGTCGATTTCCCGGAGATCGACATCCGGCAGCGCCTGACGGTCAGCAAGGGCTATGGCGTCAGCGAGATCTACATTCCCGAGGGGTCGAACTTCGTCGGCATGACGATCTCGGACACCAAGCTCCGGGGCCAGGACATCAATGTGCTGACGCTCTACCGCGGCGCGAAGGTGATTCCGAACCCACGGGCCGACCGCGAGCTGGAGGCGAACGACAAGCTGCTCTGCTTCGGAAAGCTCGACTCCATGCGCAGCATGGTCCCCGACAGGGAGCGCCGTCGTCGCAGCCCGGAGCTCAAGGACCTCGCGGAGGAGACCGCCTCGGGCCTGGAGCCTGACTCCGAGGATCTGGAAACCTAGCTCCGGAGCGCTCGCGCGCCGGGCGGCCGCGACCGGCTAGTCCCGGGTCTGATCGACGGTATCCGGAGTGCCGTGCTCCTTCTCCCAGGCCTCGACGTCGTCGTAGCAGGCCTCCACGACGTCGGAATACGTCCTCCGGAACTCACTGCGCTGCTCCGCGTGGTCGAAGACGAAGGGCCGGTTGTTCCGCACGGCACGCAGCACGATCGGCGCGATGTCTTCCGGCGAGTAGAAGGTGACCGCGTTGTCCTTGAACGACGCCTCGGGCACCTGGACCTCGTCCGTCCGGGGCCCGCCGAATCGCGCCGGTCGGTAGCGGGCGTTGTTCGCCTTCATGCCCGTCGCGACGCCCCCCGGGCAGTAGCTCGTGGTGTGGACGCCGTACTCGCTCATCTCCAGCGCGAGGTTCATCATCAGCCCGATGATGCCGGCCTTCGCCGCCGAGTAGGGCACGTGCACCGGGATCCAGCCGGGCAGCAGGCCCGCCATGGACGCCGTCGCGCAGACGTGTCCTTCGCGCGACTCCATCATGTCGGGGAGGAAGGCACGCGTGGTGTTCATCACACCCATCAGGTTCACCTGAACGATCCAGTCGACATCGTCGTCCGACATCTCCACGAGCGGCTCGAAGGACGTTGCCCCTGCGTTGGCGAAGAGCAGGCTGACGCGCCCCAGCGCGGCACAGGCCTCCCGCTTCATGCGCTCGATCGAATCGCGCTCGCAGACGTCGCAGTGGATGGCCACGGCCTTGCCGCCAGACGCGTTGATCTCGTCGGCGACCTTCTTCGCGTTCTCCAGGATGATGTCGGCCACCGCGACCGACGCGCCTTCCCGGGCGAGCTCCCTCGCGAGCCCCATGCCGATTCCGCTTCCACCGCCGGTGACGACCGCCGCTCTCCCCTTGATCTGCGTCACTCGTCGTTCTCCCTGGCCCGCGGATCGAGCACCTCGATCGCTGCGTGCGAGTACGGGACCCGCGCGAGCCGATGCTACTACGAAGCGCTCCGTGTCCGACGCACCGATCGGATATCCTGGAGACGCCAGCCGTTCTCCTACCGCGCGCACCGGAGGTGGAATGCGCCGAGATTCTAGCTCACCAGAAGCGTACAGAAGCGACGTGGACGGCGACCTGCGAACGCTGCTCGAGGAGGTACGCGCCGTGATATTCCAGGTCGCCCCCGACGTCGAGGAAGGCATTGGCCACGGCATGCTCGACTATCCGGGGCTGGCGAATCTCGCGGCCCAGAAGCGCTACGTCGCGCTGTACGTCGCTGCGAGCGTTCTGGCGAGGCGGAAGTGTGACTTCCCGGGCGTCAGCTGTGGCAAGAGCTGCCTGCGCTTCAGCCGGATGGATCAGCTCGATCGCGGAGCACTGGCGACGCTCCTCCGGGAGGTCCAGGCGTTCCGTTCCCGGGATCCGAACCCGCGCTGACCGCGCTCCGCCCCGACTCCCCACTCCATCTTCCCGGAGATCCGCGCATGAGACTCAGCCGCCGCTTCCCGACCGCCCTCCTCGCGGGACTGACTGGTATCCTGCTGGTCACCATGACCCGTGCAGAGCCCGACACGAGAGCACGCGAGGCGCTGATCACCGGCAAGCCGCCGCGAGTCGGGCCGCTCCAGCCCCAGGAGTTCACCGACGAGGTACTGCGGGCGCTCGAGGCGACCGGGCAGATTCGCGACGAGCCGGGGGTCGAGCCCGGGCCGCAGGCGGCAGAAGCTCCGGAGATCTTCCGGACCATGGTTCGCCATGCCGAGCTCTACAGGCTACACGCGGAGACCGCCCGGCTCTTCTTCAGCGGTGTGCTCCCACCGCGAGATCGCGAGCTGGCGATCCTGCGCGTGGGATGGCTCTGCCAGGCGCCGTTCGAGTGGGGAGAGCACGTCCCGATCGCCAAGAGCGTCGGCCTGACGGCGGAGGAGATCGAGCGAGTGACCCGGGGCTCCGGGGCGCCGGGATGGAGCGATCACGACCGCGCCATTCTCCGCGCGGTGGAAGAGCTGCGCGAGGACGCCATGATCTCCGACGCGACCTGGAGCGTCCTGGCGGAAGCCCTGGACGAGAAGCAGCTGATCGAGTTCGTGATGCTGATCGGGCAGTACGAGATGGTGGCCTACTACCAGAACGCCCTCAGGCTGCGCCTCCGGGAGGGCAACGAGGGCCTGTCCGCCCGCTGATCCGGGGCGGCCTGCGACAGGCGCGGCGCTCGCGCGAGCGCTCTCGAGATGGGTCCCGGGGTCCGAGCCAGGATTCCAGCTCGTGTTTGACCCGGATCGGGGCGTGCCGTAGGGTCCGCGAGAAGCCGCAGGGAGGAACCGGTATGGACATCCGCAAGCTCCACATCATCGACGTGGATGCGCACATCACCGAGCCGCCCGACCTGTGGACGAGCCGGGCGCCGGCGCGCTTCGCCGATCGCGTTCCCCGTGTCGTGGAGGCAGACGGCAACCTCAGCTGGTCCTTCGACGGCGCCCTGCTCGGTCGTCAGAACCTCTCCAGCGTGATCCGGCCGGACGGCGCGAAGACCCCCGGGCCCGCGTTCTTCGAGTTCACGCGCGACGAGATCCACCCCGCGTCGTACGACATGCGCGCCCGCGTCGAGGTACTCGATGAGCACGGGATCTGGGCGCAGGTGCTGTACCCGAACGTCGCCGGATTCGGCGCGCAGCGCTTCGCGGACATCGGCGACCCGGAGCTTCGCCAGCTCTGCGTCACCCTCTACAACGACGCCATGACGGAGATCCAGGAGGAGTCCAAGAACCGGCTCCTGCCGATGGCGCTGATGCCGTGGTGGGACCCGCAGGCCTCGGCCGAGGAAGTTCACCGCACGGCGGCGAACGGCCTGCGCGGCGTGAACATCTGCAGCGACCCGCACGTGCGTGGCGCGCCCGAGCTCTGGCAGCCCGAGTGGGAGCCGTTCTGGGAGGCGTGCGCGGAGCACCACCAGCCGGTCAACTTTCACATCGGCGCGAGCGAGCAGCTGATGGACTGGTATGGCTCGTCGCCGTGGCCCGGGCTCGACGGCGAGCGCAAGCTGGCGATCGGGTCCGCGATGATCTTCATGGCGAACGGGCGCGTCCTGGCGAACCTCATCTTCTCGGGTCTGATGGAGCGATACCCCACCGTGAAGTTCGTCTCGGTGGAGAGCGGGATCGGCTGGATTCCGTTCTTCCTCGAGGCGCTCGACTACCAGCTCTACGAGAGCTCGCCCAGCGTGGTCGACGTGCTCTCGCTGCGGCCGTCGGAGTACTTCAAGCGACAGGTCTACGGGTGCTTCTGGTTCGAGCGCCAGGGCCTGAAGCCGACGATCGAGGCACTCGGCGCATCCCAGGTGATGTTCGAGACGGACTACCCGCACCCGACATGCCTGTATCCCGATGCGCTGGAGTCGGTCGACAAGGCGCTCGCAGGCATGGACGACGCGACGAAGCGGCAGGTGCTCCAGGACAACGCCGCGGAGCTCTACCGCGTGGACCTGCCGCCGACCGCGGCCTGAGGCCCGCCCACCGCTGGATCGGCGCTCACGGCCGCTCCCGCGACCGGTCCGTGCGCGGCCGGAGATCGCGCAGCAGGTCGTCGTGCTCCCCGACCGCCGGCGCGCGCGTGACCGCGTAGCGGGTCCGGTTCGAGACGAACGGCGCGCCCGGCGCGATGTAGCTCCTGCCGAGCACCCCGTCGTCGATCCGGACCGGGAAGCCCCGGCTGACGAAGTGCGGGTCGTCGAGCACCTCCTCGGGTGCGTAGACGACACCACAGGCAATGCCGTGCTGCTGGCCCTGGATGAAGAACTCGTGGGCATCCAGGCGGCCGGCGATGAAGACCAGCGCTTCCCGCGCAGCCGCGTAGATCTCCGTCACCACCGGATCCGCGCCCACGACGGAGAGATCGATCCGCTCGCGCTCCGCACCCATCTCGAGGAAGACCCGGTCGCGGAACTGGTCGAGGAGTCCGAGCTCCTCGAGCCAGGCCAGCAGCCGGCGGAACTCCGGACCCGTCCGGGGCGGCACGCCCGTGTTGACGGCGCGACCGTCCGCGGCGACGACCACGGTCTCGCTCGTCGGCTGGACGGACGCGTGCCGCCCGGTCTGGCGCTGTACGGTCTCGCGGGCGACGAGCCAGGTGTACGATGCCAGCTCCGTGGTGACGTTGGCCGCCGCGTGCATGCTCACGTCGACGCGCTGCCCGAGGCCGCGGACGTCCCGGTGCAGCACGGCCGTCAGCGCGCCCAGAAGCGCCCAGATCGATGCCGTGTGGTAGCCCTGGTTCCCCCCGCATCTGACTGGCGGAAGGGTGTGGTCGTCGTACCCGCAGCTCCACACCGGGCCGCCTGCCGCCTGCACGGTCAGGTCCACCGCCTGCTCCCCGGCACGCGGAAGGTCGTGGCCGAACGGCGTGACGGAGACCCAGATGAGCGCCGGGAGATCCGCATGGAAGGCGTCGAAGTCGAGGCCGAGCCCGGACAGGCGGCCGGGCGCCTCGGCCTCGAGCACGATGTCGGCGCTGGCGACGAGCCGGCGCAGCGCATCCGCGTCCGTGTCGAGATCGACGGTGACACTCTTCTTCCCGGTGCCGTAGTGGCGCCACCAGAGGCTGTTCTCGGGTCCGGGGACGTCGCCGGCGAAGGGCCCGAACGACCGCGAGGCATGCCCTCCCGGTGGCTCGACCACGACGACCTCGGCACCCAGCCCCGCGAACATCTTCCCGGCGAATGCGGCGAACTCGCTGGCGAGCTCGACCACGCGCAGTCCCTCGAGCAGGCCCGGCATCACACCACCCCGTCGGCCCGCAGGCGCTCGATCTCCCCGGGATCGCGTCCGAGGAGCTCGAGGAATACCTCGTCGTTGTGCTCGCCGAGACAGGGCGCCCCGCGGCGCAGGCTCCAGTCGGTCTCGGAGAGGTGGACCGGGAGGCCATCGACGCGGACCTCGCCGATCTCGGGGTGCTCGACCCGGGGCCAGAGCCCCCACGCCTCCGTGCCGGGGTCGTGGTCGATGCGCTCCCCGGGCTGCTGGACCGCGGCCGCCGGGATCCCGGCGGCCTGGAGGCGCGCCGCGAGGGCGAAGCGATCCTGCGGCGCGCACCAGGCGCCGACCCGCCGGTCCAGCTCGGCCTCGTGCTCGAGGCGGCCCGCCAGCGTCGCGTAGCGCGGCTCCGCGGCCCAGGGCTCCGCGATCACCGCGGCGAGTGACCGCCAGTCGTCATCGCTCCGGCACGCGATCGCGATCCAGCTGTCGTCCCCCGCGGTCGCGTAGATGTCGTGCGGAGCCATCTCGGGGCTCTGGCTGTGATTGCTGTGGGGCAAGCCCGGGCGACGGAGCGGCCGGCCGTTGACGGTGAAGTCGAGGATCTGCGGACCCACCAGCGTCGCTCCGGCCTCCGTGCACGCCATGTCGATCCACTGCCCCTCGCCCGTCCGGTTCCGGTACGCGAGCGCGGCGAGGATGGCCACCGCCATGATGTTTCCGCCGTGGTGATCCATGTACGAGAAGCCGATGCCGGCGGAGGGCAGGTCGGGCAGCCCGCTGAGGAAGGTGAGGCCGCACATCGCCTGCACGATCGGCCCCCAGGTCTTGAAGGACTCGTACGGACCGCTGTGGCCGAACCCGCAGTTCGAGACGTAGATGATGTCCTCGCGGATCCGGCGGAGCTCCTCGTAGCCGAGCTCCATCCGCCCCATCACGCCCGCCGCGAAGTTCTCCGTGACGGCGTCGGAGACGCGCACCAGGTCGGCAAAGAGCTCGCGACCGCGCGGGTCCTTCAGGTTGATGGTCACGCCCTTCTTCTCGACGTTGTGGTTGTTGAAGGCGCCGCCGAGCTCGAGGCCCCTGCGCTCGTCGACGAACGGGGCCCCCCCGCGCAGGATGTCCCACCTGCCCTTGCGCGTCGGATCCTCGACGCGGATCACCTCGGCCCCGAATGCGGCCAGCACCCGCGTGGCTCCGGCTCCGGCCAGCTGGCCCGTCAGGTCGCAGATGCGTAGATGCGAGAGCGCGGGGGACGGCATGAATCCATTCGGCTCACGCCGGGCGGGCCCCGGCGATCGGCGCGCCCTCGCCCGGGCGCGGCGGCATGATACACGCGCGCCCCGCGATTGCGGGGGCGCCCGCGGACCGGGCGCCGCGTGGTGGCCGGAGAGCGGCGCGACCTCGAACGCCGACGCCCGCAGGTGGCTCGCTCACGCGAGGTCTCGCTCGCGCAGGGCTTCGAGCTCCCGCCGCGCGTCCTCCTCGACGATCGTGCCCGCGAAGAAGTCCGGGTTCATGCCGGCGAAGAGCCCGACGGCGTTGGAGAACGTGAAGTCTCGAAAGTTCTCGGCGGTCAGGAGGCCGCTCTCGACCAGCTCGTGGGCCTCCGCCACCACCTCGGTGGCATCGATCACGTCGAAGTGTGAGATGTCGGAGCCCAGCACCGGCTTCAGGTGCATCTTCATCCGGGGATCGAATGCGACGGCGGTCATGGGGTCGTCGGCTTCGCAGCCGAAGTAGAAGTTGCGCCGGAAGAGGCTGGCGATCTCGTCGCTGGATCCGATCTCGACCCGGTCAAAGTCATCCGAGTTCCGATCCCTCTCGACGAGCTCCTCCGACGTGATGTCGGACTCGAGCTGGTCCAGGTTCTTCGCGATGATGTCGTCGATCTTTCCGGCGTAGCGCCTCTGGACGCGCGCGTAGCCTTCCAGCTGCCGACGGAGCTCGTCGCGGTCGAGATTCGTCGGCTTCAGGTGCGAGTCCAGGAACCTCCGGTTGCGCTTCTCCCAGTGCTCCCCGAGATCCGAGAGCAGGCTGCATGCCCAGCCCACCCCGCCTTCCAGGAAACCGAAGCGCAGCTCCGGAAAGCGCTGGGTGACGCCTCCCAGGAGCAGGCTGCGCGCGAACAGGTGATGGCTCTGGGCGAAGTGCCCCAGATGGTTGGCCACGAAGTTGCTCGGTGAGCTCCGATCGGGCCAGCCCATGCTCCCGCTGTGGGTGGCGACGGGGATCCTCAGCTCGTTGAACTTCGCCCATACGGGGTCGTAGTCGTACGGGCTGTCGAGCCCGAGGCCATCGATGTAGACGCGGCGCCTGGCCGGATCCGGCTGCCACCCCGCATCGGCCTCGACGGTCCGGACGATGGACCCACCCGTCACCACCTGCCGGAGGCCCAGTGCGTGGGCGTGCTCGAGCTGCTCGATCGCGTCCGACGGCTCGACGAGGCTGACGACACCCACCGGGATGATGCGATCGGAGAACGGAGCGAACAAATCGGCGACCATCGCGTTGTAGGCACGGATCACGCCGTTGACGAGCTCGCGATCACCGACGTCTCGCGCCAGGGTGAGACCGATCGTGGGATAGACGACGGCGACGTCGATGCCCCAGCCATCGAGACTCTCGCGGAACACCGACGGGACCAGGCTCGCGATGCGATCGCTGCCCGTCGGAACGCCCCAGTAGGACGGACGTCGCATCCGGTTCCGCCGACGAGACCCGGCGTCCGCCTCGTACCAGTCGTGAAACCGGTGGCCATACCCGGCGCGGAAGCGCTCCAGGACGGCGGATCCGGCGATCTCCTCGACGTACTCGAACAGCACCGGGAACAGCTCTGCCCAGTGACCGTCCGAATCGATGACGGGGTGATCGAGACCGGATCGGATCTCGAAGCTCCGGGTCGACATTCCGCTCGCTCCCTTCCGCAGATGCGACACGACCGCCGCGGGAGACGCTGGAGTCTAGTCGACCGTGGGCTTCACACGGGCGTCTCGATCGCGAGCCGTCCCCACTCGCCATTTCATATATGACAGGAGCCGGCATTCCGTGCTGCCCTGACCGGGGGGAAACCGGTATCCTGGGCCGAGCGATGCTAGCCGAGCTCGAGGCACTCTCCGACTTCCGGCGAGAGATCCGCGCATGGTGCCAGGACCATGTGCCCGTCGGCTGGGTGGCCCGCATGACGGGGGCTTCGGTCGAGGAGAGCCTGGTCTTCCAGCGAGAGTGGCTGGCAGAGCTCAGGCAAGCCGGGCTGGCGGCGCCGCACTGGTCGTCCGAGTGGACCGGGCGTGAGTACACGCTCCTCGAGCAGGTCGTGATCGCCGAGGAGATGGCGCGCGCCGGCGCGCCGCGCCTCGGCGTCTACCTCATCTCCCTCTTCCACACGTACGGCGCACTCGTCCACGCGGGTACGGAGGAGCAGAGGCGGCGCCACCTGCCCGCGATCCTGGACGAGGGCGAGATCTGGTGTCAGGGCTTCTCGGAGCCGAGCGCCGGATCCGATCTCGCGTCGCTGCGCACGCGCGCCGAGCGGCGGGGCGATGTCTACGTGGTGAACGGACAGAAGGTGTGGTCGACGTACGCGATGCACGCTCGACACTGCCTGCTCCTCGCACGGACCGACCCCGATGCGCCCAAGCACAGGGGGATCTCCTACTTCCTGCTCGACCTCGAGACTCCTGGAGTCGAGATCCGGCCCATCCGGGATCTCACCTCCCGCGAGGAGTTCTGCGAGCTCTTCCTGACCGACGTCGAGATCCCTGTCGACTGCCGGATCGGCGAGGAGAACCAGGGCTGGCGCATCGCGAACTCCACGCTGTCGACCGAGCGGAGCATGATCCTCCTGATGCCGGCCGAGCAGCTGCGGGTGGCATTCCAGATGCTCGTCGAGCTCGCGCGCAGCACGCCGGGGCCGGGAGGGAAGCCGGCGATCGAGGACACGGGCGTGCGCCGCGATCTCGTCGACCTTCACGCCGAGATCGTCAATCTCCGTCTGCTGGTCAACCGGATGCTCTCGGAGCTGCTCCACACCGGCGGCGAGGGGCCCGAGTCGTCGATCATCAAGCTCTACTACAGCGAGATCCTGCAGCGATTCACGCGGTACTGCGCCGAGCTCGGGGGAATGGCGGCCCAGGAGCTGGCCCCCTGGCTGGGAGCCGGACCCTACGTGTCGGGCGTGTGGGAGCTCGACTTCCTGAACTCGTACACGTGGACGATCTCGGCCGGCACCAACGAGATCCAGCGCAACATCATCAGTGAGCAGGTCCTGGGCATGCCCCGGGAGCCCCGATGATCCGGCGAACACGCACCGCCGAGCTCGACCCGCAGGAGCTGCGCGAGGCGATCCGTGAAGTGCTGGATCGAGAGGCCGGGCCCGAGCGGACGAGGCAGGCGATGGACCAGCCCACCGGGCACGACGCGAAGCTCTGGGAGCTGCTCTCGGGGCTGGGCTGGACCGGACTCGCAATCCCGGAGGAGCTCGGTGGCGCGGGCGCCACTCTGGTCGAGCTGGGCGTGGTGATGCAGGAGCTCGGACGCGGACTCGTCCCCTGCGCCTTCGTGCCGTCGGTGGTCCTGTTCGGGGGCGCCCTGCTGATGGCGGGCCGTCCCGATCAGCGCTCCCGGATGCTGCCGCGCATTGCAGCGGGCGATCTGCTGGCCAGCGCAGCTCTCGTGGGACGTGCAGGCCGGTGCGAGGCAGGGAGCCTGGGGCTGGAGATCGTGGACCGGGGGGCGGAGATCTCGCTGCGCGGGACCGCCGAGTACGTACCGGACGCGGACGTGGCCGAGCTGATCCTGGTCGCTGCCCGATCCCGGGACGGAGGCGTTGCGCTGGTCATCCTCGACGCCGGGCTGGAGTCGCTGGAGATCACGCCACAGCCCCTCTTCGATCCGACACGCCGCTTCTCGCGCCTCGAGCTGCGCGATGTCGTCGTACCCCGGGAAGCGATGCTCGGCGATCCGTCCCGGGGTGCGAAGCTGCGCGAGAAGCTCATCGACCTGGGTGCCATCGCTCTCGCCTGCGACAGTGCGGGAGGCGCAGGCCAGGTACTCGAGTCGACGGTCGCCTACACCAAGCAACGTCAGCAGTTCGATCGTCCCGTCGCCAGCTTCCAGGCGCTGAAGCACCGCTGCGTGGACATGATGATGCGTGTCGAGGGCAGCGCGGTCAGCGTCGAACGGGCTCTCGAGGCCTTTGCCAGCGAGCAGGACGAGACGCGAATCGCCGCCTCGGAGGCCAAGTTCTTCGCGGCGGACGGCTACGCCCACGTGGCCCGGGAAGGAGTGCAGATGCACGGCGGAGTGGGATTCACCTGGGAGTACGATTGCCACCTCTATCTCAAGCGAGCCCTGCTCAACCAGGCGTTGCTCGGCGATTCGCGCTGGCACCGGGATCGAGCCGCAGATGCCCTGCTGAGCCCTCCCGGCCGCAGCTAGCCGGCCCGACCCTGTTCCGGGACGACCGCTGATGGATGTGCAGGAGCAGATCGGCAAGGCCCTTCGCCGGGATCCGCAGCGGGTCGCCCTGGAGTTCCGCCGCCAGGAGATCACCTGCGGCGCTGTCTCGGGTCTGGCCGACGCCCTGATCCGCGAGCTCGGCCGCGCGGGTGTGCCGGAGGATGCGCCCGTGGCCATCGTGGCCCGCAACCGGCCCGCGCACGCCGCGTCCATGCTCGGGCTCCTCGAGGCCGGCCGGACCGTCTCGAACCTGTACGCGTATCAGTCGCCCGAAGCCCTCGCCGGGGATCTGGCGAGCGCCGGCTTCGCGGCGGTCGTCGCCGAGGCCGAGGACTGGAGCGAGCCGGTCATCGCGCAGCTACGCGAGAGCCAGGCGGTGGGCATCGCTCTGCGCTGGGGAGGCGACGAGCCCGCGACGCCCGTGCCGGGCCTCGAGCGTCTGGGCACCGGGCCGTACCGGGCACCCCTGAGGGAATCGGGCATCGAGATCCTGTCGAGCGGAACCACCGGGCCTCCCAAGCGCATCGCGATCCCGAACCGGATCCTGGTCCGGGCGGTGGAGAGCATCCGCGGCGGCGCCGTCGATGCGACGGCCTCCCCCGACATCATGGGGTGGCCGCTGTCGGGGATCGGCGGCACCTGCTGTCTGGTGGCGGACTTCGCGATCGAGCGGCTGCTGGTCCTGCTCGAGAAGTTCGACCTGGAGGAGTGGACGGATGCGGTCGGACGGCACCGTCCGCGCAGCGTCAACGTTCCCCCCGCGATCCCGAGGATGATGCTGGACGCCGCGGTCCCGCGGTCGGCGGTCGCGAGCCTCGAGTACGTCTACGGGGGGAGCGCCCCGATGCCGCCAGAGCTCCAGGAGGAGTTCGAGCGCGTCTACGGGATCAAGGTGATCTGGGCCTACGGAGCGACGGAGTTCTGCGGGACGCTGGTCTCGTGGACGCCAGAGCTGCACGAGAAGTACTCGCGCTCCAAGCGCGGGGCGATGGGCCGCCCCTTCGCAGGGGTCGAGCTCCGCGTCGTCGACCCGGACACGGGCCGGGAGCTCCCGCGCGGAGAGCAGGGATACCTGGAGGCGCGTCTCCCCGACATCGGGCCCGAGTGGATCCGCACGACCGACCTGGCGATGATCGACGAGGACGACTTCGTCTTCCACAGGGGCCGTGGCGACGGGGTGATCGTGCGTGGAGGCTTCAAGGTCCTGCCCGAGAAGATCGACGACGTGCTCCGAGAGCACCCCGGCATCCTGGACGCCGCGACCGTGGGCATCCCCGACTCGCGGCTCGGGCACGTGCCGGCGACCGCGCTGGAGCTTCGAAAGGGGGCGGATGCCCCGACGCAGGACGAGCTCGACGCGCACGTCAGGCGCCGGCTCAGCTCGGTCCACGCACCCGTACGCTACCGGGTCACGGACGCCCTGCCCCGGACCACCTCGATGAAGCCGGATCTGCGGGCCGTGCGCGCCCTGTTCCAGGAGCCGCACGACGCTGCTGCGAGCCCCGTACGGGATCGACCCTGAGCTACGCGGGCTGACCTGCGCGGCGGGTCAACGGATCGAGAATCCCTCGTACCCGTTGCCGGCGGCGGCGTTGCAGCGCTCCATGTAGACCGTCAGACCGCCGGCGTACGGAAGGAACACGCGGGGCTTGCCCTCGACGTTCTGACCGTTGTACCAGGAGTTGCAGCTCGGCGCGGTGAACATCGTGCCCTCGGCCACCGCGTCGACGTGGTCACACCAGGCATCCTGGTAGGCGGCGTCGGCCTCGACGAAGGTGAAGCCCTTCTCGAAGGCATGGCGCAGGAGCGCGGCGATCCATCCGAGCTGCAGCTCGATCTGGGTCGGATAGCTCGCCAGCACGGACGGGCTGCCGGGACCGACGCTGACGAACAGGTTCGGGTATCCGGCCATGGAAACGCCGAGGTACGTCCGCGGCCGGTCGGCCCAGTCGTCGCGCAGCAGTCGCCCGTCGCGCCCGCGGATGTCCATGCGCGTCAGGGCACCCGTCATGGCGTCGAAGCCCGTGGCGAGCACGATCACGTCGAGCTCCACGTGACCCTGCGCGGTGCGGATGCCGGTGGACGTGATCTCCTCGATCCCGTCCTCCCGGAGATCGACGAGGCTCACATTGTCGCGGTTGAACGTGTCGAAGTAGCCCGCGTCGATCACCGGCCGCTTGCAGCCCAGCGGATAGCCCCGGGGCGACAGTGCCTCGGCCAGCTCCGGGTCCTTCACCGTTCGCCGGACCATCTCGCGGAAGAGCTCGACGGCCATCTCGTTGGCCTCGAGATCTCGAGCGGTATCGACCCAGACGCGGCAGGCGCTGAAGCCGAACTCGCCCAGCACCGCCTCGCGCTCCTCCGGCGTGCTCGCGAGGATCTCACGGTCGTCGATGGGAACCTGGAAGCTCAGCGCGCCGGTCGTGCCGGCGGTGCCGCTGGGCGACCTCGCCTGCTCGCGTCGGATCTCCCGGTAACGCTTCTTGACCGCGGCCTGCTCCCCGGCCGTCAGCAGTTTGTTGTGCGAGGGCCAGGTGAACGTCGGCGTTCGCTGGAACACCGTCAGGTGCGCGGCCACCCTGGCCAGCTCGGGGATCGACTGCACACCCGAAGATCCGGTACCGATGATGCCGATGCGCCTGCCCTCGAGCTCGACGCCCTGCTCGGGCCAGAGGCTGGTCTGGACGACCGTGCCCCCGAAGCGGTCGATCCCCGGGAAGGGCGGACGGTTCGGAGCGGACAGGCCACCGGTGGCCATGATGCAGAAGCGAGCACGGAGGCGGTCGCCCGCCTCGGTCTCCACGGCCCACGAATCGCTCGCCTCGTCGAACGTCGCCGAGCACACGGCGGTGTTCAGCCGGATGTCGCGGCGCAGATCGTACCGGTCGGCGATGTGGTTGAGGTACCGCTCGATCTCGGGCTGCGATGCGAAGTGCTCGGTCCACACCCACTCCTGCTCCAGATCGGGGTCGAAGCCGAACGAGTACTCGAGGCTCGGGACGTCACAGCGCGCGCCCGGATAGCGGTTCCAGTACCAGGTACCGCCGACGCCGGGCGCCTTCTCCACCACGACGACCCGGAGCCCCTGCTCGCGCAGCACCTTCAGGGCGTAGAGGCCGGACATGCCGGCGCCGACCACGACGACGTCGAAGTCGAGCGCGGGCGGCCCGGCCGGCCGCCCGGTCACGCTCCGTCCGTGGGAAGCCATCGCCATCGCCGCCTATTCTGACACCCGCCGCGTCGCCGGGGGCCTAGCGGACTCGCCAGTGCGGATCGCGCTTCTCGAGGAATGCCTTCGGGCCCTCCAGGGCATCTTCCGTCTGTGCCACGCGCAGCCGGTAGCCTTCGGAGAGCAGCTCTGCCTCGTAGATCGGCAGGGACAGTCCCTTGCGGATCGCCAGGCGGGTCCCGCGAACCGCCAGCGGCGCGTTGCGGTTCATGATCTCCGCGATCTCCCAGGCCCGGTCCATCAGGCCGTCATGCGGGACGATCTCGGTCACGAGCCCCAGCTCGTAGGCGCGCTCGACCGGAAGCCGCTCGTGCTTGCCCAGCAGCGCCACACGCATCGCGACGCTCAGGGGCAGCACCCTTGCCAGGCGGACCATCTCCCGACCCGGGACGAGACCGATGCTGACGTGCGGGTCGAAGAAGGACGCCTGATCCGATGCGATCACGATGTCGGCCGTCGTGATCAGGTCGAGGCCGGCACCGGTCGCGATGCCGTTGACCGCGCAGATGACGGGCTTCGTCATCTGGAGGTAGGGCGGCGTCGCCTCCTGCGGCGCATCCCACTGGCGGTAGGAGCCCAGCATGGGCTGTCCCTGGGTGTCGACGCCGCCCGAGAAGGTGCCGGCCTCCGGTGTTCCCGCCTTGTTCAGATCCGCGCCGACGCAGAGCGCTCGACCGGCTCCGGTCACGATCAGCGCCCACACGCTCTCCGTGTCCTCGACGGTGGCGTACGCCTCGGTCAGCTCCCGGATCATCTCGTCACTGATGGCGTTGAGACGCTCCGGCCGGTCGAGTGTGATGCACGCGGTGTGGCCCCGTTGCTCGTACTGGATCGTGCTGTACTTCAATTCTCCACCTCTACCGGAATACGCTGCCGCGCACCCTGACTCACTCGTGCGCCATTGGATCCGGGTACTTCACGTCCCCCGGCAGTGGCCAGTTGGGCAGCCCCTGCCCCAGACCGCGGCCCACGGCCTCTCTCCAGCCATCGTGTACCTCGGCGTAGAAGCTCGTGTCCACGTAGTTGCGCCAGCGGACGACCCGCTCCCCTGCGAACTGCCACACCGCCCACCCGCTGTTCCGACAGGGCTGGCCCTTCCAGGTCTCGTTGCGGCTGAACCAGTGGACCAGCACGCTGTCGTCATTGGCCCAGAACTCGGTCTTCACGATCTCCGAGGGCTCGGGCCAGATCCTGCTCGCGACCTCGAAGAGGCGCTCGACGCCCTCCCGGCCGCGATGGTGTCCGCCGAGCGGCCACGACCGCCCCTGAAAGTGGACGTCCACGTCGTCCGCGAACAGGTCGCGAGACGCGCTCCTCGGCGCCTCCCAGAAGCGCATGGACGCGTCGAGTCGCTTCCGCATTCCCTCCGGCGCAGAGCTGCGGCCGTCGCCGAGCGACGTCTCGAGAGGCCACTCGTTCTGCGCGGGATCGGGGTACCACGGCGGGCCGCTTCGATCGTAGCGGGACAGATGGGCTCCCAACTCGGGGCCCACCACGTCTCTCCAGCCGGCGTGCATCTCCTCGAAGAACTCGCTGTCGGTGTACTCCTGCCACTCCACGGCCCGGTCCCCGACGAAGCTGTGGCGCGTGAGTCCGCTGTTGCGACACCTCTGACCGGTGAAGACCCCGTTCGTCGAGAACCACTCGGTGCAGATCGTGTCCTCCCCCACCCAGTAGTTGTTGTGGTGGAAGACCGAGCGCACGGTCCAGACCCGCCGGACCGCCTCGAAGAGCTCGAGGATCTCCGCATGTCCGCGGTGGTGACCCGCGATCACCCAGGTCCCCGGAAGAAAGGAATGGATGTCCTGCGCGTACCAGTCTCCGTAGGCGTCGCTGCGCTGAGCTCGCTCCCCCCCGCCGGCAGGCTCCCAGAGCTTCCGGTACGCGGGAAGCAGGTCCTGCATCCGGCTCATCGAGACTCTCCTGCATCCAGCGCGGCCGGTCGAAAGCCGAGCATCTCCTCGAAGCGCTCGGAATAGCGGGGCCAGACCTCGGGGTTGACGATGCGCGGTGGAACCGCGCCCTCGAAGATCGCGATCCACTGCTGTGCGGTGGCGACGGCGATCGCGTGTGCGGACTCCCGCGTGATCCCCGCCGTGTGGGGGGTCGCGACGACGCTGTCCAGCCCGAGCAGCGGGTGGTCGTGCGGCGGAGGCTCCTGGTGAAAGACGTCGATCCCCGCACCGGCGATGCGTCCGGTCTCGAGTGCCTGGACCAGCGCGGCCTCGTCATGCACCTCACCCCGAGCCGTCGAGATGAAGAACGCGGTCGGCTTCATCTGCGCGAACTCGTCGGCTCCGAACAGACCGGCCGTCTCGGCGGTGAGGGGACAGCTCACGGCGACGAAGTCGGCTTCCTCGAGGAGCTCACCCAGCTCGACCTTCCGGGCTCCGTGGGATGCGATCTCGTCCGCACCGAGGAACGGATCGTGGGCCACAACGTTCATGTCGAACGGACCCCGGCACAGCTCGGTGAGCCGTGCGCCGATCTTTCCGATGCCCACCACGCCGAGCGTCTTGCCGCGGATCTCGTTGCCCCTGAGGACCATCCGGTCCGCGAGCGGGCCGCGCCGGATCATGCGATCCCCGAGGGCGATCTTCTTCGACAGCGCGAGCATGAATCCCAGGACGTGCTCCGCGACCGCCTCCGCCCCCGGGCCAGCGTTGTTGCAGACGATGACTCCGGCAGCCGTGCACGCGTCGACGTCGACCACGTCGTATCCCGCCCCCGCCGAGCAGACGGCGAGCAGATGCGGACAGCGGGCGACGAGTGCGGCTCCCGGAAGCCACTGCTCGCCCCGCTCCGGCCGGCTCCGGGCCTCGCTGCGCGTCAGGGCCTGGTAGCCGTGCGTGCGGGCCAGCTCCGTCCAGTTCGTGCACCCGTCACCGTCCAGCTCGAGCCGCACCAGCTCGACGTCGGCTGCGGCGGCCAGGATCTCCCCGGCCACCGGATCGGTCCACGCGTCGAAGTAGACGATTCGCCCCGGTCGGCTCACTTGCGCTCTACCCGGGCGCTCCCCGGCTTTGCCTGGGCGGTCTTGAACAGATTGGCCAGCTCCTCGGAGACGTGGTCGTAGTCGTTCGAGGCGATCCGCTCCGCGCGGCCGGGAACCGGGTCGTAGCCGAGTCTGCCCCCGGCGTTCTCCATGTGGAAGAACTCCCGGCCCACCGGGAGTCGCCGGTCCGCCGCGGAGACCTCCATCCAGGCGCGCAGGAGGAGCCTGCGGGTCCCGGGTGTATCACCGTCGACGAAGTCGGATCGCGAGTGGCACATCGCGTAGTTGTTCGCGAACGCGGCCTCTCCGGACTCCAGCCGGAACTCGATCTGCTGCGCCACCAGGGTCTCTCGCAGGATGTCGATCGCCTCCGTCTCTTCCGGCGTGAACGCGCGGCCGAGCTCGTGCAGGGCGGGCAGGATGCTGCTGTAGGTGAAGTTGATGCAGATCGAGCCGTCGACGTTCGAGAAGATCGGAACGTCGTAGGGCGTGACGTCCGGCTGATCGTCCGGCTGCTCGCTGCGGCGATGGTGAGGAAAGCCGCGATAGAGGATCGGCAGGATCTCCGGATGCGACTCGCGAATCGCGTCGTGCGCCGCCGGGCCGCTCGAGTACTGGCTCTCCCCGCCCTGCTTCGCCTGGTGCACACATAGCAGTCCGAAGATGTCCGCGGCGTCGTTGTGCATCGCCAGCTCCGCCCGGGACTTCGTCCCCCGCGCCGGCTGCACGCCGCCCGGCAGCGGGCTCTCGAACACGCGGACCATGCGCTGCCCGAACGAATTGTGGGACAGCAGCTGCCCGAAGTGCGTGCAGAACGCCCAGTAGATCCGCTCGATCTCCTCGACGGTGTGTCCCGCGACCGGAAAGCCCCGGACGACGACCAGCCCGCGGCCGCGGAGGATCTCCTCGTAGACCGTGGCGAGTGCCCCGTCGAGAGCGGGATGGCCGCAGTGCTCGCGACCGATCGCGTCCCGCTCGATCGCCGCCGTGCGCTCCAGGATCTCCTCCAGGGCCAGCGCCTGACCCGGGGAGAGGTCGTAGCTGATGTCGTCCTTGCCCGAGAAGTCGCTGCCTCGCCAGGCCATCGGCTGCCTGATCCGCGCCCGGTGGATCTCGGTGGTCATCGCTTCCTCCCGTTGCCTACTCGACCGGGATGCCTCGCAGCCTGCCCGCCTGGGCCCGGGCCGCCTCCACGAAGAATCCCGCGTCCGTGCCGGCGCTGATGAAGCGCACGCCCAGGGCAACGAGCTCTCCCAGGAGCGCGAGATCGCGGATGCCCGCAACCCCCATCACCTTGCCGTGTCTCCGGCAGGCCGCCGCCGCGGCCTTCATGGCGTCCCCGAATCGCGCGTCCTCGAACTGGCCGAGGATTCCCATCTCCGCGGTGAGATCGTGGGTCCCGATCAGGACCATGTCGAGCCCCGGCACCGAGGCGATCTCGTCTGCCCGATCGATCGCCCCCGGCGTCTCGAGCATGGCGGCGACGATCGTCTGTCGGTTCATGTACTCGACGTTCTCCGCCGGCGACATGGCTCGATAGCGGCTCACCGGGCCGGGGCCGGAGATGGAACGATGACCCACCGGAGGGAACCTGCAGACGTCGACGATGTGCTCGGCCTCGGCACGGGTGTCCACGTGCGGAACGATCACACCCATCGCCCCGGTGTCGATCACGCGCGTCATGTACTGGTGATCGTGCGAGGGCACGCGCACCATCGGGATCAGTCCGAAGCCGACCGATGCCGCGCAGAGCATTGCCGCGGTCTCCAGGGACGTCGCGGTGTGCTCGAGGTCGACATAGATGGCGTCGAAGCCGCACGCCGCCGCCATCATCGGGATGTCGACCGTCCGGGCCTGCGAGAGGCTGAGGCAGAGAATCAGCTCGTTCGCATCGAGCTTCTTCTTCATCAGATCGTTCATCGTGGACCCGGAGCGGGGCTCGGCATGGCGACACCATCTTCACATGCCCAGGTCATCGGATCCACGATCGACGGTGTTTCATATATGCAATGATCAGGGCATAGAGTATAGCCGAGCCCGTCTCGATCAGGACTGGCCATGGTAGAATGCGCGCCTTGGAGCCCATCGACTTCGAGGACATCGACGCCCTCAACGCGGCTGCCTCCGCGGACTTCGGGCCCTGGGGCAAGGCGGTCGCCATCACGCAGGAGCTCGTCGACGCATTCGCGGACCTGACCGGCGACCGCCAGTGGATCCACGTGGACGTCGAGCGCTGCAGGGCGGAGAGCCCGTTCGGTGCACCTGTCGCACACGGCAATCTCGTGCTGTCCCTGATGCACCAGTCGGTTCCTCGTCCGATCGAGGTCAAGGGTCACAGCAGCGGCATCAACTACGGCGCCGAGAGCTTCAGGTTCCTCTCGCCTGTGCGCGTCGGCTGCTCCATCCGGGCGCGCAGCCGCGTGGTCAGAGCCGAGGCGAGGTCGAAGGGGACCCTCGTCACCGCGCAGGTCGAGGTGGGAATCGTCGGACAGGAGAAGCCGGCCCTCCGCTACGGGATGCAGGTCCTCTATGTCTAGGCCCGGTCCGTGACCGGACTCCGGGCCCTGCAGCGTGGCAGTCCCGGGGGAGGTACGGGAGCCCCGGAGAGGGCCCGAAGGCCATGGAACAGCTCGCTCCCGCAGCCCTTCGCGTAGTCCAGACGCTCGACTACCTGGCGGCCCATCCCTCCGAGACCTTCACGCTCTCGGAGCTGGCCCGGCGGCTCGGCGTCAACGCCAGCTCTCTGCTGCGCGTGCTCCGCGCCCTCGTCCACGGCGGATACGTGGAGCGCCACCCGAACCACGGGACGTATGCGCTCGGCCTGGGGCTCGTGGCCATCGGCCAGTCGGCCATCATGAGGCACTCCGTGGTGGGGAGAGCTCACCGGGCGAGCGACGCGCTGGCCGAGGAGCTCGGCGTACAGTGCAGTGCCGTCGCGATCAGCGAGGAGGGCATCCTCGTGATCGCTGCGTCGGGCGCCCTGGGGTCCGATCATCATCTCTCGCAGGTCGGGATCCGCTCCCCGCACCTGCCCTGCTTCGGGCCGACGCACTGGGCCTTTGCTCCCGAGGAGCGGCGGGAGCAATGGCTCGAATCACTCGACCTGGGTCCGAGGAAGCTCGCATTCCTCCGCAGCGGCTTCGTGGTGATTCGCGAACGTGGCTACTCGGTCGTCCTTCGGGGCCGCGCCATGGCGCGCCTGCGGGAGCCGATCCTGAGGCTCCGGGAGAATCCGTTCGACCCCGAGGCGCGGGCCGTCGTGAGCCGCGCGACGAGATCGTTCTCGGAGGACGAGCTCCAGCTCCTGGAGCTCCACACGGGCAGAGACTACTCCGTGCACCACATTGCAGCTCCGATCTTCGATGCCCATGGTCGCGTCACACTCGAGCTCGTGCTGACCGATCTACCCAGGCGCCTGAGCGCGACGCGGATCGAGGCCATGGCGCGGCGCCTGCGCACGGTCTGCGGCGAGGTCACCCGGGCAGTTTCCGGTCATCCCCCTTCGAGAATGCCGGCAGGGTAGGCGGACCGGGAGTCGTGCGATAATGCGGGGCCGGACTCGCAAGCGTCGCCTCGAAGGCCGGCGTCAACCCTGAGGAGTGGAACCGTGGCCGTATTGCATGTCGTGCTCTTCGCGTTCAAGCAGGAGACGACGGACGATCAGCGCAGGGAGCTTCACCAGAAGTTCACAGATCTGCTGTCACAGATCGAAGGCGTCGAGTCGGTCGACATCGGCAAGAACTTCCTGGAGCAAGGGTCCCGCTACACCGACGCAGCCGTGGTCCGGATGAAGGATCGCGAGGCCCTTGCCGCCTATGGCCCGCACGACAGACATCAGGAGGTGGGGCGTGCCATCAGGCCCCACATGGAAGACGTCCTCGTGGTCGACATCGAGGTCTAGTCAGGGCACGAAGCCGCAGCGCCCCTGGTCGATGACGACGTCCCCGCCCGAGCTCTGCGTCTGGAAGATGGCCTCGTCGCCATCGACCCAGATGCGCACGGTGAGGTCCTGACCCGGGAAGACGGGCTTCGAGAAGCGGCCGTCCATGGAGCGGAAGCGCGCCGGGTCCGAGCCACACAGGGTGTGGAGGAGCGCACGACCGGTGAATCCGTAGGTGCACAGTCCGTGCAGGATGGGTCGGTCGAAGCCCGCCTTCTTCGCGAAGTCGGGGTCGGCGTGCAGCGGGTTCATGTCGCCCGTCATGCGGTAGATCAGCGCCTGCTCGGGCAGCGTCGAGTACGTGACCTCGGTGTCGGGCTTGCGCTCGGGGGCGCGGTTGGCCTCGAGGCTGGGCCCGCGCTCGCCACCGAATCCGCCCTCGCCGCGGATGAACAGGCGCATGCTCGTCGTGAACCAGATCTCATCGGTCTCGGCATCGCGGGCCGTGCCCTCGAGCACCACGAGCGCGCCCTTTCCCCGGTCGTAGATGCCGGCGAGCTTGCCCTCCACCTTCGCCTTGCCGTCGGGAGGAATGGGGCGCTCCAGCGTGAAGCCCTCCTCGCCGTGCACCAGTGAGCCCCGCTTCCAGGAGCCGGCCTCGTAGAGCAACCCTCCGGTGCCGCCACCGAGCATCACCGCCATCGTGGGCAGGACCTGCTGGTCCTTCTCGGTCGAGAACTGCAGCTCCTCGACACCGCAGCCGACGCTGATCGCGTACAGCATGCAGTCCCGCGCGGTCCAGGTCCGCTCCGCGGGCTCGCTCTCGAGCCCGACCTTGTCCAGGTTCATCGGCATGAGCACTCTCCTCCCCGGAGGCCAGCGCGCCCCCGGGCGCAGCGACCGCCCCACACTGTACACGCGGAGCCCGTCTCCCTCGGACTCGAGCCTGCACGGATCCAGTGGATCGGCGGGCGCCGTCCGTCCCGGGCCGACGTCCAGGTCGGCTCGCTGCGCCCGGCCCGCAGTGGAGGGGCCACACGCCCATCGATCCCGGAAACCGCGTATTCTAGTGCCGGCTGCCACCGCAGCGATCGAGCTTTCGCCGCGACTGCTCGAGCCCGCGTGCTCCGGAGAGCCGGAGCGCGGGACGACAGCATCCGGCGGTTCACAGCCTCACAACCCCTGAAAACAGTCGAGAAGACCTGGAAAGAGAGGGCAAGACCCACCATGGGCGTACCTGTCTACAAGCGCATTCTGGACCTGTTCGAGGCCGAGGGCATCAACACGCTGTTCGGCATTCCGGATCCGAACTTCGTACATCTGTTCCTTGAGGCCGAGGCTCGCGGCTGGACCGTCGTCTCGCCGCACCATGAGGCAGCCGCCGGTTTCATGGCGGAGGCCGCCTCGCGCATCACCGGCAAGCCCGGTCTCGCCATCGGTACGCTCGGTCCGGGCATGGCCAATGCCATGCCCGCGATCCAGTGCTGCAAGGTCGAGAACTCGCCCGTCATCTTCCTCGGCGGCCAGCGCGCTCGCGTCACCGAGCGGCGCGTGCGCCGCGGCCGCATCCAGTTCGTACGCCAGGAGCCGATGATCGAGGATTCGGTCAAGTACGCGGGCTCGATCGAGTATGCCGACCAGACCGACGAGATCATCCAGGAGGCGATCCGTGTCTCGATGTCGGGCACGCCCGGCCCGAGCTACATCGAGTATCCGAGCCACGTCATTGTCGAGGAGCTCGACCTGCCCGAGGTCCTGCCCCCGCACCGATACCGCCTGGTGAACCAGGGTGCAGATGGCGACCGCATCGCCGAGGCCGCGCAGCTGATCCGCGACGCCGAGAATCCGATCCTGCTCGTCGGCCACGCCGTGCACACCTCGAGGAGCGGCGCCGCGGTCAAGGAGCTGGCGGACCTGATGCAGTGCCCGGTGATCCAGACCTCGGGCGGCACCTCGTACATTCCCGGGCTGGAGGATCGTACCTTCCAGTACGTCTTCTCCGAGGCCTCCATCCGTGCCGTCGAGGACTCCGACGTCGTCCTCGCGCTCGGCACCGAGCTGGGCGAGCCGCTGCACTACGGTCGCTGGCGCCACTGGTTCGAGAAGGAGGCCGACCGCAAGTGGATCTACGTGCAGCAGGATCCGACCGCGATCGGCGTCAACCGGCCGATCGACGTGCCTCTGGTCGGCGACCTGCGCGCCGTCGTGCCGCAGCTCTCGCGCGCGCTCGGTACGCCGCGTGCGACCGCGCCGGGCCTCGAGGCCTTCATGAGGGACGGGGCGGCGGAGCTCGCCGAGATCGCCGAGGAATCGCTCAGCCACGGCGATGGCTCCGGCGCGCCGATGCACACCTCGCGCTTCGTCGTCGAGGCCACCAGGGCTTTCCCCGAGGACGGCATCCTGATCCGCGACGGCGGCGCCACGGTGATCTTCCAGTGGACCTACTCGCAGTGCAAGCCGCATGACGTGATCTGGAACCAGAACTTCGGCCACATCGGAACGGGACTGCCGTACGCGACCGGCGCCATGCTCGCCGACCAGGCCGCGACCGGAAAGGTCCGGCCCGGCATGCTGATCACCTCGGACTCCTCGTTCCTGTTCCACATCGCCGAGCTCGAGGTCGCGGTGCGGAAGAACCTGCCGCTGGTCTGCGTCGTCGGCGTGGACTTCCAGTGGGGCCTCGAGGTGGGCGTCTACAAGCGCACCTTCGGCCCGGGAACGGCCGAGACGGGCACGCACTGGTCCGACAAGGTCCGCTTCGACAAGATCGGCGAGGGCTTCGGCTGCCACGGCGAGTACGTCGACAAGGCGGGAGAGCTCGGCGCGGCCATCGCCCGAGCCTACGCGAGCGGGGGCCCGGCGGTGATCCACGTACCGATCGACCCCAAGGCCAACTCCGAGGAGATGCCGAAGTACGAGCGGTTCCGCACCTGGTACGCCGAGGGCACGCAATAGGTCCGGGCTCCGCCGTAGCCACCCGCAGGGAGATCGAGCAGATGGCCGGACGATCCGAATTGCTCGCCGCAAGCGATGCGACCATCGATGACGCGGTGAAGTATGCCGACCCCATGGTCCTGCGCGGGCTTCTCTATCAGCTCACGGGCGACGAGAGCGTCGCGGACACGCGGCTCACGGAGAGCTCCGCCATGATCTTCGAGACCGTGACGGTCTCGGATCCGGACGACCTGGAGCTGCTCCGGTCCAGGGCGGCCGCCTTCCTGAAGTCCCATCGGGACCAGGGAGCACCGGACATCCCCTGTGGCAAGCCGGACCGCCTGCCGCGCAGCCTCGGCCTGACTGCCGGAGTCGACATCCCGCCATCCGAGCTGGAGCTGTGGGTGGAGCAGCTGGCGCTGGACCCGTGGGCGCGGGGCCTCGTCTGGCACGAGCCACCTCCCGAGGAGGATCTGGAGGAGTTCACGGTGGCGGTGATCGGCGCGGGCATGGGAGGCCTGAACGCCGCCGTCCAGCTGCAGCACGCCGGGATCCCGTACTTCGTGATCGAGAAGAACGCCGACGTCGGAGGCACGTGGTACGAGAACCGCTACCCCGGTGCGCGAGTCGACTCGACGAGCCGCACCTACACGCACCTGTACGGCGTCGACTTCGGCTATCCCAACGCGTTCTGTCCGCAGTCCGAGAACATGCGGTACTTCAGCTGGGTGGCCGAGGAGTTCGACCTGCGCCGGGACATCACGTTCGACACCGAGGTGCGGTCGATCGTCTGGGACGAGGCCGCCGGCGTCTGGGAGATCACGGCCGAGGGCCCCGCCGGCCTGGACATCCGCCGCGCGAACGCCGTGATCGCCAGCGTGGGATTCCTGTCGCGCCCGCAGATGCCGGACATCGAGGGCATGGACCGCTTCGAGGGTCCCTCCTTCCACACGGCCCGCTGGCCGGCCGACCTCGATCTCGCAGGCAAGCGGGTCGCGGTGATCGGCACCGGAGCCACGGGGTACCAGATGACGCCGGAGCTGGCGAAGCTCGCGGAGCACACGCTCCTGTTCCAGCGCACGCCGAACTGGTGCTTCGACACGCCGGGCTATCTCGACGAGCTTCCGCCACAGGTGAACTGGCTGGACCGCTGCTTCCCGTACATGACGAACTTCATGCGATTGCGCCTGAGCTGGCTCGCGGGGCCGCGGAACGCGCAGCAGGTCCTGCGCATCGATCCGGGGTTCAGCGATCCGCACGCGAGGAGCGCGCGCAACAAGAAGGTCCTGGAGCAGCGGCTGGAGTTCATCCGCAGCAAGCTCGCGGGCCACCCGGACCTCATCGAGAAGATGACTCCGGTCGCACCGCCGTACTCGGCGCGGCCCATCATCGTCGATTCGAGCGACTGCATCTACGACACGCTGCTGCGCGACGACGTCACCCTGGTCACGGACGGGATCCGGAGGATCACGCCCGAGGGGATCGAGGTGGAGGGTGGCGTCGAGCACCCCGTCGACGTCATCGTCTATGCCACCGGGTTCAAGGCCAACGACTTCCTGTGGCCGATGGAGATCCGCGGGCGAGGCGGCCAGCGCGCCGAGGAGCTCTGGGAGAAGGACGGCGCCCGCGCCTACCTCGGCACGATGCTGCCGGGGTTCCCGAATCTGTTCATGATCTACGGACCGAACACGAACAACTTCGGTGGCCTGCAGATCGTGGATCTCGAGGAGCTCGTCACCCGGTTCGCGCTCCAGTGCATCGGCGAGCTGATCACGAGCGGGAAGAAGACGATCGACGTCTCCCTCGATGCCTACTGGCGCTACAACGCCGAGGTGGACCGGGACGAGGCGCTCATGATCTACAAGGACCCGCGCGCGCACAACTACTACACCAACGCGTCCGGGCGCTCGGCGACCAACTGCCCGATCGACGTGCGCAGGATCTGGACCTGGCTGCGCGATCCGTCGCAGAGCTCCGGGAACGATCGGAAAGGGGATCCCGAGGCGCTGGCCAGCGATGTGCAACCACGCTTCGGGGAAGACCTGATGGTGGAGTGAGGGCTGGCTCGGGGGAGTTGACTCCCGTCGGGGCTGGGCTTCGATGCAGTTCTGGACGATCAGGGTGCGCCGGTTGCGGACTTCACGGTCGATTCGACTTCGGGGTTCGACTACTCGCTTCCTCACCCTTCGGCGGGAGCCGGCGACGGAGATGGGGATGGGATTCCCGATCCGGAGGACCTCTGCCCACAGCACGCCTCGGCCGACAACTCCGACACCGACGGCAACGGCATCGGCGACGAGTGCGAGTGCGGGGACCAGAACGGCGACGGCACCGTCAACGTGTCCGATATCCTCGCGATCAACGACGTGCTCTTCGAGCTCGCCGCGGCCAGCGCCCTGTGCGACACCAACGAGGATGGCGAGTGCAACGTTGCCGACATCCTCGGCGCCAACGCGAAGATCTTCGGCGTGGATGCCTTCTGCTCGAGGTACCCGTCGCACTGAGGGGGCGACGCACGGTCCTGCCGAATTCCTGCGGCGGCAGGCCTCAGCGCACGTCGAGATCCGCGAAGTCCGGCTCCCGTAGCGAGTTCCACACCTCCAGCGGCGTCTGGGGTTCTGCGTCGCGGAGCGGCCGAACCGCGTCCAGTAGCAGTTCTCCGCGCGGGGATCGCTCCACGCCATGCGCTGGTTGCGCTCGTCGATCATCTCGTTGTCGCGCCGGAATGGCTCCTCCTTGACGTCGATCGACTTCCTGTCGTCGAGGATGAGCCGCTCGATGCACCTGAGCGCGTAGTAGGTCTCCATCCCAGCACGCTGGCACCGCTGTCGCGATAGGACTCGAGGAACCCGGCGGCCTTGCGGCGCACGAGAGGGGCGGAGGCCCACTGCGCGAGGTGGCCGCCGCCATGGCGGTCCGCAGCGACGGATCCCTCCCGATATACTGTGAACCGAGCACGGGGGAGGTTTCCTGAAAGATCCCGAAACCACGAGGCCCGACGACCTGCTCGATGCGTGGCGCGGCGAGGTGGATGCCGCGCTCCGAACCGACATCCGCAGGCTCGGGGACGAGCTCGGCCGTACCCTCGTGCGTCAGGTCGGCAGCGAGCTCCTCGATCGGGTCGAGCGAGTGCGGGAGCTGTCGGGTCGGGCCGACCGGGGTGACCAGGACGCCGCGGAGCGCCTGCGAGACATGCTGAAGCAGGTGGATGCGCGGGAGGCCATCCAGCTCGCGCGGGCGTTCACGACCTACTTCCATCTCGCCACCGTCGTCGAGCAGACGCACCGCGTATCCCTGCCGGGCTCGCCGGAGGGGTCCGAGCGCGGCTGGCTGTCGCTCGCGGTGGATCGCCTGCGCGACGCTGGCGTGGACAGCGCGCAGCTCCGGGCGGTCCTCGCGCACCTGGAGATCCGGCCGGTCGTGACCGCCCATCCGACCGAGGTGTCGCGGCGCTCGGTTCTCTCCAAGCTCGCCGACATCGGGACGCTCATCGAGCAGCGACGCGACCCACGCCTCCGCGAGCTCGACCGCAACCGCATCGATCGCCGCATCGCGGAGCTGATCGACCTCCTGTGGGTCACCGATGAGCTGCGCCTGTCGGCACCCCTGCCCACGGACGAGGCACAGGCGACGCTGTACTACCTCGAGTCCCTGCTCTTCGAGGTGCTGCCCGAGCTTCTCGACGACCTGCGCGCCGAGCTCGCTCGAATGGACGTGGACCTTCCGATCGAGGTCGCACCGGTGCGCTTCGGCACCTGGGTCGGAGGCGACCGGGACGGGAATCCCGCCGTCACCGCCGAGGTGACGACCGAGGTGCTGGCCTGGATGCACGAGCGCGGTCTGCAGCTCGTGGAGCGTGCGCTCGATGCGCTCGTGACGGAGCTCTCCCTGTCGACGAGCATCGTGGGCATCTCGGCAGCTCTCGAGGCCAGCATCGAACGGGACCGCCAGCTGCTGCCCCACGTATGGGAGCGCCTGCGGCACCTGAACGCCGAGGAGCCGTACCGGTTCAAGCTGTCGTGCTGCCTGGAGCGGCTGCGCCGGACGCGTGAGCGGCATCGCACCGGCACGCATCACGAGCCTGGCCTCGACTACCAGGATGTGCGGCAGCTCGTCGCGGAGCTCGATCTCGTGCGTTCGTCCATCCGGGAGCACGGTGGCCCCATGCTCGCAGCGGGCCGGATCGAGACGACACTCCGCGTGATCGAGGCCGCCGGCTTCCACCTGGCGGTGATGGACGTGCGCGAGCACAGCAGCATGTTCAACGCGCTGATCGCGCAGCTCTTCAGGGTCAACGACCTGGCGTACCCGGACGACGAAGCCGGACGTCGGCACGCGATCGACCGCGAGCTCTCGGGGGCCCGCCCCCTGAGCAGCCTGACCACGCGAGTGTCGGACGACGGCAACCGCGTGGCCAGCATGTTCACGGCGGTGCGCGAATGCATGGACCGGTACGGTGACGGGGTCGTCGACACCTGTATCGTGTCGATGACCCACGGCGCCTCCGACGTTCTCGCCGCGGTCCTGGCGGCTCGCGAGTCCGGACTGGTCGACGTGCGACAGGGGATCGCGCGCCTGTCCTTCGTTCCCCTGCTCGAGACGATCGAGGAGCTGCGGAATGCCGGCAGCATCCTGGATGACCTCCTCTCCACCGCGAGCTACAGGTCGATCGCCGCGATACGGGGCAACACGCAGGAGGTGATGCTCGGCTACTCGGACTCCAACAAGGACGGCGGCATCGTCACCTCTCAGTGGTCGATCCATCAGGCCATCCGCTCGCTTCGCGACGTCTCCGCCCGTCACGGCGTCCGCCTGCGCCTCTTCCACGGTCGCGGCGGATCCGTCGGCCGCGGGGGCGGACCGGCTCACCAGGCCATCCTCGCGCAGCCGTTCGGGGCCGTCGACGGAGCGGTGAAGCTGACCGAGCAGGGGGAGGTGATCGCCGACAAGTACCTGCTCCCGGGTCTGGCCCGTCAGAATCTCGAGCTCCTGCTCTCTGCGACCCTCGAGGCATCACTCCTGCACGTGACGTCGCGGCAGTCTCCCGCGTCGCTGGCGCGCTACGACGAGGCCATGGACGTCGCCTCGGCCGCCGCGCATCGCGCCTATCGCGAGCTCATCGAGGACGGCTCGCTGGTCGATTACTTCCTGTCCTCCACGCCCGTGCAGGAGCTGGGCAGGCTGCACATCGGCTCCCGCCCCTCCTCCCGCCCGGATGTGGGCTCCGGGCTGAGCGGGCTGCGCGCGATTCCGTGGGTCTTCGGCTGGACGCAGAGCCGCCAGATCGTGCCGGGCTGGTTCGGACTGGGTACCGGGATCGCTGCCGCGCGCGCGGCCGGCCACGGCAAGACCCTGCACGAGATGGCGCGCGAATGGTCGTTCCTGCGCGTCCTGCTCGGCAACGTGGAGATGACGCTGACGAAGACGAATCTGCTCATCTCCCGCCAGTATGTCGACGCGCTGGTCCCCAGCCAGCACCGTCACGTGCTGGGGCGAATCGACGATGAGCTCGCGCTGACGCGCGAGCAGCTGGGCTGGATCACGGAGGGGAGGCAGGCGCTGCACGACCATCCGATCCTGCGCCGTACGCTGGCCGTGCGCGATCGCTACCTGCACCCGATGCACGCGCTGCAGGTCGAGCTGCTCGCGCGAACGCGAGCGCGCAACACGCGGGATCCGGAGACCGAGCGCGGCCTGCTGCTGACCATCAACGGCATCGCGGCCGGCCTTCGCAACACCGGTTAGGACAGCAATGGGATCTGAGCCGTCGCGTCGCGCCGCTACTACCTCTCGCACGAGGCGGTAACGGGAGACGCGGCGCCCGCGGTCTGCCGCCGCGACTCTCACACGGCCAGGTCGGCGACGGCGTAGCGGACCAGGTGCCCAGCCTTGAAGTGCGGCGGCCCATCTCCCGCGCGGCGCCAGTTCTCCAGCGTGCGCGGCGACACCGACAGGTAGTCGGCGGTCTCGTCGGGGGTGAGCCAGGCCTTCGGCGGCGGCGACTCCTGGGCGCGCAGCTCCTTGACCACGGCGCGCGCGGTGGTCGCGGCGATGGCCTGGGCGAGCTCGCCCAGGTCGCGCGGTTCTCGACGCATGGCGGCGTTCTCGTCTGATGGGACGCCGCGCGACGGACGGCGGCGCCCCGGATTGGGGTTCCGCCATCGGTTCAGCGCCGTAGCTTGCCGTCTCCCAGTGCGACCTGGAACTTCCGACGCTGCCTCAGCGACAACGGCGACGGAGGTTGCCCCGCCGCGCCTCGGGTGGCTTCGCCCGAGACTCGCTGGCACCGCGAAGCATGCATCAGCCCGCGAAACCCAGCAACGTCTCACGAGCGCGCAGCTCGCGCGCAGGATCGAGCACCGAGTTTCTAATCGCCCAGGTGCCGGGTCTTGATGCCCGCCCTCGAGATCGCCTCGACCGCGGCCGCATTGGCAGCCAGGAAGCGCTCGATCGTGTTGGGCTGGCTGGCGATGTCGCCCAGGGTGACGTTGTAGGCGTGGGCCGCCTCGTGCCCCGGCAGCCGGGACATGGCCTCGAGCCATCGGCTCAGGACGGGGAACTCGTCGAAGTCGAAGAGCCGGGCCCAGGTGAGCTGCGCGAGTTCCTCGTAGCAGGCGATGTCCGCGATGCTGGGCTGCTCCGTGCACAGGAACGGCGTGCCGCGGAGGTAGGCGGCCTCGATCAGGCGAAAGATTTGCCGCACGCGGGCCTGCCCGCGCTCGAGCTTGTCGGGGCGCCTGGCACGCTCGAGCAGATCGTCGCCCCCGCGGCCCTCCAGGAAGTCCATGAAGGCGACCGTGACGTGCGGCGCCATGAGCTCGACCATCACCCGCCGGGTCCGCTCGTGATGGGCGTGCAGGTACTGGTCGACGTAGGCGCGCGCCTGCAAGTCGCGCGGGTACAGATCGTCCCACCCGTGCTTGTCGCAGAGGTACGCCATGATGGCGGGCATCTCGCAGAGCACGAAGTCGCCGTCCTCGATGCTGGGAACCTGGCCCGTGGGCTGGATCCGAGCCAGCGCCCCCGACGGTCCGAACTGGTCGATCCGCACATCGCAGAACTCGAACTCGAATCCCTTCATGAGCAGCAGCCACAGGACCGCCCTCGACGGCTGACTCGCGCCTTGGCCATAGACCGTGAGCATCGGGTCCTCTTCGACTCCTCGGCCAGTCTCTTCGGTTCGCGGGTAGGGGGTCAACCGACGGCCGGACAATGTCTTAGCACCGTCTCAGACACCGATTCTGAGACGGCGCCGGTGCGCGGAAGCCGCCGTAACTTCCCGAGGTAGCTGGTGGGCCCTCAGGGACTCGAACCCTGGACCGATGGATTAAAAGTCCAGGCACCGATCCTGAGGACACACAGGATTAGGGACTTACGACCGCACCGAGCCGCATAGAGGCGCACCGGTGCACGGCCAAACGTCACCATACGTCACCGGCCTCTGGTCGCTTCAGCGGGGGCGGCACCTGGACTTCTGGGGTCCGGCGCCCATCCGACGCTCCATCTCGGAGCAGTGGGCATGTCTCCAGATCAGATGAGTTGGTTCCCGATCCGAGGAGTCCGAACTTCGCGCAATGGGTCAGGTGCTTACTGATGCGCCGGCCAGGCTTGTAGTCTACACGAGGGGGTCGTGGGTCCGAGTCCCTCCCCTCCACCAGCACTTTCGTGGGTTAGCACGGTGTGTGGCACGGTGATACGGTGCCGCGGAGCGGAGCCCGTCATGCCCGAACTCCGATTCGCGTCACCCGATGAGGTATGGTCCATCCTGGAGGCGGGGGACTTCGATCAGCTTGTGGGCGTCGCCGAGGACGACCGGGTAGAGGCCAAGGGACAGCCGTACGACCTCGATTCCGACGCTGGAAAGCGGGAACTGGCGAAGGACCTCTCGGCGTTTGCGAATGCGCGGGGCGGCGTGCTCGTCATCGGCGCTCACACGGACAAGGACCCGGCGCACGCGACGGACGTCATCGTCGAGGTACGGCCGATCCCAACGGATCGGGCTGACCCGAGCCGGTACCAGCACATCGTCGCTGACTGGACGTATCCTCCGATCGCGCCGGAGGTCCGTTGGTTTCCTCTACCCGCCGATGCCGGCCGAGGGTTGATCGGGATTCAAGTCGAGGCCGCGGACGCTGCCCGCAGGCCCGTCCTACTCAGGAAACCTACCGCAGACGAGGACGGCAAGGCGGTAACGACGATGTTCGGCTACGCGGAACGCGCGCAAGACCGCGCCCCTCCAATGGGCATTCATGAGATCCACTCGTTGTTGCAGGGCGGGATGAGGTCGGGTGAGATCGTCGAGCGGCTGGAAGCGATCGAGTCCCACCTCCGAGCAGCTCCCCGGCGCAGCCACGGCGTCTTGGAGGAAGAACAGCGGGAGCGCATCTGCGCTGCGCTCGACCGTGTCGAGCTGCGCCAGGACCCTCACTACTTCCTCACCTACGTACCGGCCGTGCCGATTGTCATCGAGGATCTTCTGGGCGGTGAAGATGCGGAGACGCCCAACATCCTTCGCAACCCACCGAGGTTGAGGCAGTCGGGCTTCGACGTCTACTCAGGCCGCGAGCTGGAGATCGCACCGGGTGGAGGGTTCCGCTACGCAGGCTCCGGGAGCAGCCTGGTATTGGCCCTGTGGCCCGATGGTATGCTCGTCCACGCCGCTCCGGCCGATGCGCGCCAGCTGTGCTGGGTCACCGAAAAGCGCCGTCGAGACCCTACAGAACTCGTCATCAACCAGCTGGCCTTGGTCGAGCCGATCTACACCTTCTGCCTGCTGTGCAAGCGGCTCTTCGCTGGTCGGGGCGTTGAGCACGCGATCCTCGCGTTCGGCTTCCGGCGGATGAACCCGGAGGTATACACTCACGTTCTGCGCGATGGTCCACTGGACTACATGCTTCGAGAGCAGAAGAGCGCTCCAGGACCGGATATGGATGCGCAGGTTCTCGTCGACGGGGAGATGGATGCGGAGAGGTCGGCGTTCCAGTTAGTGAGCCAGGTCTACGGCTGGTTCGGGTTCGACGAAGATGCAATTCCTTACTCTACCGATGAGACACCGCGCTCGATCGACTCAGAGAGGTTCCCGGACTAGTTAGGACCGTCCATCTCCTCCAGCAGCCGGCGGCACTCGGCGACCCGCTCGTCGCCCCCCTGACTCGACTCGAAGCTTGCGCCGAAGCTCGGTCAGGTTTGCCTCGACGATGCCCGCCGGGTTGGTCGGGCGGTGCCTCTCAACGGCTCGCCTACGAGCCCCGCCCTTCGAGGCTCGACATTCCGCAACGGGCTCGAGGTACATAAGGATCGCGGCAAGAGCCCTTTTCTAGAGTTTGAATACATGCCCGAAATCGCGGGGATGATCCTGGACCGCCTGCTCTCGGACCGCTGACTCGACGCGTAAGCCCTTCGGTCTAGCCAGGGCGGCATGCAGGGTCCAACTTGCGCCCTGCCAGCTAGTTGCCCCGCACCAGCATGCGGGAGACGAACGCGGGCCCATCGGGCTGCCGGTCCTCCCAGACACCCGCCCCGACATCGCCCCTGAACAGCGACGCGGTGCCGATCTCGGGGTTCTGGAACGGTGCCACGGCCTCGCCAGCCGCCCCGAACAAGCCGCTCCCAAGAACCAGGGCATACCACCCCGGCTCCAGTGCGACTCCCAGCCCCGCCGACACCTCGTTGGAGGCAGTGGGGATCGGTAGCAGCCTCCAGCCGAGCACGTCGCTGGTGGACAGGTCGAAGGACTCGGGAAAGTCGTCCGGCCCATCCAGGGCAACGATGGCGCCGAATACCTGCCCCGGAGCGCCTCCGATCGCCTGTGCGATCACAGCCGTGATGGACCTCGTCGTGGTGGCCTCCGTGATCTCGAAGCGGGCACCGCGTAGGGTCGCCGCGTCCACCGGTTTGCCGGCGCCGTCAGTCGCTCCGAGCGGGCCCAACTCGCCGGTCATGAGCAAGTAGACCGGGGGTGGGTATCGCTCGCAGTAAGCCTCCGCGCCGAAGAGCTTCGCATTGACCGCGAGGATGTCCCCAATGTTACAGAGGCCGTCGTTGTTCGCGTCGCAGAGCGGGCTCACGGGGACCTGGTCGAAGATGGCGAGGTTGATCAGGAGGATGTCGCCCACGTTGACGATCCCGTCCTGGGTCTGGTCCCCACATTCGCACTCGTTGCCGATCCCGTTCCCGTCGAAATCGTCACCAGCCGATGGGTAGTCGGGGCACAGATCGCATGCGTCTCCGGTCCCGTCGGAGTCGCTCTCTACCTGCGCCGCATTGAAGTCCATCGGGCAATTATCCAGCCCATCAGACCACTCGTCTCCATCGAAATCGTCGGCGTCGTTGCAGGCATCGCCTACTCCGTCACCGTCGGTGTCTTCCTGCGATGGGTTCGCTCTGTTTGGGCAGTTGTCCAGGATGTCGGCCCACTCGTCGCCATCTGCATCCTCGGCGTCGTTACAGGCATCGCCCGTCCCGTCGGCGTCCGTGTCGGTCTGCACGGTATCGGCGACCAGCGGACACACGTCGGTCACGTCATCGATTCCGTCGTTGTCGTCGTCCAAGTCGCAGGCATCGCCGAGTCCGTCGCCGTCATTGTTCTCCTGGAGTCCATTGGGTTCCCCAGGACAGTTGTCACAGGAATCTCCGAGAAGGTCGCCATCTGCATCGGCCTGGAGCGGATTGGGTACGTCCACACAGCTATCGCAGGCGTTACCGAGCCCATCGATGTCATCATCTAGCTGGTCCGCATTGGGCTCAGCAGGGCAGTTATCTACCATGCATCCGCTAGCAGGCAGGCCAGGATCACCGAACCCATCTCCATCCTGGTCTGAGCATGGGTCGCAGGCGTCCCCCACCCCATCGCTGTCGATGTCGGCTTGGGGTGCGTTGGATACATCTGGGCAGTTGTCGAGAAGGTCGGACCATTCGTCGCTGTCGAAATCGTCTGTGTCGTTGCAGGCATCACCGACTCCGTCCCCGTCGGCGTCAAGCTGGTTTGGGTTGTCTGTGGTCGGGCAGTTGTCGCAGGCATCACCGAGGTCATCCTGGTCAACGTTTGACTGATCGGCGTTGGGTGCAAGTGGGCAATTGTCCATCGAGTCTAGAACCCCGTCCCCGTCCGCATCCTGTGGATCAAACACGGCGACGCCCACCGCGTCGAAGAACTGACCACCTCGCGCTACTTCACTCGCTGCACCGGTCTGCGGATCAACCGATATGATTCCAGACTCACGCGGATCCAGTGAGAAGTGCTGATTTGGAGCGATCAGTTGCTCGTTGGCATCGATGGCGAGGAGCGCTCTGACATAGGTCGGACCCGGATCGTAAACAACTGTCTGCTCACTCGTAGTGCCATCGATCTTGATAATGTAACTTCCGATGGAGGAGTTCGATCCATTTGTTACGAAGATGCTTCCTGAGGCATCGACAGCGATTCCAACTGGAGCATTGAGGAGCCCCTCCTGGGAGACAAGAGATTGGGATCCGCTCGCTGGATCGATGCGCAGGATTTGGTTCTGCTCTCCGCTCCAGAGGACTGCGAGGATGTCTCCATTGGGTGCGACTGCGATCCCGTGGATTCCGCTGGCAGGAGAGACGAGTGTGGGTGTCCCATTGTCTCGGTCTAGAGCGAAGAGACCCAGAAGTTCGTCGCTAACGAAGATCGTACCGTTAGCATCTATCACGATGGCAAAGCCTCTTAGCAGTCCCTCCGTTGTGAATGGAGTTTGATTGCCAGTCTCCGCATCGATTCGGACGACCCAGGCACCAGTACCAGCCTCGTGGTTCACCACAAAAATCTCGCCGTTGGTGTCGACGGCGACTCCGATTGAGTGGTCGAGGAAGCCACCCGCCGTGATCAGAGCCTGGTCGCCCGTCAGCGGGTCGACGTGAATGACCTTCGAGGGTATGCCGAACGCAGAGCCCGCGCCTATATCCACAACGACTATGTCACCAGGAAGCAATGCCGCACCGAATTGGACGAGGGTGGCGGGAGCGGTCAGCGGCGTTGCAGAAGTGACGAAGCCCTGGGCGCCGCTGGCGGACAGCGCAACCGTCTGACCTCCGCCCAGCTGCAAGTTTCCTTCGAGTCTCGCCACCCATAGGAGTTTCGACAGGACCCCGGGAAGGATAGGCGGATCGAAAAACAGGGTCCCGGAGGGCGCCGCTTGAGAGGCGGAGGCGGGTACGGCAATTCCCGGAGAGTCAGAGTAATAGCCGAACTCCAAGCCGCCGAACCCTGCTGGCGAAAACTGAAGGTCAATTCGGTCTACGGGTTGGTTGCCTTCATTGCGGAAGTAGAAGAGGACGATGTCTCGGGAGCTGTTGGAGCACCCAGATGCGCCGGTCAGTAGACAATTGTCTGGGTCGCCTACGGGGTTGTATGTGAGCCCCCCAGCGTTGAGAGGCAAGAACGTGGTGCCGGATGGTGCATCGATGCTGAGGAACGCACCTGCTAGTGCGATCGAGGCACGCAGGCTCAGAAACACCACCACCAACACGAGCAGAGCACGCATCGCGAACCCTCCGCTCACCCCAGGGACATCGTACCAGGCTCGGGATCGGTGGTAGGCTGCAATCTCGGGGGGCGGAGGAGGACTGCCATGCCCGCTATGGCACTGGCGCACCTGCGACCGATCGCCGGATCAGAGTCGTATCCAGAATGTCCACGACCCCGTCCCCGTTCACGTCTCCATTGCCATCGACCACGATGGCCTGGAGCGCTGAGAGATCCTCCTCGCACATGGCGAGCTGCGTGGACTCCACGCCCACGAACAGCCGCGGGGCGATGTCGAGCCCCGGTGGACGCTCCTGCCACTCCGGCGTCCCGGCTAGATCCGCCTCGAAGACCGAAGCCATCCCGATCTCGGGGTTGTCGAACGGTGCCACCGCCTCCCCGGAGGCACCGAACAGACCACTCCCGATGATGAAGGCGTACCAGCCCGGCTGCAGCGTAAGGCTCAGGTCTGCCGTCACCTCCGCGGAGGGGCCGGGAATCAACATCCGAGTGGTGCCCAGCAAGTCGGGCGTCGATAGGTCAAACGAATCTGGCACGTCGGTCGGTCCGTTGAGAGCAACGATGCCGGCAAACACCTCGCCCGTGGCGCCGCCGGGTGCCTGTGCCAGATGCGCGCCGACATGCCCGGTGCGCACGGGTGCCAGGACCTCGAAGCGCGCCGCGACAAAGTTGCTTGCGTCTACATCTCGACCGGCACCGCTGGTGCCGCCGACGGGTCCGAGTCCGGCCGTCTCTAGCAGGAACAGCGGCAGGCCCAGGGTGCACATGTCCAGGTTCACCAGGGCGACGTTCAGGTTGGTCTCGGAGAGCGCGAGATCAGTCTGGCTCGTGAGCAGGTCCGTGTCGCACTGGTCGAAGTCGATGACGCATATCCCCAGGTCTTGCTCGCACTGGGCTTGTTCGTTGTCGGGGTCGCTCGGAAACGGGTCGCAGATGTCGCCGATCCGGTCGCCGTCGGCGTCCTCTTGAAGCGGGTTTGGGTCGCTCGGGCAGTTGTCGAGGGTGTCGGACCACTCGTCGCCGTCGAGGTCGTCGCCGTCGTTGCAAGCATCGCCCACTCCGTCTTCATCAGCATCGAACTGATCCGGGTTGGTGACCTGTGGACAGTTGTCCAGACCATCAGCAATCTGATCGCCATCGAAGTCG
>JAJDAJ010000092.1 GCA_029261925.1 Deltaproteobacteria bacterium | reverse complement strand
TGGAGAAGCACGCGGTGGCGCGGCTGATCGGCGCGCCGCCCGGCTACGTGGGCTACGAGGAGGGGGGGCGGCTGGTCGACTCCGTACGGCGGACCCCCCACGCCGTGCTGCTGCTCGACGAGATCGAGAAGGCGCACCAGGACCTGTTCGACATCCTCCTGCAGGTGATGGATCACGCCACCCTGACCGACAACCACGGTCGCGAGGCGGACTTCCGCCACGTGGTGCTGATCATGACCTCGAACGCGGGGGCCCGCGACATGGCCGCGCGCGCGATCGGCTTCGGCGACGACGCGCGCGGCGACGGCTCGAGGGAGCTCGAGCGGCTGTTCAGCCCCGAGTTCCGCAACCGGCTCGACGAGATCGTGCGCTTCGGACAGCTCACGCCCGAGGTCATGCTGAGGGTGGTCGACAAGTTCGTCGAGCAGCTCCGGGCGCAGCTCGCCGGCAAGCGCGTCACGATCGAGCTCGACGACGACGCCCGTGCCTGGCTCGCCGACGCCGGGTACGACGACAAGTTCGGCGCGCGGCCCATGGCCCGCGTGATCCAGACCAAGGTGAATGACCGGCTGGCCGACGAGCTCCTCTTCGGCGAGCTCCAGAAGGGCGGCCTGGCGCGGATCGGCGCGGGCCCGGACGGTCTGAGCTTCCACTACGAGCCGCGCGTCTGAGCACGCGCGTCGGGACCTGACGGCGACGTCCGCGCGCGGCGCGGGCGCCCCTGAAGCCCCGCGCCGCACGGCCGATAACCGCGAGCATGGAGATCCACGCCTCGGGCAGCGCGCCCCGCCTGGCGGGCGCCCAGCGCTTCCACGCCTCGACGGGTGACCTGCGCTCGGTCCTGGGCCGGATGTTCGGCAGCTTCTTCGTCGGCTGCAACGACCAGCGCGTCGTGATCGCCATGGGCGCCGCGAACGGCCGCCAGCGCCTGGCACCGTTCATCGTGCTCGAGCGCGGCGAGATCGCCATGGTCGACAGCACCGCCGAGCTCTGGGCCATCCCGGGCCCTGACGGCGGCCTGCAGCGGGCCGAGTTCCGGCTGCTCGACCTGCACCTGGTGCAGGCGCACGACGCCGCCCTGGAGCAGGCCGTGCAGCAGGGCCCGCGCCTGGTCACCGGCATCCACCCGGTGTCGCTGCCGCAGCCGGGCGTCCTGCGCCTGGTCTGGGACGGGCCGGGCATCCACGTGCGCCCCGGCATCGGACGCGCGCTGGACCTGCTGGGTCGCTCGGCCCCCCGGGCGCCGCGCCGCGAGACCGACTGGCGCGAGCTCTCGGACGTCGAGTTCGGGGAGCACGTGCTGCGGCTCTACGAGGCGGGCCGCTACGGCGAGGCCGTCGAGCTGGTGCGACGCCGCGACGCGGGCCCCGAGGCGAGCGCCTGATGCTCGCGGCCGGGACGCGCCGGGGTCGAGGAGCGAGAACGCGGGCGTAGGGCCCTGCGGCGGGGTTTCGCCACGCGGACATCGGGCCGAGGCCGCCCCGCGGCAACGGGCGTGGGTTCTTCAGCAGCCTGCTAGCTCTCCGCGCCCCGGATGTGCGCCTCGAGGCGGTCGCAGGCGGCGCGGCACGCGGCCTCCGGATCCACGTCGGACCCGGCGGCCCGCTCCGCAGCCGCGAGCAGCAGGTCGCCGAGCCGCCCGGCGTCACCGGGATCGGGCAGGGCCAGGGCCAGCGCAGCGGCCAGCCCCGCATCGGGCTCGCGGGCATGGCCGGCGCGGCGCGCGCGGCGCAGCAGCTTGGCCCCGCGCAGCAGCGACGGGAGCGCGCGTGGCACGTCGTCGGCGGCACTCGGCGCGCGACCCGAGCGCCGCGCGCGCTCGCGTCGCTCGCGCTCCTTGATCGCGTCCCAGCTGTCGACCTGGGCGCGCGCGCTGGCGATCTCCACCTCGCCGAAGACGTGCGGATGTCGCTCGATCATCTTCGCGCAGATGCCGTCGACCACGCCGTCGAAGTCGAAGTGACCCGCCTCACGCGCCAGCTGCGCGTGGTAGACCACCTGCAGCAGCAGGTCGCCGAGCTCTCCGCGCAGCTCGTCCCACTGGCGCCGCCGGATCGCGTCCTCGACCTCGTACGCCTCCTCGATGGTGTACGGCGCGATGCTCTCGAAGTCCTGCTCCAGGTCCCACGGGCAGCCGCCCTCCGGGTCGCGCAGGCGCGCCATGATCTCGAGGAGCCTCTCGATGCTTGCCATGCCCCGACCATAGCGCGAAGCTGCGATCGGCGATGAAGGTCTGCTACCACCCCGGCTACGTGATCCCGCTGCCCGAGGGGCATCGCTTCCCGATGCCGAAGTTCGGGCTGCTTCGCGCGATCCTGCGCGACGAGGGGCTGGTCCGGGACGCCGACGTCCACGAGCCGGAGCCCGCGACCTGGGGCGACCTGCGGCGCGTGCACGACGAGGCCTGGCTCGGTGACCTCGCACACGGCACGCTGAGCCGGGAGGCCGAGCGCCGCCTGGGGCTCCCCTGGTCGGAGGCGCTGCTGCGGCGCTCGCGCCTGGCCGTGCAGGGCACCGTCGACGCCGTCGAGCTGGCCCTGGAGCACGGCATCGCCGCGAATCTCGCCGGCGGCACTCACCACGCCTTTGCCGGACACGGCGAGGGCTTCTGCGTGTTCAACGACGTGGCCGTCGCGATCCGCGTGGCGCGCGCGCGTGGCCGCATCACGCGCGCGGCGGTGATCGATCTCGACGTTCACCAGGGCAACGGCACGGCCGCGCTGTTCGCGGACGACCCCGACACCTTCACGTTCTCGATGCACGCACGCCGCTGCTTCCCGTTCCGCAAGCAGACCTCGTCGCTCGACGTGGCGCTCGAGGACGGCGCGGACGATCTCACCTATCTCGGCGCGCTGGCCGCGCACCTGCCCGGCGTGCTCGAGCGCGCGCGCCCCGATCTGGTGGTCTACATCGCGGGCGTGGACCCGGTGGCCGGCGATCGTCTGGGGCGGCTCGCGCTCTCGCGAGCGGGCCTGCACGCCCGCGAGCGCGCGGTGCTCGACGCGCTGCGGGCCCACGGCGTGCCCGTCGCGCTCACGGTCGGCGGCGGCTACCAGTCCACCCCGCGTGCGACCGCGGAGCTGCACGCCGTCGCCCACCGCGTGGCGGCCGGGCACGCGAACGTCGTCAGGAGCCGGGGCGCTCGAAGCCGAGCAGGCGGATGAACAGGTCTCCGAAGGTCTTCTCGGCCCAGCCCGTGATGCGGCGCAGCTCGTCGAGGACGTGACCCCTGCCCGACCAGTGTGCCGCGACCAGATCGGGGTGCACGTGGTTGAGCACGCGTGAGAGCGCCGCGGCCGCGACGAGCAGGTCGTCCAGGAATCCGATCGGGCCGAGCAGGGCCTCGGGGAGCAGGTCGATGGGCGACAGCGCGTAGGCAACGCCCGCGCCCGCGATCAGCTTGGCGCGCAGCGGCACGCGCGGATCGCGCGCGATGCGCATCAGCAGGATGACCAGGTCGGGAAGCAGCAGGAGCAGGTCGCGCGCGCCGGGAGGGCCGACGGCCTCGGTGCTGGCGACCCGGGAGCGCAGGCGATCCCACAGGCGCCGGTCGCGCCCGCGGACGTCGATCTCGAGGTGCCCGGACTCCACGCGCGCAGGGTAGCGCAGGGTCGCCGCAGCCCGGCCGGTCAGCCGGTCCGGCTGCCCAGGCGCTCCGACCAGGCGCCGCGCGCGTAGGCGCGCGACACGATGAGCAGGCGCACCACGTGATCGAGAGCGAGCAGCGCGAAGACCCAGGAGACGTCGACGTGGAGGAGGCGGCCCAGGATCACCGCCGGCGGCAGCCGCACGCCCCAGGTCCCCGCGAACGACGCCAGCAGCGGGGTGATCGTGTCGCCGGAGCCGCGCAGCGCGCCCGCCATGGTGAAGTTCGACGCGATGATCGGCTGCGCGAACGCCATCACCACGATGAACGGGGCGATCATGGCGAGCACCTCCGGGTCGTCGCTGAACCAGCCGACCATGGCGTCGCGCGTCAGCAGGTAGACGCCGCCGATCAGCAGCGCCGTCACCACGGACCAGCGCAGCGCGCGCGCCGCCGCGGCGCGCGCGCCGGCCGGATCCTGCGCGCCCAGCGACTGTCCGACCAGCGTGGCCGCGGCGATCGCGTAGCCCGTGCCCGGGATCCAGGAGAACGAGAGCAGGCGCATGCCGACCGCGTACGCGGCGATCGCCTGCGGTCCGTAGCCGCTCAGCGCCCAGAAGTAGCCCATGAGCGCCGACTGCATGATCACGCGCTCGAGCGCGGCGGGCCAGGAGACGCGGAACGCCTCCGGCAGCAGGGCCCGCACGGGCCCGAGGTCGCGGCGTCCCAGGCGCAGCAGCACGGACTCGGGCCGGCCGGGCCGGCGCGCGCTCCACGCGTACCCGACCAGGCCTACGGCGTGCGCACCCAGGGTCGCGATGCCCGCGCCGAGCAGGCCCAGCTCCGGCAGACCCGCCAGCCCGAAGATCAGCCCGGCGTTCAGGGTCAGCTTGACTGCGGCGACCAGCGCGGTGATCGCCAGCGGCAGGCGCGTGTTGCGCGCCGAGCGATAGCCCGACTCGAGCGCGATGCTGAAGCCGAGGAAGAGCGCCGCACCGAGCGTGGCGCGCATGTAGGGCAGCCCCAGCTCCGCCACGGACGGCGCGGCGTCCACCAGCGCCAGCAGCAGCCGGGGCGCGACCAGGCCGAGCAGGGCCGAGCCCGCGCCGATCACGCCGCCCAGCGCCAGGAACGTGACCAGGGCCCCGCGGGCCCGCTCCGGCTCACCCGCGCCCAGCGCGCGGGACATCAGCGCCACGCCCGCGGCGCCCAGCGCCATCAGCACCGACTGGGCCAGGAACAGGAACTGCGCGCAGTAGCCGACCGCCGCCAGCACGTCCGTCCCCAGGTGCGAGAGCATCGCCAGATCGGCGAGCATCAGGGCACTGGTGAGGCTCTGGGAGGCGATCGCCGGGGCGGCGATGCGCAGGATCTCGGCATCGAGTGAGCGGGTGATGCCGCCTACCCGGCGATCACCTTCATCACCGCGGCGGTCTCCTCCGCGAGGCTGGCCGGCACGAAGGCGTGCTCGCGGTCGCGGATCTGGTCGAGGTGATCGCGCACGTCCTCGAGCGTGGGGCGCGCGCCCTTGCCCGCGTACCAGCCCTCGCACTCGCCGATGAAGATGCGCGCGAAGCGCCCGCCGCCGACGGAGAAGAGCTCGTGGGTGAGCTCGCAGTCCCCGGAGACCAGGTAGCACGACAGCGGCATCACCAGGTCGGGATCGAGGTCGAGCTCGACCTGGCTCATCAGCCCCTGCGTCAGCCGCGTCTGCGCCAGCGGCGCGATCGCGTTGACGCGGATGTCGTACTTGCGGCCCTCCTCGGCCAGAACGTTCATCAGGCCGACCAGGCCCATCTTCGCCGCGCCGTAGTTGGACTGGCCGAAGTTGCCGAAGACCCCGGCGCCCGAGGCCGTCATCAGGATCCGGCCATACCCCTTCTCCTTCATGATGCGGAAGGCGGGACGGGTCACGTAGAACGCACCGCGCAGGTGCACCTCGAGCACCGCGTGCAGGTCGGCCCAGTCGAGCTTCACCAGGGTCCGGTCGCGCAGGATCCCGGCGTTGTTGATCAGCACGTCGACCGTCCCGAAGGCGTCCAGCGCGGTCTGGACGATGGCCTCGCCGCCGTCGGGAGTGGCCACCGAGTCGTAGCTGGCGGCCGCCTCGCCCCCGGCCGCGGTGATCTCGCGAACCACGGCATCCGCAGCCGACTCGCCGCTGCCGCTGCCGTCCGCTGCACCGCCCAGGTCGTTGACCACGACCCGTGCGCCCCGTCGCGCCAGCTCCAGGGCATAGGAGCGCCCCAGACCGCCCCCGGCGCCCGTGATGACCGCAACACGGCCGTCGAATCGGATCGGATCTGACATCGGGGCCTCCTCGGGTCTCGCGGGTTTCTACCACATCCCGGGCACTTGCCGACCCGCTCGCGGATTGATAGAAACGGGGGCCAGCTTGCTTTACACGCGTTAGCTAACACGAACCACAGTTAAGACCCTGCACGGCCGAAGCGGTATCAGGCCAGCGGAACGGAGCCAGAATGTCCCTGAGTGAGCAGACCCCGGACCCCGGGACTTCCGGGCGCCGGGGCCCGGAGGCCCGCCGTGAGCGTCAGCGCCGTGAGGCGCGCCGGGCGATCCTCGACGCCAGCGAGGAGCTGCTGCTGGAGTCGGGCGCCGACGACTTCTCGATCCGCGAGCTGGCGCGCAGCTGCGGCTACAGCGCCCCCACGATCTACAACCACTTCGAAGACAAGGACGGCGTGATCGACGCCCTGCTCGAGGAGCGCTTCGCGCGGCTGGGCGACGCCGTGCGGCTGGTCGAGCCCCACGCGGAGCCGCTCCAGAACGCGCGCCGCATGGCGCTGGCGTTCATGCGCTTCGGGCGCGAGAACCCGGCGTTCTACCGCCTGATCTCCTCGCTCTCGCGCAAGGGGCGCAGCCGCACGCCCCCGGCCGTGGAGCAGACCCGCGAGCGGCTCCAGAAGCCGATGGACCAGCTGGCCGCCGCGGGACGCCTCCGCGTCGACCCGGAGTCCGCGGCCCAGGCGCTCTGGGCACTGATGCACGGCCTGACCTCGCTGCAATCGGTCCGTCCGGACTACGACTGGGCTCCCGATCTGGAGTGCATCGCGCTGGACGCACTGCTCGACGGCCTCGTGCGGCGCCAGGACGGCGCGAACGGGGGTGGGCGATGACGCAGCTATCGAATCCCCTCCGGTGGCTGCCGGCGCTGCTGACCGGCGCGCTGCTCGCCGCCGCCTGCGGCGGCGAGCCGGCCGCACCGGAGCAGGACTTCCTGCCGTCGGTCCTCGCGGCACAGGTCGTCTCCGTGGACCTCGAGGAGCAGATCCACGCCAGCGGCGAGATCCGCGCCCGCAATCGCGCCACGATCGCGGCCGAGGTCGCGGGCCGCGTCACCGTGATCCGCGTCGAGGAGGGCGCCCGCGTCGAGCCGGGTGAGGTCGTCGTCGAGCTGGATCCCGCGCGTCGCGAGCTGGAGCTCGAGGCCGCCCGCGCCCGCGCGGCGCGCGCCGAGGCCAAGCTGGCAGAGCAGCGGCGACAGACGGAGCGCGTGCGCTCGCTGAACCGCAAGAACATCGCCTCGGAGGCCGAGCTCGAGGAGGCCGAGACGGCGCTGCGCCTGGTGCGCGCCGAGGCGGCGGCGGAGCGCGCCGAGCTGGGCGTCTCGAAGCGACAGCTCGCCGACGCCAGCGTGACCGCGCCCTTCGCGGGGCTGGTCGCGCGGCGGCAGGTGGACTCCGGCGAGTTCGTCCAGCCGGGCGCCGAGCTCTTCGAGCTGGTCTCGCTCGATCCCGTCGAGCTGGTCTTCCACCTGCCCGAGCTCGACGCCGGGCGCGTGCGCACGGGACAGCGGGTCGGCGTCGGCGTCGCGCCCTACCCCGGGCGCCGCTTCGAGGGCCGCGTGATCTTCGTCTCGCCCACGATCGATCCGGCCACGCGCACGCTGCGCATCAAGGCCGAGCTCGACAACCCCGACGGCGTGCTGCGGCCCGGCCTGTTCGCGCGCGTCGACCTCGGCGTGGCACTGCGCAGCGGCGTGGTCATGGTGCCCGAGGAGTCCGTCCTGCAGCGCGCCGATGGCCCGGTGCTCTTCCGGATCGACGACGCCGCGCGCGTGCAGCGCCTGGCCGTCCAGCTGGGGACGCGCCGCGACGGGCTGGTCGAGGTCCGCGGCGGCGCGCTGCTGCCTGGCCAGCGGATCGTGCGTCGGGGTCACGCCGGGCTCGTCGACGGGGCGCAGGTCGCGCTGCGCGACGCGGCCGGCGGGCCCGATCCGACCGAGGTCGCCAACGGCCCCGGCGACGAGGCCGGCCTGTGACGCTCTCCGACCTGTCGATCCGCCGGCCGGTCTTCACCTGGATGATGATGCTGGCCCTGGCGACGTTCGGCGTCATGGGCCTGCGTGACCTGGGCGTGGACCGCTACCCCGAGATGGAGCTGCCGTACGTCGGCATCCACCTCCAGATGCCGGGCGCACCTCCCGGCGCCATGGAGGAGGACGTCGTCGACGTCCTGGAGGAGCAGCTCGCCACGCTCGAGGGGCTCCGGCACATGAACTCGGAGTCGAGCCACGGCGTCGCGCAGATCGTCATGGAGTTCGAGCTCGAGATCGACGTCGACGTCGCCGCGCAGGACGTCCGCGACAAGCTCAACATGGCGATGAAGGACCTGCCGAAGGACCTCGAGCCGCCCGCGATCGGCAAGGCCGACTTCTCGAACTTCCCGATCATCTGGGCGCCGATCTCCTCCCAGCTCTCGCCCACCGAGACGACCGAGTACGTCGAGCGCCACATCAAGCCGGTGGCCGAGAGCATCCCCGGCGTCGCGGGCGTATCGATCTACGGCGCGCGCGAGCGCAACATCCGCATCTGGATCGACTCCGACGCGCTGCGCGCCCGGAACCTGGCGACGAGCGACCTGCTCGCGGCGCTGCGCCGCGAGCACGTGGACCGGCCCGGCGGCTTCGTCGAGGGCAGTCGCCTCGAGTGGAGCGTGAAGACCGACGCCGAGTTCGAGTCGGTCGAGCAGCTTCGCCGCATGGTGATCACGTGGGATGGCGACGCGCCGGTGCGCCTGGGCGATGTGGCGCGCGTCGAGGACGGCATGGAGGACGTGCGCGACGCCAGCCGCATGAACGGCCAGCCGGGGCTCGCGATCGCGGTCAGCAAGCAGTCGAACGCCAACACGGTCGCGATCGTCGACGAGTTCTATCGCCGCATGGACCGGCTGCGCCCGCAGCTCCCCGAGACCATCCAGCTCGCCGACGACAGCGGCTTCATCGACTTCTCGGAGTCGATCCGCGAGGCCTTCGAGGAGACGATCTTCGCCCTGTTCTTCGGCGGCTTCCTGGCCGTCGTGGTCGTCTTCGTGTTCCTGCGCCGCTGGCGGCCGACGGTGATCGTCGCCGCGGCCATCCCGCTCTCGCTGATCACCACCTTCGGCGTGATGTGGGCGCTCGGGTACACGCTCAACACCATGACCCTGCTCGGCATGACGCTCGCGATCGGCGTGGTGATCGACGACGCCATCATCGTGCTCGAGAACATCGAACGGCACCGCGAGGCGGGAATGCCGGCCCTCCAGGCCGCGGAGATCGGCACCAAGCAGATCACCTTCGCCGCCACGGCCGCCACCTTCTCGGTCGCGGCGGTCTTCCTGCCGGTGGCGTTCTCGACCGGCCGCATGGGCAGCTTCCTGACCGAGTTCGGCGTCACGGTGGCGGCCGCCGTCATCGTCTCGCTCTTCGTCGCGCTCACCCTGACGCCCATGCTGGCGGCGCGCATCCCGCCGCCGAAGCCGCAGCCCGAGCGCAGCATCCAGAGACGCCTCGAGGCCTGGCTGCACGGTCTGGAGCTGCGCTACGGGCGCATGCTCGACTGGTCGCTCTCCCACCGGATCCGCACGGCGACGATCGCGATCGCGGCGATCGGGGTCGGCTACATGGCGTTCAGGGCGCTCGACGGGGAGTTCTTCCCCGCCTCCGACACGGGGATGGTGATCGTCGAGTTCCGCACCCCTCCGGGCACGGCGCTGGAGTCCACGCTCGAGGTCCTCGAGAAGAACGAGCGCTACTTCCTCGCTCGCGAGGAGACCGCCTCGGTCTTCGCGCGCATCGGTCAGACCACGATGGACATCGGCGGTCCGAACTGGGGAATGATGACCATGCAGCTCGTGGACCGGGACGACCGGGAGCTGTCGGCCATGGAGATCACCTCCGAGGCGCGGCACGCGCTGGCGCGCATCCCGGGCCAGCAGGTCACCATGAAGAACGCGGCCTCGAACGGGCACGCGGACTTCCAGGTGCTGCTGCAGGGACAGACCTCGCTCGCCGAGCTCGAGCACTACGCGGACCGCATCATCGGCCGCCTGCGGGGCGTGGGCGGCTTCGTCGATCTCGACAAGAGCCTGCAGCTCGGCCTGCCCGAGGTCCGCGTGGTCCCCGATCGCGACAAGGCGGCCGCCGTGGGGGTCGACGCCGCGACGCTCGCCGAGACGGTCCGCGTGATGATCGGGGGACTGGACGTCGGCACATTCAAGGAGCAGAGCGAGCGCCACGACATCCGGATGCGCCTGGAGCGCGGCGAGCGCGACACGATCGATGCGATCGGCGACCTCTGGGTGCGGGCGCGCAACGGCGATCTGGTCGAGCTGCGCAACCTGGTGCGCCTGGAGACGGGGGCCGCTGCCTCCTCGATCACGCGCTCCGACCGCGTGCGCAGCGTCTCGATCACCGCGAACCTCGACGGCATGAAGCTCGGCGAGGCCATCACGATCGCCTTCGGCATCGGCACCGAGATCCTGCCGCCAGGCCTGAGCCTGAGGACGGCCGGCGACGCCGAGGCCATGCAGGAGATGATCGGGCAGTTCACCACCATGCTGATCCTGGCGGTGCTGCTGATCTACATGGTGCTCGCGGCGCAGTTCGAGAGCTTCATGCACCCGCTCACGGTCATGCTCGCCCTGCCCTTCTCGCTGACGGGCGCGCTGGGCGCGCTCTGGCTGGCCGGCATGACGCTGAACATGTTCAGCCTGATCGGCCTGATCCTGCTGATCGGGCTGGTGACGAAGAACTCGATCCTCCTGGTGGACTACGCCAACCAGCTCCGCGCCGAGGGCATGGCCAAGCTCGAGGCGATCCGCACCGCCGCGCCCGTGCGCATGCGACCGGTGCTGATGACGGCGCTCTCGATGATCTTCGGCGTCCTGCCCGCCGCACTGGGCATCGGCCCGGGCGCCGAGAGTCGCGCGCCGATGGCGGTGGCCACGGCGGCCGGCATGTTCTCGTCGATGCTGCTCACGCTGCTGGTCGTGCCCGTGTTCTACCTGGCGCTCGATGACTTCGGCGAGTGGGTGCGCTCCCTGCCCAGACGCCTGCGCGACCGCCGGCCGCGGATCGCCTGACCCGCTCCCGGCCCGGCTACCCCGCCGGCGGCGCGAGCGGGGCGCGGCCGATCCCGGGCCAGACGCGCAGCGCGCCCAGGGCCGCACGGATCGCGATCCAGCCCGCGGTGACGATCCAGATCCGCAGCAGCGCGCCGGGGGCCTCCGGATCGATCCAGAGCAGCCCGGCGACCCCCGCGAGCGACGCCAGCAGCATGACGTTGCGCAGGTAGGAATAGTCGCGCGAGCCCCAGTGAATGCCGTCGGTCACGAAGGAGACGGCGTTCAGCGGCTGGGCGAGCACGCAGGCGAGCCAGGCGCTCGAGAAGGCGGCGCGCGCGCCCTCGGCCACCAGCAGGGCCGCCACGCCCTGCTCGGCGGCGATCAGGCCCAGCGCGATCACCCCTCCCGCCACGCTCGCCTGCGTGAACGCGGTACCCGCGACCCGCCTCGCCAGGTCCACGCGCCCCGCACCGAGGAAGTAGCCGACCAGGCTCTGGGCGCTGGCGGCGAAGCCGTCGAGCAGGAAGGCCAGCAGCATCCAGACCTGGCGCAGCACCTGGTGGGCCGCGCCCGCGCCCGTCCCCGACTGCAGCGCGACGCGCGTGCCGAGGATCAGGAACGCGTTGAGCGCCGCGGTGCGCAGGAACATGTCGCCGCCCACCACGAGCATGCTGCGGCGACGACTCCAGTCGGGCGAGGCCCAGCCGATGCGGCGCAGCAGCAGGCCCAGCGCGGCGACGGCGCCGAGTACCTGGCTCGCTGCGGTGGCCCACGCCGCGCCGGCGATCCCCAGCGCCGGCACCGGCCCGGCGCCGAAGATCAGCAGCGCATCGAGCGCCACGTTCAGCGCCGACATCCCGGCGGCGATCCACATCGGCCCGCGCATGTCCTGTACTCCGCGCAGCGCACCCGAGGCCGCGAAGACCAGCAGCAGCGCGGGCATGCCGAGCAGGCGGATGCGCAGGTAGGTCCGAGTCCCGTCGCGCACCAGCGGGTCGGGGCTCATGCCCGCGCTCGCGGCCGGGATCAGCGGCCACGCGAGCGCGGCCACGACGACACCGATCGCCAGCGCCAGGACCAGCGCCAGTGCGGCGGCGCTCGCCGCGCGCTCGGGCCGCCCGGCGCCGAGGTCATGCGCGACCTCGGACTGGGTCCCGACCGAGAGGAAGTTGAAGACCCAGGTGATCGCCGACAGCAGTGCGGTGGCGCTGCCGAGCGCGGCGGCCGGCGCCGCGCCCAGGCGCTGCACGAAGGCCAGGTCGACCAGGCCGGCGAGCGGCTCGGCGATCAGCGAGAGCATGACCGGCACCGAGAGCACGAGCAGGGTGCGGTGCGGCCGCGACACGAACGCGTGCTGGCCCGGGTCGCTCACGTGCCGGGCGCCCGCGTCCACTCGCCGCATCGCGGGCCGGACATGCCGACCCGGCGCTCAGCGCTTGTCGTTGACGCGGTGGGAGTGCGGGACCGACGGCGCCCCGCCCAGGTCGTCCGGCGACAGGTAGGCGCTGAAGTCCGGCTCGACCTGGATCACCAGGTAGCCGTCCTTGTGGCGCCGCCCGCCGACGATCACGCCCTTGCGGTTCATCAGCCGGGTCGAGGTGTCGAGCACGCCCGGCATCTTGAACTGCATGTGCAGCCGCTTGCCGTACACACCCACGGGCAGGATGTCGATGCTGTCACTCGACGGGAGGTTGACGTGCCCCCACTCGCCGAAGTGCAGGCTGAAGGAGCGCTTCTCGAGCAGCTCGACCGACTTGAAGTGCGGCATCTGCCGCTGGAAGCCGTGGAACTCGGCCGCCACCGTGCCCGACTCGACGCGCGCGAAGCCCACCGACACGGTGCAGTCCACGGGCGGCAGGTCCTTCGGATCCGCCTGCGCGCGCGCGACCGCACCCGACATCAGGCCGATCGCGATCGCGACGGCAGGCGCGAGCCGCTGACGAAACGTTCCCCTGTACATGCTTCCCCTGATCAGACCCAGCCGCCGGCTCCCGGAGCGAGCGACACACTGTCCTCTTCCTCGATCAGCCAGATGACGGTCGAGCCGTCCTCCGTCCCGAAGACCATCACCGGGCTGTCCTCTCCCAGCGCCAGGTCGTAGACGGTGGACGGCACGCCGAAGACGGCCTCGGCCTCGAGCGCCGGATCCACGGTGGCGGTGCGCGCCAGGCCCGCCGGCGGCGCGTCGGCCGCGAGCGCCAGCGGCGCGCTCGCGCGCGGCTGCGAACCGGGGTCGCGCGCCGGCAGCACGGCCAGCGCCAGCGCGACCGCCGCGACGCCCAGTCCCGCCGCGGGCACCGGCCCCAGCCAGCCCCGCAGCCCGGGCCAGCGGGGCGCGCGCTCCTGCTCGAGCTCGACGTCGACGCCGCTCATCGCCGGCCGGAGCGCCGCGATCAGGTACTCGGGCGCCGGCGCGGCCGGGCCCTCGCACCAGGCCTCGCGGGTGAGGGCCGAGAGCGCCTGGCGCCCGGCCAGGTGACGCTGCGCCTCGGGATCCGAGGCCAGTCGCTGCTCGACACGTCGCGCCGCCACCTCCGACAGCGCGCCGTCGAGGTAGGCGTCGAGGTCTCGCTCCCGGCTGCGTCTCATCCGGCCACGTCCTCCGGAGCCACTCCTCGCTCGGTCAGGAAAGCCACCAGCTTGCGGCGCGCGTAGTGTAGCCGACTCATCACGGTTCCCTTGGAGATTTCCATGGTCTGGGCAATCTCCTCGTAGGTCATGCCCTCGATCTCGCGCAGCAGCAGGACCTCGCGCTGACCGTCCGGGAGCTTCTGGATCCCCTCGGCCACGAGCTCCCGCACCTGGACCCGACCCGTCGCCAGCTCCGGATCCGCGGGGCGCGAGAAGACACCGCGCGGCTCGAGCTCGGGCGCCACCTCGTCGTTCCACTCGACCGCCGCCTCGCGCTTGCCGCGGCGCTGGCGGTCGAGTGCCAGGTTGACGGTGATCCGGTACAGCCAGGTGTAGAAGGACGAGCGGTTCTCGAACTTCCTGAGGTTGCGATAGGCCTTTAGCAGGGCCTCCTGCAGCACGTCCTCGGCGGCCTGGGAGTCGCGCACGACGCGGTAGGCGGCACGGTAGGCCCGCTCGGAGTAGCGGCGAACCAGCTCCTCGAAGGCGGGGTGGCTCCCTCCCTGGGCTTCGCGGATCAGCTCCGCATCGGGGCTGGGACGCCCCTGCTGCGCTGCCGCGTCGGCCACGTGGCCGAGGATCGCAAAAGCCTGCACGCGCCGCTCCTCCCGGTTCGAGCCGTTTGGACGCCCTGGGGTAGTGGAAATTCGGGGTCCCGGGTTGCGTGCCGCGGGGCCGGGCGGGATTCCCGCGGAACCGGGTCCCCTCCTCCGCTCGCTTCGCTCGCGCCGGCGACCCGCGCCCCCGTGGGAATCCCGCCCGGTCCCGCGGCGCACAGGCGGCGGCCCCCCACGGGGTCGGAGGGCGTCGGTGCGGAGGGCCTAGTGGGCCTCCAGCCAGCTCTTGCCGGTTCCGACGTGGACCTCGAGGGGGACGTCGAGGCGGGCGACGTCCTGCATGCTGCGCGTGACCAGGTCCTGGAGGGCGTCGGCTCCTCCCGGGTCGACCTCGAAGACGAGCTCGTCGTGGACCTGCAGGATCATGCGGGCCGCGCCCGGGGCGTCGCGACGCAGGCGGGTGTCGATGTCGACCATGGCCCGCTTGATGTAGTCGGCCGCCGTGCCCTGGATGACGGAGTTGGTCGCCATGCGCTCGGCGGCCTGGCGCAGCATCCGGTTGCGCGACCCCAGATCGGGCAGGTAGCGGCGCCGACCGTCCAGTGTCTCGGCGTACCCGGTCTCGCGGGCCCGCTCCTTCGACTCGTCGAGGAAGCGCTTCACGCCGGGGTAGCGCTCGAAGTACTCGCGGATGTGCTCGCGCGCATCGGCCTGCGAGATGCGCAGGTTGCGCGCCAGGCCGAACGCTCCCTGTCCGTAGACGATGCCGAAGTTGATCGCCTTCGTACGCGAGCGCAGCTCATCGTCGACCTGGTCGGGCTCCACCCCGAAGACCTGCGACGCAGTGCGCACGTGGATGTCCGCACCCTCGCGGAAGGCCTGGACCAGGCTCTCGTCCCCCGAGAGATGCGCGAGGATGCGCAGCTCGATCTGGCTGTAGTCGGCCGAGAGCAGCAGCATGCCCTCGGCGGGCACGAAGGCCTTGCGGATCTCCTGGCCCTCGGGCGTGCGCACGGGAATGTTCTGCAGGTTCGGGTGCGACGACGAGAGCCGCCCGGTCGCCGCGACGGTCTGGTTGAGCCGGCAGTGGATCCGCCCGGTCGCGGGGTGAATCAGCGCGGGCAGCGCGTCGACGTAAGTGCTCCTGAGCTTGGAGAGCTTGCGATAGGCCAGGATCTCGCCGGGCAGCTCGTACTCGGTCGCGAGCTCCTCGAGCACGGACTCGTCGGTCGAGAAGCCGGTCTTGGTCTTCTTGGTCGGCGGCAGCGCGAGCTTCTCGAACAGGATGCGCTGCAGCTGCTTCGGCGAGCCGATGTTGAACTCCTCGCCGGCCAGCTCGTGGATCCGCACCTCGATCCGACCCAGCTCACCGCCCAGGCGCTCCGAGAGCTCGCCGAGCTGCACCTCGTCGACGCGAACGCCGGCCAGCTCCATGCTCGCGAGCACCGAGGTCAGCGGCACCTCGAGCTCGTGGTACAGGCCGAGCTGCCCGGTCTTCTCGAGGTCGGCGGCGATGCGCGGCTCCAGATCCAGCGCGACGGCCGCCTCGACGCCCCAGAAGCGCGCCAGCTCGTCGGCGTCGACCCCGGTCGCGGCCCGGCGCTTCGCACCCTTGCCGAAGGCCTCGTCGTGCGTGGCGATCGCTCGCCCCAGGTACGCGCCCACCAGCGCGGCGGGGCTGCCCACCTGCTGCGAGGGGTCGGCGACGTAGGCCGCGACCCCGGCGTCGCGCAGCACCCCGGCGACCGGCACGCCGCGGTGGGCGAGCGCGACGGCGTCGCGCTTGAGGTGGTGGCCGATCCAGCTGCGATCCGCGTCGCCCAGGAGATCGCGCAGCGCGTCGAGGGCGACGTCCTCGCCCAGCGCGCGGACGTCGACCAGCGACGCGCTGCCCTCGTCGGTGGCCAGCGCGATGCCGACCAGCTCGCCCGTCATGGCGTCGTCGGGCTCGAGCACGCAGGCCAGGGCGGCCCGCTCCGCGACAGCGACGGACTTCACCAGCCGGCCCAGGGCCCGGCGATCGGCGACGACCGCGCACTCGACCTCGACTCCGGGCGCGCCGCGGCCCGCCCCGGCGCCGAGCTCCTCGAGCTGTCGCTTGAACTCGAGCTCCGTGAACAGCTCGCCGAGCGCCGCCGCGTCGGGCTCGCTCACCTTCAGCGCCTCGCGGTCGAGCTCGATGGCCAGATCCGTGCGCAGCCGCGAGAGCTCGCGCGACAGGCGCGCGTCGTCGGCGTGAGCCTCGAGCGCCTCGCGCGGCCGCTTCTGCTTCACCTCCGCGACGCGCTCGAGCAGCGCGTCGAGGCTGCCGAACTCCTCGATCAGCTTCGCCGCGCCCTTCTCGCCGATGCCCTTGACGCCCGGGATGTTGTCGGAGCTGTCGCCCACCAGCGCCCGCAGGTCCAGGACCTTCGCGGGCGGTACGCCGAAGCGCTCGGTGACCTCCTCGGGGCCGAAGCGCCGATCCTTCATGGTGTCGACCAGCGTGACGCGCTCGCCGACGAGCTGCATCAGGTCCTTGTCGGTCGAGCCGATCTCCACCTCGATGCCGGCGGCCGCAGCCTGCACCGCCAGGGTGGCGATCACGTCGTCGGCCTCCTCGCCCTCCTGCTCGTACGTGGCCAGGCCGTACGCGTCGACGAGCCGCCGGATCCAGGGGATCTGCGCCCTGAGATCCTCGGGCGTCGCGTCGCGGTTGGCCTTGTACTCGGCATACATCTCGGTGCGACGCTTCGGACCCGGCGCGTCCCAGACGACCGCGACGTAGTCCGGCGCGCTCTCGCGCAGGGACTTCTGCAGCATGTTGAGGAAGCCGAGCGTGGCGTTGGTCGGCACGCCGTCGCGGTTCGAGAGCGCGGGCAGCGCGTAGAACGCGCGGAAGATGCTCGAGCTGGCATCGATCAGCAGCAGCTTCTCACCCATCGGGCGATTCTAGCAGGCTGCCGCAGAACCCCGGACCGAGAGCGGGCTGCCCGGGGCTCAGGCGCCGAAGCGCGCCACCAGGGCCGGATCCGCGCGCAGCCGGTCCAGGTCCTCGCGCGTCTTGATCGGAAAGAAGCGGCCGCCCGGGCCGTCGCGGGGCGTTGCAACGTAGGCGGTCGGGACCAGCGATGACAGCTCGTTGACCAGGTGCTCCATCTGCACCGCCGTGCGGCCGTCGACCTGCTTGCGCACGTGGAACCAGGTCAGCTCGCGCGGCTCGGCCAGCATCGACAGCGACATCATGAACGTGTTGGTCGCCATGAACGGGACGCTGTCGAAGTCAAAGTCGCGCGGGAAGCGGAAGCCCTCGACGACCTGGAGCCGGCCGTCCGCCACCGCGGGTGCACCGCCGACGTCGCCCGGCACGGTCCGGGCCACCTCCGCGGTCAGCGGGCGACCGTGCTCGAGGTGGTACCCGACCAGCACCGGGTCGAGGTCGGCCCCGAGGTTGTCGATGTTCGAGAGCTGAACGACCTCGACCCCACGCTCGAGCAGCCTCGACACCAGGCCCCCGCGGCGCAGCGCCTCCGGGAAGTCACCGTGGCCCGGCGCGTACAGCGAGATCCGGCCCGCGTCGTCGTGGAAGACCTCGCCGGACTCGGTGAGGCGGATCGACACGCCCTGCAGGAAGGTGACGGGATCGCCCAGCCCGCGGTCCGCCAGGAACGCGCGGGTGCGCGCATGGGTCGCGAAGCTGTTCATCACCAGGAAGGGCACGTCGCCCAGGCCACTGGCCTGCCGAAGCTTGATCTCGAGGAAGCTGCGCCCACCCACGGCCTCGAGGATGCCCTTCACGCCGCCGCCGAAGCGCGTGGCCATGCCGCCGTTGAGGACCGCGATCGCCACCCGCCCGGCCTCGATCGCCCGGCGACCGCGTTCCTCGAGCCCGCTGCGCCGGGCGGGCTCCATGTCCTCGAGCACGTCGACGTCCGCCTCCGTCGCCGGCACCGGCGGCTCGCGGAAGACGTTGGTGTCGGGGCCGATCCGGCCGCTGGCGATGCCGCGCGCGAAGCCCTCGATCCGCTCGCGGTCGAGCGCGAGTCCCGGCAGCTCGCCCACCTGCGCCGCGAAGTCGCGCTCGATCTCGTCCCAGTCCATGACCCGCCGCAGGGTGGCGGGCCTTGCGCGGGACCACAAGCCCCACCATTCTCGCCCCGTGTCCGGCCCGGGATCGACGACCCTGTACTTCGCCTTCGGCTCGAACCTCGACGCGGAGCAGATGGCCGAGCGCTGCCCCGGCTCCCGGCCGCTCTTCCGCGCGCGCCTGCCCGGGCACCGCCTCGACTTCACGCACCTCTCGCAGCGCTGGGGCGGCGGCGCGGCCGACATCCTGCCCGCGGAGAGCCACGAGGTCTGGGGCGTGATCTATGCCCTGGAGCCCGGCCACCTCGATGCGCTCGACCGCTTCGAGGCCGGCTACCGCCGTGTCTCGCTCGGGGTCCACGCCGACGACGCGATCGCCCACGCGGTGACCAGCTATCAGGTGCGGATGCCGGGCCGCCACGCACCCAGCCGCGCGTACCTGGAGAAGATGCTGCGCTGGGGCGAGCGCTGGCAGCTTCCCGGGGACTACCTCGGCGCGCTGCGCGCGATCCGCACCGTCGACTGAGTGCGGCGCCCGGCGGCGCCGGGCCTCAGGTCCACTCGAGGGTGGCCGCGCCCCAGGTCAGGCCGGCGCCGAAGCCGACCATCAGGATCCGCTGGCCGGGGCGGATCTGGCCGCCGCGACACTGGTCGTCGAGCAGCACCGGGATCGACGCCGCCGACGTGTTGCCCATCTCGGCGACGTTCATCGGCACCTTCTCCGGGGGCACGCCCAGCCGCTCACCGACCGCGCTGATGATGCGCCGGTTGGCCTGATGTGCGAGCACGAGGTCCACGTCGTCGACCGTCCAGCCCACATCGGCCAGCACGTCCTTGGCCACCTGCTCCATCGACTGCACCGCCATCTTGAAGACGCGGTTGCCCTGCATCCTGAGGAACCAGTCGGCGCGGTCGTCGGCGGGATCGTAGGTGGTGGGCGGCCGCAGCGATCCGCCGCCGGGCAGGCAGATCAGGTCGTGGCAGGCGCCGTCCGAGCCGACGCGGATCGAGCCCAGGCCGCCGGCCTCGTCGCCGTGCTCGAGCACCACGGCGCCCGCGGCATCGCCGAACAGGATGCAGGTGCCGCGGTCCTGGTAGTCGACGAAGCGCGTGATCGTCTCGCCGCCGACGAGCAGCACGCGGCGGTACGTGCCGCTGTCGATCAGCGACTTCACCACCTGCAGGCCGTAGAGGAATCCCGAGCACGCGGCGTTGATGTCGAAGCTGGGAATGCCGAGCCCCGGACAGAGATTGCGCTGCACCAGGTTGGCGGCCGACGGCGTCAGCATGTCCGGCGAGAGCGTCGCGACCACGATCAGGTCGAGCTCCGACGCATCCACCCCGGCATCGTCGAGCGCGCGCTGGCCGGCGCGCGTGGCGAGGTCGCTGGTCGCCTCGCCCTCCGCCGCCAGGTGGCGGGTCCGGATACCGGTACGCGTGAAGATCCACTCGTCGTCGGTATCGACGAGCTTCTCCAGGTCCTGGTTGGTCAGCAGGCGCTCGGGCTTGTCGGCACCGGTGCCCCGGATGAAGACACTCATGCGGCGTTCTCGGCGCGCGCCTCCACGTACTGGCAGATGTCGGCGACCGTGCGGATGTTCTCGGCATCGGAGTCCGGGACCTCGATGCCGAAGGCCTCCTCGATCGCCATCACCAGCTCGACCACGTCGAGCGAGTCGGCGCCCAGATCGTCGAGGAGGCTCGCCTCGGGCACGATCTCCCCCTGATCCACGCCGAGCTGCTCCGCGATGATCGTGTGAACCTTGCCAGTCAGCGCGTCCATGTCCTCACCCCCGTTCGGCGCACGAACAGGGGACCGTCGTCGGTCTCACCCGCCCGTGACCCTGCCGGAGAGGGTCCTACACCCCCCAAACGTTGTCAACGCGCGGGGCGGGATCCAAAAATCCCGCAGCTGCGGCCACTTGCGGCGCCGGCGAGCGGACTAGACCTCGTCGCTGCCCTCGTACTGGAGGTCCTCGAAGAGCGCCGTGGACAGGTAGCGCTCACCGAAGCTCGGCAGGATGGCCACGATCAGCTTGCCCGCCGCCTCGGGGCGCGCGGCGATCTGCAGGGCGGCGTGGATCGCGGCACCCGACGAGATGCCCGAGAGCAGCCCCTCCTCCTGGGCCAGGCGCCGGGACGCCGCCATGGACTCGTCGCTCGAGACCGTGACGACCTCGTCGATCAGGCCGGTGTCGAGGACGTCGGGGACGAAGCCGGCGCCGATGCCCTGGATCTTGTGCTTGCCCGGCTTGCCACCCGAGAGCACCGGGCTCTCGGCCGGCTCGACCGCCACCATCTTGAAGCTGGCCTTCTTGGCCTTGAGGGCCTGGGCGATGCCCGTGAGCGTACCGCCCGTGCCGACGCCCGAGATCACGTAGTCGACCTGTCCCTCGGTGTCGTTCCAGATCTCGAGTGCGGTGGTCTCGCGGTGGATCTCGGGATTCGCGGGGTTCTTGAACTGCTGCGGCAGGAACGCGTCATCGAGCTTCGCGACCAGCTCCTCGGCCGCCTTGACGGCCCCCGGCATGCCGTCGGCGCCGGGTGTGAGCACCAGCCGGGCGCCGTAGGCCCGCAGCACGGCGCGCCGCTCGCGCGACATGGTGTCGGGCATGGTCAGCACCAGCCGGTAGCCGCGCGCCGCGGCGACCATGGCCAGCGCGATGCCGGTGTTGCCCGAGGTCGGCTCCACGATCGTGGTGCGGCCCGGCGTGATCTGCCCGGCGCGCTCGGCCGCGTCGATCATGGCGACACCGAGGCGATCCTTGACGCTCGCCGACGGGTTGAAGGCCTCGAGCTTCGCCACGACCTGGCCGCCGAGTCCCTGCGACATCTTGTTGATGCGCACCAGCGGGGTGTTGCCGATCAGCTTCGAGATCTCTCCGGCGATCTTCATGGCTCGCGGTCTCCTCCGGACTGTGGGGCCGATGGTACCACGACGGTCGCCCGGGCCACGCGCAGCCCGGGCGCGTGGGCGAGCAGGCGGGCGGCCACGGCGGCGACGATCTCGCGCACCCCGTCGCTGCGGTCGGGGTGGGTCATCGGATCGACCCGGACGGTGACGCTGCCGCGGTCATGGCGCACCACCTGCACGTAGAAGGGCGTTTTTCGCCCCGACTCGACCGCCAGGGCCTCGACCAGCACGGCGTCCCCGTCGCGCTCGACGTACGTGCCGGTCGTGCGCAGCACGTCCCCGCCCCGGCGCAGCAGCAGCGGCTCGAGAGCACGGGCCCAGGCCGCGAGATCGACCTCGCCCTCGATCACGACGTGGGGCACGGTGCCTCCGGCCCCGCACGCGCCACCGGGGCGAACGAGCGGCGGTGCACCGGCGACGGCCCGTGCGTCTCGAGCGCCGCCAGGTGCTCTGGCGTGCCGTAGCCCGCATTGCGGGCGAAGCCGTAGGCCGGATGGCGGGCGTCGAGCTCCCGCATGCGCCGGTCGCGCCAGACCTTCGCGACGATCGAGGCCGCCGCGATCGACGCGATCGTCGCGTCGCCGCGCACCACCGGGCGCTGCGGCATGGTCAGGCCGGGGATGCGGCGCGCGTCGACCAGCAGCTGGCGCGCCGGCCGGCCCAGCCCCTCGACGGCGCGACGCATCGCCAGCAGGCCGGCCTGGTAGATGTTGATGCGGTCGATCTCCGCGGGCGAGACCTCGGCCACGCTCACGTCGGCCGCGCGCGCGCGGATCTCGCGCTCGAGCCGCTCGCGAGCGGGACGCGCCAGCTGCTTCGAGTCCCGCAGACCGCGCAGGGGCTCGCCGGCCAGCACGACCGCGGCGGCGACCACGGGGCCCGCCAGCGGCCCCATGCCCACCTCGTCCACGCCGGCCACCGGCGCCAGACCCGCGGCCACCAGCTCGGACTCGGCGCTGTAGAGCTCGCGCAGACGCCCGGACTCGCGCCGCTCGCGACCCAGGCGCCGCTCGAGCTGGCGCGCGAGTGCGTGCGCACCGGCGCGCCGGTCCCCGCGCAGGCCCTCGAGCAGGGCCTCGTCGATCGGCGCGCCCTCCGGCGAGTAGCGCGCCCGCAGCTCCGCGAGCGAGATGCCCTCGGTCTCCAATGTCTCTCACCCCCCGTGGCGATCGACCGTCCGTGCTCAGTCCGCCTCGCCGCTGCCCCCGTCGAGACTCCGCTCGATGCGCTGCACCCGGCGCAGCAGCTCCGGGAGCCTGCGCATCGCGGTCATCACACGGCGCCAGAGCGCGAAGTCCATGTGCGGCAGCCCGGCGATGCGCGTGCCGGCCTCCACATCGCCCACGATGCCGGTCGCGCCGGCGGCCATCACCCCGTCGCCCACGCGGAGATGGCCGGCCGTGAGCGTCCCACCCCCCAGCGTCACCAGACGACCCAGCTGCGTGCTGCCGCCGAGCGCGGCGCGTGCGCAGATCGTCGAGTGATCGCCGACGCTGCAGCCATGACCGATGTGCACCTGGTTGTCGAGCGCGACGTGCGCTCCGATGCGGGTGCGGGCCAGCGGTGCACCGTGGCGCGCATGACCGGGATGCGACGCGTCGATCGTGGTGTTGGCGCCGATCTGCGCGCCGTCGCCGACCACCGGCGCGCCCACGTGCGGGATGCGCACGCGCGCGCCGTGCTCGTCGTAGGTCAGGCCAAAGCCCTCGGATCCGATCACCGCCCCGGGGTGCACGACGACGCGGTCGCCGAGCTCGGCACCCGCGCAGACGCAGGCGCCCGCGTGCAGCTCGCAGTCCGCGCCAACCCGCACGCCGTCGTAGAGCGTCACGTGCGGGTGAACGCGCGTCCGGTCCCCGATGCGGACGCCGTCACCCAGCACGGCGTAGGCGCCGATCCAGACGTCCCGCCCGAGCTCCACGCCGGAGCCGAGGGCGGCGGTCGGGTGCACGCCCGGGGCGGGCCGCGGGCGCGGGTAGAGCAGGTCGATCGCGCGTGCAAACGCCGCGTAGGGCGCGGCCGAGCGCAGCACGGCGCGGCCGCCGGCGTCGAGCGCCGGTGGTGCGATGACCGCGCCGGCGGCCGACGCCTCGAGCGCGCTGCGGTGCGCGTCGCCGGTCACGAAGCTCAGGTCCGCCGGGCCGGCGTCGGAGAGCCCCGCCAGGCCCTCGACCTCCAGCGTCGCGTCGCCCTCGCAGGCGAGCCCCAGCGCCGAGCCGATCTCCCCGAGCCGCACGCCCGCTCAGCCTCCCAGCAGCCGGCCCAGCGGCGTCCCGTAGAGCAGCCGGAGGAGCCGTCGCACGGCCCGCGAGCGACCCTCGTCGTACGGGTACCAGCTCGGCTCGCGACGCAGCCGCAGGCGCGGCTGCACGAGCGTCTGCACGCGGCAGAAGCTCTTCAGCCCCAGCTCGCCGTTCACGCGACCCATGCCGCTCTGCTTGTTGCCGCCGTGCGGGAGCTCGGTGATGCTGTAGCTCAGGCCGGCGTCGTCGATGACGATCCCGGCGGCGTCGAGGCGATCGGCGAGGTCGCGCGCCCGGAAGCGGTCGCGCGTGAACACGCTGGCCTGCAGCGCGTAGGGGCTCGCGTTGGCGAGCCGGATCGCCTCGTCCTCGTCGGCGACCAGGCGCACCGGAAGGCACGGGCCGAAGGTCTCCTCGCGCATGATCGCCATCTTCTCGTCGACGTCGACCATCACCGTCGGCTCGTAGAACAGCCCGCTCCAGCGCGGGTTCCGGCGGCCGCCGGTCAGCACGCGCGCGCCCTTCGAGAGCGCGTCGGCGACGTGTCGCTCGACCTCCTCGAGCTGCGCCTCGTGCGCCAGCGCGCCGATGTCGACCTCGCCCTCGCTCTCCGGACCCTGGCGCAGCTCCAGCGTGAGCTCGACCACGCGGTCGATGAAGGCCTTGGCCACCCCGGGCGTCACGTACACGCGCTCGACCGAGGAGCAGACCTGGCCGGAGTTGAAGAACGCGGCCCAGACCGCGGCACGCGCCGCGCGCTCCACGTCGGCATCGTCGCAGACGATGAGCGGGTCCTTGCCACCCAGCTCCAGGGTGCACGGGATCAGCCGCTGCGCGCAGGCCATCGCGACCTCGCGACCGTTGGCGACCGAGCCCGTGAACGCGATCTTGTCGCAGCGGGCATCGACCAGTGCGCGCCCGACCTCGGCGTCGCCGACCACGGCCTGCATCACGCCTCCCGGAAAACCGGCCTCGCCGATCAGCTCTTCGATCAGCAGGCCCGTCCGCGGTGTGACGTCGGACGGCTTGAGCACCACCGTGTTGCCGGCCATCAGCGCCTGCGCGGCCGGCGCCAGCGCCAGCAGGAGCGGGAAGTTGAAGGGCACCAGCAGTCCGACCACCCCGAGCGGGCGGTAGCGCACCACCAGGCGCTTGTGCCGGAACAGGTGCACGCGCTTGCGCTCGTCGCGCAGCAGGTCCTCGGCGCGACGCGCGTAGTAGGTCAGGGCGTCACAGCTCCCGAAGATCTCGGCGGCCAGCGCCTCGAAGCGAACCTTGCCGGTGTCGCCACAGACCACGTCGATCACCTCTTCGCGGCGATCGAGGATGCAGTCGCGCAGCCGCAGCAGGCACTGCGCGCGCGCGTCGAAGCCGGCCGCCGCCCAGTCCGCGGCCGCGGCACGCGCCCGCTGCACGGCCAGGCGCGCGTCGTCGGGACCGGCGAGCTCCACCTCGCCCAGCGGGGCGAGCGTGGCGGGGTCCACGACGGAAACCACGCGGCGCCCGTCCGGGCCCGGCTCCGCCGCACGCAGGATCGCCATCCTCTAACAGCCCTCCCCGGGCCCCATCATAGCGCTCCGGCGGTCGGCGCCCGGGCTCAGGGCTGCTCTGCGTAGTGGCGCAGCACGTCGGTCTCGGTGACGATGCCGACGAGCTCCCGGCCCTCGACGACCGGCAGGCAGCCGATCTTGCGCTCGGCCATGGTCCGGGCGGCGTCGCGGATGCTGGCGTCGGGGGTGGTCGAGATCGGCTCGCGGCTCATCACGTCGGAGATCCGGACCTTCTCGAGAAAGGACTCGTGCGCGTCGGCCTCGATCCCCATCACGCTCGAGAGCGACGCCCGCAGCAGATCGCGCTGCGAGACCACGCCGACGAGATCGCCACCGTGGACCACCGGCACGTGGCGAACGCTGGCCAGCTCCATGATCTCCTTGACGGTCCACAGCGTGTCGTCGGCCGAGATACGCACGACCTTCGTCTTCATGATCTGGCGGATCCGGGGCCTCGTCTCGACGCTCACCGGGCCCGTCTACCACGGCAGCCCCGGGGACCGCCAGCGGCGGGCCTCGGCTATCCTGGGGCCATGGTGGAAGAGCCCGAGGCCGGCGCCGGCGGAAGCGCGAGCGAACCCGGCCCGTCGCCGGACGGTCCGGGCGGCCGCGGGACCGATGACCCGGGCGGACGCACGCGACCGCCGGGACCGCTGGAGTCGCTCTTCCAGGAGGCGGTCCGCCGCGCCACGGGGATCGGCGTGACCGGGCTCGCCGCCACCGAGGAGGCGGTACGCAAGGCCTTCGGCGAGAGCGCTCCCCGCGAGTGGATGGACTTCCTCAGCGCCCAGGGCGACGGGCTCCGCGGCGAGATCGTCGAGCGCATCGCGACCGAGTTCCGCGAGTACCTGCGCTCCGATGACGTCGAGAAGACCCTGCGCCGCGTCCTCGACGACTACGAGATCAGCGTCAACGTGCGCCTGCGCGCCGACGCCAAGCCCCCCTCCGAGCCGGCGCGCGTCGACGTCCGGCGCCGCGAGGACTAGCCGGCGGGACCCGCCGGACGCAGCGCCCTGGCCGACGACCTCCACCTGGGTCTGGTCGCGTGGGGCCCGCGCGGCGCCGCAGGCGTCGCGGACCAGGCCGAGCGGGCGGAGGCGCTCGGGCTCGACTCGATCTGGCTGCCCGAGCTGCACTTCGGCCCGCGCTTGCCCTGCCCCGCCCCGCTGCTCCCGCTGGCCGCGGCCGCCGCGCGCACGCGGCGCATCACCCTGGGAACCACCTCGTACCTGCTGCCGGTGCGCCACCCGATCCACGCCGCCGAGGAGGTGGCGCTGCTCGACCAGCTCTGCGGCGGCCGGCTGATCCTGGGGCTGGGTCGCGGGTTCCAGCCGGAGCTCTTCGCCGCCTTCGGCGTGCCGGCCGCCGAGAAGCGTGCGCGCTTCGCCGAGTGCCTGGAGGGCATGCGGCGCGCCTGGGCCGGTGAGCCCGTCGATCCGGGCGGCGCCCGCATCGAGCCGCGACCGCTCCAGCAGCCCCACCCCCCGCTCTGGGTCGCCGCGTTCGGCCCGCTGGCGATCGAGCAGGCCGGGAGACTCGGCCTGCCGTACCTGGCGTCGATGGCCGAGTCGCTCGAACGGCTCGAGCAGAACCACGCGCGCCACCGCTCCGCCACGCCGGCGAGCGTCGATCCTGCCGGGCTGCCGGTGCCAATCATGCGCACGGTGTTCATCTCCGCCGACGCCGCCAGCGGCGCGCGCGTGCGCGAGGCGCTGGCGCGCCAGCCCGCGCGACAGCGCCCGGGTGCGGACGACGCAGCGCGCGTCGACGACTGGGCGCTGGTGGGCGAGCCCGCGCGCGTCGCGGACCGGATCGCGCGCTACCGCGAGGCGCTCGGCATCACGCACCTGATCGCGGCGCTGCAGGTGCCCGGAGCGAGTGCAGCCGAGATCGAGGCCTCGACCGAGCAGCTCGCCGGCCTGCGCTGATCAGCGCGGCAGGGCGCGCAGCGCCGCCTCGACGTCGTCGGGCGCGACCTCTTCGGGGAACTGCCGGGCGGCCCTGTACAGCGCGCGGAGCTCGCGCCGCACGCTCTCCGGCAGCGGACGCGCCAGCGGCGCGGGCCCCAGCGCGCGCAGGATGCGGCGGTTGATCGCGTCGAGGAAGCGCGCGTCGAACTCGGCCGAGGCGTGCATGATCGAGCTGCGCTCGTCGACGTGAATCGCGCCGAGCAGGTGGCCGATCTCGTGCAGGAGCGTGCTGACACCGATTCTCCCGCCCTCGTCGCAGGCCACCACGGCGTGGCGACCGAAGGGCTCCGCCAGGCCTCGCCGCCGCTCGCCCGCGCCGCCCCTCGGGGGCTCCAGCGGCGCGAGCAGCACCACGAGCCCGCCCTCGGGCGGGGCGAACGCGCGCGCGGCGGTCAGTCCCTCGCCGGCGTCGCGCGGGGTGCCGTGCGAGGGCGCGCGCTCGTGGGTCGCGCGCAGCCCGAGACCGACCTCGCGCGTGAGCGCGAGCGCGGCCGCATCGAAGGCCGCGCTCACGCGCTCCGGCGCCAGGCCGCAGAGGTCCACGACGCGCACGGGGAGGTACAGGCGTGGGACCACCCGCACCACGGAGTCCTGGAGCGCGGCCACCAGCGCCTCGCTGCTGAGCGCCAGGGCGTCGAGCATGGCGCGCGTGATCGTGGCGTCGGGAGGCGCCGCAACGGTCTCGATGCGCTGCTCCCAGATGCGGCCATCCGGCCCCTCGACGGCGTAGTGGATCACGGCCGTGCCCTGCGCGGGGCCAAAGCGGCTGCGCAGCCCCCCGACGTGAATCGGGCTGAGCTCCTGGCGCTGGTCCTGGATCCCCTCGAGCACCTCGATGCGGGCCGAGAGCAGCAGGTCCCCGTCCACCGGCCCGGTGCGTCCGACGGGCTGGACGTCCGCGAAGAGCCGCGAGCGCTGCAGCGTCGCGATCGCGTCCCGGCGTGCACCCTCGGCGACCTCCCCGGCGAACGCCGCGTCGCCGGTCCGGTTCGGCCCCTGGCGCACGAGCCCGCTCCAGCGCAGGCGGAGCGGCGGGCGCTCGCCGCGGCGCTGGGCCGCGTCGCGCAGGTCCTCGAAGGGCGCCACGGCCAGCCGGGGCCCGCTGCCGTGGCCGCGCTCCGGCGCCAGGTGCGGCTCGATCGGCATCGGGTCCACGCGCATGGCGCAGCCGGCGCCCAGCAGCGCGGCGAGGAGAGCGGCGACGCAGCGTGCGTCAGTCATCCCGCGGGCGCGTGAACAGGACGAAGGCCATGGCCGGGCGCTTCGAGGCCTCCCGCATCGCGAACTGGATGCCGTCGAGGCTCCAGCCGTGCGCGACCCACTCGTTGAGG
>JAJDAJ010000091.1 GCA_029261925.1 Deltaproteobacteria bacterium | reverse complement strand
GGTCTCTCGCGACAGGCGCTTCTCCAGGGCGACGATCTCGGCGGTCAGGTCGGGCTCGTGGTCGGGGTGGGGGTAGTCGCTGGCGAAGAGCAGCCGGTCGGCACCGATGAAGTCGATGACCTCGGCGATGTAGGGCTCGTCGGCCTCGAGCGCGACGAAGCACTGGCGCCGGAAGTACTCCGAGGGCTTCAGGCGCACGTTGCTCGCGACCTCGAAGCCCACGCTCTTCCAGCGCTGGTCGAGCCGCCACAGCCAGTAGGGCACCCAGCCGCAGCCCGCCTCGAGGAAGGCAACGCGCAGCCCCGGGTGGCGCTCGAGCACCCCGGCCTCGAGGAGCGCCAGGAAGGCCATCATCTGCTCCATCGGGTGGGAGCAGGACCAGAGCGCGAAGTCGGTCTCGAAGCGATCCGCACCGGCGGTCTCGAGCTGGCAGTGCGCACCCTCGTGGATGCCGATCGCGACCCCGCGCGCCTCGCACTCCTGCCACAGGGGCTCGAGGTCGGGATGGTTCAGGGCGCGGCCGTCCACCGGGTTGGGCCGGATGTAGACGCCGCGCACGCCGTGACGGTCCGTCACGCGGCGCAGCTCGACGAGCGCGAGCTCCGGGTCCTGCAGGCTCAGCGCCGCCACGGGACGCAGCCGGTCGGGCGCGTGGCTGCAGAACTCGTGCAGCCAGCTGTTGTAGGCGCGCACCAGGGCGTCGGCGGTGACCGGATCCATGTCGCGGAAGTGCCACATGAACAGGCCGTCGGTCGGGTACAGGTACGAGACGTCGACACCCATGCGGTCCATGGCGCGCAGCTGCGACGCCGGATCCCAGCCGGCCTCGAGGTACTCGCGGTAGGTCGCGACCGTGCGCTCGGCGAAGCGCTCGAGCACCTGCGGGCTGAGCTTGCGGTTGCGCTCCTGCCCGCGGTACCAGCGCCGCCCGTCGATCAGCTCCGGCACGTCGGCCCGGTGCTCGGGCTCGACCCAGCGCTCCCAGAGGTCGGCCGGCTCCTGGACGTGCCCGTCCACGTCGATGATCCGGTAGCCCTGGAGCATGGCTCTGCCCTCGCTGCGACGCGATCAGTCTACACGGGGCCGGCAGGTGGTAGTCTCGACGCAGCGGACGGAGGCGCGGCCATGGTCGGTACCCGGTATCCCATCCTTCCCCTGCCTCACATCCCCGAGCGCACGGAGCTGATCGACGTCGGAGCGGTCACGATCGGGATCGGCCACCGCGTGCTGGACGACCGTACCGCGGGCGAGTACCTGCGGCAGGTCGGCTACAACCCGCGGCCGGAGGACGGCGACGCGGGCTACGGGAACCTGGGCGCCGTGGACGGCGGAGTGAGCATCCACGTCTTCGGCAAGCACGGAGGCGAGCTTCTCGAGCACTTCCGCTTCGACTGCTTCGACGACGAGCCCCACTACCACTACGTGTACCAGGACCAGAAGGCCCAGCGGCGCGTCTTCCTCGACCCCGTGATGGTGCCCGACGCGCCCGCCTGGGCGCTGGAGTGCCTGCGCAGCCATCTGGGGCGGATCCTGGAGTCCGTCGGGCAGGTCGAGCTCGCCCGGCGCATCGAGCCGGCCGCGATCGCCGCGAGCCTGCCCCGGATCGAGGCCGCGATCCAGCGCGCCGGGAGCGCCTCCGGCGCCTGACGGGCGGGTCCTGCCCCCCACACACAATCGTTGACATGCGCTGCCCGCTGTGCAGATGATGCGCAGGTTTGGGGCGCCCTGCTGGTTGCTTGCGTCCCGGAGAGACGCTCGGCCCGCGCTCGCGGGCCTCAGGAGGGAGCTACAAATGCGTTACGGAATCGGGCTGATCGCAGCCCTCTTGCTGGTTGCCCCACCGGCCTCGGCGGGGCTGGTCTCGCTGACCGATGTGGACTGCGGGACGGAGGACCTCGACGGCGACGGTACGGGCGACGAGTGCAGCGTCACCAAGTACGGGTTCTCGCACCCCAACGACTTCGACTACCGCACGCCGGCGGATGACTTCGACTTCTTCGCGGCCGACCACGAGGACTTCGACGGCAGCTACATCTACATCCGCTCGTCGTTCACCACGGGCTCGCCCAACTGCGGGCCCGAGCGCAACTTCACCCCGTACTTCGGGCAAACCCTGGTCCGCGAGCGGACCGACTGCGTCCCGACCGCCGACTTCCCGACCTGCAGCGGGGGCGACAACGACGGAGCCGAGTGCCGCTGGATCGGCACCGACAAGGACTGTCCCGGCGGCACCTGCGACCCCACGGGCGGCTGCCACTTCGAGATCCCGCACGACCTCACGGGCTTCGGCGCACGCGACGGCCAGGACATGCACAGCACCTTCGCCTCGGGCCTGCGCGTCGTCAGCCCCGGCGTCTTCCAGCTGAACTCGTCCACCTCGGGCTCGTTCAGCGAGAACTCGGACCCCGACGATCCGATCTGCCTCGGCGAGAACATCCGGCCGAGTCCGGTCCAGGGCTACCGGTTCAACCTGCCGGATTCCCGGGTGCTCGACATCCTCGCCGACCAGGTGAACGTCGATACGGGGGCCTACGAGCAGCTCCGGAACTGCACGGAGGGCAGCGGCGGCTGCACCTACGCGCGCTTCTCCGGCGAGCCCGGCAAGAACCTGGTCCGCCACGACGACAACTCCAGCCTGTGCTGCACCAGCACCAGCGGCCTGACCTGCGGTGCCATCTCGCAGGGGCAGTTCCCCGAGTACCCCGACCTGCTGCGGCGCGACTGCAGCTTCACCGGCCGCAACTTCAACATCTTCGTGACCAATGACTGGCTCTTCGACGGCACGCCGGGACAGGGGACGTGGGGAAACTTCGTGACCGACCCGCTGCACGAGTACGCCGGACAGCAGCAGGGCCTGTGCCGCAACAACCGCGGCTTCATCTGCGAGGTCGGATTCGCCGGAGCCTTCAATCCCTGCGACGACGACACCTGCAACCTGGGCACCGGCACCTGTAACGGCCTCGGGACCCCCTGCGCCAGCGACGCAGAGTGCGATCTCGACGACACCTGCGACACGCGCGAGCGCGGCTTCCGCAACTCGCGTCCGTTCAACGACGACACCGACGGCGACGGCATCCCGGACACGCCCTCGACCACGTTCTGCTCGACCGCGGTCACCGTCATCCGGGGCACGGCGAACCAGTACTGCCACATCATCGAGCAGTACGCGCAGGTGGACGAGCCCGGCACCCCGTCGGGCGATCCCGGAGGGGACTGTGGCCTGTGGAACTTCGGTGCCCGACCGCTGCCCGATCTGGACTGCAACGGCGTCGACGACCGTGAGGAGGCCGGCGGCCTCGGAGATCTGTGCCCGTTCCTGAACGAGTATGACTCCACCGCCGATAGTGACGGCGACTGCAGCGACGGCGACCCGGGCACGCCGTGCCGGGGCGACGAGTGCGAGTGCGGCGATCAGAACCTCGACGGCGCCGTCAACGTGCAGGATCTGCTGGGCATCAACGACGTGATCTTCGAGGTCAGCATCCGTCAGCGGGTAGGCGACGCGACCAACGACCGGGAGATCAACGTGGCCGACATCCTCGGCGCCAACGCGGAGATCTTCGTGCCGAACTCCGCGGTGTGTGCTCACGTCACGCGCCTCGGATGCGGCGACGGGATCATCTCGCTCGGCGAGCAGTGCGACGACGGCAATACCGCCAACAATGACGGCTGCGACAGCGCCTGCCGCAATGAGTAGGTAGGCCCCGGCCAAGCAGACCGGCCATCTCTGTCCGCCCGGGGGTCGAAGGATCCCCGGGCGGACCTATCTCGACGGGAGCCCGAGAATGAGTTCTGGACCGCGCCTGGCCTGCCTGCTGGCCGCTGCACTGCTCGGGCTTCCTGCCGGCGCGCTCGCCCAGGACGACGCTCCGCCACTCCCCGCACCGGAGCCGGTGCAGACGCCCGCGGAGGAGGCGCCCACGGACATCGAGGCACTCGAGGTCATCGGCGAGCGCCTCGATGCGACCGACGTGCAGGACGAGGCGCAGGCAATCAGCGCTTTCAGCGCCGAGGACCTCGACCGCGCGAACATCTTCAACGTCGACAGCCTGGCCTTCAGCGTGCCGGGGCTCCACGTGGGCCAGGCCGGGCAGCAGGCCATCATCACGCTGCGCGGGATCGGTACGGAGAACGCGTCCATCACCGGCGAGCCGGGGGTCGCCTTCCACGTGGACGGCATCAACTACAACCAGCCCTCGGCCGCGCGGGTCGCCTTCTTCGATCTCGAGACGCTCGACGTCAAGCGCGGCCCCCAGGGCCTGCTGGGCGGCAAGAACTCGAACTCGGGCTCGATCAACGTCGTGACCAAGAAGCCGCACGACGAGTACGAGGTCGACGCCGACGTGCTCTTCGGCAACTACGACCGCGTGCGCGCGCGCGGCGCCCTCAACATCCCGCTCGGGGAGTTCGCCGCCACCCGCTTCGCCTTCTTTCACGAGGATCGCGACGGCTACCTCGACAACCTGCTGGTGAGCGACAGCCGCGACCCGTTCGACACCGACGACTTCGGGATGCGGGCCCATCTGCGCCTGACCCCGACCGACACGCTCGACATGGTGCTGACCTACAACTACTTCAAGCAGACCGGCAACGGTCCGCAGGCCGACATCGTGCCGCGCAGCGCGTACACGCCGAACTGCGCCGCGGAGCGGCTGGCCGCCGGCTTCCCTGCCGAGACGCGGACGACCCCCGCGGCCGCCTGCTTCACGGACCCGCCGACGATCGAGACTCGCTTCATCAACGGGATCCCGATCCCCTTCGTGATCCCCGGCGAGATGCGCCCTGCCGGCGAGGACGACGACAAGCGGGAGATCCTGTCCGACTTCCTGGCCTCGCAGAGCAATCGCTTCTGGGGCTGGACGGGAACGATCGACTGGGACGCCCCCGTGCTCCCGCTGCTCGGGGAGACGCGCGTCAGGGCGATCGGTGGCTTCCAGCGCAGCGCTCTCACCTTCAAGCAGGACTTCGACGCCACCGACATCGAGCAGTCGGGCCTGGATACCGACCGGGGAGCCGACCAGCACACCGCCGAGCTGCAGTGGGGCGGCACGCTGGCGGAGCGACTCGACTGGCAGCTCAGCGGCTTCTACATGCGCGAGACCGGCCGGAGGAACCTTCTCTCCGAGAACCTGACCCAGAACCAGCAGGAGACCGGCGGGGAGCAGCCGTCGTTCGTCGAGATCGAGCAGAACACCGAGAACAACTCCTACGGCGCCGCCGCGCACGGCACCTACCGCATCAGCGACACCGTTCGCTTCCAGCTCGGGGGGCGCTGGATCAAGGACAAGAAGCACACCTGGCTGCTGCGCGAGCGCGGGGGGACCCAGGCGCTCGACGCCTTCACCGGCTGCACGGGAGCGCTGTCCTTCGTGGCAGTGCCGAATACGCGCAACGATCGGGTCCCGGCGCGACGGAACACCGGCTGCACGCTCGGCTTCCGCGGCACGAACTGGGGATCGGTGATCGACTGGCGCCCGTTCGGAGGCGACCACCTGCTCTACGCCAAGATCGATCGCGGCTTCAAGTCGGGGGGCTTCCGGTCCGGCGGACGCGGCGAGTACCTGCCGGAGCGGATCTGGGCCTACGCCCTGGGCTCGAAGTCCACGGCCTTCGACAACCGGGTCGAGTTCAACGTCGAGGGCTTCTTCTACGCCTACGAGAACATGCAGCTGGTCGTGCTCGACGGCTTCAGCCTGCGCACCGAGAACGCCGACACCCGGATGTACGGCTTCGACGTCGAGGCCCGGGCCAACCCGATTCCGGGACTGCACCTGTCCGCGATCCTCTCGCACCTGAAGACGGAGACCCTGGACTACTACTCGCTGGACCCGGCCGACGTCTCCAACCCCGAGGGCTTCCCCGAGGGCACGGATCGCACCCGGGTCGCGAACTTCCGGAACCGGCGTCTCGACGTGCGCCGCCGCTCCGAGGACAATGCGGAGGAGTTCGGCGGGCGCGGCGTCCAGGACTTCCTCGACGGCAACTGCCTGGCGAGGCCGCCCGCTCCCGCGGGCTCGATCCCCGTCCGCTGCGGCTCGCTCGGCGACCTGAACGGCCTCGACGACTTCAGCGGCAACGACCTCTCGCGCTCGCCCGAGTGGAAGGTCACGCTGACCGCGGAGTACGAGTTCTCGCTGGGCCGGTTCGGCTTCCTGACGCCGCGGGTGCAGTACACCTGGCAGGACGACACCTACTATCGCGCCTTCAACCGGGACTTCGATCTGCAGGAGGCGCACCACCTGACCGACGCCAAGCTGATCTGGCGCGGGCCCGAGGACCGCTGGCAGGCGGAGATCTTCGTCACCAACATCGAGGACGAGGAGCCCAAGCAGAACATCCTCGTGGGGTCGGCCGTGGTCGGCTCGCCGGCCCTGGCCTGGTACGGCCAGCCGCGCTTCTACGGCGTGCGCGTCGGCTTCAGGTACTGAGCCCGGGCGGCGGATCCGCTTCATGGCGCGCCGCGCCTTGCCAGCACGCGCTGTGACGGGGCGGCTCGGCGGACTGCTCGCCGCCGCGCTGATCGGGCTCCCCGCGGGCGCCGGCGCCCAGGTCGAGGCTCCCGAGGAGGTCGAGGCGCTCGAGATCGTCCGCGAGCGCCTCGACGGGATCGATGTGCAGGACGAGGCCCGGGCGATCACGGCCTTCAGCGCCGGGGACCTCGACCGCGCGAGCATCTACAGCGTCGACAGCCTGGCCTACAGGGTGCCGGGACTCCACGTGGGCCAGTCGAGCCAGCACGCGATCATCACGCTGCGCGGCATCAGCACCGAGAACACGACGCTCACCGGCGAGCCCGGCGTGGCCTTCCACGTCGACGGGGTGAACTACGGCCAGCCGGCCGCGGCCCGGCTGGCATTCTTCGACCTCGAGACGCTCGACGTCAAGCGCGGACCGCAGGGCCTGATGGGCGGGAAGAACTCGACCTCGGGCACGATCAACCTCGTGACCCGGAAGCCGCACGACGCGTACGAGCTCGACGCCGACGTGCTCCTCGGAAACCACGACCGCGTGCGCGCGCGCGGAGCCATCAACGTTCCGCTCGGGGAGCGCGCCGCGACCCGCCTCGCCTTCTTTCACGAGGACCGTGACGGCTACCTCGACAACGTGCTGCAGAGCAGCAGCCGCGATCCGTTCGATGCCGACGACTTCGGCCTGCGCGCCCACCTGCGCCTGCGTCCGACCGATGCGCTCGACGTCGTACTCACCTACAGCTACTTCAAGCAGACGGGGAACGGCCCCCAGGCGGACATCGTCCCGCGAAGTCCGTACGACCCCGGCTGCGGCGATCAGCGGCGGGAGGTGGGCGCGCCCGAGCTCACGGTGATGACGCGAGCCGCTGCCTGCTTCCGTCCATCTCCCGTCTCCGGGATCGAGATCATCGACGGCATCCCCACGCCCTTCCTGATCACGTTTCCCGCGAGACCCGCCACCGAGGACGCCGATCGGCGAGCGATCGTGGCGAACTTCGCCTCCGCGCAGGACAACCGCTTCTGGGGCACGACGGGGACGCTCGACTGGGATGCACCGGCGCTGCCCCTGCTCGGGGAGACGCGCATCAAGCTGATCGGCGGCTTCCAGCACAGCGAGCTCGGCTACCGCTGGGACTTCGACGCGACCGACATCGCGCGCTCCGCCCTGAGCACCAGCCGCGACGTCGACCAGCACAGCGCCGAGCTCCAGTGGAGCGGCAACCTCGCGGAGCGGCTCGACTGGCAGCTCGGCGGCTTCTTCCTGCGCGAGACGGGAGAAGACGTCCCCGGGGGCGGGATCGAGCAGACCGCGGAGAACGAATCCTACGGCGGCTCCCTCCACACCATCTACCACGTGAGCGAGACGATCCGGCTGGAGCTCGGCGGGCGCCTGATCCAGGACAGGAAGCAGACCTGGCTGCTGCGCCGGAGCGGTGGCTTCAGCGGCTGTACCGGAGACCTGGGCTCCCAGCCGGTGCCGGGGACCCGGAGCGAGCGGCGACCGGGCCGGGCCAACCCCGGCTGTACGCAGACGTTCCGGGGCCGGAGCTGGGGCTCGGTGATCGACTGGCGCCCCTTCGACGGCAACCACCTGCTGTATGCCGGGATCGACCGCGGCTACAAGTCCGGCGGGTTCCGCGCCGGCGGGCGGGGCGAGTACCTGCCCGAGCAGGTCTGGGCCTACGCGCTCGGCTCGAAGTCCAGCTTCCTCGACGCTCGGGTCGAGCTCAACATCGAGGGGTTCTTCTACGCCTACCAGGACATGCAGCTGACGGTCTTCGACCTCGACGGATTCACGCTGCGCACCGAGAATGCCGACGCGCGCATGTACGGCTTCGACGTCGAGGCCCGGGCCAGCCCGATCGCGGGGCTGCAGCTCTCCGCGATCGTCTCGCACCTGAAGACCGAGACGCGCGACTACTTCTCCCTGGACCCCGCCGACGTCGGCAGCCCCGACGGCTTTCCCGAGGGGACCGACCTCACCCGGATCGAGAACTTCCAGAACTCGCGCCTGGACGCGCGCAGGCGCGCCGAGACCGACGCGGAGAGCAGCGCCGAGGCGCTCGCCCTGCTCGCCCTGAGCAGCTGCCGGGCCAGACCGCCCGCGCCGGTGGGCTCGGTCGGCGTAGCCTGCGGGACACTCGGCGACAGGAACGGGCTGGACGACTTCAGCGGCAATGATCTGCCGCGCTCCCCCGAGTGGAAGGTCACCCTCGCGGCCGAGTACGAGATCCCGCTGGGCCGCTACGGATTCCTCACGCCCCGGGTACAGTACACCTGGCAGGACGACACCTACTACCGCGTGTTCAACAAGGACCTCGATCTGCAGACCGCGCACCACCTGACCGACGTGAAGCTGATGTGGCGCAGCCCGGAGGAGCGCTGGCAGGCGGAGGTCTTCGTGACCAACATCGAGAACGAGGCCCCCAAGCAGAACATCCTGGTGGGCTCGCGCTTCAACGGCTCTCCCGCCCTGGCCTGGTACGGACAGCCGCGCTTCTACGGCGTGCAGCTGGGCTTCCGCTACTGACCGGGGCACGCCGCTTGAGCCCCGTGACCCACCCCGCTCGCCCGCCGCTGCTCACGCGCCCCTTCCTGCAGGTGATCGCGCTGCAGGTTTCCTACAGCGCGGCCATGGGCTGCTTCGTGCTCTTCCCGAAGTTCCTCGCGTCGGAGTTCGACGCGGCGCCGCATCAGATCGGCAACGCGCAGGCGGCCTTCAGCCTGACCAACGTGCTGATCGTGCCGCTGGTCGGTGCGGGCGTCGATCGCCTGGGGCGCCGCGCCTTCCTGCTGCTGGGCAGCCTGGTCTTCACCGTGGCCGCGATCGGCTTCGCGCGCGTCGAGGTCATGGGGCCGGCGGTGTACGCGCTGCGCCTGCTGCAGGGCGCGAGCTGGGCGTTCGTGTACGTGTCGAGCGCGACGCTGATCGCCGACAACGCGCCTCCACAGCGCCTCAGCCAGGCGCTGGCCCTCTTCGGCGCCTGCGTGCACCTGACCAGCGGGGCGGTGCCGCCGCTGGTCGAGATCGCCAGCGAGCGCCTCGGCTGGTCGGCGGTCTTCTCTGCTGCGGCTGGCCTCTCGCTGGTCAGCGCCGCGCTCTCGCTCGGCGTGGCCCGGCGGCCGGCCGGCGGCCGCGGTGAGGGGCCGCAGATCGGGCTCGGCGAGGTGCTGCGCCGCCCCAGCGTGCGGCACACGATCGCGGTCACCGCCGGCATCGGGCTCGCGCTCTCGACGCTGACGACCTTCATCCAGCCCTTCGCGCTGGAGCGCGGCATCACGCGCATCGGCGGCTACTTCGCCGCCTACTCGCTGACGACCGTGGCGGTGCGGCTGGTGCTGGGCGCGTGGATCGACCGCGCCGACCGGCATCGCGTCGCCGCCCTGACCAGCACGGCCTACGTGGCGCTGCTGCTGGGAGCGCTGCTGCTCTCGACGCCGGCGATGGTCGTCTTCGGCATCCTGCTCGGCCTCGCGCACGGCCTGTTCATGCCGGCGTTCCATGCCATGAACCTGACCGGTGCCGGGCCTCAGGAGCGCGGCAAGGTGGTGGCGGTGCTCAGCGGCAGCCTGAACATGGGCGTCGGCATGGGCACCGCCGGTCTCGGGCTGCTCGCCGGCCAGATCGGCTACGCGGGAATCTTCCCGGTGGCGGCGCTGCTGGCGACGATCTCGCCGCTGCTGCTCTGGCTGCGCCCGGGCGCCGAGCGCTGGTCGGCGGCCGGGCCCCGCCCGCGCGTGGTACAAGGAGCACCCGGCGTCGAAGGGGACGCCAAGCGGAGGTAGCGATGATCCGGCTCTACGGCAGCCCCCACAACCGCGGATTCCGCACCTACTGGATGCTCGAGGAGCTGGGGCTCGAGTACGAGGGCATCCCGAAGGACACCCAGGCCGGCGAGACGCGCACCCCGGAGTTCCTGGCGATCAATCCCAACGGCCACGTGCCCACGCTCGTCGACGGCGACGTCGTCGTCTGGGAGTCGATGGCGATCAACCTCTACCTCGCCGAGCGCCACCCCGGACCGCTATCCCCGGCGTCGCTCGCGCAGAAGGCCGACGCCCTGAAGTGGAGCTTCTGGGTCATGAGCGAGGTCGAGGGCCACCTGCTGACGTACGGCATGAACACCAGCTTCCTGCCCGAGGCGGAGCGCGACGCTGCCGCCGCCGACGGCGCGCTGGATCAGCTGCACGTCGCGCTCGAGGTGCTCGACGGCGCGCTGGCGCGGCAGAAGTTCCTGGCGGGCGACGCGTTCACGGTCGCCGATCTCAACGTGGCCTCGGTGCTCTCGTGGACCCGGATGGTGGGGCTCGACATCTCCTCGCACCCCAACCTGGTGCGCTGGCTCGACGGCTGCCTGGCGCGGCCGGCGGCTCAGAAGTTCCTGGCCGGGTAGGCGGCCCGGCCCGCGCATGGCCGACCTGCTGATCCGCGGGGGGGACGTCGTCGACGGGACGGGCGCCCCGCCGCGGCGCGCCGATGTGCGCGTGCGCGCGGGCCGCGTGGTCGAGATCGCGCCGGACCTCGATCCGGGCGAGGAGCCGCGCATCGACGCGAGCGGCGCACTGGTGACGCCGGGCTTCATCGACCCGCACACCCACTGCGACCCGTCGCTGTTCTGGGATCCCGGCTGCGACCCGCTGCCGCTGCACGGCGTGACCGCGATCGTCACGGGCAACTGCTCGCTCTCTCTCGCGCCGCTTCCCGAGACCCACCGCGCCGACCTGATCGGCGCGTTCAGCTACATCGAGGACATTCCCACCGAGGCCTTCGAGCTCGGCATCCCGTGGACCTGGGAGAGCTGGGCGGGGTACCGCGAGGCCCAGCAGACGCGCGGCACCGCGGTGCGCGCCGCGGGCCTGGTCGGGCACTCGGCCCTGCGCCTGGCGGTGCTGGGGGGCGACGCCTGGGATCGCACCGCCAGCGCGGCGGAGCGCGAGCGGCTCGCCACCCTGCTCGCGGAGTGTCTCGACGCGGGCGCGATCGGGCTCTCGACCTCGCTGGCCGACGTGGACGCGCAGGGGCGCCCGGTCCCGAGCCGGCTCGCCGACGACGACGAGCTGCGTGCGCTGGCCGCGGTCCTGGCCCGCAGCGGCCGCGGCGTGGTCGAGTTCGTGCCGCTGATCCACACGCACGACGGGCGCGCCGAGGGCATCGAGCGCATTCACCGCTGCTTCGGGCTCGCGGGAGTCCGCGCCAGCTGGACCGGCTTCGGGCCCGGCGCGCCGGAGCGGCACACCGCCGAGGTGCTCGAGCAGGCGCGGCGCACCCAGGCCGAGGGCGCGGGCGTGTGGCCGCAGATCTCGCCGCGGCCCCCCGACGTGCACATCTGCCTGGAGCGCAGCATCGCCTTCTCCTTCATGCCGGCCTGGCACCGGCTGGTGCAGGCGAATCCCGCCGAGAAGCGGCGCATGCTCGCCGACGACTGGTGGCGCGGCAAGGCGCGCGACCACTGGGACCGGCGCTCGACGCCGTTCTTCGAGACCACGCCCGACGCCTTCGGGCGACTGCGCCTGTGCGGAGCGGCGACGGGCGATGAGCCGATCGGGCTCGACGAGCTGCTGGCGGAGCGCGGGGGACACCCGTCGGACGCGCTGGCGGACTGGCTGCTCGCCTGCGACCTCGACGTGGAGATCCTCAAGCGGGCCACCGAGCAGACGGAGGCCTGCGCCGAGCTGCTGCGCGACCCGGCGGTGCTGGTCGGGTCGAGCGACGCGGGTGCCCACTGCGAGTCGTTCTGCGGGGCCGGCGACACCACCTTGCTGCTCGAGCGGCACGTGCGCGAGCGCGGCGACCTGTCGATCGAGCAGGCCGTGCGCCGCCTGACCTCGGAGGTCGCCGATCACTTCGGACTGGGCGGCTGCGGGCGGCTCCAGGTCGGCGTGCCGGCCGATGTGGCGGTCCTGGAGCTCGAGGCGCTGCGCTGGCACGACGACCAGCGGGTCGTCGACCTCCCGGGCGGGGGCGGCCGGCTGCGGCGCGAGGCCAGCGGCTACCGGGCCACCGTGGTCGGCGGGGTGCCGACGGTCCGGACCGGCAAGGCCACGGGAGCCCGGCCAGCGGGCCCGATCTGACCGCTTGCACGGAGATGCATGCTTGCATCTGAGTGCATCCCCGCGGTAGCCTCGCCTCCGGCATGACAGCGGAGACCCGCAGCGAGCGACGCCGGCGCGAGGTGCGCGACCGCATCCTGGGCGCGGCCGAGGACCTGTTCGAGAAGGACGGGGTCGACGCCACCAAGATCGAGTGGATCTGCGAGCGCGCCGACATCGCCCTGCGGACCTTCTTCAACTACTTCCCGTCGAAGCGCGACGTGGTCCACGAGCTCGCGGTGCGCGCCGCGCTCGACGTGGCCGCGCGCATCCGCCAGGTGCACGCCGAGGGCGAGACCACGCGCGAGCGGCTCGACCTGTTCTTCCGCCGCAGCGCCGAGGCGGGCGCCGCCGGCGGACCCATGCACCGCGAGCTGCTGAGCCAGCTCGTCGCGGTGCACGACATCCCCGCCCAGCTGCAGCACGCGCGCGGCGCGATGCTCGACCTGCTGCGCGACGGCGTGCACGCGCGCGAGGTCAGCCCCGCGTACCCGGTGGAGACGCTGGCGGACGCGATCCTTGGCACCTTCTATCGCCTGATCATCGACTGGGCGAACCAGGACGACTACCCGATCGAGAGCCACCTGACGCACGCGGCGCGCTTTCTCTGCGACGCCGTGGCGCCGGAAAGGGAGGAAGCCAGATGAGCAAGCAGGTGAGATACGGAGCGCAGGTCGACGACGCGTCGGCGCCCCAGCAGCGTTCGCCGGTCAAGTCGTGGGCGAAGGCGATCTGGGCGGACTTCGAGACCGACCCCGAGGTCGTCGCGCAGGTGCTGCCCCGGCCGCTCGAGCCCTCGGGCGAGCCGCGCGTGCACACCAACATCTGCAGCGTGGAGATGGACAGCGGCGCGAAGTTCGGCGCCGCCAACTTCACGGTGCGCGCGCGCCACGGCGACGTCGAGGGCGAGTACTCGCTGGCGCTGCCCATGACGACCGAGCAGGCCGTCGTCGGAGGCCGCGAGACCTGGGGCGAGCCCAAGAAGCTGGCCGCGATCGACGTCACGCGCAGCGGCAGCTACGCGCGCGGTACCGTCACCCGCCAGGGCGTGACCTACCTGGAGCTCGTGGGCAAGGTCCTCGAGACGCTCCCGACACCGCCGCCGCGCGAGACGCTCGACTTCTACTTCAAGTACATGATCAACCCGGACGGCAAGGGCTTCGACAGCGATCCGGCGCTCGTGTACTGCCGGCGCACCTACGAGATCCGCAGCTTCGAGCGCATGGAGGGCGAGATCATCCTGCGGGACTCGCCCTTCGACCCGGTGGCGGACTTCCCGATCCGCAGGATCCTCAGCTTCAACTTCCTGGAGTACCACTCGGACCAGGTGGGCGAGATCGTCGATCGCGTGCCCGGTGAGTGGATCGCGCCGTTCGCGCACCAGCGCTACGACGGCTTCTCCTGGAAGCGCTGAGCGGGCTCCCGGCATGAAGAAGCTCGAGGGACGCGTCGCGGTCGTGACCGGCGCCGCCAGCGGCGTGGGTCGCGCCATGGCGGCGCGCTTCGCCGCCGAGGGCATGCGCGTGGTGCTCTCGGACGTCGAGAAGCAGCCGCTCGAGCAGGCGGCCAGCGAGCTCGCGGCCGCGGGCCACGCGGCGATCGGGGTGCCCTGCGATGTGCGCGACGCGGAGTCGGTCGATGCCCTGCGCGACGCTGCGCTGCGCGAGTTCGGGGCGGTACATCTGCTCTGCAACAACGCCGGCGTCGCCCGCGCGCCGGGCGGCGGCTACATGTGGGAGTTCGACCTGACGGACTGGACCTGGCTCTGGAGCGTGAACGTCCTCGGGGTCGTCCACGGGATCCGCTCGTTCGTGCCGCTGCTGCTGGAGCAGGACGACGAGGGCTGGGTGGTCAACACCACCTCGGGGAACGGCGGCCTCGCGCCGATGCGGGCGCTGCCGATCTACGCCTCGACCAAGGCAGCGGTCACCCAGATCAGCGAGTGCCTGTACGGTCAGCTGGCCGACGTGACCGACCGCGTGGGCGTGTCGGTGCTGTTTCCGGGGCCCAATGCCCTGAACACGGGCCTGTGGAACGCCGAGCGAAACCGGCCGTCCGACCTGCCGCAGTCCCGTCCGCGCCAGACCCACACCTTCGAGGACCTGCGCAGCTACATGGACGGCGCCGGCGTGTCCTTCCAGGAGACACCGCTCGAGGAGATCGCGGGTCGGGTCGTCGACGGCATCCGCCAGGGCGCCTTCTGGATCCTGCCGCCCAGCGAGCACGCCGACGCCACCATCCGCGCGCGCGCGGAGTCGATGCTCGCGCGCAGCAACCCCGACTACATGATCGACGAGCGCCCGTCGGTCGCCGGCGGCATGGGCGACGCCGTCTGACCGGCCCCTGCGGGCGGCTCGCGGAGAGAGGTGAATGGACCGCTACCTGATGATCTCGGCCGACTGCCATGCCGGCCCCCGACCGGCGGAGATCCGCCCTTACCTGGATGCCGCGTGGCTCGATGCGTACGATGCCTGGCTCGCCGACGAGCCTGGCCAGGCGAGGCACCGGGCCGAGCACATCGGTGCGCCGCTGTTCGCCGAGGAGGCGGTCGACGAGTTCCAGGAGGAGGCCGCGGGCGGCATGGACGGTGCCTGGGACTCCGCGCGCCGCCTGCGCGAGCTCGATGCCGACGGCGTGGTCGCCGAGGTGATCTTCCCGAACAGCCCGCTGCCCTTCGACGTGGGCCTGATGACCTACCAGTACGCGCAGGACCCCGGGCGCTGGCGCGCGGGCGTGCTGGCCTACAACCGCTGGCTCGCCGACTTCTGCGCCGAGACCCCCGGCCGCCGCGCCGGCGTGGGCCTGATCACGATCGACGACATCGACGAGACCGTGCGCCAGGTCCGCTGGCTGCGCGAGCGCGACGTCTTCGGCGGCATCCTGCTGCCGGGATCGGCGGGCGTCGTCGAGGGACAGCACGCGTACAACCACCCGGACTACGAGCCGCTCTGGGACGTCTGCGAGGAGCTCGGCATGCCGGTGCACACGCACTCCGGCTGGACGCCGAACTACGGCGACTTCTCCAGCTCCGTGGGCATCTTCCTGTCCGAGATCACCTGGTGGGCGCACCGCCCGTTCTGGTTCCTGGTCTGGGCGGGGGTGTTCGAGCGGCACCCGCGGATGCGCTTCGTGATGAGCGAGCAGAAGGCCGACTGGATGATCCCGACCCTCAAGCTGCTGGACTCGCGCTACGAGCTGCCCATGTTCCGGCAGCTGCGGCACACGCTCCCGCTGAAGCCGAGCGACTACTACCGGCGGCAGGTCTTCATCGGCGCCTCGTTCATGGACGAGGGCGAGTGGGACACGCGCCACGAGCTCGGCATCGACAAGCTGATGTGGGGCTCGGACTACCCGCACCTGGAAGGGTGCTGGCCCAATACCCAGGCCACGCTGCAGAAGATCTTCAAGGACGTCGAGACCCGCGACGTCTCGCGAATGCTCGGCGAGACGGCGGCAGAGGTCTACGGCTTCGACATCGACCGGCTCCGGCCGCTGGCCGACCAGCTCGGCCCGCCGCTCGAGAGCATCGGCGCGTGACCAGCGCGCGCCGCGCAGGATGGAGAGAAGCATGAACCGCCAGCTCGTCATCTCGACCGACTGCCACGCCGGCCTGCCTCCCGGCGACTACCTCGAGTACCTCGATCCGGAGTTCCGCGAGCGCTATCAGCACGACGTGCAGGTGCAGCTCGACGCGGCCCGCGAGACGCGCAAGCTCATGCTGGTCGAGGACATCAATGCCAGGTGGCGGCAGGGCATCGAGAAGCAGCTCACGGGCGCATGGGATCACGAGCAGCGCATCGACGTGCTCGACCACGACGGCATCGCGGCCGAGGTGATCTTTCCCGACGGCATCACCGAGAACAACTCGCCGCCGTTCGGCGCCGGCCTGGGCGTCGGTCCACAGGGCGGCGAGTACGCCACGCAGTGGGCCGGAGCGCGCGCGCACAACCGCTGGCTCGCCGAGCTCTGCCAGATGGCGCCCGAGCGACGTCGCGGTGTCGCCGTGGTGCCCGCGACCTGGGACGTCGATGAGGCGGTGGCCGAGGTGCGCTGGGCGGTCGCGAACGGGCTGGGCTCGATCATGATCCCGGTGATGTGGCAGCCGCACGCGCCCTACCACCACCCGCGCTACGAGCCGCTCTGGGCGGTCTGCCAGGATCTCGACGTGGTCGTGCACTTCCACTCGGGTCCCGCGCCTTCCCACGAGTACTTCGGCGACTGGCCGCCGGCTCCCGGGCAGCAGCCCCTTCCGGGCGGCATGGGCATCTACGTCTGCGAGGCGGTCTGGGCGGTCGTGCGCCCGCTCACCTTCTTCATCTGGGGGGGGATCTTCGAGCGCTACCCGGAGCTCCGCGTGGTGATCACCGAGGCCACGACCACCTGGGCGCCGGGCTACCTGGAGCACCTCGACGCGCGCTACGTGGACTGGCACGTCACCGCGAAGCTCGGCGACTACCGCAGCCACCTTTCGATGAAACCCAGTGAGTACTTCAGGCGCAACGTGCGCCTGGGCACGTTCTTCGCGCGCGGCGAGGCCGAGAAGCGCCACGAGATCGGCGTGGGCTGCATGATGTGGGGCAGCGACTACCCCCACCCGGAGGGCACCTGGCCGCACACGCGCGACCGGATGGTGGAGACCTTCCGCGGCCTGCCCGCGGCCGAGACCGAGGCCATGCTGGGCGGGACCGCGGCCGAGCTCTACGGCTTCGACGTGGCCAAGCTCGCCCCGCTGGTCGAGCGCATCGGCCCCGACAAGGCGCCCTTCGCGGGCTAGCAGCGGCCGGCCCGCCGCGCCGCAGCGAGCTCAGAGCTCCGCGGGCAGCGGACCCACGCGCTCGACCGCCGGTGCCAGCGTGCCGGGGTCGAAACCGTACACGCGCGCCGCGTTGCCCCCGAGCATGGCGCGCGCCTCGCCCTCGGGGACCCCGTCGAAGGTCTCGTGCAGGCGCTCCCGGGTGTGCGGCCAGGTGCCCTCCGGGTGGGGGTAGTCGCTGCCCCACATGATCGTCTCGACGCCGATGCGGTGGCGCAGCGCACACTCCTCCGGGCTCAACATCGACGCGCCCACCAGGCACTGCCGCGCCCAGTACTCGCTCGGCCTGAGGCTCAGCGCACCGCGCAGGTGGCGGAACATGGGCCGGTCGAAGAGCCCGTCCCACTGCCGGAGCAGCCCCGGGATCCAGCCCGCGCCCTGCTCGGTCATGATCCAGCGCAGCCGCGGATGGCGCTCGAAGATGCCCGACCAGATCGCGAACGTCAGCGGGCGGTGCGCGAACCAGGGCGCCTCGCAGACGTACAGGATCGGTGCGAACGGGAAGTCGCCGTAGTCGGGCGGACCGCTGCCGGTGTGAATGTGCACCGGCAGCTCGAGCGCCTCGCAGGTCGCCCAGATCGGCTCGTAGCGCGGGTCGTGGTACAGGGGCAGGCTGCCCGTCCCGGCCGGCAGCAGGACTCCGGCGTGCGGGATGCTCCTGCGCACCCCGGCGATCTCCTCGACGGCGACGTCGATGTCGTCGATCGGGATCGGTGCGATGCCCCCGCGGCGCCCCGGGCTCGCCTCACAGAGATCCTTCAGCCAGCGGTTGTGTGCGCGCGCGCCCGCGAGCGTCAGCTGCGGGTCGATCTCGCGCGAGTTCATGCCGATGCCAGCGCCGAAGGGTACGCCGCCGGCCACGATCGAGTCGGGAAAGACCACCTCCGCGACGGTACCGTCGGCCTCGAGCTCGGCGTCGCGGCGCCCGGGATCCCAGGCGCCGCTCAGTCCCTCCGCGCCCGCGGCCTCGAAGCCCTGCATGAACTCGTCGTCGAACAGGCCCATACGCCGGCGGCGCTGCGCCTCGGCCCCGGCGAGCCAGGCATCGTAGGCCCCGTGGAGGCTCGACGGCATGTACTCGCGGTAGGTCGCCGGCGGCGGGCCCGCGTGGCAGTCCGCGCTGATCAGCATGATGCGGTCCATGGCCTACCCCTCGAGCCGGCTCTCGAAGCGCTCGAAGTCCGAGGCGTCGAAGTAGTCACGCCAGGCCGAGATCCGGCCGTCGCGCAGCTCGAAGACGCCGACGACCGGCGCCTCGAGCCACTCGCCCCGGATCCTGAATCGGTCCGTACGCTCGTTCATCACCACGCCCGTCGCCGGGCTCTCCGCGGTGTGGTGGACCACGAACTCGATCGCCTCGCCCATGGCCATGAAGCCCTCGACCGCCGCGCGGATGGCCGCCGCGCCCTCGTGCACGGGCTCCAGCGGAACGTTGACGTAGACCGCGTCGGCGGTGAAGCAGTCCATCACGGCGTCGACGTCGAGCGCCTGCCAGCCGGCCATCATCCGATCCACGGTCGCGGTGTTCGCGCTCAAGCGCCCTCACCCTCGAGCGGGGGCAGCGGCTCGCCGGAGAAGTAGCGGCGGGGATTGTCCACGAGCAGGGTGTCGATCTGCGCGTCGGTGGCCCCGCCGGCGCGCAGCAGCGGCACGATGCGCCGGCAGAACTGCCCGGGCGTCCAGTTCGGATCGGGAGCGAACGGCCGGCCGCGCCAGCACCAGACCGTGTCGTGCGAGACCACGACGCGCGACGTCGCGCCCGCCTGCATCAGCGCGAGCAGCGAGGCCACACGCACCTCGTCGGGATTCGAAGACTCGATACCGAAGCGGTCGAATCCGAGGTACGTACCCCCCTGCACCAGCCGCCAGTGGTACGCCTGGTCTCCGGTGCCGCAGACGTGTCCGATGATGACGCGGTGCGGCGGCACGCCGTGCGAGGCCAGCAGCTCCTGCTGCTCGACGCCCAGCTCGCCGTCGTCGGTGTGCGTGGTGATCGGCGCGCCGGTGGCGATCGACGCCTTCGCCGCGGCCTCGAAGACCATGCGCTCGTAGGGCGTGATCGCACCGCTGCCACTGGCGATCTTGATGATGCCCGTACGGATCCCCGTGTCGCCGACGCCCTCGGTCAGCTCCCGCACGAAGATCTCCGCCATCTCGTCGGCGCCCGACTGGCCCACCATGCCGCGGATCTTCCAGTACGAGGTGCCGCCCAGCGCCTCGTTGTACAGCCCGCTGGCGGCGACGATCGGGAACCCCGAGGCCTGCGATACCTCGGCGCAGAACTCCACGTCGCGCCCGAGGTCCGAGGCGCACGGATCGATCATGGCGCGCACGCCCACGTCCTGCATCTCGGCGATGCGATCCTTGGAGATCTGGAGCATGTCGCGGCGCGTCTGGCCCGGAGCCAGCACGTCGGTCTCCCAGCCCGGCATGCCGGTGACGACGTGCTCGTGCATCAGCGTGGGCCCGAGGTCGTCGAGCTCGATGGGTCCGGTGACGGTCTGGATCTGCGTGGCCATGCGTCGCTCCTCCGGGCCGGGCAGCGGCCCCGGCCCCGGCATTGTCCCACGCCGGCCGCGACGCCGCCGGGCCGCCCGGTCGCGCGACAGCGGCGGTCCGGTCGTGGTGTACTGCGCCCGTGCCGTACCTCGACGTCGAGCCCACCGTCCCCGGGTTCCTGCGCTACGCGACCGGCCGCTTCGGGGAGCGACCGCTGATCTCGCTGGAGGGTCGCAGCATCAGCTACGCCGAGGCCGAGGCGGAATCGGCCCGGCTGGCCCGCGGGCTGCTGGCACGCGGGGTCGGCAAGGGCACCCGCGTGGGCGTGCTCTTCCCGAACGGGCCGGAGTGGGTGATCAGCTGGCTCGCGGTGACGCGGATCGGGGCACTGGCCGTGCCGATGAACACCTTCTACAAGGCGCGGGAGCTGGGCTGGACGCTCCGCCACGCCGACGTTCACACGCTGCTGATGACGCCCGGCCTGCTGTCGAACGACTACCAGGAGCGCCTCGAGGCCTGCGCACCCGGTCTCGCCGGGCACCGGCCGGGCAGCGGCATTCTGGCGTGCCCCGAGCTTCCCTACCTGCGCCAGATCTTCGTCTTCGGTGGCGAGCCGAGGCCCTGGGCCTCGCCCGGCTCCGAGCTGCGCGACGCCGGCGACGCGACCGCGGGGATCGACGACGCCTTCCTGCGCGAGGTCGAGGCCAGCGTCTCCCCCGCCGACCTGCTGGTGCTGATCTACAGCTCCGGCAGCACCGCCGAGCCGAAGGCCGCGATGCACACGCACGGCGCCATCCTGCGCCACGCGCACGCCCTGAACCGCTACCGCGACACCTCGCCCGACGACCGCTACTGGTCGCCGATGCCCTTCTTCTGGGTGGGCGGCCTGGTCATCGTGCTGCTGCAGAACATGCACGTGGGCGCCTCGGTGCTCGCGCAGGAGGTCTTCGAGCCGGGCGAGACGCTGGCCCTGCTCGAGCGCGAGCGCGCCACGCACGCGGCCGGCTGGCCGCAGTACATGCAGGCCATGCGCGATCATCCCGACTTCGCGCGCCGCGACCTCTCGTCGCTGCGCAGCGGCTTCCCCGAGCTGCTGCCCGAGGAGGAGCGACCGGGCGACCCGCTGCTTCGCTCGAACTCGCTGGGAATGACCGAGACCAGCGGGCCGCACACGTACGACCGCATGGACGTCGACCTGCCGGAGCACCTGCGCGGCTCCTTCGGCCGCGCGGTCGAGGGCGTGGAGCACAAGATCGTCGACCCGGATACGGGCGAGACCCTGCCGACGGGGGAGTACGGCGAGATCTGCGTCCGCGGGCGGACCCTCATGCAGGGCATGTACAAGCGGGAGCGCGAGGAGGTCCTCGACGCGGACGGCTACTACCACACGGGAGACGGCGGCCACTTCAACGAGGAGGGCCACCTCTTCTTCAAGGCGCGGCTCGGCGAGATGATCAAGACCGGCGGCGCCAACGTGACGCCGCGCGAGGTCGAGGTCGTGGTCGAGTCGTTCGACGAGGTGCAGTCCTGCTTCGTCGTCGGCGTGCCCCACCCGCACCGCGGACAGAACGTGGCCGCGGCGGTGGTCCTGGGCGCGGACGTCGAGATGAAGCCCGACGAGCTGCGCCAGCGCCTGCGCGAGGAGCTCTCGGCCTACAAGGTGCCGCGGCACGTCTTCTTCGTGACGCGCGACGAGCTGCCGTTCACCGACAGCGGCAAGGTTCAGAAGGGCGAGCTCACGCGGCTGCTGGCGGAGCGGATCGCCGCCGGGGACGCGGAGGCCTGAGCTAGTCCAGCGGCTCGACGCCGCTGCTGCCGCCGAGCCGCGGCAGCGCCTCGTCGACGGGCATCCAGTCGATGCGGTCGCTGTAGTAGACGTGCAGCTGCGGCTCGAGGTCGATGGGCGCCTGCATGTTCGCCAGCACGATGTCGATGTCGTCGGGATGGCGGCTCGACTCGCAGAACAGCGAGCTGCCACAGGTGCCGCAGAAGCTGCGCATGCCGTGGTCCGACGACGTGTACTGCCGCAGGACACCGGGCTCGGACTTCAGGCGAAAGCGCTCGCGCGGCACGACGAACCAGGTCACGTAGCCCGCCCCGTGCCCGCGCCGGCACATCGAGCAGTGGCAGTGCACGCAGGCGCGCGTGGGCAGCTCGATCTCGAAGCGAACGGCCCCGCAGAGGCAGGATCCGGGGACGGTGCTGGACGCCATGGCTCCCGTTGTACGCCCGGGGAGCCCCCGGGTCAACGGCCCGCGGCATGCTGGTATCCTGGGCGCATGCGACACCTGCCTGCTCCCGCCCCTGCCCTGGCCTGCCTCCTGCTCAGCCTCGCCGTACCGGCGCTGGCCGACCCCGTCGATCCCGCCGCTTACTTCCCGCTGTCCGACGGCGCGACCTGGACCTACGACACCGAGCTCGGCCCCGTCACGGTGCAGATCCAGCCGGGCACCGTGAACGTGGGCGGCGTGCTGACGAAGGAGCGCCGCTCGATCGCCGGCGACGAGGTCGGCTCGGGCGAGTTCTGGACGAACGCCGACGGCATCCGCCGGCACCGCGACTTCGACGCGACCGAGGGCCTCACGATCGACTACACGCCGCCGCTGCTCTTCGCCGCCAACCCGTCCGACGTCGGGAGCATGCAGAGCAGCAACGGTACGATCGTCGTCTCGGACGGCTCGGGCAGCGTGGACGGGACCTACTCGCTCCAGACCGAGATCACCGCGATGGGCCCGATGGATACGCCCGCCGGGTTCTTCTGCGACGTCTACGTGAGCAGCGAGACGTTCTCGATCACCGCCCTGGGCGAGACCTTCAGCCTGACGGAGACCGACTATCTGGTGCGGGGCCTCGGCGTCGTCGCGGTCGACGGCTTCGACGACGGGCCGTACTTCGCAACGCTCACGTCGAGCAGCCTGCCGTTCCCCCCGCCCGACGCCGACTGCGACGGGACCCCCGACGCCGCCGACCTGTGCCCCTTCTACGCGGAGACCGATCCGGCGGCCGACACCGACGGCAACGGGATCGGTAACGAGTGCGAGTGCGGCGACCAGACCGGCGACGGGCGCGTCACGATCGAGGACATCCTGGCGATCAACGGCGTGATCTTCGGCCTGCAGCCGGCTGCGGAGCTCTGCGACGCGAACTGCGACGGGCAGTGCAACATCGCCGACATCCTCGGCGCCAACGCGAAGATCTTCGGCACGCCCGCCTGCTGCGCGCGCTTCCCGCTACCCTGACCCGCGGCGGCGCGAACGCGCTACCGGAAGCTCAGGGAAAGCCCGCGCCCGGCACGTCCACCCGCACCCGGTCGATGCGGCCGTCGCGCGTGGGCTCGCCGGAGTCGGGCGGGTGCGTATCGGCGGCGCAGATGAAGAGCGTGCGGCGATCATCGCCGCCCAGCATGCACGCGGCCGCCAGCCCGCTGACGGGGATGCGGTCGGTGATCTCCCCGCCCTCGCGCACGCGCACGACCTCGGATGCCAGCGGCATCGCGACCCAGATCGCCCCCTGTGCATCGAGGCAGATGCCGTCGGGCACCGCTCCCTCGCCGAGATCCGCCCAGGTGCGTCCCCCGCCCAGGGAGCCGTCCGCAGCCACGTCGAACGCGGTCAGCCGCGCCCCGAAGGACTCGGCCACGACCAGCGTGCCGCCGTCGGGCGTGATCACGCAGCCGTTGGGAACCAGCAGGCCGCCGGCGGCGGCGCGCGGCGGACCGTCCGGCGGCACCAGGACGAGCTCGGCCGGGCGTGCCTCCTCGCCGGCGTTGACGTCCGAGCCCAGGTTGCCCACGTAGGCCCGGCCGTGCGCGTCCACGACCATGTCGTTGCAGCTGAACGAGGCGATCGCGCTCAGGTCGGCCGCCTCGACCAGGCCGCCGGGGTCGAGCCGCAGCAGGCGGCGGCGGCGCATGGAGACGACCAGCAGGCGGCCGTCGGGAAGCCAGCCGAGCCCCGAGGGCTCGTCATCGGGCACCTCGACCACGATCTCGGCGCGTCCCCCGGGCTCCAGGCGCATGACGCGGCGCGCGTGCATGTCCGAGAAGTACAGCGCGCCGTCGCGCCAGCGGGGGCCCTCGGGAAAGCACAGCCCGTCGAGCACCGTCTCCGTGGTCACGTCCATGGGCCAATCATACCTCGGCCGCGACGACCAGATGGTCGACGACGGCGACGCCCTTCGGCCGCACCATCACCGGGTTGAGATCGAGCTCGGCGATGCGCTCGCCCGCGGCCTGGCCGAGCCGCGCGACCTGCAGGATCAGGCGCACGAGCGCCCCGACGTCGGCACGCGCCCTCCCGCGGGCACCCCGCAGCAGCGGGTAGCCGCGCAGCGACTCGACCATCTCGCGCGCATCTCCGCGGTCGAGCGGCAGCGGGCGCACGGCCACGTCCTCGAGGATCTCGGCGAAGATGCCGCCCATGCCGACCATCACCGCGGGCCCAAGCACCGGGTCGCGGGTCAGGCCCACGATCACCTCGACGCCGTCGGTCACCATCTCCTGCACGGTCACGCCGTCGATGCGCGCCCGGCGACGCGCGCGGCGCGCCGCGCGGATCAGCTCGTCGTGTGCCTCGCGGACGGCACGCGCCGAGTCGAGCCCGAGCCGCACCAGGCCGGCGTCGGACTTGTGGGGGAAATCCGGCGAGCTGATCTTCAGCGCCACCGGCAGGCCCATCTCGCGGGCCGCGCGCGCCGCGGCGCTGGCCGACTCCACCGTCTGCTCGCGGGCCAGCGGGATGCCGAAGGCCTCGAGCAGTATGCGCGCCTCGTCGCCTCCGAGCGGTCCCGGTGCGGCGCCGTCGAGGATCTCGCGCGCCTCGCGGGGCACGCGCGGCGTGGATGCCTCGCGCGGCCGGAACGACGCCTGCCGCTCCGTGTACTCCTCGTGTGCCCGGAGCGCCGAGAAGCAGCCGCGGAAGCTGCGGAACAGCGGCAGCTGCGAGCGCACGATGGCCGCGAAGCCGGGCACGTCCGTCTTCGGCGAGTTCCAGGTCACGACCATGGGCTTGCTCAGGCCGCGCTCGACCATCCACTCCAGGTCCTCGGCCAGCAGGTCGCTCATCGGCGTGATCGCGCCGGTGACGCCGACGACCACGAGATCCACGCCCGGGTCCTCCGCGATGATGTCGAGCACGGCCCGCCGGGCCTCGGGCGGGGCGCTGGTCAGGAACGTACCCCCGTTGTCGACGGGGTTCGCGACGCTGAGGTAGCCCGGCAGGTACTCGTACAGCCGCTTCTGGGTGCGCTGGCTCAGCCGGGGCAGGTTCACGCCGGCGAGCTCGGCGCTCTCGGCCATCAGCGTACCCGAGCCACCCGAGATGCTGTACAGCGCCACCCGCGGGCCCGTGCCCCGCGGGAGCCGCGCGAACAGCGCCGCCGTCTCGAGCAGCTCGTCGAGGTCGCGGACCCGGACCACGCCGTACTGGCGGAAGAGCCCGTCGACGATGGCGTCGGATCCGGTCAGGTGACCGGTGTGCGAGCTGGCCATGCGCGAGCCGGCGTCGGTGCTGCCCATCTTCAACAGCACCACGGGCTTGGCGTTCTGCATGGCCGCGCCCAGCGCGCGCCGCAGCCGGTCCACGTCGCGGAAGCCCTCGATGTAGCCGGCGATGACCGAGGTCTCGGGATCGTGCGCGAAGTACTCGATGAAGTCGCACACGTCCAGGTCGCACTCGTTGCCGCAGGGCACCTGCCGGGTGAAGCCGATGCCGAGCTCCGCGCCCTGGACGATCGGGCGGCCGTTGTGCCCGGACTGGGTGACCACGCCGATCTTGCCGCCCCGCAGCCCGGGGATGTCGGGGATCTTCTCGAGCAGGTTGGTGTTCGTGTTCGGGCCGAGGATGCGCACGCCGCCGCGCCGGCCGGCCTCGGCCAGGGCGCGCTCGTGCACCGCGCCCTCCGCGCCGATCTCGGAGAATCCCGAGCTGAAGACGACGGCGTACGGGATGCCGCGCGCGCCGCACTCCTCGATCACCTGAGGGCAGATCCGCGGCGGGGCGCTGACCACCGCGAGGGTGATCTTCCCCGGGACCTCGGCGACCGAGCGGTACACGGGCAGCGAGCCGACGGCCCCGCCCCTGGGATTGACCAGGTACCAGTTGCCCGCGCCGTAGCGCGGGTCGTTCATGGCGCGCAGCCCCTCCTCGCCGGCGGCGCGCGGCACCTGGCCGATGATCGCCACACCGTCGGGGTGCATCATCTCGTGCAGATCGCTGCGTACCTGGCTCATCGGCTCACCGGAAGCGGGGCAGGACGTCCTTGCCCAGCCGCTCGATCGTCTCCAGCGCGGCGTCCTGCGGCACCGTGCCCATCTGGATCAGGAACATCACCTCGTCCGCACCGGCGTCGACCAGTCGCTCGACGTACTCGATCGCGTCGGAGGCATCGCCGTAGGCGTGGTTCGGGTTGTACATGCCGGCGCTGTGCGTGCGCGTACCCACCCTGTCCTCGTGGATGTAGGCAACGACCTCCTCGCCGCGCTTGCGCAGGTACTCCACGTCCTCCACGTCGTCCAGATCCGCGACCGGCGCCGGCGCATCGCCCCCGGGGTTGTACCAGTGATTGATCGCCATGGTGAAGAAGCGCTGGCCGCGGTAGCCGATGGCCCGGGCCCGGTCCACATCGTCGAGGATGATCGCGGGACAGAGCGCGGAGAGGTGCTCGACCGGGAAGTCCGGGATCTGGGACTCGGCGGTGCGCCGCTCGATCGCGGCGCGGTACACGCGGTTCTTCTGCGCGATCTCCTCGGGCCCCCCGAAGCCCAGGACCAGCGCACCCAGGCCCCACTCGCCCGCCTGGTTCAGCGTGTCCTCGCGCGTGCACGCCAGGTACATGGGAGGGTGCGGATCCTGGTACGGCTTGGGCAGGATCGGCCGCGGCGGGATGTCGATCAGCTCGCTGTGGTGCTCGAACGACTCCTCGCTCCACATGCGCGGGATCATCCGCGCGGAGGCCTCGAGCTGCGCCGGGATCTCGTCCATCTCGGTCTGGAACGCGCCCGCCTCCTGCGGCGTGCCGCCCTTTCCGATGCCGAAGTCCACGCGACCGCGGCTCAGGATGTCGAGCATGGCGACGCGCTCGGCCACCTTGACCGGGTGATTCATCCGGAACGGCAGGCAGACGACGCCGTGGCCGATGCGGATGCGCTCGGTGCGGCCGGCCACGAACGCCAGGAAGGTCTCGGGGGCGCTCATGTGCGCGTACCACTTCAGGCAGTGGTGCTCCACGGACCAGATGCGATCGAAGCCGGCGCGCTCGGCGAGTACGGCCTGCTCGACGCACTCGTGCATCACGCGGTACTCGTCGGCGCGGGTCGCGCTGGCGATCTGGGCCTCGAAGATCATCGAGAATTTCACCTGGGCTCTCCTGCTGAGGGGTCTGGTCGCCGTCCCCGGAGAGGCTGTGGCCGGTCATGAAGCTTCCCGCGTCGCTCGCGAGCAGCAGCGCGACCCAGCGCCGGATCGAAAAGCCCCTCGAGCCTGGCCCGGTCCATCAGCCTCCTCCAGAGCGGGCCGGCGGACGCGGCCCGGCGTCAGCCTACGCGGCCGGGCGCCCGGAGTCAGGCTGACCTGACGGGGTCGCCGGGATCTTGCTACATCAGCGTCACCGGAATCACACCAGAGCGGGGAGGGTGGCCGTTTGGAGCTGATGCTGCCGCCGGAGATCTGGCTGGCGGGCGTGCTGGCGCTGTACATGGCCTGGGCGATCGGAGCCAACGACGTCGCCAACGCCATGGGCACGAGCGTGGGCTCGGGCGCGCTGACGATTCGCTACGCGATCCTCGTCGCCGCGGTGCTGGAGTTCAGCGGGGCCTTCCTCGCGGGCGGACACGTGACCGACACGGTCCGCAAGGGCATGCTCGACATGACCCTGCTCACCTCCGACCAGCTCGTGCACGGGATGCTGGCGGCGCTCACCTCCTCGGCCACGCTGCTGCTCGTGGCCACGCGCTACGGCGTGCCGGTCTCGACCACGCACGCCATCGTGGGCGCGATCGTCGGTTTCGGGGCCGTGAGCATCGGCGTCGAGGCGGTCAAGTGGGCCAAGGTCGGCCAGATCGTCGCGAGCTGGATCACCTCGCCGCTGCTGGCGGGCGTGCTCGCCTTCTTCACCTTCCAGCTCACGCGCGCGCTGATCCTCGACACGGAGAACCCGATCGAGCGCGTACGGCGTCTGGGCCCGGCGTTCTTCTTCTACGTGTTCTTCATGATCGGTCTGGTCACCCTGTTCAAGGGGCTGAAGAACCTCAACCTCGACCTCGACCTGCCGCAGGCGCTACTGGGCTCGGCGCTGCTCGGGCTGCTGGGGGCCGGCCTCGGCTGGCTCTTCCTGCGCACCGTGCGCGAGGGCGCGCGGGACCCCGATCGCCGCTTCGGACAGGTGGAGCGCGTCTTCGTGGTGCTGCAGATCCTGACCGCCTGTGCCGTCGCCTTCGCACACGGCTCGAACGACGTGGCCAACTCGATCGGTCCGCTCGCCGCCATCGTCGGCGCGGTCGACGGCGCGGAGATCGGCGCCCAGTCGGCGGTCCGGCCCTGGATGCTCGCGGTCGGGGGCCTCGGGATCGTCCTGGGCCTGGCGACCTGGGGCTACCGCGTGATGGAGACCGTGGGCAAGCGCATCACCGAGCTCACGCCGAGCCGCGGCTTCGCGGCGGAGCTCGCGGCGGCCACGACGATCGTGCTGGCCTCGCGCATGGGCATCCCTGTCTCGACGACCCACACGCTGGTCGGTGCGGTGCTCGGGGTGGGCCTGGCCCGCGGCATCGGCGCGCTCGATCTGCGGGTGGTCGGCATGATCGTCACCTCGTGGGTCGCCACGCTGCCCATCGCGGCGGGCCTGGCGATCTTCTTCTACTACTTCTTCAAGGGCCTGCTCGGCTGAGCGGGCGACCGGAGCAGCGGATGGCGTGGATCGACAAGCTGGTGGGGCGCTCACCGATCGGGCCGATGCAGGCCCATATGCGCGCGGCCGTGGCCTGCGCGCGCCAGGTCGTGCCGCTGGTCGAGGCCATGAGCTCGGGCAGCGGCGGCGCGATCGAGTCGATCCGCGGCGACATCGATCGCCTCGAGCACGAGGCCGACGAGATCAAGCACGAGATCCGCAGCCACATGCCGCGGCGCCTGATGCTGGCGATGGAGCGGCGCGACATGCTGGAGATCCTGGACCACCAGGACTCGATCGCCGACGTGACCCAGGACATCGCCGAGCTGGTGGACCAGCGCCAGATGCAGCTGCCCGGCGCGCTGGTGGATCCGGTGCGCGAGCTCGCGACGCGCGTCGTGGCCGCCTGCGAGCAGGCCGAGCGCATCATCAACGAGCTCGACGAGCTGGTCGAGACCGGCTTTGCCGGCCGCGAGGTCACGCGCGTCGAGGAGATGATCACCGAGCTGGGCCGCATCGAGACCGACACCGACCAGCTCCAGGACCGCGCCTGCCGGGTCCTGTTCGGGATGGAGCAGGAGCTCGGCGTCGCCACCGTCTACTGGCACCAGATCATCGGCTGGATCGGCGACCTGGCCGACTACGCCGAGCGCGTCGGCAACCGGCTGCGCCTGCTCATCGCCACCTGAGCGCCCGTCCGCGGGGCCACGGCGCCCGCCGGCTCACTCGGCCTCCCGGCGGGACTCGACGAGCTCGGTGGCCTGCTCGAGGTTCCGGCCCGCGTAGAACTCGGCCAGGGTGGTCGCCCGCGGGTCGTCGGCATCGGTGAGCACGAAGTACGGGTCGTAGACCGGCGCCTGCGGATCGGGCGGGAGCGCCTCGACGGCGTCGGCGAACGCCCGGCCGATGCCGTGCTCGGCCTGGATCCTCTGGACCGTCAGGAAGCTCTGCTGCAGGCGCAGCACGCGCCGCGGGGTCTCGAGCATCTCCGGGGGAAGCATGGCGCGAATCATGGCGTCGGCCGCCGCCGCCAGATCCCCGGGGCCGACGTGATCGAGCGGCTCTCCCGCGCGCGGGTGGCCGGCCGGATAGAGCAGCGGCGCCACGTGCGCCTCCCAGAGCCGCCGCTGCGGTGTGCCGGGAGCGGGCCGCTCGAACGTGCGGAGCAGGGGATCGCGCGGACCGGGCGGCGGACCCGGGCGGCTCGCCTGCAGGCTGGCGACACGCTCGCGCGCGGTGGCTGCGGCCTCGCGATAGCGCTCCACGAGCGCCCGGGCGGCGACCTCCTCACCGGTCTCCGGCGGGCTGCCTGCCGCCGCCGCTCGGGGGGCTGCGGCAGGCACCGGATCAACCGGAGCCACGGTGGGGCCGGGAGACGGGGCAACGGCCCGCGGCACCCCGGCTCCCGGCGCGGGCGCCGGGCCGGGTCCGGGAGACAGCAGGACCAGCGCCACGACGGACGCGGCGAGGGCCGCGACGAACGCGATCAGGGCTACGCGCATCTCTGCTCCCGGCGGCGGGTGCCCGCTCCGGAGCCGCGACCGCCGCGGCCCGCTGCAGGGCACCGGGACCTGATTCTAGGCCTTCCGCACGGCGTCTCGCGCGTGCTCTAATCCAGCGTGACGTGGCCGGACCCGCGCCGGCGGCAAGGAGGCCCCATGTCCCAGCCCGCACGCCCGACCGCCTCGGAGCGCGTTCGCAGCCGGCTCGACCATCCCGTGGTCGACGCCGACGGCCACTACGTGGAGTACTTCCCGGCCCTCGCCGGCTACCTGGCACGCGAGGGCGTCGACGACGTGGGCGCGCTCTTCGCCGACGTGTCGGCCGGACTCGGAACGGCGGGCTTCGCGCGCATGAGCCCGGAGGAGCGGCTTCGCAGGCGTGCGGTGCGCTCGCCCTGGTGGGCGCTGCCCGCAGAGAACACCCTCGACCTGGCGACGGCCGTGATGCCGGGCCTGCTTCGCGAGCGGCTCGAGCAGTTCGGCATCGACTTCGCCGTGATGTACTCCAGCGCCGGACTGGTGTTCAACCACGTGCGCGACGAGCGCCTGCGTCGCGGTGCCTGTCGAGCGCTGAACCGCTACGCCGCCGACGTCTTCGCCGACTGCGCCGAGCAGATGACGCCGGCAGCCGTGATCCCCATGCACACGCCCGCGGAGGCGATCGAGGAGCTGGAGTTCGCGACCGGAGACCTGGGCCTGAAGGCCGCCATGATCGCGGGCTTCGTCGAGCGCCCGGTCCCCGAGCCCGCGAGCGGTCCGTACGGCGTCTGGTGGGACACGTACGGCATCGACAGCGAGCACGACTACGATCCGTTCTGGCGCCGCTGCGTCGAGATCGGCGTCTCGGTCGCCTCTCACTCGGGCAGCATGGGCATCGGCTTTCGCCGCTCGGGTACGAGCTACATGCACAACCACATCGGCCACTTCGGCGCGGTGGGCGAGGCGCTCGCCAAGTCGCTCTTCCTGGGCGGTGTCACGCGGCGCTTCCCGGGCCTGCGCGTGGGCCTGCTCGAGGGCGGCGTACACTGGGGCGTGGGCCTCTACGCCGACCTGATCGCGCGCTGGAAGAAGCGCAACATCGAGGCCGTGCAGACCTACGACCCCACCCGCATCGACCACGAGCTCTTCGCCGAGCTGCTGCGCAAGCACGGTGGCCCCCTCGCGCGCGCGGGGGCCTCGCAGCGGATCGTGCCCGGAGACCTCGGCCAGGAGGCACACGACGACTTCGCGCGGCTGGCCATCCGCGGCCCCGAGGAGATCCGCGACCTGTTCGTGCCGCAGTTCTACTTCGGCTGCGAGGCCGACGATCCGATGACGCCGACCGCCTTCGACACCGACCGGATCCCGTACGGCGCGCAGATCAACGCCATGTTCAGCTCCGACGTCGGCCACTGGGACGTCCCCGACATGACCGAGGTGCTCGAGGAGGCCCACGAGAACGTGGACCACGGCTGGCTCGACGCCGCGCAGTTCCGCGACTTCGTCTTCGCAAACGTCGCGCGCTTCTACACCGACACGCGTCCGGACTTCTTCCACGGCACGCGCGTCGAGCGCGCGGTCGCGGAGCTCACCGCCTAGCGTCCGCTGCGGCGGCGATCCGGGGCTCGCCCGCGTCTCCGTACCAGATCGGCGAGGTCCAGGCGCGCTCGCGCACGGTGACCACGCGCCCCGGGTCGGCGCACACCTCCGGGCGCTGCTCGACGGGAAGCGCCCGGCAGGTGTGCTCGGCGTGGCGGCAGGTCGGCACCTGGAGCACGCGCGCGTAGTAGACCGCGGGACGGGCCGGATCGAAGTCGGGATCGCGCCACACCGCGCACAGGCTGTCCGCACCGAGCGTGCGCGGCGCGCAGGTCTCGGGGTCCACGGCGTCACTGGCGACGCGGCTGCCCGCGACGTCGTACACGGCCTGATGTACATCGCCGTCCTCGAGCCAGCCCTTGATCACCTGGATGCGCTCCAGCGGGGCGTCGCCGCCCGGATCGCGCTGCGCGTACGCGACCAGCGCGGGCGCCGCGTCACCGGGCCGCGCCGGCAGATCGCCGCCCATCGGCACACCGCCCGCGTAGCCTCGCGCGACCAGATCCGGGTCGCTGCAGAGCTCGTCCGGGTAGGCCCAGCCCCCGAAGAGGCGCACGGCGATGCGCGGTCCGCTGCTGCCGAAGGCCTCGCGGCGGCGCATGGCGTCGAAGATCGCCTCGCGCGTGTTCTGCTCGGCCCAGACGGCGGCGAGACCGCCCGGGCTCTGCCCCGGGTCGCGATCCTCGGGCAGGGCGTCGATCGAGCCCAGGTGACCGCCGAAGCCGCGCTCCTCGACCGCGCCGGGGGTGGCATTGTGCGTGTCGGTGCTCGCGATGATGCCGAGCCGCAGCGGATTGACGCCGATCCGCTCGCGCTCCCGCAGCCCTTCGACCAGCGCGTGGCGCACGAAGTCGCGCCGCGAGACGCAGCCCGAGCCGAACATCCCGCCCTGGCCGAGCCCCTCGCCGCAGTCCTCGACGCCCGGCGCGCGGAGCTTCTCGAACCCGCAGAGCTCGTCGGCCGTGCCGACCACGCCCGACAGACCCGGCCGGCACTCCGAGTCGCCCTTGTGCTGCATGATCTCCACCAGCGGCTCGAGCCGGCGACGCAGGCGCGCCTGCAGGGCCTGGGCGGCGGGGTCGGTGACGTCGCCGTAGTCGAAGCTGAACATGCGCCCGTTGCTCTTGTTCGAGTTGTGCGGGATCACGAGCACGTCGCAGCCGTTTCCCGCCTCGATGCACTCGCGGTTCAGGGTCTGCCAGAGGTCGCGCGCGTGCTCGACGACCGACGAGCTCACAGGAGTCCGGGGAACGCGGGTGCCGCGGAAGATCACGTTGCGGTGCATGTTGCTCAGCCCGGGCGTCGCCGAGTACTCGTAGCCGATCAGGCTCGAGAAGCCGCACGGCTCGTAGGCGCGCTCGGCGGCGGCGCGGATCTCGCGCCAGACGCGATCGCCCGCCGCGACGCAGCGCGCGCCGGACTCGCCGCAGACCTCGGGACTGTGACGCCAGCGCGAGTCGTGCGTGAACGCGCGGGTCCGGCGCAGAAGACGGCCCGCGGGATCGTCCCCCGGATCGCCCCGGTAGGTCCGGCAAGCCGTCGTCTCGTACGCGCCCGAGCCCGGCGTGGTGCAGACGGCGTTCTCGGCCATCAGCTCCGCGTGGTCGGTGACGGCAGCGAAGTCCAGCGGACGCTCCAGGCGCACGCGGCGCGTGCCGGCGCCTCCGGCATCGAGCGGCGCGATGCCGATCGCCTCGCCGCGCGCGAAGCGGTAGGCCTCGTCGGGCGTCGCCCGCGTGTCGTACAGGTACGAGTCGAACGAGCGCACGCTGTGCACGTGCAGGTCGCCCCAGTACAGCTGCCGCAGCGGATCGCGATCGGCGCACTCCGCGTGCAGCTCGTCGGGCACGGCGTCGGCACGTGCCGGGCCCTCCTCGCCGGCGCAGCCCGCCGCCAGCGCGAGCAGCAGGACCGGTGCGAGGACCGCGCGGCTCAGCGGCGCGGACACGTGCGGTCGCCGCCCGTGGGGTCGCGCCGGAGGCCGGCATCACCGGGACGCAGCGACCGGGCACACGGGCAGATGCACGGGCCGTAGGACATGACTCCCCCCTTCGTCGAGCTGCGGTCAGTGTACCCGGACCGCTGCGGCGCCGGGCTTCAGCGCGCCCGGCCGCCACCCGAGAAGACGATGGATGGGTGCTGGCGGCGATCATGCTCGGGCGTAGAAGGCCGGAGACGCGCGCGGAGCTGCTCGCCAGGGCCAGCCGGCTCGCCGCGCGCGGTCGCCTGCGCCGGGCCGCGCGGATCTACCAGGCACTGCTCGACGCCAGCCCGTCCGACGTGGATGTCCACCGCAAGGCCGCTCCCGTGCTGGCGAAGCGCCGGCGCCTCGAGGAGGCCTGGCGCAGCTTCGACATCGTGGGCCAGTCGCTGGAGCGCTCCGGCTTCTCCGAGAAGGCGATCGGGGTGTACCGCGAGGCGGCGCACTACATGCCACAGCGCCCGGAGATCTGGCTGGCGATCGCCGAGCTCTACCTGGGCCAGGAGCAGCCCTCGGACGCGACCCGGGCACTGGTCGAGGGCCGGGCCCGGATGCGGGGGCGCCGCCGGCGCCCCGCCGCCATCCGCCTGCTCTCCCGGGCCCACGCGATCGCGCCGCTGCCGCCGCCCGCGGTGCTCGACCTGGCCCGGCTGCTGCGGCGCTGCGGGCGCCGGACCGAGGCGTGGGAGCTGCTGAACACCGCGGTCCGCGACGTGGCGACCGACCGCCGGCGGCCCCTGCTGGCGGCCCAGCTCGCAGCCCGGCCCACTCCAGCGGCCCTCTGGCGCTGGCTCCGCAACCAGCCCGCGGCGCGCTGACGGGGTACAATCCCGCCACGGAGGCGCCCTTGCTCCAGGCGGATCGCCACGAGTACGCATCGTACGACGACCTGCTCGAGGACTACTTCGAGCGCGGCTGGACCGACGGCCTGCCGATCGTCCCGCCCGCTCCGGATCGCGTGGCCCTGTTCCTCGAGGCGGCCGGCCTGAAGGGCGACGAGGTCCTCGGGGAGGTCCCGACCCGAGAGGTGGTGGTCACCGCGGAGCACGCGGCGATCAACGCCGTCATGGCGGGCTGCCGCCCGGACTACATGCCGGTGGTCGTTGCGGCGGTGCGCGCGCACCTGCACGAGAAGGGCAACTGCCACAGCACCACGGGCACGCTCTCGGGTGCGGCCCAGGCGGTGATCATCCACGGACCCGTACGCGACGAGATCGGCGTCTGCTCGACCGACGGCTGCTTCGGTCCGGGCTTCCGGGCCAATGCCACGATCGGTCGCGCGCTGCGCCTGCTCGTGCGCAACGTGTGTCGCGCGATCCCCGGCGTGCTCGACCGCGCCAGCTTCTCGACCACCATGCGCTACTCGTTCTGCTTCGGCGAGGACGAGGAGGCCAACGACTGGACGCCGCTACACGTCGAGCGCGGGCTGGCGCCGACCGACAGCGCGGTGACGGTCGCCTCGGTGATGAGCCTGGTCTCGGCGACCGACTTCACGAGCCGTGCACCCGAGGGGGTGTGCGACTCGATCCTCGACACGATCCGGCGCCGGGGCGTCGCGAGCGACCGCTGGCTGGGCGACGAGACCGCCGTGGTGCTCGTGGTCGGCCCGGAGCACCGGCGCTACTTCGACGAGGCCGGCTGGTCGAAGGCCGACCTGCGTGAGTACCTCTGGAAGGGCTGCCTCGATGCCGACGGGAACAGAAAGATCGGGCCCGGCAGGCCGGAGGGCTTCCTGATCGTGGCCGCCGGAGGACCCGGCATGGCCGAGACCTGGATCCTGCTTCCCCACCTCGCACTGGCGATCACCGAGAAGGTCGAGTCGCAGCGGAGAACACGATGAGCAACGAATGGATCGGACTGGACCCCACCAGCGGGCCGCTGGAGCGCCGGGACAAGCGCAAGCTCCGGCCGCGGCCCGACTCGCTCGATGGCCAGGTCGTGGCGCTCGTCGCCAACGGCCTCGGGCGCGGCGAGGAGATGCTGGACGCGCTGTACGACGAGCTCGCCCAGCAGGCGGAGCTCAACGGCGCCGTGCGCGTGCTCAAGCACAGCGTCTCGGTGGCGCCCGAGCCGGCGGACTGGGCACGCATCACCTCGGAGGCCACGGTCGCGATCACCGGCTTCGGGGGTTGAGGCTCCTGCAGTGCGCGCAGTTTGCGCGACGCGATCGAGCTGGAGTGGGAAGGTATTCCCAGCGTCCCCATCATCCACGAGGCCGTGCGCGGCTCGGCGGAGTCCATGGCAAAGCTGAGCGGCGTTCCGGACTACCCCTTCGTCATCGCGGGGTATCCCTACATCCCGACCGGGATCTGGAGTGATGACGAGGTCCGGACGCTGGCGAAGCAGGTCGCGCCGGGCGTGATGAGCCTGCTGACCCGCGGAACCTGAGGCGGAGGAGACCGGCCATGTCCGACGGCGCACGCACCGTGATCGAGCACTTCAACGAGATCGTCCGTCCCGACGGCGGCAGCGTCGAGCTGATCGCCGTCGAGGGCGAGACGCTGCGCGTGGCCTACTCCCCGGGCAGCAACGAGGAGTGCGCCACCTGCGTCATCTCGCCCACGGATCTGGGCGACATGCTCCGCGAGGCGCTGGTGATGCACGACCCCGGGATCAAGCAGGTCAGCGTCGAGGCGCGCCTCGACTGACCGGCCGTCCCCGGGGCCGTCGCCCCGGCGAGACGGGTCCCGGTCCGGCTAGTCCTCGGCCGCCGGCTGAGCGTCGCCGGTCCGGTAGTCGCCGAACTGGCCGTCGCGCTCCTGCAGCGCCTGGGTCAGGCTCTTCTCGCGGATCGCCTTGGTGAACTCGGCCATCGCCTGGGTGTGCGTGCCCAGCGCGCAGAGCTCGCTGCCCTGCCGGATGCCCGTGCGCAGGCCCATGATCTCCATCTGCCGGTGCACGACGCGCTTGTTCATCTGCACCAGCTCGGGCGGCACGCCGGCGATGCGCTCGGCCATCGCCAGCACCTTGCCCTCGAGCTGCTCGATCGGGAAGGCGTCGTTCGCCCAGCCCAGGCGGGCGCACTCGACACCGGAGAGCGAGTCGCCGGTCACCATCATCTCCATGGCCTTGCGCATGCCGACGAACCACGCGTGGAAGTGGTTGTCCGGAACGCCGAAGCGCACGGCCGGGTAGCCCATCTGGGCATCCTCGGCCATGTAGACCAGGTCGCAGCAGGTCGCGAGCTCGCTGCCACCCGCGAGGCAGTAGCCGTGCACCTGGGCGATCACCGGCTTGGCCAGGTCCCAGATGCTCATCCAGCCCTCGGTGACGTGGCGCGGCCAGTGCCCGTCGCCGCCGGCGGTGTACCAGGGATGCTCGAGCCCCTCGTTCCCGCCCCCGAGGTCGTATCCCGCGGAGAAGCTCTTGCCCGCGCCGCGCAGGATCATCACGCGCACGTCCGGATCCTGGTCGGCCGCGCGAAGCGCCTCGATGATCTCGCCGCGCAGGGCGTGGTTGAGCGCGTTGCGCTTGTCGGGTCGGTTGAGAGTGATACGCCGCACGTGCGGCTTCGGATCGTCGGTGAGGACCACGCTGTATCCCAAGGCTGCCTCCTAGGTGGGGTCCAGGCCGTCCAGCCGGCCCGGGGGGCGCAACGCTACCCGCCCGGGGGGTGGCCTGTCACGCCCGGCCTGCCGGGGGCTTGGCGCGATGCCCCGGCCCAGGATCCGGTCACCCGGATTCGAGGAGGCTTCCGGGCCAGGCAACGCGACTTCGCCCTGCTGGAGGCCCCGGGAAGCCGCTGGCACCCGGAGCCCGCAGCGGCCGGCCCCGGGACTGGTAGAGTCGGGCGATGGCCGAGCCGCTGCTGCTGAGCGTCGTGGACCAGGCACCGGTCCGGAAGGGCGGGACGGCCGCGGAGGCGCTGCGCGAGTGCGTCGAGCTGGCGGTCGCCGCCGAGCGGCTCGGCTACGCGCGCTTCTGGATCGCCGAGCACCACAACCTGCCCAGCCTGGCGGCCACCAGCCCCGAGATCCTGATCGGACAGGTCGCCGCGCACACGCAACGCATCCGCGTGGGCAGCGGCGGCGTGATGCTCACGCACTACAGCGCCCTGAAGGTCGCCGAGCAGTTTCGCACGCTCGAGTCGATGTTCCCGGGCCGGATCGACCTGGGTCTGGGTCGCGCGCCCGGCGGAGATCCGCGAACCGCCGCCGCGCTGGCCTGGCCCTCGGGCGTGCGCGACGTGCGTCAGTACCCCGAGCAGGTCGAGGACCTGCTCGCGTGGCTCGGCGACGGCCCCGCCCAGGGGCACCGCTTCGCCGGCGTGCGGGCGGGCCCGCCCGCCGCGGGCACGCCCGAGGTCTGGCTGCTCGGATCGGCGCTCGACTCGGCGCTGCTCGCCGCGGAGCGCGGTCTGCCCTTCAGCTTCGCGCACTTCTTCGGAACCGCGGTCGAGCACGGGCCCGCGATCGCGAACGCCTACCGCGAGCGCTTTCGCCCCTCGGATCAGCTAGCCACACCGCGCCTGAACGTGGCCGTGTCGGTCATCTGCGCGGAGACGGCCGACGAGGCACGCCATCACGCGTCGAGCATGAAGCTCTCGCGCCTGAACCTGGCGCGCGGGCTCCACATCGGCATCGTCCCGCCGGAGGAGGCCCTCGCCCACGCGTACACGCCCGAGGAGCTCGCCTTCCTCGAGCAGTCCGCGCGCTCGGGAATCGAGGGCGACCCGGCCCAGGTGCGCGATGCCCTGGAGGAGATCGCCGCGCGCTACGGCACCCGCGACCTGAGCGTGGTGACGATCTGCCACGACTTCGATGCCCGCGTGCGCTCCTACGAGCTGGTCGCCCGGGTGTGCGGGATCGCGCCCGGCGCCGATCCCCGGGCCGGCGGAGTGGCGACCTAGGGACTCGCCTCCGTACCGGATCCGGCGGCACCGTCGATCTCCCCGAGAAGCTCCTCGGCGTCCTCGCGGTGGCTGTCCGCATGAGCCAGCTGGAGCACCACCTTCAGGAGCTGCCGCGCCTGCTCACCGTCTCCGCGGCGCAGGTGCATTCGCGCGAGAGCCAGGCGCGGACCCGGCTCGTGGGGCGCGAGGTCCAGCGCGCGCACGAGCGCATCCATGCCGGTCGCCACCTCCTCACCTGCCTCGATGTAGGTCAGGCCGAGGGAGTACCAGGTCGACCAGATGTCGGGACCGACCGCGGTGCTGCGCTCGTAGGCGGCGCGTGCCCGCTGTCGCAGGCGGTCGATCGCGGCTTCTCCACCCCCGGCATGCGAGCCATCCTCTTGCCCGCTCTCCAGGAGGGACTTCATCTGCGTGTAGTAGACGTCACCGAGACGCTCGTGCGCGAGGCTCTCGCCCGGGAGGGCTCGCACCGCTTCGAGTGCCAGCGCCTCGGCCGTCGGCCAGCGCTTCTCGCGCATGGCGACGGCGGCCAGTCCGAGCCCGGGCAGCGGATCGCCCGGGTCGAGCAGTGCGGCCTCCCGGAGGAGCAGCCCCGCCGACCGTATCTGACCCACCCGCAGCGCGTGCTCCCCCAGCGTCACCGCCATCCCCTGCGCGCTCAGTGGTCTGATGCGGATCTCGCGCCCGACGTGCGGCACCACCACGTCCATGAACCCCGTGATGGGAGCCAGCATCCGCAGCCGATGCTTCTCGAGCGCCACCTCCAGCTCATCCAGGGTCATGCCGAAAGCATCCTGCCAGGCATCGATCGGCGGGACAGCGCGCGCGAGCGCCTCCAGGTATTGCGTCAGCTGGCCCGGCATCTCCGCGCCCCGGCTCGCATGCAGGTAGTGCACGAGTAGCCAGGAGTCCGCGTAGAAGCGATGGACGTCCTCCAGCTGCGAGTAGTTGGTCGCATCGAGCAGGAGGTTGAGGGGAGTGGGCTCGGGCTGCATCAGAGATCCGCGACGATCTTCCGGCAGGGCACCCACGGTGGCGACATCATCCCGGACCACGATCGTCCGGAACATCTCCGCAACGCCCTCCGAGTACCACAGCGGATAGTAGTGCGTGGTGCCGTTGTTGAACAGGTAGTGGGTGTACTCGTGATAGAGCACACCCATCGCCGTGTCGCGGCTCTCGAGCTCGGAAGCCAGGACGATCCCGCGCGGGCCCGGAATCGCGTAACCCGCAGCGTCGCGCACCGGGAACATGTGGAACTGTCCTCGTGCGCGAAACAGGAGGATCTGCATCGGGAGGGCAGGCTCGAAGCGTGTGATGTTCGAGATCTGCTTCGCCGCATCGATGAAGCGTCCGAGCCGCCTGGCGGCTCGCAGCACCTCGGAACGCGGCGCGTTGCTCAGGATATGGAACTCGGGCTGGATGCACTCCCGCCAGGAGTCGAGCTCTAGATGCTCGACGATCTGCTGCCGGAGTACGCGATTATCCTTCTCGGAGATCGGCCCGGAATCCGCACAGCCCAGCGCCAGCCCGACCATGATCATCCGAGCAGCTCGCCTCATGACGGCTCACTTCCCGTCCGTCGCCGGCTCCGGAAGATAGGGAGCGAAGGCAACGCCGATGCCATCTCGAAGAACAGCAGAATCCATCAGGAGATCCCCGCGCGGCTCGACGTAGAATCTCCGGCCCACGACCTTGGGTCGGGTCAGCGGCTCCAGGCCTCCGAAGTTCTCGAAGATCTTCTCGCCGGATGCCGAGAATACGCGCAGCCAGAGCGAGAGGGCCTCGACGTTGCCGGTCATCTTCTCCGGACGGAAGCCTTCCGGGCCCTCGGAGAAGTCGATCCCCTGCCCGCGGCTCACGCCATCCCATAGAACGCGCGTCCCGTGGTAGCGAGCCGCCCGGATGATGAGGCTCGGTAGCACGACCGCGTCGAGCTCTCGGGTCGCCGCCAGCCGACGAGCCAGCTCTCCGAGCGCCGCCTCCCAGCGCTCCATGTCCGGACGCCCACCGCCATCCGCAATGCCGCCCACGCTCCGCGCACTGAGCTTCCACACCGGACCGATCTCGCTCAGGCGCACGGTCGCGACATTGCGACCGGCATCCCCCAGATAGGCAATGACACCCCGGTGGGCGAGTTCGGCAGCTTCGAGGAGATGATCGGGCAGCGCCGAGTCAAAGTTCATGGGGGCCACGAGCAGCGTGCGCGCCGCAGGTGCACCCTCGTGCCCTGGCGCGATGAATGCCTCGTACGAGTTCCCAGCACAGCTGGACGCTGCGATGACGATCACGAGGAGCGCGGTCCCGCTTGCTCGTACCCCAGCCAGCATGGCTCTTTAATACCACGCCGACGGTCGTGGGATCTGGCGGCTCAGCTTCCGTCCCGGGCAGCTTGAACCTTGCGCGAAGCGGCGCCGGTCCGCGGAGCTGGCGCGTGACCGGCCGCGCTCACCGCGCTACAGCAGCTCCTCGGCGAGCAGCTCGATGACCTCGCGCTGGTGGGATCCGACGAGCAGGGTGTCGACCTCGCCGCGCGCGGCCGCGTCGCGCCAGGGACCGAGCTGGTCGCGGATGCGCTCGCGGGGCCCGACCAGCGCGACGGCGTCGACCAGCGCGTCGGGCACCGCGGCCGCGGCCTCCTCGCGCTTTCCGTCCAGGTACAGGTCCTGGATGCGCACGGCGGCCTCCTCGTGGCCGAGCCGCTTCGCGTAGTCGTTGTAGAAGTTCTTATCGCGCGCTCCCATGCCCCCGACGTACAGCGCCAGGTGGCCCTTGATCGAGGCTCGCGCCGCGTCGACGTCGTCGTTGAGCACGACGCTCACGCCGGGCACGATCGCGAAGTCGTCCAGGCTCTTGCCCCCGCCCGCCTTCGCGAAGCCCTTCTCGAGGTGCGGGCGCAGCACGTCGAACTTCTGCGGATCCATCACGAACGGGAAGACGCCGTCGGCGACCTCGCCGGCGCACTCCAGACCGGCTGGGCTGATCGAGGCCGTGTAGATCAGGAGCTCGGGGTTGCCGTGCAGGATGCTCTTGAGCGGCTTGCCCAGCCCGCTGGCTCCGGGCCCGGAGAGGGGCACGTCGTACTCGCGGCCGTGGAACTCGAGCGGCGCCTCGCGCGCGAGGACCTGGCGGATGATCCGGATGTACTCGCGGGTGCGCGTGAGCGGCCGGCCGTACGGCACACCGTGCCAGCCCTCGACGACCTGCGGGCCGGACGGACCCAGACCGAGGATGAAGCGCCCGCCGGAGAGGTGGTCGAGCGTCATCGCCGTCATCGCGGTCATGGCCGGCGTGCGTGCGGGAATCTGCATGATGGCGGTGCCGACCTTCAGCCGCGTGGTGTGCGCGAGCACCCAGGTCGCGGTCGTGACCGCGTCGTTGCCGTAGGCCTCGGCGGTCCAGGCCGAGTCGTAGCCCAGCTCCTCGGCGCGGCGGATCAGGTCGAGATCGATGCGGGCCTTCGCCCCGAAGGCGACGGCGCTGACGGCGAGCTTGAGCGACATGGGTCCTCCCGACGCCGTCGGGCCGGCGCGCGGGGATCTTCGCACAGGCATGCGGCCCACCGCGACCCGCCCGGAGCTAGTACACGTCGGACTCGATCGCGGTGCCGCGGAAGAAGTCCGGCGCCACCGAGGTCAGCATGCGCACGGGGTGGTCGAAGGTGAAGCGCCTGAAGTCCGCGGCGTCGATCAGGCCCCCGCGCACCAGCCCGTGTGCCTCGGCCACCACGCTCGACAGGTCGGTGACGTCCCAGTGGCCCATGTCGGAGCTGAACAGGGCGCCGAGCCGCGCGCCGCGCGGCGGCATGTCGCCGAAGGCGGTCACGACACCGCGGTCGTCCGCCTCGCAGCCGAAGTAGAAGCTCGACGCGAAGGACTCGACGATCTCCTCGATACTCTCCATGCCCAGGTGCCGGAACTCGTCGGGGTGCTCGGGCGCCTCCTTGTCGATCGGCATCGAGAGCAGCGCATCCTCGAAGCTGCCCTCGAGCCGGTCGCGCAGCACGCCGCCGTGGCTGTCGAACCAGCGCCGCACCTCGCCGGGTCGCAGGGCGGCGGGATCGAGCTCGCGCAGGGCCGTCGTGTTGCGCTTCTCCCAGTGCTCGACCAGGTCGACCAGCAGCTGCGCGCCCCAGGATACGCCGCACTCCAGGAAGGCGAAGGGAAGCCCGGGAAAGCGACGCGTCACGCCGCCCAGGAAGATCGAGCGCGCGACCGGTGCGCTCAGGCGTGAGAACATGCCCAGGTGGTTGTACACGTAGCTCGTCGGCGACGTCTGCTCGCCGGGGATCACGCCCAGCGCACCGTGGAACGTGACGGCGAAGCCGAGCTCCCGGGCCCGTGCCCAGACCGGGTCGTAGTCGTGGGCGCTGTCGTGCGCGAAGGTGTCGACCCAGTGCGCCTGGCCCGGCCAGAGCAGCGGGTGCTGGCTCGGCCCCGCCTCGATCGGCCGCACCACGCCTTCGGGGAAGCCGACGACCTTGAGGCCGATCGCGGCGCAGTGCTCGAGCTCCTCGATGGCCTCGGCCGGAGTGTGCATGGGGATGATCCCGGCCACCGCCAGCCGGTCGCGGTGGGGACCGTAGACCTCGGCGTAGTAGTCGTTGAAGGCGCGGATCGTGCCCCGGCGCAGCTCCTCGTCGGCGATGCCGCAGGAGGAGAGCCCGTGCGTGGTGTAGAGAATCGAGTAGTCGATCCCGAGCTCCTGCATGCGCTCGCAGAGCAGCGCCGGGAACATCACCGTGGCGCGGTCGAGCGAGTTCCGCGTGACCGCCGCGAACCAGGCGGTCTGCGGCGTGCGCTCGGCGAGCATCCGGCTCGCGGGGGGCGACGGCTGCGCGCGCCGCGCGGCCGGCATGGTGCGCTTCAGGTAGCGCTCGAAGCCCTGCGGGCCCAGCGTATCGCGCAGGTAGGGGTAGATGGCCGGCAGCATCTCGAGCACGTGGCCGTCGGCATCGATGATGGGGTGCCCGACCTCGCGCCGGACCTCTGCGGAGCTGAGCTCTGACATCGCGACTCCTCAGCGCAGCTCGACGCGCACGGGGAGCGACTCGAGCTTGCGGATGAAGGTGAACGGGACCCAGCGCGGCGCATCGATCTCGAGCTCGATGCTCCGGCAGCGCTCGAGGATCACCGGGATGACCTCCTGGAGCTCCGCGCGCGCCAGGGCAGCGCCGAGGCAGACGTGCGAGCCCCAGCCGAAGCCGAAGGCGCGCCGCGCGGGGCGCGTCACGTCGAAGCGATCCGGGTCATCGAAGAGCTCCGGGTCGCGATTGGCCGCGAGCACGGAGAGCATGATGGGCGTGCCCGCCGCGATCGTGTGGCCCTCGACCTCGATGTCCGTGTGCACCACGCGACCCATCGAGCCGATCACCGGCTCGTGGCGCAGGATCTCGTCGACCGCCCCTGCGACCAGGCCCGGGTCGCGGCGCACGGCCTCGAGCTGGTCCGGGTGGCACAGCAGGAGCATGAGCGCCACGGCGATCAGGCTGCGCGAGCTGTCGTGCCCCCCGAAGAGCAGGTTGATGGCGAGCACGACGAGCTCCTCGTCGTCGTAGAGCTCGTCGTCGGCGTCAGCACTGCCCACGAGCGCCCCCAGCAGGTCGTCGCGGGGGCGCGCGCGGCGCTCGGCGATGCGCTCGCGCACGTAGGCGTACAGGCTGCGCACGGCCGGCTCGGTCTGCTCGAGCAGCTCGGGCGTGATCACGGCCGCGAGCACGCTCCCGAGCTGCGTGGACCAGCCGGCGAACTCCTCGTGATCGTCCGGGTCGACGCCGAGCAGCTCGCACATGATCCGGCTCGGGAGCTCGTGCGCGAGCCCGCTGACGATGTCGGTGCGTCCCGGGGCGGCATGCTTCTCGAGCAGCTCCAGGGCGAGCGCGCGGATGCGCGGGCGCAGTCGCTGCACCGCCCGGGGCGTGAATGCCCGCGAGACGAGCCCGCGCAGGCGCGCGTGCCGGGCGCCGTTGAGGTTGGTGAGCATGAGGCGCCACCAGTCCCAGACCGGCCCCGAGTCCACGCCCTGATCCGTCAGGACCGCCAGCGCACCGCTGTCCACGCGGGGGTCGCTCGACAGCTTCTCCACCCAGCCCGCCCGGAGTACCCAGGGCTGGCCCGTCGTGCTCAGGGCCAGGGGGTGGCGGGCGCGGGCCGCCGCCAGCACCGCGTGCGTGTCCTGCCAGTACGCGGGATCGGTCAGGTCGATGCGGGCGGGGCCGGACACGGCGGGTCGATCATACCGCGTGCCGGCGCATCCCGTGCGACCTCAGGGCCGCCAGCGCACCGGCATGCGCGAGTAGCCCTGCACGAACTCGGTCGCGTAGCGCTCGAGCCCGGACTCGTCGACGCTGTACTCCGGGAAGCGGCGCAGGATCTCCGCGAGCGCGATCTCGCCCTCCTTGCGCGCCACGTGCAGGCCGATGCAGGCGTGCGTGCCGTGGCTGAAGCTCAGGGTGCGGGGCGGCCGGCGGTGCAGGTCGTAGGCGTCGGGTCGCGAGAACTCGCGCTCGTCGCGATTGCCCGAGGCGTAGAGCAGCAGCACGGGCTGCCCCTCGGTGAGCTTCTCGCCCGCGACCTCGACGTCGCTCAGCAGCGAGCGGGCCATCATCTGCGTGGGCATGTCGAGGCGAACCGCCTCGTTGAAGGCGTCGAGCGTCAGCCCCGGGTCGGCCGCGACCTCGGCGCGCTGATCCGGATTCTGGCCCAGGCGGAGGAGCACGTTGGCGAGCACCTTGGGCAGCGTGTCGGTTCCACCGACCAGCAGCAGCTGCAGGTTCGCCGCCACCTCGTCGTCGCTCAGCGGCTGTCCGCTGTCGCCGACCCACTCGTGCAGCACGGAGATCGGGTCGGGCTCGTCCACGGCCTTGCCGCGCCGCGCGTTCGAGATTCGCGTCAGGTAGTCGAGCATCTCCGCCATGGCCGCCAGACCGGCCTCGGTCATGCCCGCGGTCGCGGGGTCGCGGTCGAAGAAGCGCCCGACCACGTCGCGCAGGTACGCACCGTCCTCGGACGGCAGGCCGATCACCATGCAGCCCACCGCCATCGCCAGCGGCTGCGCGACGTCCTCGACGAAGTCGCCCTCGGCGCGCTCCTCGAGCGGATCCAGCAGCTCGTCCACGACCTGACGGATCGCGGGCTCCAGGCCGCGCACCCGGCGCGGCACGAAGAAGGCGCGGATCTTCGCCCGCAGGCGCGAGTGCTCGGGCGGATCCATGTTGTTGAGCATCGGGATCACCGGCTGCACCTTGGTCAGCAGGTGTGCGGTGGTGGCGCCGCGCGCCGAGGAGAAGGCCGGGTTCTGACACGCGTCCCAGATGTCGGTGAAGCGCGACAGCGCCCAGCAGTCCCACTTCTCCACGTAGCACGCGGGAGCCTCGTCGCGCAGGCGATGGTAGAGCGCGTACTTGTCACCGTGGATCACGTCGTCGGAGAACGGATCGAACTCGACCTTGGCCATGCGGGGCCTCCCTAGTCCGGAGGTGTGTACCAGATCGGCGACGTCCAGGCGCGCTCCTGGATCAGCTTCGCGCGCGCCGGGTCGTCGCAGCCGCCGGGCCGCCGCCCGTCCCGAAGCGACAGGCACTGCCAGGCAGTGTAGCGGCAGCTCGGGTTCTCGACGACGCGGGCGTAGTACACCGCGCGCACCTCCGGGTCGAACTCGGGGTCGCGCCAGATGCTGCACAGCCGGGCGTGTCCGGGCCCGCGCGGCCGGCAGGTCTCGAGATCGACGTCCGCGGCGCTTCCGGGCGTGCCCGCGACCTCGAAGACCCGCTGGTGGTGGGCACCGTCCTCGCCGATCCAGCCCTTGATCACCTGGATGCGCTGGAGCAGCCCACCGGGCGCGTCCGGGGTGCCCGGATCTGCCAGTGCCGTGGCCAGGAACACCGGCGCCCCGGCCCCGGCCGGACGGGGCGGCAGGTCGGAGCCCATCGGCAGGCCGCGGTCGTAGGCGCGGCGCACCAGCCCCGGGTCGTCGCAGAGGTCGTCCCGGTAGACCCAGCCCCCGAAGAAGCGCGGCACGATGCGCGGGCCGCTGGTGCCGAAGACCTCGCGCCGGCGCATGGCGGCGAAGATCGAGGCGCGCGAGTTCTCCTCGGCCCAGACACCGATCAGCCCTCCGGGATTGTTGCGGGCGTTGCCCGGCACGGCGCCATCCCAGGTCGTGCGCCTCTCCGCGGTGGCGTCGCCATTGCCGAGGTGGCCGGGATAGGTCCTCTCGTCCACGCCTCCCGCCAGCGCGTTGTGCGTGTCGGTGCTGGCCATCAGCCCGACCTTGAACGGATTGACTCCCAGCTCCGCCTCCTGGCGCAGACCCTCGATCAGGGCGCCGCGTACATAGCTCTGCCGCGACAGGCACGTGAGATGCGGCAGCCAGTCGGCGAGCGGGCCCTCGTAGCACTCGCCCGGGTCCGCGCTCCCGGTGCGCTCGACGAACATCTCGCTCTCGAACTTCTCGAAGCCGCAGAGCTCATCGGAGCCGACCACGCCCGGCAGCCCCTCGCGACACTCGGAGTCTCCCTTGTGCTGCATGATCTCGACGATCGGCTCCATGCGCACCCGGAGCGCGGCGCGGGCGCGCTTCGACTCGAGGCCCCAGGCGCCGGGATAGTCGACCTTGAACATTCGCCCGCCGCTGAGGTTCGAGTTGTGCGGGATCGCCAGCGCGTCGCATCCCGTTCCCGCGCCGATGCAGTCGCGATCGAGCGCCTCCCAGAGCTTCCACTCGCGGTTCGCCTCGAGATAGCTCGTGGGCAGCGCCGGCACGGCGGAGCCCGCGAAGATCACGTTGCGATGCAGGTTCGAGCCCAGCCGGTGCGAGCTGTACTCGTAGGCGGCGAAGGTGGTGCGCGCGCAGGCCGGTGCGGGGTCGTTCCAGGCCTCCGCTGCGCGCACGATCTCCTGCCACGCGCCGGCGGCCGCCCGCGCGCAGCGGGCACCGTCGTCGCCGCAGACGCTGGAGTCGCGCCACGACCAGGGGCTGAAGATGCGCAGCAGCAGGGCCCGCGGCCGGCCTTCTGCGGTCCGGAAGGCCTCGGCGCAGAACTCCGTGTCGTAGACCTCGCTGTCCGGGTCCGTGCAGAGCACGCCCTCGCCCAGGAACTCGGCGTGGTCGGTCACCGCCGCGAAGTCGAGCGGGCGATCGATGCGCACCTCCCGCGTCGCGTCGCCGCCCGGCCCGTGCGGCGGCAGCCCGATGGGCTCGCCGAACGCGTAGCGGTAGGCCCCGTCTGGCCCGACTCGCAGCCCGAAGCTGTAGGCGTCGTTCGAGAGGGCCGTGTGCACGTGCAGATCCCCGAACAGCGGCATCCTCAGCGGGTCGTGACGCGCGCAGCGCGTTTCCTCGTCCGCGGGCGAGCTGGCAGCGAACGACAGCACTCCGACGAGCACCCCCAGCGCGTGCAGTCGTGGGCTGAACGTGCGGCGTGAGATCGCGTCCTCCCGGTCGGCCGGGCGCAGCCTAGCAGCCCGCGCCGGTACCGGGGTGAACGTACCGACCGAGCTCCGCCGACGGGCTGAGCAATCGCACAGCCCGCGTGATCAACGACGCGCGGTTCGACGTGGCCACGGGCGCCGCTCGTTCCGCTGGCCGGGCCCGGGGCACGCTGAGGCGTCCGGGGCGATCACGCACCCTCCCCCGGGGCGGCGTCCGCGCGGCGCCGGAAGTCCGCGCAGGCGCGCGCGGCGGCGCGCAGCAGACCGTCGTCGGCCGCGAGCTCCGCGCTCAGGTCCTCGAGCAGGCCCACGTCCTTCAGCGCGTGCGGCAGCGCGGCCGCGCCCCGCTCGACCACGTCCAGGGAGAACGAGGCGCCGCTCCCGGCCCGCACGATCTCCGTCAGCGCCCCGGGATCGAGACCGGCGCGGGCACCGAGCTCGCGCGCCTCGTGGGCCAGCCACCAGTTCGCGTGGTACAGCGCGTTGTTGAGCAGCTTGCAGATCTGGCCCGCACCCAGCGGGCCGACGTGGCGCAGCGGATCGGCGAACGCCTCGAGAGCCGGGCGCACGCGCTCGAAAACGGCGGCGTCGCCGCCGACCATGACGGCGAGCGCGCGCTCCAGCGCCTTCGCGCCGCCGCCGCTCACGGGCGCGTCGAGCACGTGCACGCCGCGCCCGCGGGCCGCGGCACCGAGCTCGCGACAGACCTCGGGGCTCACGGTCGCGTGCACCAGGAGCACGGCGTCGGGGAGCATGGCCTCGAGCAGCCCCCGCTCGAGCACGATCTCGCGCACCCCGGAATCGTCGCGCACGCACAGTCCGATCATCTCGCAGGCCCCGGCCAGATCGGCGGGCGAGCCGGCGCGGGTGAAGCGCTCGCCGTCCAGCGCCGCGTAGCCGGCCTCGCGCCGCGCCCAGGCGTGCAGCTCGTGCCCGGCGCGCGCCAGCATTCGCGCCATGGGCGCGCCCTGGTCGCCCAGTCCGATGAAGCCGACCTTCATGGCAGCGGCGCGTACCACACCGGCGCGGTCCAGGCGCGCTCCTGGATCAGCGCCGGTCCGGCGGGGCACTCGCCCGAGCGCACGCAGGCCCAGCCGTCGTAGCGACAGCTCGGGTTCTCGAGCACGCGCGCGTAGTAGACGGCGCGGCGGGCGGGATCGAACTCGGGATCGCGCCACACGCCGCAGAGCGCCGCGGCACCGGGACCGCGCGGCTGGCAGGTCGCGGGATCCACGCCCGCAGCGCCCGGGGCGTCGCCGGCCACGTCGTACACGCGCTGCTGGAAGCGCCCGTCGGGCTCCGCCCAGCCCTTCACGATCTGCACGCGCTGGAGCAGGTGGCCCGGGTGCTGCCGGGTGCCGGGATCGCGCAGCGCCGAGACGGCCAGCACGGGCGCCCCCGCGCCGACGGGGCGCGGCGGCAGATCCGAGCCCATCGGCACCCCGCCCGCGTAGCCCGCTCGCGCCAGGTCGTGGCCGGCGCACAGCTCGTCGGGGTAGTCCCAGCCGCCGAAGAGGCGCACGGTCATCCGGGGCCCGCTGGTGCCGTAGACCTCGCGCCGGCGCAGCGCCTCGAAGAGCGCCTCGCGGGTGTTCTCCTCGGCCCAGACCGCCGCCAGGCCGCCCGGGTTCATGCCCGGGACCGCGCTCTGCGCGGTCGGCGGCACGGCGGCGTGCTCCTCGACCGGTCCGGGCATTCCGGTGTGGATGTCGGTGGCCGCGATCAGCCCGAACGCGTACGGGTTCACGCCGATGCGGTCGGCCTCGCGCAGGCCCTCGATCAGCGCGTAGCGCGCGTAGTCCAGGCGCGACACGCAGCCCTCCTCGGCGAGCGCGCCGGCGCCGGTACCGTCGCGGCAGTCGGGCGGATCGGGATTCACGCGCAGCTTCTCGAAGTCGCAGAGCTCGTCGCTGCCGAGCACGTTCCACATGCCCTGGCGGCACTCCGAGTCGCCCTTCATCTGCATCATCTCGACCACCGGCTCCATGCCGGCGCGCAGCCGCGCCAGCTCGATCTGCTGCTCGCGCGTGCTGCCCTCCGGGTACTCGATCGTGAACATCTGCCCGTTGCTCAGGTTCGGGTTGTGCGGGATCGCCAGCGCGTCGCAGCCGGTGCCCGCGTCGAGGCACTGGCGGCGCAGCTGGCGCCACAGTCCGACGGCCGTGGGCTCGTCGGCGTAGGACACGGGCAGCTCCGGTACCGTGGCGTTGCGGAAGATCACGTTGCGATGGACCTTGGTGCGGCCCTCCGGGGTGGCCGTGTACTCGTAGGCGACGAAGGTCGTGAACCCGCAGTCGGGGGCGCCGTCGTTCCAGCGCTCGGCGGACTCGATGGTCTCGCGCCAGACGTCGGCCGCGGCCTCGCGGCAGAGCCGGCCGTCGGCGCCGCAGATCGAGGGCGAGAGCAGCAGCCGCATGCGGCCGAAGATCTCGCGCACGCCCTCGGAGAGGCCTCCCGGCACGAACGGCTCGCGGTACTGCCGGCAGCCGGCGGAGTCGTACACCGGTGTGCCCGGCGTGGTGCACAGCCGCATCCCACCGAAGTTCATCGCGTGATCGGTCACGGCCGCGAAGTCGAGCGGTCGCTCGATCTGCCACGCCTCCGGCTCGCCGCCTCCCACGCGCAGCACGTCGAGAGACTCCCCGCGCGCGAAGCGGTAGGCGTCGTCGGGACGCAGGCGCGTGCCGAACATCTGCGCGTCCATCGAGAGCCCGGTGTGAACATGCAGGTCGCCCCAGAACACGCGCCGCAGCGGGTCGCGCGCCTCGCACGCCGGCTCCTCGGCCGCAGGCGACGGCCTCGCCCCGATCAGCAGCGCCGCTGCCATCAAGAGCAGGCCGATCCAGCCTCGCATCAGCGTCCTCCCGCGCCGGGAATGCCGGCGATCAGGCCCCCGTCGACCACGATCTCGGTCCCCGTGATGTAGGCCGACTCGTCCGAGGCCAGGAACAGGCTCGTGGCCGCGATGTCGCGGGGCCGGCCCACGCGCGGGACCGGCAGGTGCGCATGGACGCGATCCACCACCTCGGTGCTCAGCTCGATGCCGCCCGCCGCCTCGCGCAGCAGCTGCGTGTCGACACCGCCGGGGTGAATCGAGTTGACCCGCACGCCGAGCACGCCGAGGTCGAGCGCGGTGGTCTTGGTCAGCCCGCGCAGCCCGAACTTGCTGGCGGTGTACGCGGGCAGCCCGGCGCGGCCCACCATGCCCTGCACCGACGAGATGTTGATGATCGAGCCGCCGCCGCTCTCGCCCATGACGGGCGCGACGGCGCGCGTCCCCAGGAAGGGACCGACCAGGTTGACCTCGAGCACGCGGCGGAAGTCGTCGGGCTTGCAGTCGAGCGTCGGCGCGCTGTGCGCGATGCCCGCATTGTTGACCAGGACGTCGAGCCGGCCGAAGGCGTCGAGCGCCGCGCGCACGGCCGCCTCCCAGTCGTCCTCGCGGGTGACGTCGAGGCGGACGGCCCGCGCCGACGCACCGATCCCGGCGGCGACCTCGCGCACGCCGTCGTCGACGACGTCGCCCAGCACCACGCGCGCGCCCTCCGCGGCGAAGAGCCGCGCGGTCTCCGCGCCCATGCCGCGGGCGGCGCCCGTCACGATCGCCACCTTGCCCGCAAGCCGTCCGGTGGACATCGTCTCTCCCCTCACGCCGGGCTCCCCCGGCCCGGGCATGGTCTGCCGGGCCACGGCGGAGGTCAACCGCGCGCGGGGCGCTGGACGTCCCGGATCGCCTGGGATACACCCGTTGACATGCGGCCGCGACGCCTCGTCCGCGGGCTGATTGCCCTCGCCTACGCGGCCGGTCTGTGCCTTCCATACGACGCGTGGCTCGATGCAGCGGAGCGCGAGCAGCACGCGGCCTGGCACCAGGCGACCGACGCGCTCGACCAGGCACCGCCGTGTCCGTTCCACGCCGTGGCAGGGCCGCAGACTCCCGAGCCACCGGGATGGGCGGCGCGCTGCCCCTGCGGCTGCGGGACCGATGTGCCCGGCGCGGCGCATCGAGATCGTGCGCAGCCGGCCCTGACGCCCCCCGGGCCGCTCCGGCTGCGCCCGGCTCCGCGACCCGTGCCGATCGCGGAGCGACCGGCTTCACGTCCCGGTCATCCGGCGGCACCCGAGCCGGTGCCCATCGCCTCCCTCCTCGCCTGAGCCCGAGACAACCGTGCCCAGGGGGCGCGCCGCGCCCCACCCCGGAGGAGAGAGATGAGACCGCTGCGCTACGGCGTCGCGGCGCTCGTCGTCTGCGCGTGCATTCCGTGCGCGCGGCGGGCGTGCGCCGATGCCGGGACCGGGAACACCCAGCCCGAGGAACCCCCACGCATCACGATCTGGGCCGAGCCCGGGAACCCCACGCCGGCGAGCGTCGACATGCTGGACATCGCGGCCCCGCCCTCCGACACCGCGCGCCTGCTCCAGCGCCTGCCCGGTGCTGCGGTGCAGGGCAACGGCCCGATCTCGGGCCTGGTGAGCTACCGGGGCCTCTCGGGCCACCGCGTGCGCGTCGAGGTGGACGGCATGGCCCCGGTCAGCGGTGGGCCCAACCGGATGGACCCGCCGCTGCACTACCTGCCACCGGGGCTGCTCGACCGCCTCGAGCTGCAGCGCGGCATCGCCCCGGTGAGCGCCGGTGCCGGCGCTCCCGGCGGCGTGATCCTGGCCCGGTCGCTGGGGAGCCGCTTCGCCGAGGGCCCGGACCGGGAGCTCCACGGGCACGCGGACCTGACCACGTCGAGCGCGGATCGCGGGCTGCGCGGCCATGGCAGGCTCGCGGCGTCCACGCCCCGCCTGCGCGCTCACGCCAGCTTCAGCCGCGAGCGTGGCCGCGACCGCGACTTCGACGGCGGCGAGGTCCGGCCGACGCGCTACGAGCGCACGAGCTTCGGGCTCGGCGGCGGCGTGCGCCTGGGCGTGCACGAGCTCGAGCTCGACGCGCGGCAGCTGCGCACCGGCGAGTCCGGCACGCCCGCGCTGCCGCTGGACGTCCGCTTCTTCGACAGCAAGCTGCTGCGCCTGGGGTACGTCGGCGAGATCGGCGACCTGCGGCTGCGCGCGCGGCTGTCCGGCAGCGACGTGGACCACCGCATGGACGGCAGCCTGCGCCCCGGGCCGTCCAGCCCCGCCGACGCGCGCCTCGCCGACGCCCGCGGCCGCGGCCGCGGCTGGGGTGTGGATGCCCGGCTGGCCGCCGCCGGAGGCGAGCTGCGGCTGGGTGCGGACGGGCAGCGCGAGGAGCACGACATGCGCGTGCGTAACCCGAACGTCGCGGCCTTCTTCGTGGACAGCTTCGAGGACGTGACGCACCACCGCGCCGGAGCCTACGCGGAGTGGGCCGGGGAGCTCGGGGCCCGCGTGCGCGTGGAGGCGGGTGTGCGCTACGACCGCGTCGTCACCGACGCGGACGACGCAGCACTGGCGGCGATGCTGCCAGCTCCCGCGCAGGGGCTGGCGGCGGCGTTCAACGCCAGCGCGCGCCGCCGCACCGACGACAACCTGGACTGGGCGCTGCGCGTGGAGCTCATGGTCCACGACCGGATCACGCTGCTTCTCGGGGGGGCGCGCAAGACGCGCTCGCCGGCCTACATCGAGCGCTACGCGTGGATCCCGATCGAGGCGACCGCGGGGCTCGCGGACGGCAACAACCACGTGGGTGATCCCGATCTCGAGCCCGAGGTCTCGCACGAGCTCGAGCTCGGCGTGACCTGGAGCGGGCCCGTGCTGCGCCTCGCCCCGCGCCTGTTCTGGCGCGAGGTGGACGACTACATCCAGGGCGTGCCCGTGGACGCGACAGTCGGGGTGGTGGACTCGCCGGTCGAGATGGTGAGCGCGCTGAACGGAGACCCCACGCCCCTGCGCTTCGCGAACGTCGACGCGCGGATCATCGGTGCCGACGTGAGCTGGAGCGCGCGACTGACGGCCGACCTCCGCCTCGAGGGCGTGCTCGGGGTCGCACGCGGGCGCAGGCGCGACGTGCGCGACGATCTGTACCGGATCTCACCGCTGAGCGGCATGGCCGCGCTGATCTGGGAGAGCGAGCGCTGGAAGCTCGAGCTCGAGGGCGTGTTCGCCGACGCCCAGCGGCGCGTCTCGGTGACCAACGGCGAGCAGCGCAGCAGCGGCCACACCCTGCTCAACCTGCGCGCCAGCTGGCGACCGGCCCGGGGGCTGACGCTCGGCGTGGCGCTGCACAACGCTCTCGATCGCCGCTACCGCGAGCACCTCGCCGGGTTCGCGCGCTTCGAGGGCCGCGACGTCGCGCGCGGCGAGCGCCTCCCCGGAGAGGGACGCAGCCTGATCGTGCACCTGCGCCAGAGCTTCTGAGCCGGGCCGGAGTGCGGGGCGGCGTGACCGACGTCACGTCGACGGGGACGCGCGCGCACGCGCGCGTGAGTCGGCTCACGCAGCGGAGCAGGCGCTCGCCCGATGCAGGAGATGTATCCCGAAGGAGGCGTCCCGATGCTGCGATGGATCCTGCCCGCGATGCTCGTCCTGCTCGCGCCGGCGGCGGCGCCGGGTCAGGCGATCGACACCGACATCTACCTGGAGCCCGACGCCCCGCTCGACTTCAACCTGACGGTGGAGCCTGCGGACGGCACCGAGGAGATCATCTGCTTCCAGGAGCCGCTCGAGGCCATCGAGGTCGGCAGCGTCGTGGTCGATCGGGGCGAGAGAATGGCGGTGGTCCCGATCTCGATCCCCGAGATGGTCGTGCGCTGCACCGCCTGCAACCAGTTCGGGTGCTCGGAGTTCTCGCCCAACCGGGGCGTGATCACCGTGCGCCAGTCGCACCTGTTCGACTTCGACAACGACGGTGCCATCAACGTCGCGGACATCCTGGGCTGGGCCCGGGCGGTCAGCGACTGGATCATGAGCAACGGATCCGGGTACTGACGTACCCGGCCGGGGCGGCCCGAGCCGCCCCTCTCGGTCCCCCGGCGCGACCGCGGCCCGCACCCACTCACGAGAGGACTGCGGCCGGGTGCGGGTTCGCGGTCGCCATCGGGACCGGTTCCGGGCGTGCTGCCCGCCTGGCTCAGCCGGCCCCGGAATCCCCGTCGCGCTTGGCCACCAGCGCATCGAGCTCGCGGGATGCCGGGCTGACCTCGCGCATCACGCCGCGCACCACCAGCAGCACCAGCACCCCGGCGTACAGCCCGGCGCCGTGGGCGTCGTACCAGTAGACCAGCGGCGCCAGGAGCACGGCGGCGAGCTGGGCGAGGAGGGGCCGGAGACGGGACATCCGCTTCCCATCGGTCAGGCGACCTCCCCGGCTGAGTCGATCTCGTGCCCGCGCGCCAGGACCCACAGCGGTCGACGCAGCGCGCCGGGATCGCGCAGCGGATCGCCATCGACCAGCAGCACGTCGGCAGCGAGGCCCGGGCGCAGGCGGCCGGTCACACGGGAGAGCTCGAGGGCGTCCGCCGCGCCCGAGGTGGCCGCGCGCAGCGTCTGCGCGGCTCCGAGCCCGGCCAGCCGACCCAGCAGCGGCAGGGCCGAGGCCAGGTCGCCGTGGGCAACGCCGGGGATTCCGGCGTCGGTCGAGGCGACCAGGGGCACGCCCGCGCGCCGCAGCTCGGCGTAGACCCGCGCCATGCGCCGCGCGAACGGTCCGGGCGCGCCGTCCGCATCGAACAGGCGCTGCCAGCCGGCGTTGACCGTCGGCGACACCCAGCAGCCCGCCGCCGCCAGCGCGTCGCAGACCTCCGGATCGAGATCGCTGCCGAAGCCTCCCGCGCCCGCGAACGAGCAGTGCTCGACCGAGCGCACCCCTCCGCGCGCCGCATTGCGGATCCCGGCCGTGCCGTGACAGTGAGCAGCCACGCGGCGTCCGGCCGCGGCGGCCTCGCCGACCGCTGCCGAGATCTGCGCAGCGTCGAGCTGCGCGTCGAGCGGACTGCTACCGGGGGTGGCGCGCCCGCCCGTGGCGATCAGCTTGATCCAGTCCACGCCGTGCTCCAGCTGGCGCCGGACCACCGCGCGGATCTCGTCGACGTCGGCCGCCTCGCCGCCCCAGAACCAGCAGTGGCCGCCGGGCGTGGTCACGGGCTGACCCGCGCAGAGCAGGCGGGGCCCCGGCAGCTCGTCGCGCGCGATCGCATCGCGGAGCGCGACCTCATGCCAGCGCGGCCCCCCGAGGTCACGCGCGGTGGTGATGCCGGCGCGGAGCATGGCCCGCGCGCGCTGGCGCAGCGCGCGCTCGAGGACCTCGGGCTCGACCCGCTCCTGCTCCGCGGGCGTGCGCAGTGCGGGATCCACGCAGAGGTGAACGTGCGCGTCGATCAGCCCCGGCAGCGCGGTGGCGCCGTCGACCCGGCGTACCGTCGCCCCCGCGGCGAGCTCGCCCGAGCGACCGACGGCGCTGATCTTCCCGTCCTCGACGCGCAGGGCATCGACGCCGGCGAGGCAGTCCGTGCCGTCGCCGTCCCAGACCCGCAGGCCCACCAGCGCCAGCGCGCTCACGGATCGGCGAGCAGGCGGCGGTAACCCTCGAGCCTGGCCTGGCGCAGCGTGCCCGACTCGATCGCGTCGCCCACCGCACAGCCCGGCTCTCGATCGTGAGCGCAGTCGCGGAAGCGGCACTCCCCTGCCCGCTCCGCGATGTCGGGATACACGCGATCCAGCAGCTCGAGCTCGACGGGACCGGTGGCGATCTCGCGCACGCCGGGCGTGTCGATCACCACCGTATCGGGGCCCAGGCGCATCCAGACCGAGCGCGTGGTGGTGTGGCGGCCGCGCCCGTGACGCGCGACGTCGCCGGTCTCCAGGCGCAGCTCCGGCTTGAGCGCGTTGAGCAGCGAGGACTTGCCCACGCCGCTGTGACCCGCGAGCACGGTGCGCGCACCCGCCAGGCTCTCGCGCAGCCCCTCCAGCCCGGCCCCGCTGTGTGCACACACTCCGTGCAGTGGCAGCACGTCGGCGTAGCCGGCGATCGCGTCCGGCAGATCCGGGGTCTCGAGCAGGTCGAGCTTGTTCACGACCAGCAGTGGCCGCAGACCGCCCGCCAGGGCCGCGAGCATGAAGCGATCGACAGCGCCCGAGCGGAACGGCGGCTCGTCCACGGAGGCGACGATCGCGAGCTGGTCGATGTTGGCGGCGATCACCTGCTCGCGGTGCCGCGCACGCGGGCGTCTGCGCGCCAGGCGAGTGCGGCGCGGCTCCACGTCGAGCACGACCAGGCCCTCCGGATCGAAGCGCACCTCATCGCCGACGACCAGCTCCTGGCCGCGGTGTGCCTGCCGGCCGATGAGCTTGAGGCTCAGGAGCCGGTCGTCGTGCACCACCTCGCACTCGCCGCGATGCACGGTGATGACGATGCCGATCGGGTCGCTCACGGGGCGATGCTACACCTGCCGCGGCGCACTCGCCTGCCGCAGCCGCACCGGGAGCTCGCTCAGTAGGGGAAGGCCGGCACCGCACGCGCTGCGGCGGGCCGGTACCAGATCGGCGAGGTCCAGGCGCGCTCCTGGATGGTCAGGGGCAGCGAGCCGTCGCAGCAGGTCTCGAATCCGGCCGGCGGCGCGGCGGAGCAGTCGACCCCGGCGGCGCGACACTCCAGGGTGGACCAGCGGCAGCTCGGGCTCTCGAGAACGCGCGCGTAGTAGAACGCGGACTCGCCGGGATCGAATTCCGGATCCTCCCAGACGCTGCACAGCGACGCGAAGTCGGCGCCGTCGATCTGGCAGGTCTGCGGATCGACGCTGGCGCCGCCGGCGGCGTCTCCCGCGACGTCGTGCACGCGCTCGTGCGTGACGCCCTCGGCGTCGAGCCAGCCCTTGATGATCTGGATGCGCTGCAGGGGCGTACCGGGGGCGCCGGCCGTGCCCGGATCCTGCTGCGCCCAGACGGCGAAGCGCGGCGCCGCGCCGGACGACGGGCCGATCTCGCCGCCCATGGGGACGCCCTGCGCATAGCCGCGCGCGACCAGGTCGGGCTCGTCGCAGAGATCGGCGGGGTACGCGAAGCCACCGAAGAAGCGCACCGAGGGACGTGTGCCGCTGGTGGCGTAGGCCTCGCGCCGACGCATGGCCGCGAAGAGCGCGGCGCGCGTGTTCGCCTCGGCCCAGAGCACCGTGAGTCCGCCCGGGCTGTTGCGCGGCGAGCCGCCGGACAGGCGATCCGCGGGTGCGGCCTCGAGGTTGCCCGCGTGGCCCACGTAGGCGGCCTCCTCCGTCGCGCCGGGCGTGCCGTTGTGGGTGTCGGTGGCGCCGACGAAGCCCATCGCGTACGGGTTGACGCCGACCGCGGCGCCGATCTCCAGCCCCGCGCGCAGGGCGTTGCGCACGTAGGACAGCGGCGCGTCCGCCGCGGGGGGTCCGGTCGCAGTCTTCTCGAACCCGCAGAGCTCGTCGCTGCTGTCGACGCCCGTGCGACACTCCGACTCGCCCTTGTGCTGGACGATCTCGACCAGGGGCTCGACCGCGGCGCGCAGGGCGGCGTCAGCGGCGCTGACGCTGCCGGGCGGGTCGAAGGCCAGGCCGTTGCTCTGGTTGGTGTTGTGGGGAATCGCGATCACGTCGCAGTCCCCGCCCGCCGTCTGGCACTGGGAGAGCAGCGCCGCGCGCAGCCCGGCCGGGTCGGGTACCTCGAAGTACGACAGCGGCAGCGCGGGCACGCTGGCGCCGGCGAAGACCACGTTGCGGTGCAGCGTGCTCGACTCCGGGGAGCCGGTCCACTCGTAGGCATTGAACGTGGAGAAGCTGCACGGATCGTCGTGCTCGGCGGCGGCCGCGACCAGGTCCGCCCAGACCGGGGCCGCCTGCAGCAGGCAGACGATCCCGTCGGTGCCGCAGAAGGGCAGGCGCTGCGGATCGGCCCGGGCCAGCGGGGAGCCGAACAGGAAGAACGCGGTCTGCTGCGGTCCGTCCCGGTAGATCTGGCAGGCCTGGGACCCGTACTGCGGATGCGCGGGAGAGAGGCAGATCGACGTCTCTCCGATCAGCTCCGCATGATCGGTGACCGCCGCGAAGTCCAGCGCGCGCGCGAGCTGCAGGCTGCGCGTGGGCAGGCCGTTCGCGTCGAGTGGCGGCAGGCCCACGCTGGCTCCGCGCGCGAAGCCGTAGGCGTCGCGCGGGTCGTTGCGCGTCTCGAAGAGGTAGGCGTCGAACGAGTAGGAGGTGTGGACGTGCAGGTCGCCGAAGAAGGGCTGACGCAGCGGATCGGCACCGGGACAGCCCTGCGCGACGGCCGGGGGCGCGGCTGCGCCCGCCAGCAGCAGCGCGATCGCGAGAGGGAGGGATCGGATCACCCGGGTGGAACCGGGCGGGCGGGCGCGGGTTGCGGCCGGCGACGGTATGCTGCCGCCTCACCCGCTGGAGGAACTCGAGATGGCGTCGGACACGACCCGGCCGCCCGGCGGCCCGCTCGCGCTGCTGATCGGCACCCGCAAGGGCGTCTTCGTGCTCCACGGCGACGCGAGCCGCTCCACCTGGCAGCTCGAGGGGCCGCACTTCCTCGGGCACCTGGCGTATCACGCGGTCCTGGATCCGCGCGACCGGCGCACGCTGCTGGTCGCGACGCGGGCCGGTCATCTGGGTCCGACCGTGTTCCGCTCGCTCGACCTGGGGCGCAGCTGGGAAGAGGCGACCGCGCCACCCGCGTTCCCGAAGACCGCGGACGGAGAGGCGGGCCGGAGCGTGCACCACGTGCTCTGGCTGACCCCCGGCCACGCCGACGAGCCCGGGGTCTGGTACGCGGGCACCTCGCCGCCGGCGCTGTTCCGCAGCGAGGACGCGGGCCGCAGCTGGGCACCCGTGTCGGGCTGGAACGAGCACCCGCTCTGGGCGACGTGGACCGAGGACGGCAACAACGGCACGCCCGACGGCTCGCTGCTGCACTCGATCAACGTCGATCCGCGCGACCCGCAGCACCTGTACATCGGCGTCTCGGGCGGCGGCGTGTTCGAGAGCGTCGACGCAGGGCGCGACTGGCGGCCGCTGAACGGCGGCTGCCTGGCGCTCTTCAGGCCCGACCCGACGCCGGAGTTCGGCCAGGACCCGCACTGCGTGCGCCTGCACCCCCGGGCACCGGACGTGCTCTGGCAGCAGAGCCACTGCGGCATCTATCGCCTGGAGCGACCCGGCGAGCGCTGGGAGCGCGTGGGCGAGCAGATGCCGGCCGACGTGGGCGACATCGGCTTCCCGATCGAGCTGCACCCTCGCGATCCGGACACCGCCTGGGTCCTCCCCATGGACGGCACGGACGTCTGGCCGCGCACCAGCCCCGATGGACGACCCGCGGTGTATCGCACGCGCGACGCGGGACGCAGCTGGCAGCGCCTCGACTCGGGCCTGCCACCCGGGCAGGCCTGGCTGACCGTGCTGCGCCAGGCCATGGCCACCGACGCGCGCGATCCCGTCGGCGTGTACCTCGGCACGACCACCGGTCAGATCTGGGGCAGCGTCGACGAGGGCGAGAGCTGGTCGCGCCTGCTCGACAACCTGCCCCACGTGTTCTCGGTCGAGGTCGCGGAGCTCGATCCGTGAAGGTCTCGATCCCGACCCCGCTTCGCTCCTACACCACCGCGGCCCAGGTCGAGGCGCAGGGCGGCAGCGTGCGTGAGCTGCTCGAGGATCTCGAGCGATGCTACCCCGGCATCCGCTTCCGCATGATCGACGAGCAGGACGCGATCCGGGAGCACATCCGCATCTTCGTCAATCGCGAGCGCGTGGCCGGGATCGACACCCCGCTCGCGCGCGACGACGAGGTCCAGATCCTCCAGGCGCTCTCCGGGGGTCGCTAGCCGGGATCAGCCGTCCCGCAGCCGGCGCACCGCCGCCGCCTCGGCGCCGAGCAGGACCGGCGGCCGCGCAGTCGTCGCCGTGAGCGCGCCGTCGGAGAGGAGCGCCTGACCCGACACGTAGCTCGACAGCCGCGAGGCAAAGAACACCGCCAGCCCGGCGGTCTCCCACGGCTCGCCCAGGCGCCCCAGCGGCGGCGCGGCGTTCGCGCGGCGGAAGAACTCCTTGCGCGACTCGGGCACGTCGGGGTCGCGCAGCTGTGCCTCCTGCCGCGGATTGCTGTGCGTGCCCGGGACGATGCAGTTCACGCGGATGCCGTAGCGGCCGAGCTCCTGGGCCAGCGTCCGCGTCAGGTGGATGACCCCCGCCTTCGCCGCGCCGTAGGCCGCGATGCTCTCGGCGCCCACGACGCCGCTCGACGAGGCCACGTTGACGATGCGTCCCGGCGTCTCGTGCTCGATCATCGCCAGCGCCTCGGCGCGGCAGCAGAGGAAGGTGCTGCCCAGGTTCTGGTCGATCATCCGGTCCCAGGCCTCGCGGGTGTAATCGAGGAAGGGGACGAGCATCTCCGTGCCCTCGGGGGCGTTGCCCACGTGATTGATCGCGACGTCGAGCCGGCCCAGCCGCTCGTACGCGGCGCGGACCATGCGGGCGACGGCGTCCTCGTCGCGAACATCGGTGTGGACGAAGACCGCGCGGCGGCCGATCTCCTCGACCGCCTTGACCGTGTCGCGCCCTCCGTGCTCGTCGATGTCGGCGACCACGACGTCGCAGCCGGCGCGCGCGAGCAGCCGGCAGTGCTGTCCGCCCATCCCGGGACCGCCGCCCCCGGTGACGATCGCGACGCTGTCCTCGAGTCCGAGCAGCCCGGGATCGATGCTCCAGGTCATGGCGCGCTCCTCGTGCTGGCCCGGATTGTACGCCCGGGCGGCCCTCCCGGCCCGGAGCACCGTGGTACCCTGGCGCCTCGCCGGGGATCGGGAGCGACGATGGCCGCGACGGGAACGGGACGGGCTGCGCTGGCGCTGGCCGCGCTGCTGCTGGGCTGTGCCGCGGGCGGCATCGAGCTGTCCGCGGCGGGTGCCGCACCCCCGGGCGAGTCGATCGTCTTCGGTAGCGTGGAGGTCGAGGGCGAGCTGCTGGCCAAGACGCCGCTGATCGCGTCGGGCAGCGAGTCGATCAGCATCTGGAGCCTGGATCGCGACGAGGAGATCGCCGTCGCGGAGATCGAGCCGTTCTACTGGCATCTGCCGCCGGGCCGCTACGCGATCATGCACTACCGCGAGGACCGGACCGTGAGCCTGATCGTCGCCTCGCAGCACAAGTCGTACGAGGCGAAGCTCGGTGCCGCGTTCACGGTGCCGCCCGAGCCCTCGGTGCTGTACATCGGCACGCTGCGCGTCCAGGTCCTCGAGGACGAGAAGATCTCGAAGAGCATCGTCGACGATCATGACGCCGCGGTGGCGGCGTTCCGCGCGGAGTACCCGGGCGCGACCGGAGAGCCCCGGCGTCAGCTCATGCTGTTCACGGAGGAGTAGTCAGGGGAGCCGCCGTGCCGTAGCGCTCCACCAGCGCGTCCTGGCGGGTCCTCAGAGAGACCGGCTCGCCGCGCACCAGGACCTGCTCGGCCCAGGTTCCCGGCTCGAGCGGATCGCCGTTCCAGATCACGAGATCCGCGCGGGCTCCGGGTCGCAGCACGCCGATGCCGTCGAGGCCGAGAATCTCGGCTGGCACGCGCGTGATCGCCGCGAGCGCCGCGTCGCGATCGAGGCCCGCAGCGACCGCGTTGCCCGCCGCAAGACGCAGCCGGTGGGCGCGGTGCGCTTCGCCGAGCGTGGACAGGGCCACGCGCACGCCGCGTTCACGCAGCAGCGCGGCGCTGCGCGAGGTGGAGTGCAGGGCGTCGAAGTCCACCGGAAGGTTGGCGAGCGGGTCGAGGACCACCGGCACGCCGGCGGCCGCGAGCTCTGCGGCGACCATCCAGGCCTCGGCCCCGCCCGCGATGATCGCGCGTAGCTTGCCGTCGCCGGCGATCCGCAGCACGGTCGAGATGTCTGCAGCGCGGTCCACGTGGAAGACCACCGGAAGCTCGCCCGAGGTCGCGCGCGCGAGCACGGGCAGGTCGAGGGGCCCCGCGGAGAGCTCGCGCAGGCGGCGCGAGATGAACGAGCCGCGATTCCCCCGGTACAGGCGCGCGTCGCCGAGGAGCTCGCGCAGGCGCAGGAAGGCCGCGCTGCGTGCCCCGGGCTCGCCCGCGCCGATGCGCACGTGCAGGGCCACGGGCGCGTGCGCCACGCGCGGCGACGCGCCGAGCTCGATCGCCGCGGACAGCCCGGAGACGAGCCCGCCCACGGGCACCGCGACCGCCGACGTCAGGCCTCCCGTGCGCGCGACCGCCAGGGTCTCGCTGCGCGGGTCGAAGCTGTCCTCGACGCGCAGCGCGGCGCGGACCGGGTCGGCATCCGGACCCAGGGTCGCGCCCACGGTCGAGGGCTCGGCCGAGACCTCGACCAGACCGAGCCTCGAGACCGCGTCCACCAGCCCGGGCGTGACACGGCGACCGCGCAGATCGAGCCGCTCGGCGCCCGCGGGAATCGCGACGTCGCGCCCCACGGCGACGATGCGCTCACCCTCGATCAGGATCGTCGCGTCCGCGAGCGGCGGGCCGTCGCCCGTGTACACGGTGGCGCCGCTGAGCGCGAGCGCCAGCGCCAGCGTGCGGATCATCGGGGGACCTCGCGGCCGAGCTCGAAGTCCGAGCGTGGCGGCACGTCGGCGTGGCGTGTCCACACCGCCTGCCCGTCGATCCAGACGCGCTCGGCGCGCGCGTACACGCTGAGCGGGTCGGCCGACCAGAGCACAAGGTCGGCGCGCTTGCCCGGCTCGATCGTCCCGATCTCGTCCTCCACGCCCAGCACCCAGGCCGCGTTGGCGGTGATCCAGCGGATCGCCCGGTCGGGATCCACATCGATCCCCGCGCGCCGGCCCGCGGCCAGCGCGAACGCCGCCTGCTGGTTCATGCGCTGCACGTCGAAGGGTGAGTCGGAGTGGAGCGCCACGCGCACTCCGGCGCGATCGAGCAGCGCTGCGCCGGCGAAGACCGCGTCGAGGAGCTCCATCTTCACGCCCCACCAGTCGGCCCAGACGACCGCACCCACACCGGCCCCGGCGAGCTCGTCGGCGATCTTGTAGGCCTCGACGGCGTGGTGGAAGGCGCGCGGGCGAAAGTCGAACTCGTCGAAGAGCTCGAGGCGGAGGAGCATCTCGTCGGCGCGGTAGCAGTGGTTCTGCACCAGCAGCTCGCCGGCGATCACGCGACCGAGCGCCTGCTTCGCGTGGTCCACCGCATCGCCCTCGCCGGGCTCGTGCGCCCGGGCCTTCTCCAGCTCCTGGCGCAGCAGGGCGACCTCGGCCATGCGCGTCTGCGGCCCCGCGCCGCGCCCGCCGTACACCCGCTTGGGATTCTCGCCACAGGCCAGCTTCATGCTGTCGGGCGCACCGGGAAGACGCATCTGCTCCGCCGCCAGCGCCGGCACCAGGCGCAGCGTCACGCCCTGCCCGCCGACCAGGTTCGCGGAGCCGGGAAGCACGTGGATCGTGGTCACCCCGCCCGCCAGGGCCCGCTCGATGGCCGGGTCCTGCGGCCAGAAGGAGTCCACGGCGCGAACCCCGGGCGTGAACGGCGCGGACATCTCGTTGCCATCGGCATGCGCCTCGACCATCGGCACCGCGTACACGCCAATGTGGGAGTGCGGATCGATCAGGCCCGGCGTCAGCCAGCGACCGGCCGCGTCGATGACCGTCGCCCCGGAGGGCGCGACCACGTCGGTGCCGACCGCCTCGATGCGCTCGCCGCGCACCAGCACGTCGGCCCGCGGAAGGCTCGGCCCGGCCGCGGTCATCACGCTCGCGCCCCGGATCACCAGGGCGGATGCGACGGGCGCCGGCGCGGGATCCACCGGAGGCGCGGGCGGCGCACCGGGAGGGAGCGCGCACGAGACGCAGAGCGCGCACACGGCTGCGAGAAGCGACCTCCACCCACCCGGCATGGCGCGAGTCTATACGAGTCGGGGACCCGGCTGCAGCGGGGGCCGCGTCAGCCGCGGATGTCGAGCAGGCTCCCGAGCATGTCGAGCCGCGCGTCGATCGCGCGCATCGAGGCCTTGCCCTGCAGCGACGCCATCTGCTGGTCGACCAGCTCCCCCGCCAGGTCCACCGGCTGCGGCTGCGCCGAGCGCTGCACCTGCGCGGTCACGCCGCCCGTGGCGCGCTCCTGCTGGACGACGCGCTCGGGGTGGAAGCTCCCGGTCAGCAGGTTGGCCACGTTGTGCGCGGAGGAGCGCAGACGCGTGCCGGCCGCGCGGATGCCCGACAGGCCGATGCCCAGTCCGTCCAGCTTCATGCTCCGTCTCCACTCCCTGCCGCGGATCCGCATCGGACGCGCCCGTGCATCACTTGAGCGACGTGTCGCCTGCTGACGCCGGCGGGCGGGCGCAGGCGGCAGCCGGGGTGCAGCGCTGGCGCGGGCGACCCGCAGCGACCCGGCTGGCGCGTGGAGTCCTCAAGGTCGCCTCCAGTCCGGTCGAAGAGATCCCCCGACGCGCCGGAATCGGTGGGACCGGAGCAGGCGCGGAGAGCAGAACATGGACATCACCAGCCCGACGCGAACGAATCAGGGAGCCGCGCTCTCGCGCGAGGCCGCGCGTGCGGCCGCGGCCGGATCCACTCCGGAGCGAGACGGCGTGGAGGCCACCGGAGGCACGCGATCCTCCCGGGCGGAGGACCTGGCCGCGCGTGCCGCCAGCGAGCGCGCACGGCGCGCCCCGAGCCCCGCGGAGCGCGAGGCACGTGACGCGCGCATGCGGCTCGAGGAGGAGCGCCGTGTCGAGCGCGCGCGCGCCGAGGAGACCCAGCTGGAGCAGCGCCGCGCCGAGCAGGCGAGCCTGGTTCCCGACAGCACGCTGGCCGTGAGAACGGGCCCGGCTCCGGTCGCGGATCCGGTGGGCCACGCCGCCGACCAGGCCCTGCGCGACAGCCTCAACGAGCACGCGCGCCTGGTCAGCCTGGACCTCGAGCCGGTGATGGCCATGCCCGACGATGGGGGCGACGAGGCCGGAGCCCCCGAGGTGGACCTGATGGGAGACGGCTCGAGCGACCCGGCCGACGTCGAGCTCATGGGTGACGGATCCCGCCCGGCCGAGATGCCGCCGCTGATGGGCGAGGGCCGGGAGCAGCGCGTGGACGAGACGACCGCGCCGCGGCGGCCCTTCGAGCGCGAGGTCGAGAGGCCGGACGTGCAGCGCGCCGGCGCGAGTGTGCCGGAGATCGCGACGCCGGATGGCGCCGAGCTCGCGCAGAGCGTCATCGAGGAGCAGCGGAGCGATGAGCCCGAGCACGGCGAGCGCGCTGCCGCGGTCGCGCCGCAGGCCGCACCGCTGCCGACCAGCGGCGAGCCCGAGGCCCGCTCGAGCGCGACCGACACGCCCGAGGAGCGACGCGCCGGCGAGGCGGCCGCGCGGGCGGGCCTCACGCTCGGCGGAGTGGTCGAGGCCGAGACGGGCGACGCGATCGTCACGCGCTTCATCGACGGGCTGCCGGCCTCGAGCAGCGGTCCCGAGCCGAGTCCGGCCGAGCACCTCGGTCAGCGCTCCGCCCCCCCGCGCGACTGAGCCGGCGCGCGGCGCCTCAGATCAGCGCGGCCTGCAGCTCGCCGACGGGGCGCGGGCGCTCCAGGACCAGGTCCCTGAGCGCGTCGAGATCCTCCAGGCAAACGGCGCAGCCGCGCACCACGACCTGACACGGATCGGCCAGGCACTCGACCGGCAGGAAGACCGACTTCTCGAGCCGCCCGGCGAAGCCGTCGACCAGGCCACCGCCACCGGCGAGCAGCACGCGGTGGCTCGCCGCCTCCGCGCAGAGCTCGGGCGGCGCCTCGACGATCAGCGAGCGGATCGCCCCGACGAGCAGCTCGATCGGCGCCGCCAGCGACTCGCGCAGCTCCGCGGCCGCGATCTCCACCGAGCGCGGGCTGCCCTCGTTGCGGTCGTGCCCCCGCACCTCGACCACGTGTCCGCCGGGCACCAGCGCGCACTTGACCCGCTCGAGCGTGTGCGCGCCGACGATCAGGTCGTGGGCACTGCGCAGGTGCTCCGCCAGAGCATCGTCGAGCAGGCCGCCCCCGAGGGGAACGCTGCGCTGGTAGACGGCGCCGCTGAGCCCGAGGATCGCGAGCTCGGTCGTGCCAGCCCCGACGTCCAGCACCACGTGTCCGGCGGCGCGCTGCGCCTGGGCCGCGGCGCCCAGGGCGGCGGCGACCGGCGCGGCGACCAGGAAGACCTCGCCGGCACCGGCCGTGAGAGCGGCCTCGCGCAGCGCCCGCTTCTCCAGCGGCGTGAGCTCCGCCGGCATGGTCATCACGACCCGCGGCCGCGTCACGGCCAGGCGATTGCGCGCGGCGCGCAGCATGCAGCGGAGCAGAACCTCGGCGGTGTCGAAGTCCGCCACGCGCCCTGCCCGCACCGGCCACACCAGCTCGATGTGATCGGCGACGCGGCCCACGCGCTCGAAGGCGGCGTCTCCCACGGCCAGCGGCTCCCGCGTCAGGCGGTCGAGCGCCACGACCGAGGGAACGTCGAGCAGGGCACCGCGCCGCGCGCAGTGCATGCGCGCGCGCGTCGAGCCCAGGTCGATGGCGAGATCGTCGGGGAAGATCATGGTGCGCTCCTTCATCCGGGCCGCGGCGGCACGCGCCGCAGCCGGGGTCGAGGGTGCAGACGCCGTGCCGTCCGCGGCCTGCCAGCGCGTGCACCGGCAGGACGGACGCGCGCGGCGCGCAGTCCGGCCCGCAGCCGGGCGATCCGGCTACGGGTGCGGACCGGCTGCGGGCGCCGGGTCGGCCGCGCGACGGGCGTGCCCGGCTGGGTAGTCGCGTTCCACCTTGCGGTCGGCGAGCGACACGCACGGTCCGCAGTGCCCGCGCAGGACAGGTGCAAGGAAGGCCTAACGTGCCCGGCGGCGCCTCCGATACAGCCCCCATGGTGCGCTTTCCCCCCAGGGTATGGGGGAGGGGTCCGGAGTGACCGGAGTCCCGATCCTCGATACCGCGCTGGGCCAGATGGAGCTCGGCATGCCGCTCGTGCTCTGCGGCCCGATGGGCTGTGGGCGCACCGTGCTGGCCGTCCAGCTCGCACACGCGGCCGTCTCGCGCGGCGAGCGCGTGGTCTTCGTGACCACCGAGCCGCCGGCCGTGCTGCTGCGTCAGGCGGAGTCGCTCGAGCTCGATCTCCAGGACGCGATCGACGACGAGCGGCTCGTGCTGCTGCGGCTCACGCCGGATGCCAGCGTCTCACTGCGTTCGCACGGCGCGCTGAGCTTCGTCGAGGCCCTGCGCGAGCAGGCGCCGCACGCCGCGCTGGTGATCTTCGATCCGCTCAATGCCCTGGTGGCCGAGTTCCTCGACGAGCAGCCGCTGCGCATCGCGCTCTCGACGCTCTTCGAGGGCGAGGACGGCCAGCAGCAGATCGTGGTGACGGCCGAGAGCAGCGTGCTCGAGAGCCAGCCGACCCTGGCGCGCGCGCTCTCGGATCTCTGCGGGGCCCTGGTCTACCTGGGCCGCAACGATCGCGGGCACCGCTACCTCGAGGTGCAGAAGTCGCGCTTCGGCGCAGCCACCACCGAGAAGCTGGGCTTCTCGATCCAGCCCGGCGGCGTGCTGATGCGCGCACCGGTCGAGGAGACCGCCGCCGAGCTCGAGCAGCGTCCCTCGCCACGGCGGGCGCCGCCCCCGGCGTCGACCAAGGCGCGGCGACGCGTGCTGGTCGTGGACGCGGATCGGGACGACCGCGAGCAGATCGCCGGCTGGATCGCGGAGAGCTACGAGATCATCCAGGCCGGCAGCGGCTTCGCGGCGCTCTCCGCGCTGCTCTCCGAGCAGCCGGACATGATCGTGATCGATCCGATCGTGCCCGACGTCTCGGGCTTCGACCTGCTGGTCGCGCTGCGCAAGGCGCCGGTCCAGGTGCCGATCCTGACGGTGTCGCGGGTCATGGCGCGCTCGGCCAATCGCGTTCGCGCGCTGATCCTGGGCGCCGCCGACGTGATCTCCAAGCCCCCGTCTCGCCTCGAGCTCAGGCGCAAGGTCGACCTGCTGATCCAGCTGCCGCCGACGCTGCGCGAGGACGCGGGCGAGGACCCCGACGTGATCCAGCTCGCCTCGTCCCCGAGCCGCGAGGTCGATCTCGAGGAGTTCCAGCGGCGGCTCGAGACGTCGGTCGAGTTCGGGAGCGCCTACGAGCTCACGTGCACGCTGGCCCGGGTGCGCTGCGAGGACGAGGACGCGCTCGACCTGCTGATCGCGGCGGCCCAGGAGACGCTGCGCTCCGAGGACGCGGTGCTGCGCATCGACGAGACCAGCCTGGCGATGCTGCTGATCGCGGCGGAGCCCCAGCAGGCCGACGCGGTGCTGACCCGGATGATCGCGCGCGCGAGCGCGAAGGAGGCGCTCGAGGAGCGGGTCCTCGAGCGCGTGCTGGTCTCGATCGAGGAGAAGCTGCTCGAGATGGACTGGATGTTCGGGCCGCTCGGCGGCGATACGGGGAGACCCAGATGATGTCCGTCGATCGGATCGCGCGCCTCGCGGCGCTGCTCGTCCTGCTGATCGCGCCGGCCGCTGCCGCGGAGCCTCCGGCCGACCCGCGACTGGACGCGGCGCTCGAGCGACTGGCCTCGGAGGCCACCTACGACGAGGCGATCGAGCTGCTGGAGGCAGTGCTGGCCGACGCACCGGGCGAACGTCGGGCGCGGCTGCACCTGGCGCGCGTGCTGAGCTGGCGCGGCGAGCATGACCGCGCCCTCGACCACTACGACCGGCTGATCGACGCCGATCCCGACGACCTCGAGGCCCGCGTCGAGCGCGCCGAGGTGCACTCCTGGCGCGGGCAGTACGCCCGGGCCCGCGCCGGGTTCTCCGGGGTGCTCGAGCGCGATCCCGCGAACGCGCGCGCGCTTCGCGGCCTGGCGCGCACGGAGCGCTGGGCCGGGGAGCTCCAGGAGGCCGATCGCCTGTACCGTCTCGCGCTCGAGGAGCAGGACGACGCCGAGGCGCGCGACGAGTGGCGCGACCTCCGCGCCGCGTACCGGCCCCGCGCGCGGCTCCGCGTGGACAGCTTCTGGGACGGCGGAGACTTCTCGCGCACCGACGCGCTGCTCGAGGGCGAGTCCTACCTGGATCTGGGGACCCGGCTGCGCGTCTCCGCGGGCACCATCCGGGTCGCGCACGACCAGGACGAGGTCGCGCTGCCCGTTCGCCTCCGCCACGACGACGACTCCGCCTCCGAGCTGCGTCTCTGGCTCGACCGTCGCCTGGGGCCGCGCTTCAAGACCGTCGTCGAGCTCGGGGCGCGCGCGTGGCGTCGCGCGGACGACACGCTCGACGGGGCGGCGCGCCTCGAGTACCAGACCGAGGCCTTCCTGCTCACCGGCGGCATCGAGCAGCGCAGCCACCTGGACTACAGCCAGTCGTTCGAGGCCCTGCAGCACGACGTCGACGCGACCGCGTACGCGCTCACGACCTGGAAGGCGCTCGCCCCGCGCTGGTCGTTCTGGGGCCGCCTGCGCGTGCTCGACCTCAGCGACGGCAACCGGCACGACGAGGTGCTCGGCTCGCTGACCTTCGTCCCGGAGCGGAACCCCGACCTCAAGCTCAGCCTGAACGCCAGCCTCGCCCGCTACGCGGACCCCTCGGAGCTCTACTACGACCCCGATCGCGACCTGGGAGTCGGCCTCCTGGGCGAGCACGCACTCGAGCTCGGGCACGACCTGCACCTGGACTACGGCGCGAGCCTGGGCTGGGGCTCGACCGACACGCGCCTGTCCACCGAGTCGGGAATGGTCGGGCTCGGCCGCATGAAGCTCGGCTGGGAGCGCCGCGAGTGGCGGGTCGAGCTCGGCGGAGAGTTCGCGTACTCGCGCCGCGACAACCCGTACCGCGGACGCAGGGCGCGCCTTCTCGTCGAGCGGAGGTTCTGAGTGATCCCCCGCCTGCGCTACACGCTCGGGGTGGCGGTGATCCTCAGCGGGATCATCGGCGCGTCGCTCGGCCTCTACCGGCTGGTGCTGGACGCCGACTTCCAGCTCCACGACGGCTTCATGCAGGTCTCGATGATCGGGCTGTTCGGATTCCTGCTGCTGCTGATCCTGCGCTACTTCGCGCTGCTGTGGTTCTCCTACCTGAACTTCCTCGACGGTGGTCCCGAGGAGAGCTTCCGCTGCCCGCTCGTGAGCGTCCTGGTTCCCGCCTACAACGAGGGCGCGGTGATCGAGGGCTCGATCCGCTCCCTGCTCGAGCTCGACTATCCGAACTACGAGATCCTGGTGATCGACGACGGATCAAGTGACGACACCTACCGGCGCGCCCGCGTCTACGAGGGCAATCACGGCGACGTCGAGGTCCGCGTGATCCACAAGGAGAACGGCGGCAAGGCCAACGCTCTGAATACCGGCATCCGGGCGGCGCGCGGCTCGCTGGTGCTCTGCATGGACGGCGACTCCGCCCTCGCTCCGGGCACGCTGCGGCGCGCCGTGCGCCACTTCGTCAACCCGGCCGTGGGCGCGGTGGCGGGCAACGTCAAGGTGGTCAACCGCGGCAACGTCTGGAGCACGCTCCAGGCCCTGGAGTACATCGAGGGCCTGAACATGGTCCGCAACGCGCAGGCGTTCTTCCGCGTGGTTAACATCGTTCCGGGCCCGATCGGGATGTTCCGCCGCTCGGCCCTGCTGCGCATGGGCGGATACGAGCCCGACACCTTCGCCGAGGACTGCGACCTGACCCTGCGTCTGCTCGCCGACGGCTGGCAGATCTGTTACGAGCCCGCGTCGATCGCCTACACCGAGGCACCCGAGCAGCTGCTCGACCTGCTCAAGCAGCGCTACCGCTGGACGCGCGGGATCCTGCAGGCGATCCGCAAGCACCGCATCCGCCTGATCGATCCGCGCACGAGCTGCAGCCTGAGCTTCTCGCTCTGGTACATGATCTTCGAGGGCATCCTCTGGCCGGTCACCAACGTCTTCGCCAACGTGCTCTTCGTCCTGGTGGCGCTCCTGTACGGGACGACCCTGCCGCTGGTGATCTGGTGGGCCCAGCTGACGGTGCTGGACCTGGCCGCGGCGCTGTACTGCGTGGTGCTCGAGAAGGAGAGCCTGCGCCTGGTGCCCTACGCGGTGCTGTACCGCGCGTTCTTCTCCCTGGTGATCGACGTGGCGAAGGTGCTCGCCACGTTCGAGGAGATGCTCAACCTGCACATGGACTGGGGAAAGCTCGACCGGATCGGGAGGATCTGAATTGGACCTGGTTCCCTATCTGTCGGCGGTGATCCTGATCGCGACGATCGTCACGATCGTGCTGGCCCTCGCCTCGTACCTCGCCTTCAAGGTGCGCAACGGCCGCAAGCCCAAGGTCAGCACGGAGCGACCGGTGTACTTCGAGCGCTACGGGGCCCGTCCGGCGGATTCCGGAGGAGACGAGTCGTGAAGCTTCCCGCCCGACGCTGGTACGCCGGCAAGATCATGTCGCTGGGGGTCGTGTTCCTCGGCGCCGGCGCCGTCCTGCTGATCTACATGCTGCGCACCCTGATCGGTCCGTTCGCGGTGCTGCCCCAGGTAGCGGGCGGGCCCGTGGGTGCGCTCTGGGTCGAGCCCGGCCAGGCGATCGAGCGCTCGGCCTGGGAGCGCGACCGGCTGCGCAGCGCCTGGGCCGAACTGCTGCCGACCGACCTCGACCGGCTCGCCCGGACCCCGGCCGCATCCCTCGAGGGCCGGACCGGGCTGGCGGTCGTCTCCGATGCGGCCGCCCTCGACGACGCGGAGCTCGACGCGCTGCTGGAGTTCGCGCAGCGCGGCGGCTCGGTCCTGCTCGCGGGCTGGATCGCGGGGGACGGCAGCGGTCCGGCCACGGCGATGGAGCGGGCACTCGGTCGCGAGGTCGCGGCCCTGGAGCGCGACCGCGCCTGGTTCGCGGCCGCGGGGCGACGCGGCCCGCTGAACGCCGGCACCGACCCGGGCCTGCGCATCGGCCTGGCCCCGGCCGAGCGCTCTCCGGCGGTGGACGATCCGGCGGCGGAGCTGTTCTGGTCGTCCTGGGACCTGCGCCCCTCCGGCCCGCAGTCGGCCGCGGCCCTGCGCATCGAGACCGGCCGCGGGCGCATCGCCTGGATCGGCATCGATCCCGTGCGCGCCAGCGGCTCGCCGGGAAGCGCGTGGCTCGCGCGGGTCTACGCGAACGCCTGGGCCTGGGCCTCGCGGCGGCCGGTGGGCGAGCTCCACGCCTGGCCCGACGGCGCGCCCTTCGCGGGGCTGCTGGCGATGGACACGGAGACCGGCTTCGCCAACGCCGGCCCCGTGGCCGACGCCGCGCTGGCCGACGCCTTCCCCGTCACCTTCCTGCTGGTCAGCTCGCTGGCCCGCGAGCACCCCGGCGTGGTCCGCAAGCTCACCAGCGCCGGCGAGGTGGGCAGTCACGCCGACGTTCACGACGGCTTCAAGGATGTCGACCGGGATGCGCAGCGCGAGCGGCTGGCAACCTCGCGCCGCGAGATCGAGGCGCTGGGCGCGCCGCCGCTACGCGGCTTCCGCCCTCCGTACGAGAGCTACGACCCCGAGACCCTGCGTGCGCTCGCGGAGCTGGGCTTCGACTACCAGCTCGGCAATCTCGAGCTGGTCAGCGCCGCACCCCAGCTGGTCCGGATCGAGGGCGCGACGCGGCCCCTCGTGCAGATCCCCAGGCCCATCCTCGACGACTACGATCTCTTCGAGCGCCGCGGCATCCGGACCGCGGAGCAGATGCTCGACGTACTGCGCGGCGAGATGGAGCGCATGCGCGCGATCGGGGGGCTGCACTACTTCTCGTTCCACACCCAGTTCATCAGTGACGCGGCGCGCGTCGCCGCGCTCCGCACGCACGCGCGCGAGCTGCGCGAGCGGGGCGCCTGGCTCGCGGGCGCGGGCGAGCTGGCCGGCTGGTGGAGGCGCCGCAGCGCGGTCGCCGCCACGATCGAGGACGTGGGTCCGAGCCGCGCGCAGCTGCGCATCACCAACACCGGCGAGGTACCGATCCACGGCCTGGTCCTGCGCCTGTACACCAACGCCCCGACGCGCTCGCTGCGCGTGTCGAGCACGCGGATCGGCGAGGAGCTGGCCGCGCGCTGGCTCGGCGGCGGCGTGCAGTCGCGCCACGAGCCGGGAGCGCAGCACGCGGACCTGCTGCTGCCCGAGATTCCCGCGGGCGCCAGCCGCGGCTTCTTCATCGACTACGACGCGGGCGGCGTGGTGGCCGCGACCGGCGAGTGACGGCAGGGCGGTCGAGGGCGGCGCTCCGAGCGCACCAAACGGGCACTGCCCTCGCCGTCCTGCTCCTCGTCGCGTGCTCCGGCGACCCACCGCTCCCCGACGCCGCGTTCCGTCCGCCGGAGCTCGCGACCCCGGGCCGCCTGCTCGCGGGCGTGGGCGACCGGCTCTGGTGGTGGGAGCCAGGACGGCCGCCCGTCTTCCTGCCCGATCAGGCGCGTCGCGCCGGGCTGCCGACCGATCTCGTGCAGATCTGGCTGCCGCGCGGCTGGAAGGAGAGCTGGGTGCCGGCGCGCGACCTGACGCGCCTGGCGCACAGCGGCAGCGTGCCGGTCGTGGTCGAGTACTTCTTCGACCGCGGCATCTCGCGCCAGCGCGTCCGCGCGCAGCGGGACGCATGGCACCGCCACCTGCGCCGCGTGGCCGACGCGGTGCGCGGTCCGGCGCAGGTGCTGGTCGTGCTCGCGCCGGAGTTCAACGACGCCCCGCCGCCCGGCGAGACCGCCATCACGCGCTGGCGCGGCTTCAACGACGAGCTCGCGGCGGCGCTGCGCATCTTCCGCGAGCGCGCGCCGAATGCGCGCGTCGGGGTGTGCGCGGGCGACTTCTCGCCCGATCGCGACCTGCGCCTTTCCGTGGGCGCCGTGGCGCCGAAGCTCGACTTCATCGCCTTCCAGGAGATGCGCGCCAGGGGCGACCGCGACGCTCGCGCGCGGGGCTACCTGGACGTGGGGGGCGCAGCCCTGAGCTACGCGCGCTACCTGCGGCGGGAGTTCGACCGGCCCGTCCTGCTGGCCTACGCGGCGATCTCCTCGCACGGAGGCTGGGAGGCCGAGCAGCTCGACGCGGTCTCGAGCCTGGTCGCGCGGGCGCCGGAGCTGCATGCGGCGGGCGTCTTCGGCGCGATCTGGTTCCAGCTCCGCGACGACCCGGAGCACACGGGATACTTCGGAGCCGCGGAGACCGGATTCGGCCTGCTCGACGCCCGGGGCCGCCCGAAGCCCGCGGCCCGGATCTGGGCAGAGCTCGCAGCAGACCCCGGAAGTCCTTGATTTCACGCCGATCGTGGCGTTTCATGGGGGTATGAAACGCCAGGGGACAGGGGTGAGGGGCCCCGTGTCTGCGGGCCCAGGGCAAGGAGGATCTCATGCGAATCCGGATGCGCGGACTGCTGCTGGTGGCCGCGGCGGGCCTCGGGCTGGCGCTCGTGGCGCCCTCTGCCGCGCGCGCGGGCGGCGACCACTTCGAGAACGGCTTCAAGGACGAGCTGGGCCGCGTGGCGGCGCACGAGGCGTTCGGGATCGGACGCCACATCCTCGCCGAGGTGCTCCTCGGCGGCGGCGGATACGGTCACGGCTACCAGCGACCGATCCATCACCGCACGTACTACCGCCACGGCGCGCGGTACTACGATGACTACGATCGCGGCGACCGGCATCACTACCGGCACAAGCGCGATTACTACCGCCACGACCGGCATCACTACCGGCACAAGCGTCACCATCGCGGCCATGGCCGCGGGCACGGCTGCGACCACTAGGTCCGCCCGCTCTCCCTGCGCGGGCCCGGCCCCCGGGCCGGGCTCGCGCAGCCGGGCTCAGCTCGCGTCGTCGATCGCCAGCAGGGTGAACAGGAACGACGCACCGGGTCCGGACGTCGGCTCGATCCAGATCCGTCCGCCGTGCAGCTCGACGAGCTTGCGGCAGATCGCCAGGCCCGCGCCGGTGCCGGGCACGTCCTGATCGCCGGGCAGGCGCGAGAACAGGCCGAAGACCTCCTCGCGCTGGTCAGGCGGCACCCCGACGCCACGATCGGAGACGCGAAAGACCACCTGGTCCGCGTCGCGCGAGGCGGAGATCTCCACGTGGGGTGGCGCGTCGCCGGCGTAGCGCAGCGCGTTGCTCACCAGGTTCTGGAAGATCCGGCCCAGGTGGATGGGGTCGGCATAGACGCGCGGCAGCGGCCGGATCACCACCGACGCCCGGGCGCGCTCGATGGCCGGCGCCAGGTGCGCGAGCGCCCAGTCCAGCGAGCGACGCGCGTCGACCGGCTCGGCACTGGGCTCCTGGCGCCCGACGCGCGCGAAGTCGAGCACGTTGCCGGCGATGTCGAGCGCCGAGCGCGTCAGGCGCCTCAGCGGCTTCACCGCCGCGGGGTCGAGCTCGCCCGCGGCCAGCTCCGAGAGCAGGTAGTCGAGGTTGCGCAGCGGCGCCTGCAGATCGTGAACGCCGACGTGCACGAGCTGATCCAGCTCGCGATCCGCGCGCGCGAGGCGCCGGACCTCGCCGATCAGCTCGTCCTGCATGCGCCGCAGGTCGCTCACGTCGGTGGCCGAGCCCACGAAGCCGGTCAGCATTCCCGCACCGTCCTGCTCGGGAAGGCCGTGCATGCGCAGCCAGAGCCAGCCCCCCTCGCGCGCGCGAACGCGCAGGTCGACGCGCAGCTCGCGGCCGGCGCGGACGGCGGCGCTGCGCGCCTCGTGCCAGCGGCGCACGTCGTCGGGCGGCACGTGCGCCAGCCAGCCGCCGCCACACTCCTTCTCGACGCTGCGTCCGGTGAGCTGCTCCCAGCGCGGCGAGAGCGCGATCAGCTCTCCCCGGGCGTCACTCCACCAGGCCGCCGCCGGCGGAAAGCTCCCCGACGCCGCCGGCACCGGCGGGTGCGCTTGCTCCCCCACGCTGGCCGAAGGTATCAGGCGCCGGGCGCGTCGCCAGCTTCCGGCCTATCCTCGGCGCGGGGCGGTAGCACAAAGGTCAGTGCAGCGGCCTCATAAGCCGTTGGATCCCGGTTCGAGTCCGGGCCGCCCCACCACCCGTCGCGGCCGACCCGCCTACTCGTAGGGCTGGAGGCGCGCGCGGATGCGGCGCACGAAGTCCGCGTAGTCGTCAGCGCGGAAGAAGGCGCTGCCCATCACGAACACGTTCGCGCCGTGCAGCGCGACCTCCTCGATCGTCTCGAGCCCGACGCCCCCGTCGACCTGCACGTCGATCGCGCGTCCGCTCTTGTCGACGAGCGAGCGGACCTGGCGCAGCTTGGGCATGACCTCGGGGATGAACGCCTGGCCCCCGAAGCCCGGGTTGACGGTCATCACCAGCACCTGGTCCACCAGCGGCAGGACGTGCTCGATCGACGCCGCCGGAGTGGCCGGGTTCAGCGTCACACTGGCGCGCACGCCGGCGTCGCGAATCCGCTGGAGCGTCCGGTGCAGATGGTGACAGGCCTCGACGTGCACGCCGAGCGTCGTCGCGCCGGCCTCGACGAACGCGTCGAGCAGGTCGTCGGGCCGCGAGACCATCAGGTGCACGTCGCGGGGCAGCGACGTCGCCGCGGTCACCGCCGCCACGACGTCGGGGCCGATCGTGAGGTTGGGCACGAAGTGTCCGTCCATCACGTCGAGGTGGATGCAGTCCGCGCCGGCCTCGCCGGCCGCACGCACCTCCTCCGCGAGCCGGCCGAAGTCGGCGGACAGGATCGAGGGCGCGATGCGGAAGCGACTCATCGGTTCTTCTCCGGTGCCAGCATGCGGACTGCGAAGAAGGCGTCGCAGCCGTCCCGGTGCGGCCAGGTCCGGACGGCGCCGCCGTCGTCCACCAGCTTGGCGGCGTCGCCGGGCAGATACGGTCGCGGATCGTCGATGCGAAATCCAGCGTGGCTCTCGAGGAAGCGCTCGATCAGCTGATCGGTCTCCTCGGGCGTGAAGGTGCACACGCTGTACACGAGCACCCCGCCCGGCTCGACGTAGCGGGCCGCCGACTCCAGGATCGACAGCCCGGTTTCCGCACAGCGCGCGACGTCGTCCGGTCGCAGGCGCCAGCGAGCGTCGGGATTCCGGCGCAGCGTGCCCAGGCCGGTACACGGCGCGTCGACGAGGACGCGCGAATAACGCGCCCGGCCCTGGAGATCGAAGCCGCGGCGCACGTCGCGCTGCAGCACGCGCGCGTTGCGCCAGCCCGTTCGCGCCAGGCTGCGGTGGATCAGGCCCAGCCGCGAGGCGTGGAGCTCCAGGGCGATCACCTCGCCGCGCGGGCCGACGATCTCGGCGATCTGCGCGGTCTTCGAGCCGGGGGCCGCGCAGCAGTCCACGACCGTGTCGCCCTCGCCCGCGCCCAGGAGCAGCGGCACCAGCTGCGACGCCTCGTCCTGCACCGAGATCTCGCCGCGCTCGAAGGCCGGATCGCGCACCGGATCGCGGGGCAGGTGCGTCAGGCCGTGCGGGGCAAGGCGCGTGAGCTCGCCGCCGAGCCGCTCCCGCAGCGCCTCCCGGTCGGACCGCGCCGCCACCCGCAGCGTGCGCGGCGGCGGCTCGAGGAAGACGTCGGCCAGCGCCTTCGCCTCGGCCGGCCCGAGCTGCGTCAGGAAGCGCTCCGCCAGCCAGCCGGGCAGCGAGCACCACTGCTCGAGGTGCGCGGCGGGGTCCTCGGCCATCGACGGGTAGACCAGGTCGTCGAGCTCCACGCGGCGCGCCAGGCTGCGCAGCACCGCGTTCACCAGTCCCGTCGCGCGCTCCAGCCCCCCCGTGCGCGCAAGCTTCACGCTCTCGTCGACGACGGCGGCGGCACGCAGGTCGCGCAGCGCGAGCAGCTGGTAGCCGCCGAGGCGGAGCAGCTGGCGCAGGCGCAGCTCGAGCCGGCCCAGCGGCCGGTCCAGCACCTGGGCCAGGGCCACGTCGACCCGGCCGCGCAGGCGCAGCGTGCCGTACACGAGCTCCGTCGCGAAGGCCCGATCGCGCCGCTCGAGCTCGCCATCTCGCAGCGCGGCGTGCAGGGCCAGGTCGGAGAAGGCGCGATCGCGCTCCACGCGCTCCAGCACCTCCCAGGCGACGCCGCGGGCGTTGGCGCTCACGGGGCCACCCGCTCGTCCTGTTCGAGGGGAGCACCGCGCAGGTACTCGGCCGCGCCCACGGGGCGCCGGCCCGGCGCCTGCACGCGCCGCAGCTCGATCCAGCCGTCGGACGCGGCGACCCGCATCCGGCCCGCGTCGGCCCGGACCGCACCGGGGGGGCCCGGCGGCGTTTCCACGCAGGGGCGGCACTCCACGATGCGCAGGCGGGTGCTGGCACGCTCGAGCGTCACGTCGGCGCCGGGCCGCGGCGTCGCGGCGCGGATGCGCGCGTACACGCGCTCGCACGAAGCCGTCCAGTCGAGTCGCGCGAACTCGCGGTCGATCTTCGGAGCGAGGGTGACGCCGGCGGGATCCTGGGGCAGGAAGCGCGCGGTACCGTCGGCGATCGCGTCGGTCGCCTCGACGAGCGCCTCGCCGGCCAGCGGCGCCAGGCGCGCCGCGAGCTCGCCAGCCGTCTCGTCCGCACCGATCCGCGTCGGGCGCACCAGGCAGACGTCGCCGGCGTCCATCTCCTTCTCGAGCCGCATCACCGAGATCCCCGTGCGCGCATCGCCCCCGGCGATCGCCCACTCGATCGGCGCGGCGCCGCGCCAGCGGGGCAGCAGGCTGGCGTGACCATTGATCATCCGGTGGGGCGGCAGCTCGCGCACCTTCCGGGGTACGAACTGGCCGAAGGCCACCACCACGCCCAGGTCGGGGCGCAGCGCCTCCATCCAGGCGCGCGCCTGCTCGCTGCCGACCTTCTCGGGCTGGAGCACGTCGATGCCGAGCTCCTCGGCGGCGCTGCGCACGGGGGTCGGGGCCAGGCGCCGGCCGCGCCCGCGGGGCCGGTCGGGCTGCGAGATCACGCCGACGATCTCGTGGCGCGAGGCCGCGAGCGCCCGGAGCGCGGGCACCGCGAACTCCGGGGTACCGAGGTAGAGCAGCCGCAGCCCGGCCACGTCAGTACGTCGAGGGCGTGCTGCTCTCGCGGGCCTCGACCCGGAGCTGCTTCTTGCGGCGCCGGATGTACAGGTCCCGCTTGAGCCGGCTGATGCGATCGATGAAGAGCTTGCCGTCGAGGTGGTCGATCTCGTGCTGGAAGCAGAAGGACTCGAGCTCGGTGGCGTCGAAGTCGAGCTCCTCCCAGTCCAGCGAGCGCGCGCGCACGATCACCCGCTCGGCGCGGGGAACGTCGGCGTTGAAGTCCGGAACCGACAGGCAGCCCTCGGCGGGCGAGGTGGCCCGGCCCTCGGCGCGGACGATCTCGGGATTGAGCAGCACCCGCGGGTTGCGCTCGCCGTCGTCGCTCCAGTCGAGATCCATCACGACCAGGCGCAGCCCCACACCGACCTGTGTCGCTGCGAGCCCGATCCCCGGCTCGTCGTACATGGTCTCGAGCATGTCGTCCGCGAGCTTGCGCAGCTCGTCGTTCACGTCTTCCGGAACGACGGGGCGCGCGACCTCGCGCAGGCGCGGATCGGGGAACTGGAGCACCTCCAGGAGCATCCGCAACTCATAGCATTTGGAGCGGGCTGGCATCCAGCCGGAGGCGCACGCCCGGGAGCTTCCCGCGCGCCGCGCGGCCGACCTCGCGCGCCAGCGCGCGCACCCGCGAGCGCTCCCCGAGCAGCAGCAGCTGCCAGCGGAACTCGTCGCGGATGCGCGAGAGTGGCGCCGGGGCGGGCCCCAGGATGCTCACGCCCTGCGCATCGGCGCCGGCGTCCTTCGACAGGCGCACCAGCTCGTGCGCCGCGGCCTCGACCGCCTGCTCCTCGCGCCCGACCAGCAGCGCGTGCACCAGCGAGCGGAAGGGCGGGTACCCGTGGGGCTCGCGGCGGCGCAGCTCCTCGCGGTAGAAGCTGGGGAAGTCGTGCGTCCGGGCCAGCGCGATGGCGTAGTGGTCCGGCAGGAAGGTCTGCACCACCACCCGCCCGGGCTGGACGCCGCGCCCCGCGCGACCCGCGACCTGCGTCAGGAGCTGGAACGTGCGCTCGCCCGAGCGGAAGTCCGGAAAGTGCAGCCCCAGGTCGGCCGCGACCACGCCCACCAGGGTCACGTTGGGCACGTCGTGACCCTTGGCGATCATCTGCGTACCGACCAGCACGTCGAGCTCGCCGCGATGAAAGGCCGCGAGGATCTCGCGCTGGGCGCCCTTGCGCGCCGAGGTGTCGCGATCGAGCCGGCCGACGCGCGCGTGCGGGAACATGGAGCCCACGTCCTCGGCCAGACGCTCGGTGCCGAAGCCCAGCAGCCCGCCCTCGGTGCTGCCGCAGCCCGGGCACTCGACGCTCGGGCGCTGCGCATGACCGCAGTAGTGGCAGCGCAGCTCACCCTCCAGGGGGTCGTCGGGGCGGCGGCGTCCGCTCCGACCCGCGGCCGTGCTGTGGTAGACCAGCGAGATGTCACAGTGCGTGCAGCGGATCGCGTGGCCGCAGGCAAAGCAGCAGGCGAGCGTGGCGAAGCCGCGCCGGTTGAGCAGCAGCAGCGCCTGCTGCCCGGCCGCGATGGTCTCGGCCAGCGCCCGCCGCAGACTGGTCGAGATCACCGAGCGGCGGCCGCGCCGCCGGCGCTCGGCGTCCATGTCGACGATCTCGACCTCCGGCAGGGGCCGGTCGGCGACGCGCTCGGGAAGCACCAGGCGCCCGATCTCGCCCTGGCCCGTGCGCCACGCGGTCTCGACGTCGGGCGTGGCGCTGCCCATGACCAGCGCGCCCCCCGAGGCACGGGCGCGCGCCATCGCGACCTCGCGGGCGTGGTAGCGGAACGCGTCGCCGCTCTTGTAGGCGGTGTCGTGCTCCTCGTCGACCACGATCAGGCCCGGGTCCTCGATCGGCGCGAAGATCGCCGAGCGCGCGCCGATCGCGATCGGCACCTCGCCACTGCGCAGACGCCGCCACTGGTCGTAGCGCTCCCCTTGCGAGAGTCCGCTGTGCAGCACGGCGACGCGATCACCGAAGCGCGCGCGGAAGCGATCGACGACCTGGTGCGTGAGCGAGATCTCCGGGACCAGGGCGATCACGCCGCGGCCGGCGTCCAGGGCGATCTTCGCCGCGCGCAGGTAGACCTCCGTCTTGCCGCTGCCCGTCACCCCGTAGAGCAGGAACGACTGGCCACTGCGGCTGCGGATCGCCTGCCCGAGCGCCTCGACCGCCGCGGCCTGGTGGGCCGTGAGCCGCGGCGGCGCCCCGGCGTCGGTCATCGGCGCGCCCGGACCGCCGCGCACGACGGGCTCGTCGGAGAAGCTCACCAGGCCGGCGTCCAGCAGCGCGCGCAGGGGCGCGCTGGCGGGCAGGGCCGCCGGCTCACGTGCGAGCCGCTCGAGCAGCTCCAGCCGGCGCGGAGCGCGTGCGTGCGCGGCCCGCGCGGCCTCGAGGTCGACGTCGCCGGCGAGGCGGTACACGCGCCGCGTCTTCTCGCGCACGCTGGCGCGCTCGTCGGCGCTGCTGCGCGCCAGCCAGCCCACCCGGATCAGCCGCTCGAGCGCCCCCGCCAGGTCGGAGAAGCGCTGGCGCACCGTCGACTCCGCAAGCGAGCGCGCGAGCAGCGCGGCCAGCAGCTCGGCGGCACGGCCCCGGGCCTCGCCGCGCTCGAGCGCGCGACGGCCGGCATCGGTGAGCGCAAGGCGGCGGATCGGGCGCGGCGAGGCGCCGGCGGGGAGCGCCGCGGCCAGCGCGATCCCGGGCGGACAGAGCGCCTCGCGCGCGGCCTCGAGGATCACCTCGACCAGCCGGCCCGGCAGCGCGGGCGTCTCGTCGATCACGCGCCCCACGCCGCGCAGCTCGCCGTCGTCGGGTCGCGCGTCCCGCACGCGCACGACCACGCCGGTGACGCGGCGCCCGCCGCAGGGTACGAGCACGCGCATTCCGCACGCGATCCTCGCCGCACCCGCGGCGTCGAGGGCGTAGCTCAGCGGCTCGTCGACGGGGAGCGGCACCGCCACCTCGACGACGCGACGCTGCTGCACGCCGCTCTTTCTACTCCTGCCCCGGAGCCCCCGCCACCCCGCGGGACGTCATGGATCGACGCTGTCGGGATCGACGCCCTCGACCTCGAGCATGAAGCGACGGGCCATGCGGTTGAAGCGCTGGGCCACCTCGAAGACGGCCACGTGGCCCACGCCCTGGAACACGACCAGGCGTGACTCGGGGATCAGACCGGCGAGCTCGCGGTGCAGCTCGACGGGCGTGAGGATGTCGCGATCCCCGCAGCAGATCAGGACCGGGGCCGAGATCTCGCGGGCGCGCTCGCCCACGTCGTGCGTCAGGCAGGCCGCACACTGCGCGACGAACGCCTTGCGGTCGATGTGGATGTCGTGCTCCATCTGAAAGCCCAGCACCTCCTCGACCAGCCCCGGCTGCTCCAGCGCGACGTCGCCGATGTGCCAGACGATCCAGTTGCGCACGATCAGCTCGCGCGGCAGGCCGAGCTCGAGAGACGCCTTCCAGACCTCGAGGATCAGGCGGAGCTTCTTGGTCAGGCGCGCCGTGGTCCCGGACAGGATCAGGCTACGAACCCGGTGCGGGTAGCGAATCGCCAGCTCCTGGGCGGCCATCCCCGCCATGAACGTGCCCACCACGTGGGCGCGCTCGATGCGCAGGTGGTCCAGGACCGAGATCGCGTCCTCCGCGATGTCCACGGTGCTGTAGTCGCCGCCGGGATCCCCCGTCTCGCCGACACCGCGGCCATCGAAGATCACGTTGCGTCGCTCGCGACTCAGCTCGGGGACCGTGCCGTACTTCCAGCCGCGGCAGCTGGCACCCGGGCCCGTGATGTAGAGCAGCGGATCCCCGTCGCCCTCGCCGTGGAGCTCGTAGTAGATGGGAAAACCGCGATCCGTGAACACCGGCATGCGGCGGCATTGTAGTGCGCCGGCGCGCCCGTCATGGAACGGGGCGGAACGTCCCGGTCCGTTCCGGGCCCACGAGGCCCAAGGTCGGGGCCCATTGTGTCGATTCTCACCACGATGGCGGAGCATCGCGGACGCAGCCGGAGCGCCCTGATCACGGAGATCGAGTCGCTCCGGGCCGAGGTCGAGGAGCTGCGGCGGAGCCAGGCCGGTGAGCACGTGAGCGCCCTGCGCAGGGCCATGCGCCAGGCGGAGGCGGCCGCGCAGGCCAAGACCCGCTTCCTGGCGAACATGAGCCACGAGCTCCGCACGCCCATGACCGCGATCCTGGGCTGCACCGAGCTGCTGATCGACCAGGGCGAGATCGAGAGGGCCCCGGTCGAGCGTCTCGAGCTGCTGCGCGCTCTCAAGCGCAACGGCCAGCACCTGACGCGCATCGTCTCGGAGATCCTGGACCTGGCCAAGATCGAGGCCGGCAAGCTCACCATCGAGTCCGCACCGACCTCGCTGGGCGAGCTCTTCCAGGACTTCGAGTCGATGATGGGCACGCCGGCGCGCCAGAAGGGCCTGGCCTTCGACCTGTCGCTCGGGGAGCGCCTGCCGCGCAGCCTGCTGACGGACCCGACGCGCCTCAGGCAGATCCTGATCAACCTGGTCTCGAACGCGATCAAGTTCACCGACCGCGGTGGCGTGCGCCTGCGCGTGGACCTGATCCAGCACCAGACCGGGGCCGAGATGCGCTTCGTGGTCTCCGACACCGGCTGCGGCATGTCGCCGGCGACGCTCGAGGAGGTCTTCGAGCCCTTCTCTCAGGGCGACACGTCCTCGACGCGGCGCGCCGGCGGCACCGGCCTGGGCCTGCCGATCTCCCGCGAGCTCGCGCGGCTGCTCGGGGGCGAGGTGCACGCCGAGAGCATCGAGGGTCAGGGCAGCACGTTCTCGCTGGTGCTGCCGGTCGACAAGGTCGCCTCGGAGGACCTCGCGGACCCCGAGGAGCTGCTCGCTCCCGACGTGATCTTCGACGGCGACAGCGAGTCGACGCAGCAGTTCGTCGAGCGCGTGCGTCGCGACGGTCCCACCGTGCGCATCCTGCTGGTCGAGGACGGCCCGGACAACCGCAAGCTCTTCGGGCTCACGCTGCGCAAGGCGGGGTTCCTGCTGACCGCCGCCGAGGACGGCGCGGAGGGCGTACGCGCGGTGCTCCAGCGCGAGGCCACGGCCGACGCCTTCGACCTGATCCTGATGGACATGCAGATGCCCACCATGGACGGCTACGAGGCCACGCGCCGGCTGCGCGAGGCCGGCGTGCAGACGCCGATCGTCGCGCTGACGGCGCACGCCATGGCCGAGGAGCGCGAGCGCTGCCTGGAGGCCGGCTGCGACGACTTCGCCACCAAACCCATCCCGCGCCGCGAGCTGGTGGAGCTCACGCTGCGCAACCTGGGCCGCAGCGTCGGCCAGCGACGGGACACGCCGCCCGGGGCCTGACGCCTCCAGGTTCTTCAGCAGCCTGCTAGCGCCCGCCCTTCTTCAGCTCCTGCAGGACCAGGCGCGCCAGGGCCTTGAGGGTGTCGAAGACGCCCTCTCCGGTCTGCGCCGAGGCCTCGAAGTCCTGCAGCTTGCCGTCGGGGTTGAGCGCGTCCTTGAGCTCCTTGAGCTCGACCGCGTTGGGCAGGTCCCGCTTGTTGTACTGCAGGACGGTCGGGACCTTGTCCGGATCGAATCCCTGCTCGCGCAGGTTCTCGCGCAGGTTCTCGAGCGACTCGATGTTCGCCTCGAAACGCTCCTCCTGGCTGTCGGCGACGAAGACCATGCCGTCGACGCCCTTGAGGATGAGCTTGCGGCTCGCGTCGTAGAAGACCTGACCCGGAACGGTGTAGAGATGGAAGCGCGTCTTGAAGCCGCGAATCTCGCCGAGCGAGAGCGGCAGGAAGTCGAAGAAGAGCGTCCGCTCGGTCTCGGTCGCCAGGGAGATCATCTTGCCCTTGGCGTCCTCGGCGGTCTTCTCGTAGATGTGCTTGAGGTTCGTGGTCTTCCCGCAGAGCCCCGGTCCGTAGTAGACGAGCTTGCAGTTGATCTCGCGAGCGGAGTAGTTGATGAACGCCATGGGTCAGTCCGCGAAGAGGTTGTCGATGTCTTCGTCGCTGATCTCGGCGAAGGGCGAGTCCGCTCCGCTGTCTTCCAGCTCGGCCTCCGCGCGCTTGAAGATCCTGTCGAAGATCTCGGAGAGCTTCTGACCCGCCTTCTTCACGCGGAGCCGCACGAGACCGAGCGAGCTTCGCTCGTCGAAGATCACCACCAGGATCACGCGCTGCGCGACCAGCGTGATGTGCAGGTTGTCGCGCTCGCCCTGGTGGAAGTGGATGGGGAAGTCCGACTCCCCGATGATCTTGGCCAGGCCCGCCGTGGCCGCGACGTTGCCGGCGACCAGCGAGGCCAGCGAGGTGGTGTCGAGGCCGACCAGCTCACCGGCCTCGGTCAGCATCTGCCCGTTCTTGTCGACCAGGAAGACCGCCTTGGCATTGGCGTCGCTCACCAGGCGCTCGGCAACGGCGACCAGCTGCTTGGAGTCCTCGTCGTACAGGACCAGCTGCGGCATCAGCGACATGCGTGTGCGATCCCCCTACCCGCCAACGGGGAGGCCGAGACCCCTGCCGGCCCACCCCAAGCCGCCGATTTCCCACGGGAATCTCCCGACGAGAAGCTAGCACGGGCCGGACCGGACAGCGAGAATCGGTCCCAGCACGCATCGGCGTGCAGGGTCGGATCTTGAGGCACGCGCCGGCGCTCAGGAGCCGAACTGGCGCCGGTTCTCCAGCGAGCGGCGCACCGTGACCGCATCGACGTACTCGAAGTCGCCCCCGATCGGCATGCCGTAGCCGATCCGGGTGACCGCCACCCTCGTCGGTGCCACCTGCTCCGCCACCCAGAGCGCCGTGGCCTCGCCCTCGGGGTTGGGATTGGTGGCGAGGATGACCTCCTTGACGCCACCCCGGCGCAGCCGCTCGACCAGGGGCTCGACGCGCAGCGCCTCCGGGCCGACCCCGTCGAGCGGGGACAGCGTTCCCCCCAGCACGTGGTAGCGGCCCCGGTACGTGCCCGCGGCCTCGATCGAGGCCAGGTCTGCGGGCTCCTCGACCACGCAGATCTCGCCCGTCTCGCGCGCGGGATCGTCGCAGATCGCGCAGGGAGACTCGGAGGTGAGGTTGAAGCAGATCTCGCACAGACGGATCTCGCGGCGCAGGCGCAGCACCGCGTCGCCCAGCTCGGCCGCCACCGACTCGGGCGCCGAGAGCAGGAAGAACGCCAGGCGCGTGGCGGTCTTCTCGCCCACGCCGGGCAGGCGGCGCAGCGCCCGGACCAGTCGTTCGACCGGCTCGGGCCTCACGAGCCGCTCCCGCCCAGCAGACCCTGGAGCTGGTCCAGCGGCAGGCCGGTGACGCGGCGCGTCTCCTCCTCGGCAAGCTCGCGCGCGCGCTGGGTCCCCTGGTTGACCGCCGCGACGATCAGGTCCTGGAGCATCTCGACGTCGCGCGGGTCGACCGCCTGCGGATCGATGCGCACGGAGACCAGATCGCCGCGTCCGTTCACCGTGACCTCGACCATCCCCCCGCCGACCGTGGCATCGACCGTGCGGTGGCGCAGATCCTCCTGCAGGCGCGCCAGCTTCTCCTGCAGCTCGCGAGCGTGCTCGAAAAGGCCCGACATGCCCATGCCGCCCAGCAGCTTGCCCGGGTCGAAGTCGCTCACGCGCCCTCCGTGCCGCGCGGCAGGCGCACCTCGACGAGCTCGGCGTCGAGCGCCTCGATCACCTCGCGCACCTTCGGGTGCTCCCGCGCCTGCTTGCGCTGCTTCGCCTCGGCCTCGGGCGAGCGCCGCCGCGCCTGGGCGGCCGGCGGGCCAGCGCTCGCACCGGCGCGCGCCGTGCCGGCGGCCGCACGCCCGCCGCGGGCGCGCCCACCGCCCTCGCCACCGCCGGCCGGGCCGGGTCTGGACGGGCCGCCGCCGTCGAGCGCGTCGAGGCGCGCGAGCAGCCGGCCGATGTCCTCGGCGCCGGGCAGGCTCGCCAGGCGCGCCACGGCCATCTCGAGCACGTGATCGGGCCGCGGCGCGTGCGCCAGATCCTGGTTGCGCGTGAGCAGCACGCGGAAGAGCTGCTGGAGGGTCTCGGGCGCGTGCGCGGAGGCGCGCTCGCGGATCGCCTCGACCTCCTCGGGAGCCGCGTCGATCAGCGCGCCCGGATCCTCGACCAGGCGCGCCACGAGCAGGTCGCGCAGCTCCGCCAGCAGGTCCGCCGCCAGGCGCGATGGCTCGATGCCGCGCTCCAGGGCCGCGCGCAGGGCCAGCAGCGCCTGCCCGGGGTCGCCCGCGAGCACCGGCTCGACGATCGCCACCACCACGCGCCGGTCGATCAGGTCGAGGACCGCGGCGGCCTCCGCCTCGCTGATCTTCGCGCCGAGACCGCTGGTGAGGCGGTCCAGCAGGGTCAGCGAGTCGCGCACGCTTCCCCCGCCCTCGCGGACCAGGGCGCGCAGCACCGACTCGGGGATCTCGAGCTCCTCGGCCCTGGCGATCTCGAGCAGCCGTCCGAGGACCTCGGCTGCGGGCAGCGTCTTGAGGTCGAAGCGCTGCACGCGCGAGAGCACGGTGGCGGGGATCTTCTGCGGATCGGTCGTCGCCAGCACGAAGAGGCTGCGGGGCGGCGGCTCCTCGAGCGTCTTGAGGAGCGCGTTGAACGCCGCCGTGGACAGCATGTGGACCTCGTCGATGATGAAGATCCGGTGCCGGCCCGGTGCGGCCGCGTAGCGCACGCTCTCGCGGATCTCGCGCACGCTGTCCACGCCGGTGTTGCTGGCCGCGTCGACCTCCTGCACGTCGAGCGAGGTGCCCGCGGCGATCTCGCGACACGGATCGCAGCTACCGCAGGGCGAGGCCGTCGGGCCCTGCTCGCAGTTCAGCCCGCGCGCGATGATCCGCGCCAGCGTGGTCTTGCCGACGCCGCGCGGCCCGCAGAGCAGCAGCGCGTGCGGCAGGCGACCGAGCTCGATCGCGTTGCGCAGCGCCGTCACGGCGTGGGCGTGTCCGACGACGTCGTCGAACGTCTGCGGTCGCCAGCGGCGCGCCAGGACCTCGTAGCTCATGCGATCGTCGTCATGGGGGGATCGAAGCGTCCGTCCGCGCCGGTGACCGCTGGGCCGATCCGGTCACCTGGAGCAAACCGCTACCGTTGCTTCCTTCCGGACCTGGCGGGGTTCACGACCGTTCCACCGACCGGGACCCAGCGGTCACCGCCGAGGACGGACCGGCCCACTCTACCGGCCGCCCGGCGCGGAATCCAGAATCAGCCGGCGCCAGAGGATCGCGGCCAGCGCGGCGCGCTCCACGAGGCTCCCCGCGACCAGGAACTCGCGATCCGTGTGCGCGCGCCCGCCCCGGACCCCCATGGAGTCGAGGGTGGGCAGGCCCACGGCCGCCATCAGGGAGCCATCCGTGCCCCCGCCGGCGTGGACCGGGGGTCCGGCCGGCGCCCCCAGGGCCCGCGCCACGGCGGCGTGGCGCTCCAGCAGCTCCAGCGTGGCCGCGGTGGCGGCCTTCGGCGGCCGGTGCAGCCGCGCCCAGACCCGCGTCCGCGTGCCCGGCACCCGGGGCGCCGCCGCCAGTGCCTCGATGCGCTCGATCACCTCGGCGCCGAGCTCGGGCCGGTCGTAGCGCAGGTCGATCCAGGCCTGGGCGCGCTCGGGCACCACGTTGCGCTTGGTCCCACCCCGGATCACGCCCGCGTTCAGGGTGACCCCGCGCTCGTAGTCGGTCAGGGCCTCGATGGCGACGATCTGCCGCGCCAGCTCGGCGACCGCGCTGCGACCGCGCCGGTGGTCGCTGCCGGCGTGCGCCGCCACGCCCTCGACCGTCAGGATCAGCTGCCCCAGCCCGCGCCGCGAGCGCACCATGGCCCCGCCGGGGCGGGCGCTCTCGAACACGAAGCCGTAATCGGCGGCGCGCGCGGCTTCCTCGATCAGCGGCCGGGACGCCAGCGAGCCCAGCTCCTCGTCGGAGTCGAGCAGCACCGTCCAGTCCGCTCCGCCGAGCTCGCCGGCGCGGTCGAGCGCCTCGAGCGCCGCCAGCATCACCACCAGGCCGCCCTTCATGTCGGCCGCGCCGGGGCCGCTGGCGCGGCCCTCGACCACCGGACCCAGCATCTGGAACGGGGACGCCGGCTCGAAGACCGTGTCCATGTGGCCCGAGAGCAGCAGCCGCGGCGCGCCCGCGGGACCCGGACGGCGCGCCCGCAGCAGCGGTCCGGTCGCCTGCACGCCGTCGGGGTACTCGATCCCCGGACCCGGGAGCTTCTCGACCTCGAAGCCCACGCCGGCCAGGCGCTCGCCCAGCTGATCCGCGAACGCATCCAGCCCGTCGAGGTTGTGCGAGCCGGTGTTCAGGGTGACCCAGCGCCCGAGCGTGTCCCAGAGCTCGGCGGCGCGCGCCTCGATCCCGGCGCGCAGCGCGCGCTCCCCCGGGCCGAGCGCGGCGTCTGCGTCGGCGAGCGCCACGCGCCACGGCGCGGCGTGCGCACAGAGGGCCAGCGCGAGCCAGAGCCCGGCAGTCGCCCGCGTGCGCGCCCCCCTTCTGCGCATCGGCGCATCATAGCCGTCCCGCGCCGGGCGCGGCGCAGCGGCCGCGCTCGGTGGGGGTCCCGACCGCCTGCTAGACTCGGTCGCGTGAGCGAGCGTCGCGTCTCCGTTCCGATCGCCGTGGCGGCGGGGCTCGTCGCCATCACGATCGCCCTGACCGTCGGCTGGCAGATCCTCGTCGCCCGCGAGTTCGAGGCGCTGGTCAAGGGCTTCACGACCCTGCACTGGCTTCTGGTGATCCTGGGCTCGCTCTTCTTTGCCGCGATCATCACGGCGACCATCCTCCAGGCGACGTGGCTGGTGCGCGAGATCCGGCTGAACCAGCGCCAGCGAAACTTCCTCGACGCGGTCACGCACGAGCTGCACACGCCGCTGGCGTCGCTGCGCCTGTACCTCGAGACACTGCGACGCCACGACCTCGACGACGAGCGCCGCAGCGAGTTCCTGCACACCATGTCCGAGGACCTGGAGCGGCTCCAGGGCACGATCGACCAGCTGCTCGACGCCGCGCACACCGAGACGCGGCGCTCGACGCGGCAGCGGATCGATCTGGCGCGGCTGCTCCAGGAGTGCGCGCGCGACGCGCGCGAGCGCCACGGCCTCGCCGACGGTGCGCTGGCGCTCGACGTGCCCGCGAACGCGCGCGTGCGCGGCGACGCCGAGCAGCTCCGCGTGGCCTTCCGGAACCTGCTCGACAATGCGGTCCGCTACGCGCGCGACGAGGTACACGTGGACGTGCAGGTGCGACCCGCCGGCTCCCGGCGGCTCCAGGTCGAGGTCGCCGACCACGGGGTGGGCATCCCCGCGCACGCGCAGTCCAGCATCTTCTCGCGCTTCCAGCGCCTGTCCCACGAGGCCGTGCGCAGCGGTGGCCTGGGGCTGGGGCTGTTCATCGTGCGCAACGTCGTGCGCGCCCACGGCGGCAGCGTGCGTGCGGAGAGCGACGGCGAGGGCCGGGGGAGCCGCTTCCTCGTGACGCTGCCCGGACAGCTGGATGAGCACGCACGTCCTGCTCGTTGAGGACGAGCAGAACCTCGCGCGCGGCCTCGCCTTCAACTTCGAGTCCGAGGGCTACACCGTCGAGGTTCACGAGCGCGGCGAGAGCGCCCTGGCCCGGCTGCTCGGCGAGACCGCGGGCCCGGACGTCGATCTGATCGTGCTCGACGTCATGCTCCCGGGGATCTCCGGGCTCGACCTGCTCGAGCGCGTGCGGGAGCGCGGCATCGACACCCCGGTGCTGATGCTGACCGCGCGCGATGCCGAGCGCGACGTGATCCACGGACTCGACCTGGGCGCGGACGACTACCTGACCAAGCCCTTCTCGCTGCCCGTGCTGCTGGCACGCGCGCGCACGCTTCTGCGCCGCAGCGGCGGTCCCGCCGGCAGCGGGCGGACCTTCCGCATCGGCGACACGGTCGTCCACCCGGATCGCTTCGAGATCGAGCGCGGCGGCGCGATCGCGAGCCTGACCGCGCGCGAGCTCGACCTGCTGGCGCTGCTCTGGGAGCGACGCGGCCGCGCGGTCAGCCGCGGGCAGATCCTGCAGGAGGTCTGGGACCTGCACCCCGAGACCCGCACGCGCGTGGTCGACACCTTCATCTCGCGCCTGCGCAAGCTGATCGAGCCGGATCCGGGGCGTCCGCAGTACCTGCACTCCGTGCGCGCCTTCGGCTACCGGCTCGAGGCCGACTGAAGCAGCGCCTCGACGGCGTCGCGCACCGGCTCGACGGCGAGATCCTCGAGCGCGCCCCCGGGCGCCTCGAGCACGCGAGCGCGGGGGCCCCGGGGCGCCCAGGAGGCCGCATCCGTCGGCCCGAAGAGCGCGAGCACCGGCAGACCCAGCGCGGCGCCGAGGTGCGAGACGCCGGAGTCGTGGCCCAGCAGGCCGGACGTCTGCGAGAGCGCCGCGGCGAGATCCTCGAGCTCGAGACCCGCGAGCGCGGGCACGCCCAGCGCGTCGCGCAGCGCGGCGACGGGTCCCGCGTCGGCCGGCCCCTCGACGGCGACCAGAGGCACGCGCAGGCTCGCGGCGAGCTCGATCCAGCGGCCCACCGGCCAGCACTTGGCCGCGCTCCCGGCCCCCGGGTGCAGCGCCACGCAGCCGGCCCCGGGATCGACGCCGGCGTGCGCCAGCAGCGCGCGGCCGCGCTCCCGGCCCGCGGCCGGCAGCTCGATGCGCGGACAGACCGGGTCGGTCCGCCGGCCCGACGTGCCCAGCAGCAGGTCCACGGCGTGCACGCCCTCGGGCGGCCGGGCATCGAGCGCGCGTACCTCGCCCGCACCGAGCGCGCGCAGCCGCGCGCACAGGGCGTCGCGGGCGGGGCCGGGCCCGCCGATCGCGATCGCGCCCTGGCCTCGCGCCAGGCGCTCGCGCAGCGGACCGGGCAGCTCCACGTGGAGAGAGGATGATGCGTAGAGCCCGTGCAGCGAGCGCGCGTCGGCGTCCACGCCGTCGCGCACCCAGCCGGCGGCGCGCGCGAGCGCCAGCTGCTCGCCGTGCGCGATCAGCAGCGGGTCGTCGAGCGCTTCCAGCAGCGGACCGGTGATGATCAGGTCGCCGAGCGCGCAGATGCGGAGGACGATCAAGGTCGGCCGGCTCCCCGGTCCGGAGGCTCAGTCCAGCCGGTAGAGCTTCGCGGCGTTGCCGTGCGTGATCCGCGCGCGCTCGTCACCGGACAGATCGCCCAGGTTCTCGCGGATGGCGGCGGCGGTGCCGGGATACGTCGAGCTGCTCTGGGGGAAGCCGACCTGCCACAGGATCCTGTCCACGCCGATGTAGTCGCGCTGCTTCAGGCCCGCCTTCTCGAACCAGGTCGTCACGTAGCACTGGCGGTGGAAGACCTCGGTCGGCAGCGGGATCCCCTCCTTGTTCAGCTGCGACTGTTTCCACTCCCAGTCGGAGTTCTCCAGCTGGAAGACGATCCAGTCGACGCTGCTCGAGGTGAACACGACCTCCAGCGACGGGAAGCGCTCGGCGATGCCGCCCAGCACGAAGGACGCGACCGCGACCGCTCCGCTGATCGGCCGCCGCGCGGCGGCGTAGGCGCTGCGCGCCGCGGGCCCGAAGCCCGGATACACGTCGAGCATGAAGCCGGCGCCCGACTCCCAGCACAGCGGCATGCCGAGACCCTGTGCGGCATCCCAGAGCGGATCCCAGGCGCCGTCGTGCACGTGGGGCACGTCCGAGCGGAGGTGCCAGGGGAACGGATGCATGATCGCACCGCGGTGGCCCAGCGCCGCGGCGCGCTCCAGCTCGGAGCGACTCGCCTCCACCGACGAGACGGGCAGCACGCACTGCGGCACGAAGCGATCGCTCACGCCCCAGGTCTCGACCAGCCAGTCGTTGTACGCGCGGCAGCACGCGACCTCGAGCTCCGGATCGGGGATGGCCGCCAGCGCCTGGCCGCCGTAGCCCGCCGCGCCGGGATAGAGCACGGAGATCCCGACGCCGTCGGCGTCCATCGCGGCGAGGCGATCGGCGGGCGAGTACGCCGCGGCGGGCACGTCGGCCCAGCTTCGCGGCTCGTCGAAGCGCCGGGGCAGCAGCGCGCCGATGCGCGCGAGCGGGGCGTCGGCCTGCACCACGCCGTCGATCACCCAGCGCTCGACGCCGTCGTCCTGCTCGACGACCCGCGGGATCCGGTCGCCCCAGCGCGCGTGCGGTAGCCGCGAGGTCCAGAGGTCGGGCGGCTCGACGACGTGATCCGCCGCCGAGATCACCACGTCAGAGCTTGTAGACGCTGCGGGCATTGTCGACCAGGATCTTCCGGCGTGCGGCCTCGGGGACGCCGTCGAGGCTGAGCTCCACGTACTTGCTCGAGTCGGGCCAGAGCGAGGTGGGGTGCGGGAAGTCGCTCTCCCACATGATGCGGTCGGCGCCGATGAACTCCCAGTTGCGCAGCCCCTGCTGCTCGTACCAGAAGTCCACGTACACGCGATCGCGGAAGACCTCGCTGGGCCGGCGCTCGAAGCCGTGCTGCCAGAGCTGGTTGCGCTCCCACTCGTGGTCGCAGACCTCGAGCAGGTAGGGCACCCAGCCCAGGCCCGTCTCGGCGATCACGAAGGTCAGCCGCGGGAAGCGCTCGAACACGCCGGAGAACAGGAAGTTGGCCATGTACTGGCCCTGGAGGTTGAAGCCGACCGAGCCCATGAGCGCGCGACCGCGCCGCGCCCCCGTGCCCGGCATCAGGTCCAGCCGCATCTTCATCGCGCCGCCGGAGCCGTGGAAGTGCACCGGGTGGTCCATCTCCTGGCAGGTCTCCCAGAGCGGTTCCCAGTACGGATCGTTGAAGTACGGCAGGCCGCGCTGGTGCGGCGCGCTGGTCATGATCACGCCACGGTGCCCGAGCTGCCGGCAGCGCACGACCTCGGCGACCGTCCGCTCGATGGCGGAGTACGGCACCACGGTCAGCGCGACCAGGCGCTCGGCATCGTGCCCGATCATCTCCTCGGTGAGGAAGTCGTTGTAGGCGCGCACGCAGTCGGCCTCGTACTCCGGCTCCTTGCCCGCGAAGGCGTCGGCGGACGGTCCGGTGACGTTGGGATAGAGCACCGCCGCGCTGATCCCGTCGCGGTCCATGGCCTCGAGTCGCTCCGGGGCGCGGTACACGCTGAGCGGCACGTCCTCCCAGCGCGACGGAAGCGTCTCCCGATCCGCGGTCGCGGCCTGGCAGACCGACGGGAACGGCAGGGTCGGCGTGCCGTCGATGACCCAGCGCTGCATGCGCTCGTGCGGCTCCACCAGGTAGGGCAGGTCCATGCCCCCGGACTCGTCGGCCGGGCGGTACCACTCGCTGTGCGGGATGCGGTCGCCCCACTTCGCGCTGGACATCCGGCTCGTCCAGCAGTCGGGCGGCTCCTGGATGTGGGCATCGACGTCGATGCGGGTGTACTCCATGGCGTCCTCCCCGCGAGATTCTAGCCCGCGAAGGCCCCACCGGGCACGGCTATCCTGCGGCGAGCATGAGCGCCGCCAGCGAGCCGGGATCCGCCACGCGCGAGGGCGTGCGTCTGCACTGGCACGAGCGCGGCACGGGAGAGCCGTCGATCCTGGCGCTGCACGGCTGGTGCCTCGATCACTCCAGCCTCGAGCCGCTGCTGGAACGGCTGTCCGCGCGCCACCGGGTGGTCGCGCCCGACCTGCGGGGCTTCGGCGCCAGCGACGCGCCGCCGACGGGCTACCGGCTCGGCACCTGGGCGGACGACGCCGCCTGGCTGATCGAGCGCCTCGAGCTCGGGCGGCCGGTGGTGCTCGGGCACAGCCTGGGCGGGGCGATCGGTCTGGCGCTGGCGGCGTGCGAGCCGGCGGCGCTGCGCGGTCTGATCCTGCTCGACGCACCGATCGTGCTGCGCGAGCGCACCCGGGCCTACCTGGCGGGCTACGCCGCCGAGCTCGGCGGCGCGGATCCGGGTACGGCCGCCGCTCGCTTCGCCGCGGGCTGCGTTCCGCCCCGGGACGGCGCGGCGCTGCGCGAGCGCTTCACTGCCGCGATCCGCGCCTGCCCCGCGCACGTGCGCGGCCCCGCGTTCCGCGCGCTCCTGTCCGATACCGACGCGCTCGCCGCCCGCTGCCGGGTACCGGCGCTGCTGATCGACTCGGCCACGCCCATGGCGGACGACGCGCGGCTGCGCGCGCTCTGCCCGGGGCTGGAGCGCGTGGCGATCGAGGGCGCCGGCCACTTCCTGCAGGAGGTCGCCCCGGACGAGGTGGCCCGGCACGTCGATCGCTTCGTTGCGGGGCTATGATGCCCGGGTGAGCGCAGCGCACGAACACGAGCCCGCGCCGGATCCAGCGGCGCACGTCGGCATCGTGGTGAACCCGGCCTCGGGACGCGACGTGCGCCGGCTCGCGGCGCGCGCCGCCTCCGACACGCCGCAGAGCAAGCGCAACACCGTCGCGCGCGCGGTGATCGGCGCCGCCGCGGCGGGCGCGGGGCGCTTCTCGGTGGTGCGCGATCCGTTCGCGATCGGCACGGGCGCGGTCGAGAACCTGCGCATCCGCGCGCGCTTCGACGTGCTCGACGTCGGCGCCAGCCTGTCGCCACGCGACACGGTCGCTGCGGTGGAGCGTATGCGCGCTGCCGGCTGCCGGGCGCTGGTCGTGCTCGGAGGCGACGGCACCAACCGGATCGTCGCGCGCACCTGGAGCGACGCGCCGCTGATGCCGCTGTCCACCGGGACCAACAACGTCTTCCCGCGAATGGTCGAGGCCACGGTCGCGGGCGCAGCGGCCGGGCTGGTCGCCGCACGCGCCGTCGCGCTCGACGAGGTCGCGCCGCCGGTCAAGCGCGTCGCGGTCGAGATCGAGGGCGAGGCCGACGATCTCGCCCTGATCGACGCCGCCTTCCTGGTCGGGGATCGCAGCGGGAACCTGATGCCCTTCGAGCCCGCCAACCTGCGCCTGGTGGTGCTGGCGCGCGCCGAGCCCGACGCCGTCGGCATGTCGCCGATCGGCGGGCTGCTCGAGCCCTGCGGGGCCGACGACGACGCCGGCGTCGCCGTATGGTGTCGACCACCGGGCACGGGGGCCCGCGACCTGCTCGCGCCGATCTCGCCGGGCCTGTACCGACCGGTCGGCGTGGAGCGACACCGCCGGGTGTCGCTGGGCGAGCCCGTCGAGGTCACCGGCCCCGGACTGCTCGCCTTCGACGGCGACCGCGAGCGCGAGCTCGCAGCGGGGCAGCGAGCCGTGCTGCGGGTGCTCCGCGACGGTCCGCGCGTGATCGAGCCGCAGCGCGCGCTGCGCCTGGCGGCCGCGCGCGGCTGGATGCTCGGGCGCCACTGGCACGACGCGTACGACGACGAGCGCGGCGGAAGCCCGGGCTGCTGCTGAGGCGGGCCGCTCACTCCGCGTCGAGGTGCTCGCGCCAGGCGGCATAGAGCTCCGAGTGCGCGCGCACCGCGGCGGGCTCGGGCTCGACGCGAGCGCCCTCGCCCACCAGCCCGGCGCCCGCGGCCAGATCGTCGAGGATCCCGGCACCGACGCCCGCGCAGAGCGCCGCACCCAGCGCACTGGTCTGGGGCGTGCGCGCGGCCACCACCGGGCGATCGAGCGCGTCGGCCAGCAGCCGTGCGAGCAGCGGGCTGCGCGAGAGCCCGCCCGCCAGGCGCACGTCGCCGGTGGGCTCGCCGGCACAGACGACGAGCTGCTCGAAGTTGGCGCGCAGCGCGCAGATCAGGCCCTCGATGATCGCGCGCGCGATCAGCCCACGCGAGCCCTCGCCGGCGCGCACCAGGGTCATGCTCGACATCGACAGGCTGCGCATGCCCGGGATCAGACGGCGCGCGTCCCAGACGTGCGCGCCGAGCGTCGAGCGCATGCCGTCGGCGCCGGGCGGGGCAGCCGCGGCCGCGGCGAGCAGCTGCGCCACAGGATCGGGCACGCCGGGAAAGAGCAGCGCCGCGGCCCAGTCCAGCGTCAGCCCCGTCGGACCCGCGTTGCTCTCGAGCACCCAGCGCCCCGGAACCACGTGCCAGCCGGTCCACAGGCGCAGCTCCGGGTCGACCAGCGGCCGGTCCAGAACCCGCTGCACGGGCGCGGTCGTGCCGCCGACCACGCAGCTGCTCCCGGGCTCGATCGCGCCAGCGCCCAGCAGCGCGCACTGCGTGTCCCCGCCGCCGACCGCCACCGGCGTTCCGGGAGCCAGACCGAGCGTTCGCGCCGCGTCGGCGCGGAGCTCACCGAGCCGGCTGCCCGAGGGGCGCGGCGCCGGGAAGAGCTCGCGCGCCGCGCCGATCTCCGCCAGGCAGTCCGCGGCCCAGTCCCCGGTCTTCACGTCGAGCAGCATGGTCTCGCCCGCCTGCGAGAGATCGGTCGCGTGCTCGCCGCAGAGCCGCAGCGCGATCTGGTCGTTGAGCGCGAGCAGGCTCGCCACGCGCGCGCGCAACCCGGGATGCTCGCGCTCGAGCCAGACCAGGCGCGCGGGCAGACCGTTGGGCGCCGGCCAGCGCCCGACCCGCGGACCCCACACCTCGCCGTGTCGCTCCGCCAGCTCGAGTCCGATCTCGAGCGCGCGCAGGTCGCCGTTCCAGCCGGCGTAGAGCACACGATCCGCGGCGTCGAGCGCCACCGCGCCCAGACGCATCGCGGTCACCGCGATGCCGGCAACGTCTTCCGCCCGCGCGCCCGCCGCGGCCAGTGCGGCGCGGGACGCCCTGGCCAGGGTGGACCAGATCACGCCGGTGTCGGCCTCGCCATCGGCCGGGTCGCGCGGCGGCTGCCAGGGCTCGGCGACCGCGTGCACCGCGCCGCCGTCGGGGTCGAGGAGCAGGCAGCGCGCGCTGCCGCCGCCGACGTCGAGTCCCATCAGCAGACGTCCGCTCAAGCCCGATCCCCGTGTCGATCTCCGCTGGGCCACACTCTACGCGAACCCGGAGGGGAGGAGCGAGATGCTGCGCACGCCGCTGGCGATCGCGCTGATGGTCTGGATCGCGGCCTGCGGCAGTCCGCCGGGACCGGGCGAGATCGAGGGCGCCGCCGTGCCCGACGCCGTGGTCCGGGCGCGGGCCGAGCGCCAGGCAGCGCCGGCGGCGCAGCGCGCGGCGGAGCTCGACGTGCACGCCGGCCAGATCCTCTTCGGCGACCTCCACGTGCACACGAGCTGGTCGTACGACGCGTTCATGAACAGCCTGCCGATGATGCAGGGCGAGGGCCTGCACCCCGCGGCCGACGCCTGCGACTTCGCGCGCTACTGCGCGGACCTGGACTTCTGGAGCATCAACGACCACGCGGGCACGATCAGCCCGCGCGCCTGGGCGGAGACGCGCGAGAGCATCCGCCAGTGCAACGCGCGCGCGGGCGATCCGGACAGCCCGGACCTGATCAGCCTCGTGGGCTGGGAGTGGACCCAGGTGGGGCGAACCTCCGAGGATCACTACGGGCACAAGAACGTGGTGCTCCGGGGAACGGCCGACGACGAGCTCCCGGCGCGCCCGATCGCGGCCTCGAGCGCGCGGGCGTTCGAGGGCGTGATGGACTACCGCGGCATGTTCGTCGAGCAGCTGAAGATGCCGCTGTTCGACCTGGCCAACGTCGGCCCGTACCTCGATGCGATCGCCGTGATGCGGGAGCTCGGCGCTCCCGAGCGCTGCCCCGACGGCGTGGACACCCGCGAGCTGCCCGCCGACTGCCGCGAGGTCGCGATGCACCCCGGCGAGCTGGCCGACAAGCTCGAGCAGTGGGGCTTCGACCACCTGATCATCCCGCACGGCACGGCCTGGGGCTGGTACACGCCGCCTGGATCGAGCTACGACCACCAGCTCGAGGCACGGAACCGGCCGGAGAGCCAGGGCCTGTTCGAGATCTACTCGGGGCACGGGAACTCGGAGGAGTACCGCCCGTGGCGCTCGGCCGTGCATGGCCCCAGCGGCGAGCTGGTCTGCCCTGAGCCGACCGCGGACTACACGCCGTGCTGCTGGCGCGCCGGGGAGCTGATCCGCGAGCGCTGTGAGGATCCCGGCTCGGCGGAGTGCGAGGACCGCGTGCGTCGCGCACGCGAGTACCACATGGACCTCGGCCCCGGCGGTCACCTGGCCGTCTCGGGCGAGAGCGTCGAGGACTGGCTCGACTGCGGGCAGTGCCGCGACTGCTTCCTGCCCGCGTTCCACTACCGGCCCGCGCAGACGGCCCAGTACGCGCTCGCGCTGTCGAGCTTCGACGACGCCGGCGATGCCGCACCGCGCCGCTTCCGATTCGGCTTCATCGGATCGAGCGACAACCACACCGCGCGGCCCGGCACCGGCTACAAGGAGTACGAGCGCATCAAGATGACCGAGGCGAAGGGTCCGCGCGACCAGAAGTGGATCGAGCGCATGTACGTGCGCGGCGAGCCGTCGCCCGAGCCCGTGCCGCGCTCCGCGGTCAGCGTTGCCTTCCCCGAGACGACGTTCTTCGACAAGGAGCGCGGTGGATCGTTCTTCATGACCGGCGGTCTGGTCGCCGCGCACGCCCGCGCTCGCGACCGCGATGCGCTCTGGGAGGCCCTCGAGCAGCGCGAGGTCTACGCGACCAGCGGGCCGCGGATCCTGCTCTGGTTCGACCTGCTCGACGGGCCCGGCCGCGCCGCGCATCCGATGGGCTCGGAGGTCACGCTGGCCGGCACCCCGCGCTTCCGCGTGCGTGCCGCCGGCGCCTTCGTCCAGAAACCGGGCTGTCCCGAGCACGCGCAGGCCGCGCTCGAGCCCGGGCGCCTGGAGTACCTCTGCCGCGGCGAGTGCTACCACCCGGGCGACCGCCGGCAGCGCATCGAGCGCATCGAGATCGTGCGCATCCGTCCGCAGCTGCGCCCCGACGAGCCCGTCGCCGGCCTGATCGAGGACCCCTGGCTGGCACACGACTGCCCGCCCGACCCGGACGGCTGCACGCTGGAGTTCGAGGATCCGGGCTTCGCGGCCGGCGGGCGCGAGGTGATCTACTACGCGCGCGTGCTCCAGGAGCCGACACCGGCCGTCAACGGCGGCGGGCTGCGCTGCGTACGCGACGCGGACGGAAGCTGTGTCGAGGCGCGGCCCTGCTACTCCGATCCGCGGACCCCACCCGACGACGACTGCCTGGCCGACGTGGCCGAGCGCGCCTGGGCGTCGCCGATCTTCGTGCGCTGGCAGGCGCCGGCCCTGGCCGCGCACGACGCCGCGCCCTGAGGTCTGCGGCGCGGACCCGCCTGAGCTATACCCCGCAGATGGCGATGCAAGACGACGAGCTCAGAGACCGGCTCCGGGACCTGCACGAGCAACTCTCCGGCACGCGGAGCGTGGACGAGGCCACGCGGGACTCGCTGCGCCGGGTGATGGACGACATCGAGACGCTGCTCGAGAGCACCGACGAGAGCTCACCCGACGTGCTCGACCGGCTGAACGAGGCCGCCGCGGGCTTCGAGGCCGAGCACCCGCAGCTCTCCAGCATGATCGCCCGCATCACCAACGCGCTCGCGCAGATGGGAATCTGAGGCGCCTTGCCCGACCTCCTGCTCGAGCGCCGCGACGGCGTCGCGATCCTGACCATGAACCGCCCGGAGCGGCTCAACGCGATCTCGCCGCAGATGGCGCTGCAGCTGGCCGGGGCCTGGACGGAGTACGAGACCGACCCGGAGCTGCGTTGCGCGATCCTGACCGGCGCGGGCGAGCGTGCCTTCAGCGCCGGCGGCGACCTCGGCCGGCTCATCCCGCTGTTCACCGGCGCGCGCGAGCCCGCCGACGAGTGGGACCGCGCGCTGCTGGCGAGCAGGGACCGCATGGGCGTGGCCCTGCTCAAGGACCACGACGTCTACAAGCCGATCGTCTCGGCGGTCAACGGCCTGGCCCTCGGCGGCGGCACCGAGCTGGTGCTGGCGACCGACATCCGCGTGGCTGCGCCGCACGCCAGCTTCGGCCTGCCCGAGCCGCGCAGCGGCATCGTTCCCGGCGGCGGATCGATGGCGCGCCTGCCGCGTCAGATCCCCTGGGCCAGCGCCATGCAGCTGTTGCTCACCGCCGAGCCGGTGTCGGCGCAGCAGGCCCTGCGCATGGGCCTGATCAACGAGATCGTCGAGCCCGCGCGGCTGCTGGAGCGCGCCCTCGAGATCGCGCGGAGCATCGCGCGCAATGGCCCGCTCGCGGTCGCGGCGGTCAAGGAGACCGCGCTGCGCTCCAGCGGAGAGCCGCTCGCGCGCGCCTTCGAGATCGAGGCCGAGTGCTCCGGCCGCGTCACCCGCTCGCGCGACGCGCGCGAGGGACCGCGCGCGTTCATGGAGAAGCGGGAGCCGGTGTTCACCGGCGAGTGAGCGCGCTCAGATCCCGCGCAGCTTCGCGAGCTGGTCGCGGCGCACGTCAGAATCGTCGATGCGGACCCCGAGCAGCCGGTCCAGCGCGCCAGCAAAGCGCTCCGCGACCACGTCCGCGAAGCGCTTCGGCTCGCAGCTGATGCAGAACGCGTCGATCACGTCCTCCTCGATCAGCTGGCCCATCTCGACCCACTTGCCGCGCTTGGACAGCCGGTTGAGCTCGGTCTGCAGCTCTCCCCAGCCGTGCGCCTCGAGCACGGGCCGGTAGGCGGGCGTCGAGCCGTAGAACGCGATCTGCTCGCGCAGCGCCCGCGTCTGCACCTCGAAGGCCTGCGCGTCGGTGGCCAGCCGCGTGAACACCGGGCAGACGATCTCGAAGTCCTCGCGGCGCTTGCCGGCGCGCTCGAGACCGCGCTCGACCGCCGGCAACGTGACCTGCCGCAGGTAGCGCTCCGTGGTGAAGGCGTGCACGATCAGCCCGTCGGCGACCTCGGCCGCGACCTCGGTCATGCGCGGCCCCACGGCCGCCAGCAGCACGCGCGGCGGTCCGTGGCTCAGATCGGGCGGCGTGAACATCGGCGTCATCAGCGTGTGGCGGTAGAACTCGCCGCGAAAGGCGAGCTTCTCGCCGCCGTACCAGCTGCTCCAGATCGCGCGCATGGCGCCGATGAACTCGCGCATTCGCGCCGCGGGACGCGACCAGGGCATGCTGAAACGCTTGGTGACGTGCGCCTGGATCTGCGAGCCGATCCCCAGTACGAAGCGCCCGCGCGAGAACGCGTTCAGGTCGTGGCCGACCTGCGCCAGCGTCATGGGATTGCGCGCGAAGGCCACGGCGATCGAGGTGATCAGGTCGATGCGCTCGGTGTGCTCGGCGGCCAGGACGAGCGGGAAGAACGGCTCGCTGTTGATCTCGGCGCTGATCAGGCCGTCGTAGCCGTCGGCCTCGATCTGGCGCGCTCGCTCCGGCACCGAGGCCAGGTCGGTGCCCAGGACCCCCTGGTCGACCTTCACGCGACCTCCGGTGCCCGCTCGCGCAGGCCCGACTCCAGGTCGCGCATCAGGCGCGGCAGCTCCGCCAGCACCATCGGGCGCAGGCGCGCGACCTCGTGCAGCAGCACGCGCTCGGAGTGCCCGTCGAGCGCCAGCCGCGGCCTCCCCGCGAGGGCTCGTGCGACCCGCGTCGCCACCTGCGCCGGATCGCGGTAGGCCAGCGGCGGCCCGCCGCGGCGCAGGCGATCCCGCAGCGCCCGCCAGACGCGCCTCGACTCCCGCGGCCACGCGATCGCGGCGTCGATGCGGGGGTCCGCAGCGGCGTCGAGCGCGGCGCCGTAGGCGCGCGCGGCGTGCGGATCGAGCACGAGCGCGCCGTCGATCAGCAGCTCCACCGCCACGTGGGCGGCGCCGCGCGACATCCCGCGCGCCAGGCCCAGCCCGCGCAGCTCGCGGGCGGCGCGGGCGTACAGCGCCACGAAGGTCGGAGTGCCGTGGAACACGGAGTCGGTGCGGCGGTGCAGGGCCACGCCCTCCCGCAGCGCGGCGTGCCGCGGCTCGCCGAGCCGCGTGCCCGCCATCTGCGCCAGGTCGGGCAGCATGGCGCCGAGCACGTACGCGGCGTCGGCGCGGCTGCGCGACGCGATCCAGGCGTGGCCGAAGAAGTTCACGGGCCGCGAATTCTAGCAGGCCTCCCCGGGGAACCCGTCGCCGCGGCCGCGGCCCCCGGGTCCGTATACTGCCCCTGCGCAGCCCAGGAGGACCCATGCTCCAGCACCCGAACCCCGGCGCCGCCCGCATCCGCGAGCAGATCGATCACCCGGTGATCGATTCGGACGGCCACCTGATCGAGTACCTGCCGCTGGTCTGCGACCTGGTTCGCGAGGAGGCCGGACCCGGCGTCGAGGAGCGCTTTCGCCAGCAGGTGGACCGGATGCTCGGCTGGAAGAAGCTCACCCCCGAGCAGCGTCGAGCCGCCGGCTTCATGCGCCCGCCGTGGTGGGGACTGCCGGCGCGCAACACGGTCGACCGCGCGACCGCGATGCTGCCGCGCCTGATGTACGAACGCCTCGACGAGCTCGGCCTCGACTTCGCGGTGCTCTACCCCACGTACGGCCTGATGCCCGGGAACTTCGAGGACGAGGAGGTGCGCCGCGCCGGCTGCCGCGCGTTCAACCGCTACGCCTCCGAGCACTACGCGGGCCTCGAGGACCGACTCGCGCCGGTCGCGACGATTCCCATGCACACCCCGCAGGAGGCGATCGAGGAGCTCGAGCACGCGGTGGGAGAGCTGGAGCTGAAGGTCGCCATGCTCCCGAGCTTCGTGCACCGTCCGCTGGAGATGGCCGGCGACTCGCCGCGGCCGATGACCTGGATGGACACGTACGGCGTGGACAGCGCGCACGACTATGACCCGGTCTGGGCGAGGTGCGTCGAGCTGGGGATCGCGCCGAGCTTCCACTCGGGCGGAATGGGCTGGGGCAGCCGCGCGGCCAGCCACTCCTACGTGTTCAACCACATCGGGAACTTCGCCGCGGCGGGCGACGCGATCTGCCGCTCGCTCTTCCTCAGCGGCGTGCCGCGCCGCTTCCCGGAGCTGCGCTGCGCCTTCCTCGAGGGCGGGGTCGCCTGGGCTGCGACGCTGTACTCGGACATCCTGGGCCACTGGGAGAAGCGCAACGTCGAGCACATCCAGCACTACAACCCCGCGAACCTCGACCGCGCGCTGCTGGAGCAGCTGATCAAGGAGTACGGACCGCGGGCGTTCAACGAGAGCCTCGACCGGCTGGACTACGCACTGCAGACGCTCTCCAATCCCGACGAGCCGCTCGACGCGATCGACGAGTTCGCCGCTTGCGGCGTGCGCTCGCCCGACGACGTGGCGCGGGTGTTCCGCGAGAGCTTCTTCTTCGGCTGCGAGGCCGACGACCCGTCCAACGCCACGGCCTTCGACACGCGCCGCAACCCGCACGGCCTGCGCCTGAACGCCGTGTTCAGCTCCGACATCGGCCACTGGGACGTGCCCGACATGCGCGGGGTCCTCGAGGAGGCCCGGGAGCTGGTGGACGAGGGACTGTTCTCGACCGCCGACTTCCGCGACTTCGTCTTCGGCAACCCGGTCAGGCTCTGGGCGGGAGCCAACCCGGAGTTCTTCCACGGGACGCGCGTGCAGGAGGCGGTCGAGGCCGAGCGCCGCGGCTGAGCCGGGCCCGCGCACGGGAGAGCGGCGCGGGCTACCCTGCCGCGCCCGTGATCCTGCCTCTCCTCCTCGCGCTGGGGGCGATCGCCCTGGGTACCGCGCTCGGCCTGCTGCGGCCGGAGCGCAGCCGGAGCGTGCGCGCCGCTCAGGTGCTGGCCCTGCTGGCCGCGGCCGTGGTCGGGCTCGGCCACCTGCTGCCCGAGGCGCTGCACAGCCTGGGTGCACCCGCCCTGGCCGCCTTCGCGCTGCCGCTGGTGCTCTCGGCCGGGCTGGCCTGGGCGAGCCCCGACACGGGACGCGACGCGATCGGCGTCGAGATCGGCTACGCCGCGCTGGTGGTGCACCGCCTGATCGACGGGGTGCTGCTCGGCACCTACGGCGGGCTGGTCCACCCGGCGGGGGAGCACGCGGGCATGCTCCTGGCCCTGACGCTCCACGCGGTCCCGGTGAGCGCGGCCATCGCCCTGCGCTTCGCCCGCAGCGACGGGATCGGGACCGCCCTCGGTCGGGCCACCGGTCTGGCCGCCGGCAGCGTCGCGGGCGTGGCGCTGGCCACCCAGGTCCCCCTGGACGTGGCGGAGAGCATCGACCCCTGGGCGACGGCGGTGATCGCGGGGCTGCTGGTGTACCTGGCCTGGCACGAGGGACTGGCTCTGTACAGATCGGTCTAGACAGTTCACCAGAACGCGCGTATCATCGGGGGCGATGGCACTCGCCGCGCGAGAACGGCTCCTGGAGGCGGCGATCCGGCTGTTCTGCCGCCGGGGCTTCCATGCGGTGGGCATCGAGGCCATCCTCGCGGAGGCCGGGGTCGCCCGGATGTCGCTGTACAATCACTTCGGCTCGAAGGACGCCCTGATCCTGGCCGCACTGGAGCTGCGGAACCGCCGCTGGCTTGACTGGATGGATCGATCAGTACAGTCCGCCCCCGACCCGCGTGCCCGGCTTCTGTGCGTGTTCGACGCGCTCGGGCAGTGGTTCGCGGATCCGGGCTTCGCCGGCTGCCTGTTCCAGCGGGCCGTCTCCGAGTTCCCGGACCCGGAGCACCCGGCGCACGCGCTGGCCGTGGCGCACAAGGCACGGCTGCACGAGCGGCTCGAGGCGCTGAGCGCCGCCACGGGCGCCCGGCCCTGGCGCGCGCTCGCCGGTGCACTGGCGCTGCTGGTCGAGGGCGCCATCGCCGAGGCGTGGCGCAGCGGGGGCGACGCGGCGGCCAAGCGCGCGCGCCAGGCCGCCGAGGTGCTGCTCGAGCGCGCCCTCGCGAGCGGTAGCCGCTGAGCGGGCCCTAGAGCCCGAACACCCGGACCGCGTTCTCGCGCAGGAACCTCGGCCAGACATGGTCGCGGAACGGCACGTGGGGCATGTCGGAGAAGATCCGCTCGAGCGTGAGGCCGGAGGGGAAGTAGCCCGCGTACAGGATCTTGTCGGCACCGCGCGTGTTGGCGAAGTGCACGATCGCCTCCGGGTAGTGCTTGGGCGCGAAGGCGCTGGTCGAGTAGTAGAGGTTGGGCCACTTGAGCATCAGCTTCACGGCCAGGTCCTGCCACGGCTCGGCGCCGTGGCGCATCACGAGCTTGAGGTCCGGGAAGAACCAGCAGATCTCGTCGAGCTGCTCCACGTGCTGTGCGAGCCCCGGAATGCGCGGCCCCGGGATGCCCATGCAGCAGCACAGCGGGATGTCGAGCTCCACGCACTTGGCGAAGATCGGGTACCAGCGCGCGTCGCCGATCGGGACCTGCGGGAACATTCCGGCCGGAAACCCCGTCGCCGCCTTGATGCCGTACTTCTCGTACATCTCGACCAGCTCGCTGACGCCCTCCATGCCGCGATTGGGGTCGACGTCGAGGGAGCCGACGAAGCGGTCGGGATGCTCTCGAAGGGCGCGCAGCGAGATCTCGGTGTCGTGGCGGATGCCGATCAGCGCCTTCTCGATGTTGAAGCGGTCCATCAGGTCGAGCGTGTAGCGCACGTAGTCCGACTGCTCGGGGACCTTCGGGAAGTCCTTGAACATGTACTGCGGCGGGAAGTCGAACTGCTCCAGGCTCTCGCGGTCGCGCAGCAGCGGGCGCATGAAGTCGTAGCTGCCCTTCTGTCGCGGCTGCGGGATGCCGAGCATCAGATCGATGATCGGGATGTCGCCGGGCATGGGCATGGCGCGTCCTCCGGCGACGCCCGGCGCTCCGGGAGCGTCGCGCGTCGCATCATACCGGTCCCCGGCGCAGCTCGCGCAGCACGGGCATCGCGTCGAGGGCGTCGTCGTCGAGCAGGTCCCAGTCGATTCCCGACGGCCCGGCCTCCGGTGCATCGACCTCGATCAGACGCTCCGGCGTGGCGATCAGCCGCAGCGCCAGGTCGTGCGGATCGGCCGGGAAGCCCTCCACCAGCTGCAGCTCGTGAATGGTGCTGGCCACGGGCACGGGCGGGTGTCCGAGCTCGCGCAGGATCGCGTACTCGATGTCGGCATAGCCGTGGCCCTTGCCGCAGCGGGCGCCCGCCGCGGTGACCGCGACGGAGCCGGCGACCACCGCATCCATGGCGGGCAGCTCGCGCAGCGGGACCGGCCGGCCGTGGCGCGCCGCGCCCGCGATGCTGGCGGCGCGCCGCAGGTCACCGGCATCGATGCGCCCGGGATCGAGCTCGAGGAAGCCGGCGCGCAGCCGCGGCGTGGGCACGTACACGCGGACCCCGCGGCGCAGCAGCGCCACGCGCAGCGGAAGCTGGGGCGCGTCGGGATTCACCTTGACGCGCCGGGCGGACGCGAGCACAGGGTGCTCGAGGAGCCGCTCGGCCGCCTCCCGCGCGCCCGCGAAGTTCGGGATGCGCCCGTGGGGCGGGAACGGAAAGCGCGCGGCGCCCGAGGCCGAGAGCCGCTCCCAGACCGCCTCGCGCGCCGCCGCCTTGCTCTCGAACAAGCGGCGCTAGCGCGGCTCGAGCCGCAGCACGGTGGGCTCGCGCAGGCGGAAGAAGCTCATCACGCTCTGCACCCAGCCGTACTTCTGCTTGAACGCCGCCTCGGCGCTCTCGCGCGCGGCGGCGTCGCTGACCTCCGAGGCGCGAAGCTCGAAGATCCGCTCGCCCACGCGCAGCCGCACCTCGGGATCGCGGCGAATGTTCGCGAGCCAGCGCGAGCGATTCGTGCGCACCCACGCGGAGCCGTCGACCACCACGATCCAGATCTTGGTCTCCCGCAGGTCCCCGTCGGGGTCGATCGTCAGGATCTCCACGACCGACGTCTGCTGTATCGCGGTCCAGTCCACATCTGCCGCCTCCGTGACGTCGGGTGCAAGGAGCGCCGCGACCATGCCGAGTGCGGCCGCGGGCGCGGCGATCGAGCGGGGGATCATTGCCGGGTCCTCCCGAGCTGGGACAGTCCCAGGCCGCCGAGGATCATGGCGAGCGCGACGACGGCGCGCCAGCCGGGCTGCTCGCCGAGGAGCAGCACGCCCACCCCGACGGCGACCAGCGGGATCAGGTAGTTGGTGCCCGAGACGAACGTCGGCCCGCTGGAGACGATCAGCCGGAAGTAGGTCACCGTGCCCGCGGCCGTCGCGATCAGCCCGAGGGCCAGGGTGGCGAGCAGGGAGTCGAGCGCTCCGTCCGCCAGCGCCGCGCGGTCGCGGAGCAGCGCGATCGGGAGCATGATCAGCGTCGCCATCCACATGACGCCCGCACTGGACACGATCGGGTGCATCACGGGCAGGCGGCGCGACAGGATCGCGTTGATCGCGTAGGAGAGCGCGCCCCCGAGCACCGCCAGCTGCGCGGTCGACTCGGCGCCCCCCAGGTCGCGCAGGACCGCGGGACCCACGAGCACCGCGACGCCCGCCAGGCCCAGCCCGAAGCCCGTCAGCTTGGCGCCGGTCAGCCGCTCGCCCGGCACGAAGGCGTGCGCGAGACCCAGCGTGGCCAGCGGCATCACCGCCATCAGGATCCCCGCCAGGCCGCTGTCGATGCGCTGCTGCCCCCAGGCGATCAGGAAGAACGGCAGCGCGTTGCCCGCCGCCGCGAGGAGGGCCAGGCGCGACCAGAGCGACCGGTCCGGCAGCCGCAGGCCGAGCGCCCGCGCGACCAGCGTCAGCAACAGCGCCGCGATCAGCACCCTCGATGCGACGACCGTCGTCGGGGGCAGGGTCTCCACGGCGACGCGCGTGAAGCCGAAGGCGGTGCCCCACATCAGCGAGAGCGCCACCAGCAGCGCCCATTCGAGCGGTCCGGGGCGCACGCTCAGCCGATCAGCCGGGCGCGGATCTCGCGCCGCGCCACGGCCAGGAGCGCGGCGGAGACGCCGAGAATGTACGCCAGGTCCCAGAGCTGCAGCGGACCGAGCGCGCCGTCGTACGCCGCCCGCGCGAAGCGCACCGGGTGCAGCAGGGGCAGCAGCTCGGCCACCACGAGCCCCGCCGCGCTGAGCCGCTCCTCGAGCGGGAAGAAGACCCCGGAGAACAGGAACAGCGGCGTGAGGAAGAGCGTGAAGTAGAAGCTGTACAGATCGATGTTCCGGATCCTCAGGGTGAAGACGATCCCGATCGCCGCGAAGAGCAGCCCCGCCAGCGGGATGATCGGAATCGCGAGCAGCGCGCCAGGCAGCGGAGCCAGGCCGAACAGGATCGTGACCACGAAGAAGCTGCCGCCGTAGATGCCCACGCGGGTCAGCGTCCAGAGCACCTCGCCCGCGAGAACGTCGTCGGGCGAGAGCGGCGCGGTCAGCATGGCGTCGTAGGTGCGCTGCATGTTGAGGCGCACGAACATGTTGTAGGTGACCTCGAAGCTCGCGCCGTTCATCGCGGCCACGCAGACGAGCCCCGGCGCCAGGAAGCGCACGTACGACGTCCCTCCCATCTCCTCGATGTAGGCACCCACGCCGATCCCGATGGCCGCCAGGTAGAAGACGGGCTCGAAGAAGTTCGGGAGCAGGTTCGTGCGCCAGGTGCGCGCGTACATCGAGGCGTTGCGGGACCAGACGGCGAGGGCGTGCGGCCAGGAGACGCTCATCCGGTCTCACCCAGACGCGTGCCGGTGGTCGCGAGGAAGACGTCCTCGAGGTCTGCGGGGCGCACGACGAGCGCGCGCGCCTCGGCCTCGTCCCGCTCGTGTACGCGCTCGACCACCGAGGTCGCGTCGTGCACGTAGAGCATCAGGCGCGCGTCGACGCGCAGCCGCGCCGCGACCTCGATGCCGTCGAGCAGGGCGACCTCCTCGGCCGGCGCGCAGTCGATCTCGACCGCCTCGCGCGCGAGGTGGGCGGTGATCAGGGCGCGCGGCGCGCCGCGCGCGACCACGCGGCCCTCCGCCATGATCGCGACCTCGTCGCAGAGGCGCTGCGCCTCGTCCATGTAGTGCGTGGTGAGCAGCACAGTGGTGCCGGCCGCGCGCAGCTCGCGAACGCGGCCCCAGAGCGCCAGGCGCACGGCCGGGTCGAGGCCGGTGGTCGGCTCGTCGAGGATCAGCAGCTCGGGACGGTTCATCAGCGACATCGCGATCGACAGGCGCCGCTGGAAGCCGCCGGAGAGCGCCTCGACGGGCACGTCGGCGTGCGAGCGGAGCTCCAGGAAGTCGAGCAGCTCGTCGATGCGGCGCCCGAGCTCGGGCTCGCGCAGCAGGTGGTAGCGGCCAAAGATGCGCAGGTTGTCTACCGGCGAGATCTCCTCGATCAGCACGTTGTCCTGGAGCGTGACGCCGAGCCGCGCGCGCACGGCCCGGGGATCGACGCGCACGTCGGTGCCGAAGACGCGGATCTCGCCCGACGTCGGGTCGGCCGCGCCGTAGATCATGCGCAGCGTGGTGGTCTTGCCGGCGCCGTTCGGCCCGAGGATGCCGAAGCAGCTCCCGTACGGGACCTCGAGGTCGAGATCGACGACCGCGCGGCGCTCGCGGAAGCGCTTCGATACACCGCGAAGCTCGACGATCGCCTCAGCCAACGTGCGCCGGGCTCACGGCAGGATCCGCCTCGCCTCCAGGTAGAAGCGCTTCTCGGCGGCCTCGCCCATCGAGAAGGTCTTCCGCGGCAGCGCCCCGTCCACGATCACCGTGCGGAAGAGCTCGCTCTTCGGCAGGACCGGCAGGTAGAAGCCGATGCGCGACGGCCCGCTGGCGAGGGACCGCACGACGTCGTCGCCGTGGATGTAGTCGATCGAGGCGTCCGGATGCTTGGCGACCTGGGCGTCGAGGAAGGCCTGCAGCGAGCCCACGGGCAGGTTCGCCGGTGCGTCCTCGATCGAGATCAGCCCCGCGCCCCCCGTGTGCGTGAAGGCCGCGACCTGGGTGCCGGGGGCCGGGGCGCGCAGACGCTCCAGCAGGGCGGCGTCGTCCCGCGCGGGCTCGAGCGAGCAGCGCGCGCCCTGCTCGGCGAACCAGCCCGGCAGGGCGTCGAGCAGGGCCGCCGGATCCACGTCGAAGACCACGCGGTGGATCGGCTCGAAGACCAGGCCGGGGTCGTGCACGTTGACCAGCTCGACGAGCGCGAAGCGCGCCGGATGCGTCTCGCGCGCGGCGGCGTCGAGCCCGTCGCGCGTGCGCTCCCAGAGCAGCCGGGCGGCCGCCAGGGAGTGGTTTCCATCGCCGACCGCGAAGAGCAGCACGTCGTCGGACTCCACGCCGTAGCGGCTGCGGAACGCCCCGGGTCGAGCCAGGGCGGCCAGCGCGTCCCCGAGCCGTCCCAGCGCCACCCGGTCGTCCACGGCCCAGCCGCGCACGCGCCCGGCGTCGGGCCAGAGCGGCGTGTCGTACAGCGGGGGCGCGGCGGCGAGTGCCTCCGCGAGCGGCTCGATCACCGTGCGCCCCGGATCGTCGATCAGCACCATCACGTGGGGCAGCTCGAGCGGCGCCCCGTCGCGCACGCGCACGCGCGCCGGTAGCCGCTCCTCGACGGTGGCCTCGGTCGCGCGCGCCAGGGTCCGGGCTCCCGGCCGGTAGTCGTAGCCCTCGAGGTCGAGCGCCAGCAGCAGGCCGCGGCGCGACGGCACGCAGGGCGTCTCGCGGTCGACCAGCAGCGCCGCGCGACGGGCCGGGGCAAACACGCCGTCGGTCAGACAGGAGCGCATGCGCGCGTGGATGGTCGCGACGCGTGCGGCCTCGTCGCCGTCGCCCAGGTAGGCCTCGGGCAGCACCAGGTGCAGGGTCGAGGGGGCGTTCCCGACGTGCTCCGCGACCCGGTCCCAGTAGTCGCGCTGCGACGTGTACTGATCGCAGGCGACCACGGCCCAGCGCTCGAGGTCGACGCCCGGCGACGGGAGCAGCACCTCGGGCACGTCGACGGCGAGGGGGCGGAGTTCGGCCACGGCGCGAGCGAACATACCCGATCGGGGCCCCCTCACCAGCGCGTGGCGCCGCCTGCGCGGCGCCCATACACTGCGGGTCAGGTCATCCCCCGGCGTCTCGCGTCCCTCCCCCGGGCCCCGGGATCACGCCCCTGCACCGGGTCTCATCGCATGCTCCACCTGCGCGGCGGGCCAGCGCTGTCCGCCCACCGAAGCCAGCGCCTGCTCGAGCGGATCCGCGAGCGCGTGCCCGCGCTGCGCGAGCTGGAGAGCGCATGGATGCACCTGGTGCAGACGCGGCGCGCGCTCGACGCCGGCGAGTGGGCGATTCTCGAACGCCTGCTGCGCTACGGCCCGGCACCGGCGCCCGACGAGCCCCGGGGCGAGCTGATCCTGGTGGTGCCGCGCCCGGGGACGATCTCCCCCTGGTCGTCCAAGGCCACCGACATCGCGCGGATCTGCGGTCTCGACGCGGTCGAGCGCATCGAGCGCGGCAGCGCCTGGTGGCTGCGCGGCGACCTCGACGCGGCGGACCTCGAGCGCGCCGGCGCGCTGCTGCACGACCGCATGACCCAGGCGCTGCTGCCGGACCTGGCGTCGGCCGCCGGGCTGTTCCGCCACACCGACCCGGCGCCGCTGCGGCACGTGCCGCTGGGGTCGGACCCGCGGGCCGCGCTCGAGCGCGCCGACGCCGATCTCGGGCTGGCGCTCGCGCCCGACGAGATCGAGTACCTGGCCAGCGCCTTCGCGGACCTGGGCCGCGACCCCACCGACGTCGAGCTGATGATGTTCGCCCAGGCGAACTCGGAGCACTGCCGGCACAAGGTCTTCAACGCCAGCTGGAGCATCGACGGCGAGCCGCAGCCGCTGTCGCTGTTCGCCATGATCCGCAACACGACCGACAAGTCGCCCGACGGCGTGCTCTCGGCCTACCACGACAACGCCGCGGTGATCGCCGGCAGCGAGGTCGGACGCTTCTTCCCCGACGCGCTCACGGGCGTGTACGCCGCGCACCGCGAGCCGGCGCACGTCGCGATCAAGGTCGAGACCCACAACCACCCCACCGCGATCGCGCCGTACCCCGGGGCCGCGACCGGCTCGGGCGGCGAGATCCGCGACGAGGGCGCGACCGGGCGCGGCGCGCGGCCGCGCGCGGGCCTGGTCGGCTTCTCGGTCTCGGCGCTGCGCATCCCCGGAGCCGAGCAGCCCTGGGAGCAGGACCACGGCCGGCCCGAGCGCATCGCCTCGGCGCTCGAGATCATGCTCGACGGACCCCTGGGCGGCGCGGCGTTCAACAACGAGTTCGGCCGGCCCGGACTCTGCGGCTACTTCCGCAGCTTCGAGCAGTGCGTGGCCGGGCCGAGGGGCGTCGAGGTTCGCGGCTACCACAAGCCCATCATGATCGCCGGCGGCTTCGGCAACGTGCGGCCGGAGCACGTGGACAAGCTGGACGCACCCGTGGGTACCGCCGTGGTGGTGCTCGGCGGGCCCGCGATGCTGATCGGGCTGGGCGGGGGCGCCGCCTCCTCCATGGCGACGGGCGCGAGCGACGAGGACCTGGACTTCGCCTCGGTGCAGCGCGAGAACCCGGAGATGGAGCGGCGCTGCCAGGAGGTGATCGACGCCTGCAACGCGCTGGGCGCGGACTCACCGGTGCTCTCGATCCACGACGTCGGGGCGGGCGGGCTCTCGAACGCGGTGCCCGAGCTGCTGCACGCGAGCGGCCGCGGTGGACGCATCGAGCTGCGCGAGGTGCCCAGCGACGATCCGGGGATGTCGCCGCTGGGAATCTGGTGCAACGAGTCGCAGGAGCGCTACGTGCTCACGATCACGCCCGGACGGCTCGAGCAGTTCGGGGCGCTCTGCGCGCGCGAGCGCTGTCCGCACGCCGTGATCGGCCACGCCAGCGACGACGGCAGGCTGGTCGTGAGCGACGCCCGGCTGGGTGCGACCCCGATCGACATGCCGCTCGAGGTGCTGCTGGGCAAGGCGCCTCGAATGCAGCGCGACGCCGTGCGCGAGCGCGTGGCGCAGCCGGGCTTCGAGACCACGGGGCTCGACCTCGACGAGGCCGCGCGCCGCGTGCTGGCGCTGCCCACGGTCGGCGACAAGACCTTCCTGATCACCATCGGAGACCGCACGGTCACCGGCCTGGTGGCGCGCGACCAGATGGTCGGCCCCTGGCAGGTCCCCGTGGCCGACGCCTGCGTGACGACCGCGGCATTCGACGGCTTCGCGGGCGAGGCCATGGCCGTGGGCGAGCGCACCCCGCTCGCGCTGATCGACGCCGCGGCATCGGCCCGCATGGCCGTGTCCGAGGCGCTGCTCAACATCGCCTCGGCGCCGGTCGGGCGGCTGGGCGCCGTCAAGCTCTCCTGCAACTGGATGGCGGCGGCGGGCCACCCCGGGGAGGACGCGCGCCTGTACGACGCGGTGCGCGCCGTGGGGCTCGAGCTCTGCCCGCAGCTCGGCGTGGCCGTGCCGGTGGGCAAGGACTCGATGTCGATGAGCACGGTGTGGGAGCAGGCCGGCGAGACCCGCCGCGTGACCGCGCCGCTGTCGCTGATCGTGACCGCCTTCGCGCCCGTGACCGACGCGCGGCGCGCGCTCACGCCGCAGCTGCGCACCGACCGCGGCGAGAGCGCGCTGCTGATGGTCGACCTCGGGCACGGCCGCTGCCGCCTGGGCGGCTCGGCGCTGGCACAGGCGTACGGTGCGCTGGGCGACGAGGCGCCCGACCTCGACGATCCCGCCGACCTGCGCGCGGCCTTCGCGGCGGTGCAGGAGCTGGGCGCCGACGGCCTGGCGCTGGCGTACCACGATCGCTCCGACGGCGGCCTGCTGGCCACGATCGCCGAGATGGCGTTCGCCGGCGGCTGCGGCGTCGAGGTCGCGCTCGATGCCCTGGGCGACGACGCCACGGCGGCGCTGTTCTGCGAGGAGCCAGGCCTGGTGCTGCAGGTGCGCCGCGCCGATCTCGAGCGCGTGCGCGCCGTGATCGACGCCCACGGCCTGGGCGACTGCACCCACCTGATCGGCGCACCCCGCGCCGACGGCCGCATCGCCTTCACACGCGGCGGACGCGAGCTGCTCGGCGCGCTGCGCCACGACTGGCGCGCGGTCTGGTCGACCACGACCTGGCAGATGCAGCGACTGCGCGACGATCCGGCCTGTGCCGACGAGGAGCACACCGCGCGCGCTGCCGACGACCCGGGCCTGCAGGCGATCGCCCTGCCCTTCGATCCCGCCGACGACGTCGCGGCGCCGCTGATCGCGCGCGGCGCCCGCCCCCGCCTGGCCGTGCTCCGCGAGCAGGGCGTGAACGGACAGGTGGAGATGGCTGCGGCCTTCGATCGCGCCGGCTTCGAGTGCGTCGACGTGCACATGAGCGACCTGATCGAGGGGCGCCGAGAGCTCGAGGCCTTCCACGGCCTGGTCGCCTGCGGCGGCTTCTCGTACGGCGACGTGCTGGGTGCGGGCGAGGGCTGGGCCAAGTCGATCCTGTTCAACGCACGCGCGCGCGACCAGCTCGAGGCGTTCCTGGCGCGTGCGGATCGGTTCGCGCTCGGCGTCTGCAACGGCTGCCAGATGCTCGCCGCGCTGCGCGAGCTGATTCCCGGTGCGGAGCACTGGCCCCGCTTCGTGCGCAATCGCTCGGAGCAGTTCGAGGCACGCCTGTCGCTGGTGCAGGTCGACGAGAGCCCCTCGATCCTGCTGCGCGGCATGGCGGGCGCGCGCATCCCGATCGCCGTCGCGCACGGCGAGGGCCGGGCCGAGCTGGACGACGCCGGGCGCGTCTCGCTCGAGGACGCGGGCCTGGTGGCGCTTCGCTACGTCGCGCCCGGCGGAGCGCCCGCCGCGAGCTACCCGGCCAACCCGAACGGCTCGCCGGCCGGGATCACCGGTCTGACCACGCCCGACGGCCGCGTGACGATCATGATGCCGCACCCCGAGCGCGTGTTCCGGAGCGTGCAGCACTCCTGGTGCCCCGACGACTGGGGCCCCGACGGCCCCTGGCTGCGCCTGTTCCGCAATGCGCGGGTCTGGCTCGGCTGACGGCAGCGGCAGCCGGCGCCGCGCTCAGTGCCGCGTGGCGAACGCGCCGCTGGACCTGCGGATCGCCTCGACGTCCAGGCCCCAGACGCGCGCGGCGTTCCCCCCGACGATCGCACGCGCGCGCGGCTCGTCGAGCTGCTCGAAGATCGAGCGCATCACCGCCACGTTCTCGCCCAGATTGCCCTCGGGGTGGGGGTAGTCAGTGGACCAGAGCATGTGCTCGTGGCCGATGTCGTCGGTCAGCTTGATGCCGGCCGGGTCGTTCATGAACGTCGCGTGGCACTGGCGGTGCCAGTAGTAGCTCGGCAGCCGCGCGAGCTTCGGCCGCACCTCGGTGGCGTATGCGCGGTACTGCTTGTCGGCGTCGAAGAGCGCCGCGGGCACCCAGCTGATGCCGCCCTCGGCGAAGACCACCTGCATCCCGGGATGCCTCTCGAGGATTCCGGAGAACGCGAGCAGGCACCAGAGCTCGCGGAACGGCTGCAGGGCCGCGGTGACCGAGGTGCCCAGCGCGCCCTTGCCGCGCAGGCTGCTGCTCGCGCCCACGTGGAAGCAGAGCGGCAGGCCGCCCTCCTCGACCGCATCCCAGAGCGGCTCCATCGACGACGCGTTGTAGCGCACGTCCTTCGGGAACGACGGCAGCTGCAGGGTCACGAAGCCCAGGTCCCGGAGCTTTTGCACGTAGTCGCGCGTGGCCTCGGGCCGGTACATCGTGGGCAGCACGGCCACGCCGTACAGCCGGCCATTCGAGCGCGCCTGCCAGCCGGCGAGCCACTCGTTGTACGCGTCGAGACAGCGGAAGAGGAAGTCCCGGTCGCCGAGCTGCGCGAACAGGCCCATGGTGCGGCCGGCGAACACGATGCTCGCATCGACGCCCTCGGCGTCCATGTCGGCCAGGCGGCGCTCCTGGTCCGCCATGCCCTCGCGCCCCTCGACGATCAGGCTGTTGTAGCCGGGCGTGTCCAGGGAGCGCCCCTCGACCGTCAGGTGGAAGCCCGACGCGTCGCGCGAGATGCGCGGCGCGCGATCGCGATCCGCACCCTGCATGTGCTCGACCCAGAGGTCGGGCTCCATGAGGTGATCGTCGGCCGAGATCACGACGGTGCCCGCAGGCGGCCGCCAGTCCCCGGCGGGGATCACGCGATCCACCGGCCAGGGCGTGGACATCCGCTCCCGGGCCGTAGTCACCGGCGCCCCCTCAGCCCGCGGTGGCCGCCTGTTCGGCGGTGCCGAGCGAGTGCTCGTGCAGCGGCGTCGCCATCTCGTGGAGAGCGGGCAGCACCTCCTTCGAGAACAGGCCCAGGCTCGCCTCCGCGCTCTCGACCGGCATGTCGGCGTACGAAGCGTGCACGACCAGGTAGCCGAGGCTCACGGCCTCCTGCAGGTTCTTCGCCTTCTCGAGGATCTGGTCGGGCGTGCCGATCAGCTGCGTGTGGCGCTGCTCCCAGAGGTTCGCGGCGCCGAAGTCGGCGTTGGCGAAGACCTTCTGGTACTCCTCGTAGCCCTTCACGCCCTCGAAGCCCGCGCTGTTCCAGGCGAAGTAGTGATTGCGCGCATCCTGCTGCTGCCGCTGGTAGTACTCGTAGCCGATCTCCGCCTCCTCCTCGGTCTCGGCGCAGTACATCCAGAGCATGGCGGTCGGCTGGTCCGGCGGCAGGCCGCGGTCGGCGCGGATCTGGTTGAAGCTCGCCACCTGCTTGGCCATCTCGCTCAGCGGCTCACCGGCCACGAAGAGCTGGCCGAGGCCGGCCTCGGCGGCGCGGATGGCCGAGCCGCGCGTGGTGAACGCGCAGCGCGCCCCCTCGAGCAGCTTGCCCTTGTGCCGCGGCTGCGGGCGCACCATGGTCGGCGGCAGCTCGAAGATCTCGCCCTTGTACGAGAAGCGCTCCTTCTCGTCGGCCAGGCGCAGCACGTCGAGGATCTCGTAGAAGTAGTCGCGCGACTGGTCGCGGGGCACGCCGAGCGACGCGTACTCGTGCTCGGAGACGCCGCGGCCGAGGCCGAGCAGCAGGCGCCGTCCGCGCAGCAGGATGTCGAGCATCGAGATCTCGTGAGCGAGGCGCACCGGGTTCCACCAGGGCACCACCACCACCGCCGTGCCCAGGTCCACGCGCTCCGTTCGCCCGGCCCAGTAGGCGAGCCACTGCAGCGGGTTGGGCTGCATGGAGTACGCCGAGCCGTAGTGCTCGGTGGTCCACAGGGAGTCGAAGCCCAGCGGCTCGATCTGATCGCCGAGGCGCAGGGCGTTGTCCATCATCACGGGATCGGGGATCTCGGGGGACCGCTCGTAGTCCTCCGTCATCAGGCGCTCCCAGTCCTGATGGTTGTAGCTGGTGCACATGGCCCCGACCTTCATGGAACCCTCCTGGCGAGTGGCGGATGACCGGCCCATTATGGCACAGGGTCCGCGCGCCGGAGCCGCGCCGGCCGGGCGACCCCGGAGGGCCCGGCCCGGCATCCCAGCGGCGAACGGGAGGCAGCTTCCATGCTCCGCACCGCCAGCATCTCCACTCCCGCAGCGCCCGACGACGGCCTGCGCCTGCTGGTCGCGCGCTTCCGCGGCCGGGGCCGCGCCGACCGCTACGACGTCTGGATGCCCAGCCTGGGCCCGAGCGAGCGGCTGCTACGCACCTTCCTCGACGGCGACATCCCCTGGCGCGACTTCGCGAGCCGCTACCGCAAGGAGATGTTCGCGCCCGGCGCCGTGGACGCCGACAATCGCACCATCCGCAACCGCGGTCAGCTCCATACCATGCGCCTGATCAAGCACCTGGCGGCGAGCGGCAACGTCACGCTGATGTGTCACTGCGACGAGGACACCTCGGAGTGTCATCGCTTCCTGCTGCGCGACCTGATCGCAAGCAAGCGGGTGTAGTGCCGGGCTCGCCGGACCTCAGTCCACGTACATGTCGGCGACGTCCTGGAGGCCGTCGAGATCGCGGATCGTGATGATCTTCTGGTCGACCTCGACGAGCTCGGACTCGGACCAGCGGCGCAGGATCTTGTTGACGCTCTCGCGCGTGGCGCCGATCAGCTCGCCGATCTCCTGCTGCGCCAGCGGGATCTCCAGGGTGACACCCTTCGGTGTCTCCTTGCCGTAGACACGGCCCAGCGCGATCACCTTGCGGGCCAGGCGCGCCGGCAGCGAGAGCAGGTAGGCGTCCTCGACCTGCTCGCTCACGCGGCGCAGCCGCGCCGCGACCAGCTGGCCCATGTGGATCGCCACCTCGGGATGCTGCTTCAGGAACGGCATCAGCTCGCGGCGGTGCAGGACCATCAGCTCCGAGGGCTCGGCGGCCTCGACCGTGGCCGAGCGCGGTGAGGAGTCGATCAGCGAGATCTCTCCGAAGATCTCACCGGGGTCCGCGTAGGTGAACACCATCCCCTTGCCGTCGGGCCCGGCGGCGGAGATGCGCAGGCGTCCCGAGAGCACACCGTAGAGCTCGCTGCCCATCTCGCCCTTGTGGAAGAGCACCTCCTTGGAGACCAGACGCTTGGTCACGGTGACCGCCGCGAGCGCGTCGAGGTCGCGCTCGGCCAGACCCTGGAAGATCGAGGAGCCGCCCAGCAGCGTCCGCTTGTCGAGCTTGCGCATGAGCTGCGTGTCCTTTGCTCTGGGCTCCCAGGATACCGCGGGAGATGCGAGCGGGGGAACCCGCCGCGCTGTACGATTCGCGGGCCCATGGGCCGTACGCAGCTTCTCGTCGGAGCCGGATCGGGCCTGCTGGTCGCCGCCATCGTGCTGGCGCTGCGGGCCAGCGGCGCCCTGCAGACGGCGGAGCTCGCGGCCTTCGACGCGCTGCTGGCCGTACAGCCCCGGACGCCGGATCCACGCGTGGCGGTGGTGGGCATCACCGAGGCGGATGCGCAGGCGCTCTGGCCCATCAGCGACGCCGACCTGCGCCGCGCGCTCGAGGCCGTGCTGCGCGCGGGGCCGCGTGCAGTGGGTCTCAATCTCTTCCGCGACGTCTCGGTGCCCCCGGGGGCCGCGGCCTTCGACGCGCTCCTGCGCGGGGACCCGCGCGTGTACGGGATCCGCGCCGAGGGCATCGCCGAGCCGCCCGCCCTGCGCGGCAGCGACCGCGTGGGCTTCAACGCCGTCCTGCCGGACCTGGACGGCGTGGTGCGGCGCACGCTGCTCTTCCAGGACGACGGCGTGCACGAGGTGGACTGGGCGCTGTCGCTGCGCCTGGCCCTGCACTGGCTGAACGAGCAGGGCATCGCGCCCGAGCCCGACCCCCGGCGACCCGAGCTGATGCGGCTGGGTCCCACGACCCTCACGCCGCTCGAGCTCGATCGCGGCGGCTACCGCCACGCCGACCTGGCCGGCTACCAGGTGCTGCTGGCGAGCTGTCGAGCGCGCGACGAGATCGACCTGGTGCCGCTGGGCGACCTGCTCGCCAGCCGCCACGACCCCGCGCTGCTGCACGACCGCATGGTGGTGATCGGTCACGTCTCGCGCAGCGTCGGTCGCAGCTTCCAGACGCCCTGCGCGGGCGGCGCCGAGGCGCTGCCGGGCGTGATGCTCCAGGCGGCGCTCGCCGGCGAGCTGACGCGCATCGCCCTGGGCGAGTCGCGGCCCATCGCCCCCGCGGGCGCGGACGTACAGCACGCGGCGATCGTCGGCGCCGCACTGCTGGCCGCCGCCGCCGGCCTGCTCGCGCGCGGCCCGCTCGCCTTCCTGGCCGCGGTGACCCTCGGCGCCGCGCTGCTCTGGCTCGGCGCTGGCGAGATCCTGGCCCGGCAGGCGGTGTGGTTCCCGCCCGGAGGCCCGATGCTGGCGTGGATCGGCGCCGTGTCGGTCTCGGCGGCCTGGGCCTCGCGCACCGAGCGAGAGGAGCGGCGCCAGCTCATGCAGGTCTTCGCGCTCACCGAGTCGGACGCCATCGCCGACGTGCTCTGGAGCCAGCGCGACGTGCTGCTCAGCGGCGGCCGGCCCCGGCCCGAGCGAATGGTCGCGACCGTGGTCTTCGTCGACATGAAGGGCTTCACCAGCAACGCCGAGAAGATGGATCCGGCCGCGCTGATCGACTGGGTCAACGAGTTCATGGAGGCCATGTCGAACGAGGTGCACGCCCACGGCGGGATCGTGGACGACTACTTCGGCGACGGCATGAAGGCGAACTTCGGCTTCCCGCTGCCGAGCACCGGCGACGACGCGATCGCCCGCGACACGATCGGCGCCGTGCAGTGCGCGCAGGCCATGGCCCGGCGGCTCGACGCGGTCAACGCGCGCTACCGCGAGCAGGGTCTGCCGACGGTTGCGATGCGCATCGGCCTGAACACCGGCCCGGTGGTGCGGGGCACGATCGGTCGGGGCCGCATGAAGACCACCTCGGTCGGCGAGGCGGCGATCACGGCGCAGCGCCTCGAGGCGCTGGCCGACGTGGAGCACGACTTCGACGCGGAGCCGTGCCGGATCCTGATCAGCGGGGCGACGCGCGAGCGAATCGGCGACGCCTTCGCCTGCGAGGACCTGGGCCGCTTCGCGCTCAAGGGACGCCGCGAGCCCGTCGCCGTCTTCCGGGTGCCGGCGACCGGCAACCCGGCGGCGGCGTGAAGGATTTCACAGACAGCGGCGCCGGCCTCGCCGATGCTCGGGGAATCCGAGGAGGAAAGCCGAGATGCTCGTCCAGATCCTGATCAGCGCCGCACTCGCGGCCCTGCCAGCGCCCGCCAGCGCGGCAAGCGCGCTGGCCGACGCACGCGTCGTCCAGGTGGCCCAGGGCGGCGAGGCCGGGCAGGCCCCGCCGCGAACCGCACCGCGCCCCGTCTACCAGCCACCACGCCTGGGGAAGCCCGCGCTGCGCAGCAAGATCGCCTCGGCCACGCGGGTGGCCCTCGAGGCGCCCCGGCCACACACCCTGGCCCCGGAGCACGTCGCGCGGACCCGCGAGGGCCGGCCGCGCCTGTACTGGTCGATCGAGGACGCCCCCGGTGAGGCCGCGGTGGTGTTCACGCTGATCGCCGCCGACGGGATCGACCCGCTCTGCGAGCACCTGATCGAGGGCGTCGGGCGCGCGGGCGCGTACGCGTTCGACCTGGCCGACTGCGGCGTCGAGCTGGCGCCGGGCGTCGAGTACGAGTGGGCGATCTCCGTGATGCCCGATCGCGAGCGCCACTCGCGCGACAAGGTGGAGATGGGCTGGATCCAGCGCGTGGAGCCTCCCGAGGAGCTGGGCGATGACGCCGACGCCCGCGCGCTCGGCGGCGCGGGCCTGTGGTACGACGCGCTCGACCGCGCGGTCCGCACGCGCGACGCCGCGAGCTGGAAGGAGCTGATGCGCCAGATCGGCCAGGAAGAGCTGGCGATGCCCTGAGAGCAGCGGCCTCAGAGCCAGCTGCTGATCAGCAGGAACGGCGCCCAGTAGGCGGGGTGCCGGTAGCTCTGCCGCGTCAGGATCGCGATCTGCGCCCGCTGCAGGGCGCGGGCCCGCGAGGCGCCGCGGGCAAGCTCGGCGTAGAAGCGCCCGACCAGCTCGCTGGCCACCTGGTCGTTGACGGGCCAGAGCGTGGCGAGCGCGCTGCGCGCGCCGGCCCGTACCGCGACGCCCGCCAGCCCGAGTGCGGCGCGCTCGTCGCCCGCCGCGGTCTCGCAGGCGCTGAGCGCGAGCAGCTCGATCGGGTCGTCGCGGTGCCGCGTCGCGTCGATCAGCTCCGCCAGGCGGTCGATCGACAGCCGGCCGTCCCAGGCGAGCAGGAAGCTGCCGTCGCGCGCGCCGCGGAACTCCGCGTGCGACGCCACGTGCACCACGTCGACGCGTGCACCCCGGATGGCGCGCTCGAAGGCGGAGATCACGAACGCGTCGTTGGCGAGCACGCGCGCGCCCCAGAGCCGGGCGAGCTCGGCGAGCTCCGGCTCCACGTGGGGCAGCGGCGCGAAGTCGCCGACCGCCCGGCTCACGCCGGCGGCCAGTACGCGCGCCCCGCTCGCGGGCAGCGCGCGCGGCTCGGTCAGGCCGATGCCCGGCGTGACCGCCAGCGGGTACTGCTCGACCAGGTAGGCACCGGTCTCCCGGTCGATCAGGGCCGCCAGCGGGACCGTGCGCAGGGCGCCGCCGGGCACGAAGACCAGCGCCTCGACCGGCCCGCCGGCGAGCACGTCGCCGAGCGGGCGCACCAGCCAGTCGTGGAGCTGGCGCGCGGGCCGCACGTACTCGCGTGTGGTGCGCTTCTCGAGCAGACGCCGCAGGCGGTGCACCTCGGCCTCGAGGCGCGCGGCGCCCACGGGCACGCTGCGGCGCAGCAGGCGTCCCCCACGGCCGACGATCAGCTCGAGGCGATCGGGCAGCGCCACCGGGTAGACCACGACCGCTCCCGCGATGGCATCGGCCGCCACCTGGCGCCGCGGCGCGACGCAGGGATCGGCGAAGTAATCGCGCAGCTCGTCGGCCTTGAGGGCCTCGAGCACGTCGCGCGCCTCGCGCAGCGTCGCCTGTGGATCTCCCGCGCGCGCGGCCGACTGCAGCAGCAGGTCCACCAGCTCGTGCTGGAGCTCGAGCGCGCGCTGCGCGTCGTCGGCGGTGGCGGGCCGCGCCACGCTCAGCAGCTCGACGGCGGCGCGCAGCGCGGCGATCGCGGCGGGCCGATCGGAGCGCGCGCGTGCCAGGCTTCCGAGGCGCGCCTGCGCGGCGCGCTCCGCTCCGGGGTCGTCGGCCGCGCGCGCCAGGAAGAGCGAGCGGCGCGCCAGGCGCAGGGCCGCGTCGGGCTGCGCATCGCGCGCGTACAGACCCGAGAGCGCCGCGAGCGCACGCGCCTCGAGCGCGGTCGCGCCGCCGGCCACGGCGTCGATCCGGGCCTGCTCGAGGTCGGCGGCGGCCGCGCGCAGCAGCACCCGCGCCTGCCCCTCCTCGCCCGAGGAGGCCAGCTGCTCGAGCGCCTGCGCCAGGCGCAGCCGCGCGTGTGCCCGCTCGCGCGGACTCGCCAGGGCCTCGATCCCCGCGCGCGTGGCCGCGATGCGGGCGGGGTCGACCGCCCGCGGCCCGCTGCGGACCCGGGACCCGAGGGCGAGCACGGCTGCGAGCGCCGCCTGCGGTCCCTCGACGCGCTCGAGAATGCGCGCTGCGCTCGCGTGATCCCCGCGCGCGCGCGCCACCAGACCGCGCTCGAGGACGAGCAGCGCCCCGGGCCCCGGAGCCGCACAGCGCTCCACCTCGGGCGCCGCGGCGTCCAGCGCCGCCGAGGCGGCGTCGAGTGCACCCCGGCGCCGCAGGCCGCCGGCGTGCTCCAGCAGCGCGCTGGCCCGCGCGTGCGCGTCGGCGTCGGCGGGCAGCACCGGCGGACCGGAATCCGGGGCGCAGGCGCCGGAGTCGGCGGCGGCGTGGCCCGCGGCCAGCAGCCCCAGCAGCATCGCGAGCAGCGCGGCAGCGCGCATCAGAACGCCGCGACCTCGAGCTCCAGGTGCAGGCCCGCGTCCTGCAGGCCATCGCCGTCCCGTCGGTCGACCGGGCGCAGCCGGCCGCCCCAGTAGATGCCCGCGCGCACGCGACCCAGGTCGAGTCGCAGCCCCAGTCCGAGGCTCGCGATCGAGCGCTGCGAGGCACGGCGATCGCGGTTCCAGGCCTTGCCGAAGTCGGCGAACGGGACCAGCTGCAGGCGCTCGCGGCCCCGCGCGTCCCGCAGCAGCGGAATGCGCGCCTCGGCCGAGAGCACGATCCCGCTGTCGCGCACCATCTCGCTGGTGTGGTAGCCGCGTACGCTGGAGCGTCCGCCCACGGGAATGCGCTCCATCGGCAGCAGCGCGTCGCGCGCAAGTTGCGCGTCGCCGCGCAGCACGAGCTGCGCTGCGCGCAGCGCGTCCGGCAGCTGACGCGCGTACTGGAGCTGGATCAGGTGCGAGACGAAGCGGCCGTCGGGCACGTCGCTGCCGGGGGCGCTCGACGGGTAGATCGTGGCGTCGAGCCAGTCCACGCCGAAGCTCACGGTGTAGCGAGCCGCCAGCGCGCTCCCGGGCGTGCGCGAGATCCACTGCACGTGGGGCCGCAGCACGCTCACGTGCGTCTCGTCCTCTCCGGTCTGGCTGGCGAAGAAGTCGAACGGCCCCAGGTCGGCGATCTCGACGCGGCTCGTGCGCCGCTGCCCCTCGATGCCCGCGCTCAGCTCCCGGTCGGCGCGCCGGTACAGCACCTGCCGCAGCGCCACGGTCCAGTCGGAGCGGCGGCTGTCCACGTCGAGGCCCAGAGCGTCGAACAGGCCCTCCACCACCTCGGCGCGGCCGCGCCGGTAGCCGAGCTCGAGCGTGGTGCCGTGCGCGCCGAGCGGCAGCGTGTAGCGCAGGTCCAGGTCGACCAGGCCACGCGCGAGAGAGATCCGCGCGCCCAGGCGGTCGCCGAGCCCCAGCGGGTTCAGATGCGCCAGCGCGACCTCGAGCCGGCGGCCGCCCAGACTCGACGACACATCGTTCGCGACGCGCACGCCCAGCCGCCAGGGCGTCTCCTCCAGGACCGTGACTCCGAGGCGCGCCAGGCCCGGAGCGCTGCCCGGGGTGAGCCGTGCATCCACCCGGACGATGCGCTCGTCGGCCTGCAGCAGGCGCAGGCGGCGCTCCAGCTCGTCGAGCGCCAGCGGTCGCGACGCGTCGGGCAGCAGCCGCGCGCGCAGCGCGTCGCGACGGAAGTGCCGGTTCCCCTCGATCGACAGCGACTCGAGCCGACCCTCGACCGCGCGAATGCGCACCACGCCGTCGACCACGTCCTGGTCCGGCAGCTGCGCGCCCGAGCTGACGTGCCCGCGCGCGATGTAGGCCCGCGTGATCGCGTTCTGCGCCGCGACCAGCTCCTCGGTGCCGACCTCGCGGCCCGTCCACGGAGCCGTGAGCCGGGCCAGCTCCGCAGCCGAGAAGACGGTGCTGTCCTCGACGCGGATCTCGCGCACGTACACGCGCAGGCCCGACGAGGGGCGGCGCCGGGCCGCGGCGCCGGGCTCGGGGAGTGCCGGCAGCCCCAGCGAGCCAGCCTCCCCGGGCGCGAACGCGGGCAGCTCCGGGCGCATGCTGGCCGGGTGGTGCTCGAGCTGCGCGCGGGCAGCGCGCGCGGGCCCCAGCGCGAGCGCCAGCAGCAGCGCGAGCCTCGCCGCTCGCATCAGGGCAGCTCCCCGGAGTCGCGCACGGGATCGACCACCAGGCTGCCGCGCGGCGCGTCGTCGAGCGTGCACACGTCGCGGAGCAGGTCGAACGGGTCGAGGAAGGCGGCCGGGAGCAGATCGATCTCGCCGGTGATCTCGCTGGTGGGCGAGTCGATCTGGATCTGCCCGTCGAGACCGAAGCGCGAGCTGGCGTCGATGCTCGAGCCGGCCGAGCGCAGCAGGGAGTCGGCGCGGATCGAGACGTCCCCGCCATCGCCCTCGAACGCCGTCGCCTCGATGCGCGAGTCCAGCATCAGCACCAGCCGCGGGTCGATGTCCACCCGCCCGCCGTCGCCGGCACCGCTGCGCACGCGGCTGCTGATCTCGCTGGAGACGAGCTGCAGCAGGTCGCGCGTGCGGATGCGGATGGCGCCGCCGCTGGCGAGCTCCGCGCGCGTCCGGATCGCGCCGGCGTGCAGCTCGATGCGCTCGCCCGCCACCAGGCTCACCGCGCCTGCGGTGGCGGTGCTCGCCGCGTCATTGCTCGCGGCGCTGATCTCGGCAGCGCCGCGGACCTCGATGCTGCGACCCGCCTCGATCGTGATCGCGCCGCCCGGGCCGCTGCCGTTCGTCTCCGAGGTCACGCGTGCGGCATCGCGCAGCAGCACCGCGTTCGCGGCCGCGATGTCGATCGCGCCCGCCCGTCCCGAGGTGTCGCGGCCGGTGGACGAGGCGATCTCCGCGCCGGCCGACACGACCACGTCGCGCGCCTCGATGTACACGTCACCGCCATCACCCGTGACCACGGGGCTGCGACCGCCCGAGCTGTTGGTACGCACGCCCGACGGGTTGCCCAGCGCATCGCGCCCCACGGCCTCGAGCAGCCCGGTACGGATCTCGACCCGGCTGCCGTCGCCGGTGCCGCTGGTCCCGGAGGCGATCAGGCCGCCCGCCCCCAGGCGCAGCGCGTCGCGGGCGACGATCGAGACCATGCCCGCGTCGGCGTCCTCGGCGCTGGCCTCGATGACCGCGAGTCCGTCACCCCCGCCGACCAGCGAGAGGGTCTCGACATCGAGCGAGATCGCACCGGCGCGTCCCGAGCCGAAGCCCCGCGCCAGAATCTGGCCTCCGCTGCCGAGTGCGACCTCGTGCGCCTCGATCTCGACCCGGCCGCCGGCGCCGGTCACCGTCGCGCCGGCGCGCAGGCCGGCGATCGATGTGATCGCCGCGACGGGCAGCCGGCCGCCCTCGTCGGGCACGTCGCTCACGCCCGCCACCGCAAGCGTATCGAGCCCGTGCAGTCGCACGTCACCCGCGTCGCCAGTGCCCAGCGTCGTGGCCGCGATCTGTCCGCCGCGCGTCAGCTCCACGCGCCGTGCGTCCACCTCGATGCCGCCGCCGCGGCCGGCATCGACAGCATCCGAGCTGGTGGTGGTCTGCACCAGGGCGGCGCCCCCGAGGCCGTCGATCTCGAGCGCGTCGACGACGAGGTGCGCTGCGCCGCCCGCGCCCGGACCGCTGGTCTCGGACGCCAGCCGCGCGCCTCCACCGACTGTGAGCACCCCACCTGCGACGTCGATCGCCCCGCCCGCCGCCGAGCCCGACGTCGCGGTGAAGACCAGGGCCCCACCGTGCAGGCGCAGAGTGGGCCCGGCGAGCGCCAGCGCGCCTCCGGGCGCGGCACCGGCGCTGCGCGTGGAGATCTGGCTGGCGGCATCGAGCACCAGCTCGGCGCCCGCGCGCAGCGAGACGTCGCCGCCCGCGCCGTCGCCCAGCGTGTCGGTCTCGATCAGGCTTCCCTCAGTGACGCGCAGTGTGTCCGCGACCAGGCGCAGGTCCGCGCCCGCGCCGCTGCCCACCGCCAAGCTCTGGATCACGCTCGTCCCGAGCACCTCGATGCTGCCGGCGCGTAGATCGAGCGCTCCGGCGTCGCTCGCGCCGAGCGCGCGGCTGGTCACGAGCACGCCATCGGCGACCAGGGCGCCCGCGCGGATCCGGAAGCTGCCCGGCCCGCCGCCGGGACCGGCCACGAGCGTGATGCGCGTGCCCTGGAGCTCGACGCGCGCATCAGGCGTGGCGAGCACGCCCTCGCCATCGAGCCCCACGACGGACGGCCCACCCGTCGAATACAGCCCCAGGTCGCCGCCCTGCGAGCCCAGGAGCCCCGGGCCGATCTCGACGCGGCCCCCGCTGAGCGAGCCCGCGAGCGCGGTCGAGACCGCCCCGACCTCGACGGGCGCCGGCGCGCTACGCAGGAAGCCGAACGCAGCCGGCGGCGCGCTGCTCAGCTGCGCGGCCGGAGCGGCCTCCACGGCGAAGCGCACGCCGTCGGCCAGCCGCAGCTCGTCGGCCGTGGAGAGGTGAACCGCGCCCGGCACATCGAAGCTGCCCCCGGGACCGACCACGACGCCGGCGGGGTTGAGCAGGTAGAGGTCGGCGCCCGGGAGCATCGAGCTCAGGCGGCCGCCGAGCAGCGAGGGCTCGCCCCCGGTCACGCGCGCGATGATCGCCGCCGTGGGCTCGACCCCGGTGAACGCCGCGCTCTCGCCGGCCTCGATCGAGAGCAGGCCGAAGCTGTGGAACAGGTTCCCGCTGACGCGCCGGCCGAGGCTCTCGTCGATCACGTACGTGGTCGGAGCACCGTCGACGAGACCGCCCCCCACGGCACCGGCCGGACCGAGGGTACCGTCGAGGACGACGTCGGCCGCGGCGGGGCCCGAGAGCCCGATGCAGCAGCCCAGGAGCAGCCGCAGCCGCGCCCGGTGCGGATTCGACATCGCTGGGCGGGCTCCTAGGGGTCCGGGGGTGCAGAGGGCTGGGCGACGGCCGCGGCGCAGCTGGGCCCGACGCCGGGACCCGGCTGCGCCCCGAGCGCGCGCGCCAGCGCAACGACGTCGGCCATGTCGCAGCTCGCCGGGTCGCCGACCAGGCTGCAGCGCTCGCTGGGCGCGGTGGCGAGCGGATCTCCGGCCAGGGATGCGCGGAGGCTGTCGAGGTCGTCACCGAAGATGGCGCCGTTTTCGGTGCTCTCGCCGCACTCGCAGCGATCGCCGGTCCCGTCGGCGAGCGACGACATGAAGCCGCCGTTGTCGTCCTGGCTGGTGTTGAGGATGTGCGGGCAGTTGTCCACCAGGTTGTGCACCAGGTCGCCGTCGAGGTCGGTGCCCGGCGTGAAGGCGTTGATGAACGCCACGTCGTCGGTCGATACGGGCATGGCGGTGATCTCGACCACCGCGTCGGCTCCAGCGAACGCGGAGCTCGCCCCGTCGAAGGTCAGGATCGGCGCCTGCGCGTTCTGGCCCGCGGGCGGCGTGTCCTGTACGCGCGCGATCGAGTGCTCGAAGAACGCGTAGTTCAGCGCCGGGCTCGTGGAGGGTCCACTGGGCAGGGCGCCGATCAGCTCGGCGTACAGGGTGTCGTCGCGCGGCAGGATCGACCCTCCGGGGTCGGGCCCGAGCGTGGAGGAGGTCGCAGCGTTCACGTTGGCGGGCCAGCCGGGTCCCTGCGCACAGCTGCGGGCGTTCGCCGCGCCGCCGCTGAACGTCTCGCAGCCCTTCACCAGCAGGTTCGAGGTCGGCTGGTTCGGCTCGCCGGTGTAGCCCACGCGCAGCTCCGAGATCTCGAGCAGGGAGCTGAGCCAGACATCCCAGAGCGTGCCCGTCACGTCGCCCACGGCGGGCCGGATCTCGATGCTCACGGTCGGATCGACGTCGCCCGAGAGCATCATGAAGGCCTGCGGCTCCGCGTCGATGCCGCCGGGCAGGACAAGCGGCCCGCCCGCGCTGATCACGCCGCCGATGCGGTCGAGACCCTGGAGCGTGAGCAGGAACGGGTTGCCGAAGTCGTGCACTCCCGCGACCAGGAGGTCCGCCAGGAAGACCTCGCTGAAGTCGCCGGCGCTGCAGAGCTCCTGGTCTCCGGCCGCGTTGTCCTGCCCGGTCAGCAGCACGTACTGCGTGTCTGCGCGGATCCCGATCTCGTCGAGCCCGGGCCCCGCGATGGTCGACGTGGACGGGTTCACGGTGTCGCCCAGACCCTGGGCGACCGAGCAGCCCTCCGCGTCGTCGCAGCCGTCACCGAAGTCCACGTCACCGGGCGCGACAGACTGCGGGAAGAAGATGCCGAAGCGGAGCTGCGCCGCCCCGAGCGCGCCACAGCGCACGCTGACCCGGTAGCGCGTGAGCTCGGTCTCGATCTCGCCGGGCTCCAGCCGGAGCATCAGTGGACGGCAGGCATCGCCCCCGCGCACGTCGCCGACCGTGTCGAGCTGCGAGCCGTTGGCCACGTCGATGCAGTTGTCGCAGAGGTCACCGACCCCGTCGCCGTCGGAATCGGCCTGGTCCGGGTCGTGCAGGCCGGGACAGACGTCGCAGACGTCTCCCGCGCCGTCGGCATCGCCGTCGAGCTGGGCCGGGTCCCCGGCGCCGGGGCAGGTGTCGCCGGCGTTCTCGATGCCGTCGGCGTCGTCGTCGAACGCGGAGCTGAGCTGGCCGAGGCTGGCGTCGCCCCAGCAGGCCACGGCTCCGTCCTCGGTGACGCCGCACGAGTGGGCGTCGCCGACCGACACGTCGCGGAAGCGCAGCGCCGGAGGATCGCTCATGCCCGCATCGTCGAGACCCCAGCACCTGGCAACGCCGTCGAGCCGCACGCCGCAGGAGTGGTGCCGGCCCGCGGAGACCGCGATGAACGGCCCGGCGGGCGGGCTCGACTGGCCGTCGTCGTCGAGACCCCAGCAGACCACGGAGCGATCGGAGGCGCGGATCCCGCAGCTGTGCGCGGCGCCCGCGGAGACGCGCGTCATCGGGTCCGACGGCGACGAGACCTGCCCGCTGCCGTCGAAGCCCCAGCAGTGCACGGCGCCCTGATCGCCGATGCCGCAGGTGTGGAAGCTGCCCGCGTCGATCGACTCGAGCCGGACCGCCGGCGCCTGGAGCTGCCCCAGGGCGTCAGAGCCCCAGCAGCGGGGCATGTCGTCGGCGCTGGCCAGCGCACAGCTGTGCTCGCGCCCCGCGCTGATGGCCGAGAAGCCGAGCGACGGCGGGATCGCGGAGACCTGGCCCTCGTCGTCGGCGCCCCAGCAGGCGACGCTGCCGCTGCCGGCCAGCGCACAGCCGTGCGCGGTGCCCGCCGCCAGCGCGGTATACGAACCGGGCGGGACGCCGAGCTGGCCGGCGCCGTCGAGGCCCCAGCAGTCGATCGTCCCCACGGCGCGGAGCGCGCAGCTGAACGCGCTGCCGACCGACAGGCCTGGAGTCCGCGGTACGGGCGGCGTGGTCTGTCCCTCGAGGTCGCGCCCCCAGCACTGCGCACTGCCGTCGGTCGCGATCGCGCAGCTGTGGTTCTCGCCGGAGTGGACGCTGCGAAAGGCGCCGGCCGGCGGCGTGGCCTGGCCCGAGCCGTCGGCGCCCCAGCAGCGCAGCGCCGCGTCCGCGTCCACGGCGCAGGTGTGCTCGCCGCCCGCGCTGAGCTGCCTCAGGCCGGCGGCGGCGGGCGCGGCCGCACCGGCGCCGAGTCCCCAGCAGTGCGCCACGCCGAGCGCGTCGAGTGCGCAGGAGTGCCGGCGCCCGGCGGTCGGGCCGAGGTAGCCGCCGGTGAGCGGCGAGGCCTGCTGCGCCGCGTCGTCGCCCCAGCACTCGAGCGCCCCGCTCTCGCGCCGGGCGCAGGCATGGTTCGCGCCGGCGGTCACGCGCGTGAAGCGACCCGCGGGTGCCGCGAGCTGGCCCAGGGCGTTGCTGCCCCAGCACTCGACCGTCGAGTCGGGCAGGAGACCGCAGGCGAACTCGTCGCCCGCGCTGATCTGGGTGTAGACCGCGCCCGGCGGCGAGGTCTGCCCGCTGCTCGCGGCGCCCCAGCAGGAGATCAGGTCGGTGCCCGCCGCGAGCGCACAGCTGAACTCCGCGCCCGAGACGAGCTGACGCGCGGCACCGGGCGGGGCCTCGTCCTGCCCTGCCCCGCTGGCGCCCCAGCAGAGAACGCTGCCGCCGTCGGCAATGCCGCAGGTGTGGAAGGCGCCGCCCGCGAGCTGCTGCCAGCCCGCCCGAGCGGGCGCCGGCGCGCCCAGCGCCAGTGCGGTCGCGACCAGCGCGACGGCGCCGTGCCGGCGGCCTCGCCGGAACTCGCGGCTGCGCAGCGTCCTCATTCGCATTCCCCTGCCCCGCCGGGGCATCGTACCGCAGCAGACCCGCGGGCCGGGCACTCTCGAGAGCGCCCCGACCCGCGGGCGTTCGGCGCGGCCCCCGACTTGCGTGGTCCCTGCGCCTTCCCTGCTCCCGGTGGGTTCCTGTCGATGGCGCGAGGGTACGGGGGGGCCCGCAGGCCGGCTGTGAAGGCCTTCACCGCCGGGGTCCGGATTTTTTCCGTCGCCCTGTGAAGGCGTTCACAGCGGGCGTTACGCGCGCCGGGCACCCTCCGTACTGCAAGAAGCGAGCGCCGGCGATCGATCCCCCGTCCTCCGGAGCTCGCCGCAGGGCGGCCGCAGGGCCGCCATCCGGGCCCGGCGCGGATCTCCCTCCCCGCGCCGGGCCCTTCATCGCTCGCGGCGCGCCGCGTGGCAGAATGCGCGCCCACCCGGGGAGCATGCGATGGCGCAGATCGACCTGAGCGTCGATCCCCAGCAGACCTACGCGCGCCGGCGCATGTCGGCCGCGCAGGCGGCCGGCCTGGTGGAGTCGGGCGACCTGATCTGGATCCCCAGCTCCCACGTTCCGCCGGCGATCATGAGCGTGCTCGCGACGCGCGAGGCCGAGCTCCGCGGCGTGCGCATCCGCAGCATCGCGATCCCGGACATGGGCTGGTTCCGCGAGGACGCGCGCACGGCGTGGGATCTCCAGGTGCAGTACGCGGTGATCCCGAGCAATCGCCAGGCGCTCGCCGACCGGATCATCGACATGCATCCGTTCAGCCTGATCAACCAGCACAAGGCCTGGGACGAGCGACCCGACGAGCACGACCCGATCGACAAGCTGATGATCGTGGTCTCGCCGCCGGACCAGGCCGGGTACGTGTGCGTGGGCAACGCGTGCTGGGATGCCGTGAGCAGCGCGACGCGCGCCCGCATGGTGATCGCCGAGGAGAGCCCGCACGTGCCGCTGACGTGCGGCGACAGCCGGCTGCACGTCTCGCAGCTCGACGCGATCGTGCGCGGTGACCGGCCCCAGCTCTCGGCTCCCGACCCCGATCCGGCGGAGTATCCCGAGCTCGAGCACCGCCTGAGCGATCACCTGCGCCCGCTGATCCGCGACGGCGACACGCTGCAGATCGGACTGGGCCGGCACACGACCGCGGTCACGATGCTCGGCGCGTTCGACCACGCCAGCGACCTGGGCTACTTCGGCGAGCTCACGGTGCCGGGAACGGTGTCACTGGTGCGCAGGGGCGTGCTCACGGGCCGTCACTCGGAGGTGCACCCCGGTCGCTTCGTCGCCTGCCACATCGGGAACAGCCCCGAGGACCTCGCATACATCGCGGGCAACCCGTTCTTCGAGCTGCGCTCCTACGAGCACACCAACGATCCGCGCGTGATCGCGCAGCACGACCAGATGACGACCGTCAACGGCGCGCTGATGGTGGATCTGTCCGGGCAGATCGGCGTCTACGCGCTCGGTTCGCGGGTCTACACGGGCCTGGGCGGCCAGCTGGCCTTCCAGCTGGGCGCGTTCATGTCGCGCCGCGGGCGAGCCATCACGCTCACCCCCGCGACGGCGCGGGGCGGGGTCTCGACGATCGTCCCGCAGTTCGATGCGGGCCAGATCGTCTCGATCCCGCGCGAGCTGGCCGACACCGTGGTCACCGACCACGGGGTCGCGCGGCTCCTCGGCAAGAGCGTCCGGGAGCGCTGCCGGGAGCTCATCGCCGTGGCCCATCCCGACCACCGCGACTGGCTCCGCGACGAGGCCCGGCGTCTGTACGGCTGACGCCGGGCCCCGCAGATCGCGGGCTCAGTACAGGCTGCCGCGGGCCTTCTCGGAGGCCTCGTCGAGCGCCTCCCCGGTCTCCTCGGCGGCCTCCTCGGCGCTGTCGGAGGCATCATCCATGGCCTCGCCGAGCGCGTCGCCCGTATCGTCCGCGGCGTCGCCGAGGGCGTCACCCGCCTCGCCGGCCGCCTCGCGCGCGCGCTGCATCAGGTCGCGCGTGCCGTCGGCCGCGCCCTGGGCCACGTCCTCGACCGCCTCTCCAGCCTCGTCCATCGCGTCGGAGAGCCTCTCGCCAGCCGAGTCCTGCTCCGCCCCGCAGGCCGCCAGGAAGCACACGGCCAGGAGTCCAGTGATCCATCGCATCATCGCCATCCCCCGTCTTGGTGGCCGGCGCCGGATTCGCGCCGGTTGGGACCGGCGCTCGAGCGCACCGGCACGCCTTCACGCTTTCACAAGGGGAACAGGGCGCACGTGATCCGGATCACTTGCCGGGCTACCCCAGGGCCCGGAGCGGAAGACCCTCAGTAGATCCAGCGCTTCCCGTCGTAGCGGAAGATCTCCATGACCTCGACCGTGTTGACGGCGCGCGGAGTCGCGGCGCGCGCCGCCTTCTGGTCGGCGCCGCGCTTGGCGTAGCGGATCTCGTGGTAGACCAGGGTCCCCACGGCAGGCTTGCCCGGTACGACCTTGCTCGTGGGCTTGCAGCGCGTGGGCTTGCGGGCGTAGCCGGTGTACTCGCCCACGACGCCCTCGGCGGCGCGGCGAATCTTCATCCGGGCGATGTTGTCCCGCTCTCGCTTCTGGAGCTTCCCCATCCAGGTCTGGCAGAAGCTGCCGAATCCGCCGTCCTCGGCGGCGCGGGCAGGGGCTGCGGGTGCACCCAGGGCGAGGGCGAGCCCGGTGGCGAGAACGATGGCGAGGCTTCTGCTGCGCATCTGGCTTGACTCCGGCTGCAGGTGATCCCCTCCAGGTGTGGAATCGGACCCTCCGCCGTTCTTCTGGAGCATCCCTCGTACCGCAGCCGAAGCGCAAGCGAAAGGCAGGCGGAGGCCCAGCCACCCGCGGCAGCGGAGCCGGGCCGGTGCCCGGCCCGCTGCGCACTCCCGGGTCCGGTTCCCCCGGGGACCGGCAGGAGACGCGCGAAACGCGATCAGCTAGCATGCGCCCGCTTTACCTGGCCTTCCAGGACCAAGAGGGAGAGAGAATGACTTACAGGACCGTCGCGATCGCCGTCGGCATCACATTCCTGCTTTCCGGCTGCGCCTCGCTGCGCGACGGCCGGGGTGCGCTCGATGACGCCAACATGGTCTGCGTCCTGGCCGGCGGGCTCGTCGGCGGCGCGGCCGGTGCCGTGGCCGCGAACTCGAACCACGGTGACGACGAGAACGACGAGGCGATCCTCGGCGCCGCCATCGGCGCGGTCGTCGGCGCGGTCGTGGGCGACTACCTGTGCGGACCCACGACCAACGCGGCCCCGACCGTGCGCATCAGCGCCGAGCCGCGTAGCGGCGAGCGCCCGCTCGCGGTCAGCTTCCGCAGCGTAGCCGACGATCCCGACGGCTCGATCGCGGGCTACGCGTGGTCCTTCGGCGACGGCGGCAGCTCCACCGAGGCCAGCCCGCGCCACACCTACGCCGAGGCCGGCACCTACAACGCCACGCTGACCGTGACCGACGACCGCGGGCAGACCACGTCCGCCTCCACGCGGATCCAGGTCACCGCTCCGGCACCTCCGCCGGTGCAGCGGCGCATCGTTCTGCGCGGCGTGAACTTCGCGCTCGACTCCGCGCAGATCCGCGCCGTGGACCAGCCGATTCTCGACGTGGCGGTGCAGGTGCTCAAGGAGAACTCCGACATCAGCATCGAGGTCGCCGGCCACACCGACAGCACCGGCTCCGATGCCTACAACCAGGGCCTGTCCGAGCGCCGCGCGCGCTCGGTCGTGAACTACCTGGCGCGCAAGGGCATCGCGGGCTCGCGCCTGACCCCGGTCGGGTACGGCGAGTCGCGACCCGTCGCCGACAACAGCACGAGCGACGGCCGCGCCCAGAACCGCCGCGTGGAGCTCAGCGTCCGCTGAGCCGCGCCAGCGGCGTCCTTCCAGCGGGGCCCGCGGTCTTCCCTGTCCGGGGAGGCCGCGGGCCTCAGGCGGGGCTGCGCAGGCGGCCCTCGTCCGACTCGAGCCGCGCGAGCGTGGCCTCGGCCTCGGCGACGATGCGGTCGATCAGCTCCTTGGCCGACGGCAGGTCGTCGATGACGCCGATCACCTGACCGCCCGACATCACGCCGGCCTCGGGCTGGCCCTCGACCATGGTCTTCTTCTGGAGCATGGGGGCGTTGGCCGCCATCACCACCTGACTCCAGCTCAGCTCCTGCGTGCGCTTCATCGAGAGCGCCTCGCGGATCATGTCGAGCCAGGGCGTGCCCGACATCTGCTTGAAGCGCACGGCGTTGGCGATCGCGCGCGGCAAGCTGGTCAGGAAGCTGGTGCGCACGAGCCGCTCGGTGAACGCGGTCTTCAGCACGCGGTGCGGGTGACCATCGACCTGCGTGGTGCGGAACGTGTCCGAGACCGAGCGCGCGAGGTAGAGCTGCTTGATCACGTCGGGCACGGGGGAGTCGGCACAGAGCAGGAAGCGCGTGCCCATGGCGACGCCCTGGGCGCCGTAGGCGAGCGCGGCGACCAGGCCACGCCCGTCGAAGAAGCCGCCCGCGGCGATCACCGGAATGTCCACGGCGTCGACCACCTGCGGCAGCAGCACCGTGGTCGCGATCTCGCCGGTATGTCCGCCGGCCTCGTAGCCCTGCACGATCAGGGCGTCGGCGCCCCACCCCGCCACCTTCTCGGCGTGGCGTCGCGCGCCGATCGAGGGGATGCAGATCAGCCCGCCGTCCTTGAGCGTCTTGATCAGCCGCTCGTTGGGCGCCAGCGCGAACGATGCCACCTTGACCCCGCTGCGGATCATCAGGTCGGCGCGCTCGAAGATGTCGGGCGCGTCCGAGCGCAGGTTCACGCCGAAGGGCCGGTCGGTGCGGTCGCGCGTCTCGGCGATGGCATCGGCGAGCTGCGCATGGTCCATGGTGCCCGCGGCGATGATCCCCAGGCCGCCGGCGTTGGCGGTGGCCGAGACCAGCTTCGCGCTGGCCACCCAGCCCATGCCCGTCTGGACGATCGGGTACTCGACTCCGACGAGATCGCAGAGCCGTGTCTGGAGCGCGGGGTGGGTCATCTGTCTCCCGGGGCACTTCTAGCATTTGTGTGCGCTTGACGCGCGCTGCCCCAGCCTGCAGCGTGCGGGGCAGGAGGATCGCGAATTGCTGGCGCCGGACGATCTCGTGCTCTGCTCGGGCACCCTGCTGCAGGCGGGGCTGCCGGAGATGATCGAGGCCGCGGTCGCCGGGGGATTTGGCGGCATCACGGTCTGGCCCGAGGACGTCGCACGGGCGCGCGCCCGGGGCCTCGACTACGCCGACATGCGCAGGCTGCTCGACGACGCCGGGCTGGTGGTCGCCGACCTCGACTGCCTGCTCACCTGGCTGCCCGCGGACGCCGAGCGCGCGCGGAAGGAAGCGCTGATGCAGCCCGCCGACGAGCCGGTCTTCTACGAGCTCGCCGCGGGCCTCGGGGCCCGCTCGCTCAACCTGGCGCAGGGCTTCGGGCAGAGCATCGATCTCGACGAGGCCGCCGAGGCGATCGCCGGCGTGGCGGACCGCGCGCGCGAGCACGGCCTGCTGGTGACGCTCGAGTTCCTGCCCTGGTCCGGCGTGCGCGACGCCGCCACGGCCTGGGAGATCGTGCGCCGCTCCGGTCGCGAGAACGCGACGGTGCTGGTCGACACCTGGCATCACTACCGGGGCCCGTTCGATCACGACCAGCTGCGGGCGATCCCCCCGGAGCGCATCGGCAGCGTGCAGATCAACGGTGCCCCGCGGGTCGGTCCCGGGGACATCCTGCGCGAGACCATGGAGGCTCGCCTGCTGCCCGGCGAAGGCGATCTGCCCGTGGCCGAGGTGATCCGCGTGCTCGACGAGATGGGCGTGACCGCGCCGATCGGCGTGGAGACGTTCTCCAAGGAGCTGCAGGCGCTGCCACCCGCAGAGGTCGGCCGTCGCGCGGGCGAGGCCGGACGCCGCGAGCTCGCCCGGGCCCGGGGTTAGGCTCGCGAGTCCGAGGCATGCGCCCAGCCCCCTGCGCCCGCGCCGTGCTCTCCCGGGCGGCGGCCCTGGGGCTGCTGCTGGCCGCGACGCCGACAGCGCGTGCCGAGCACGTGTGGACACAGATCGATGCGCCCGGGCCCGAGTCATGGGTGCGCGAGCCGTTCGGGCTGGTCGAGGTGCGGGGTGCCGCGGGTACCGGCCTGCCCGGCGAGCACGACGTGGTGGTCGTGATCGACCTCTCGGGAAGCACCTGGAAGCCGTCGGGTGCCGACGTCGACGGCGACCAGGTGGTCGGCGACCTGTTCCGCACGGAGATCCGCGGTCAAAATGTGCAGCGCGAGACCGATCCCGATGACTCGATCGCCCAGGCACAGGTCATGGCGGCGCGTCGCCTGGTCGACCGGCTCGATGCCGGGCGCACGCGCCTGGGCCTGGTGGTCTTCGGCGGCGCGGAGCGGATCCTGGCCGAGCTCGGAGCCCCGAGGTCGGAGCTGGTGCGCCACCTCGCCGCGCTGCCGGGCCGGCCGATCCAGGACGGCACCTACTTCTACGGGGCGCTGGTGGCGGCGGTCGAGATGCTCGAGCGCGCGCCGGCGAGCGGCACGCGGCGCCAGCGCTCGATCATCCTGCTCTCCGACGGGATCCCCAACCGGCCGGTGCCCCAGCTCACGGCCGAGAAGGCGAGCCTGCGCGCGGCGCGGCACGCCGCACGCGCGAGCGCCCGCATCTACGCGTTCGCCATGGGCCCCGTCGTGGTCAGCGATCCGGGCGTGTTCAGCGCGCTGACGGAGGCCAACGGCGGCGAGCTGCTCCTGGTCGAGCGACCGGGCGACGTGCTCGACTTCGTGCCGCACATGAGCCTGACGCGTCTGGCCGACGTCTCGATCGAGAACCGGACCACGAGCGACCGGGCGCGCGCCGTGCGCATCTTCCCCGACGGCAGCTTCGACGGCTACGTGCCGCTGCAGGAGGGCGAGAACCTGCTGCGTATCCGCGCGCGTGCCGAATCGGGTGCCGAGGCGATCGTCGAGCGCCGCGTGCACTTCGAGAAGATCCCCGACGACGGCGGGCGAGCGCGTGCGCTTCTCGACGCGCTGCGCGAGCGCACGCGCGAGACGGAGCTCGCCGCCGAGGCCCGGCGGCGACGCCAGCGGGCCGTGCAGCGCACGCTCGAGATCACCGTGCAGGAGCCGGACGGGACCGGCGACGAGGTTCCGCAGGAGCCGTGAGCACCGACGACGATCCGCTGCGCCAGATCCTGGTCGGTGCCGCGCGCCTGGTCGAGACCTTCGGCGTCTGGCCGTCGTTCCACGACTCGGAGATCGTGGACCTGCGCCTCGAGCGCCTCGGACGCGACGCGTACGAGGGGCCGGTGCTGCTCGCCCGCATCCACCTGTTCATGGGCCGACGCGCCCCGGAGCGCGCGACGGGAGTCAGCTGGCACGACCACCACCTGGCGACCCTGCGCTTCGGCAGCGTGCGCGAGCTGGAGCTCTCCGGATTCAACGGCCAGAACGCGATCATGAACCTGCGTGTGCGTCGCGACGGCGTGCTTCCCCACAGCGCGGGGGTGCCCGCCTGGCGCGTCGAGTTCGAGCCGGCGTACGGGATGGGCGCGAGCTTCCGCTGCGCGACCATCGAGCTCGTCGGGCTCGAGCCGGGGATCCCGTCGGACAGCGTGTACGCGGACTGACGCCCGCCCGGGACGCCCGTTCAGGGAGCCAGCAGCGCGCGCACGTCTGCGGGTGTCGCGATCTCGCGGCCCATGCGCGTGGCCAGCTCGACCACGCGCTCGACCTGCTCGGCGTTGGTCATGCGCTTGCCCTCGATCAGCGGGTTGTCGCCCAGACCGGTGCGCACGTGCCCGCCCGAGGCCACGGCCAGCGCATTCATCCGGTCGTGGCTCGGGCCCTCGACGTACGTCATCCACTCGACGGGCAGGCCCCCCGTCACCAGGGGACTGGTGAGCACGGCGATCCCCTCGGCGCAGGGCGGCAGGCCGAAGGCGGGGCTGTCGCTGAAGGTGATCTTGAGCAGCAGCGGTGCCGGCGTCCAGCCCTGCGCGTGATACTGCGCGGCATGTCGCACCTGGCCCGGCTCGCGCACGGTGATGCTGTGCAGGATCCGGTGCCGCTTGCATAGCTCGAAGAAGTGCTGGGCCTCGGCGTGGGTCACGCTCATCACGAAGTCGTTGACCCAGCCGCCGGATGCCTCGTCGTAGTGGCCGTAGGCGACCGCTCCGGGGTCGATGGTCGCGAAGTCGAGGCGGACGTCGGGATCGGCCGCCAGCTCCTCGAGGTGGGCGAAGCGCTGCTGCGGGGTCGGCGAGAAGCCGTACGTGGGGTACAGCAGCAGGTCCGGCGCCTCCTTGCGGATCAGCCGCATGGCCTCGCGATACGGCTCGATGCCCGGATGCAGGAGCTCGCCCGTGTCGGGATCGCGCGCGTGGAAGTGCACGATGGCGGCGCCGGCGCGCGCGGCCGCGAGCGCATCGACGGCGATCTCCTCGGGGGAGTAGGGAACGAACGGATTGACGTCGCGATCGGCCTGCTCGTTGATGGCCGCCTCGATGATCAGCTTGTTGCCGTCCATGTCCGATCCTCCGCGCTCATCCTACCCCGTCGACGTCCGGATCTCAGCGCGCCCGGCTCACGAAGATCGGCGACGACCAGGCGCGCTCGCGCACCTCGCCCAGGCAGTCGGGGCCCAGCGCGGGGTCGCCGCAGAGCGTGATGTCGACCACGTTGCCCGCCGCGTCGCGCTCGGGCGCGAGCGGACGCCCCTGGACCGCCATCGACGGCTCCTCGAGGACCCGGGCGTAGTACAGCACGTCGTGGTCGTCGGTCGCGAATTCGGGATCCTCGAGCTCCGCGACGCAGCCCGCGGGGTCGGGCGGGCATTCGACGCTGCGCCAGGGGTCGTCGATCAGCGCATCGACCGGCTCGCCCGCGTGTCGCTGGCGCCGGATGCGCACGACCTCGATGCGCTCGATGCGCCGCCGGCGCTCTCCGGGGTGGTAGCACTCGCCGCGGCAGAGCCAGTCGAGACGCTCGGTCCCCAGCGCCGCGGTCGCGGACTCCGGACAGCCGGGGCGCTGCTCGAGCGAGCCCACCGCGCGCACCTCGAGGCGCGGGATGCCGTCCGCCAGCACGCGCTGCGAGCCCATGGGCAGACGGCTGCCGTCCTCGGAGAGCAGGTCGAACCAGAGCAGGATGCGCGGGCCGCTGGTGCCGTACACCTCGCGGCGCTGCAGCGCGTCCCAGATCGCCTCGCGCGTGCGCCCGCGGGCGTGCACGGCGGCGAGACCGCTCGAGTAGAGGAAGTCGCGCGTGCGCGGGTCGTTTCCGGTGAGGCCGGTCGGCGCCGAGCCCGGCCGCTGCGGCATCTGCGGATCGACGCCCGCGACAGCGTCGCCCGCGGCGCGCGTGAGCGCCTCGGGCCAGGCCCCGCCGTCGGTCACCAGGGACACGTCGTGCTGCTTGTAGCCGACGCCCGCGCGCGCATCGTGGATGTCGCTGGATCCGATGAAGCCGTACTCGAAGCGCAGCGGGCTCCCGTCGGGCCCGGGCTCGTCGAAGTTCGACAGCGCCATCGCGTACTGCACCGTCTCGAGCGGCCGCTGCGTGAACGTCGGCTTGAAGCAGTCGCGGCACTGCCCGCAGTCCAGCCAGGCCCCGGCAGGTGCATCGGGGAACACGGCGGTCGGGTTCACCTGGGCCCCGGCCGCGTAGCGCCGCGCCAGCTCCACGCGTCGCTCGCACTCGTCGTCCGGCAGATCCCCGCAGCGCGAGCGCATGATCTCGCCGGCCTGCCAGCAGCAGGGCAGGAAGTCGGCGCTGGGTTCGGGGCAGACCCGCTCGCCCCCGGCCGTGGTCTCGACGTGACGCCAGGCGCGGTACTCCTCGGAGCTGCCATGCCCCGACATGACCTCGATCGCGCGCTGCCGCCGCGGGTCGAAGTGCCGCGCCTCGAGGTGCTTGTCGATGCTCGTGGTCGCCGGCGTGTACACGCCCCACGAGGTGCCGTGCGGGATGTCCAGCGCCTCGAGGCCCTGCTCGTCGAGCTTGCGGTGCAGCTCGGCGGGCGTGTGTGCGATCTCCAGGCAGGCGGCGTCGAGCTCGCTCGACGGCACGTCCTCGCGGCATCCCGGCAGGGCCGCGAGCGCCTCCAGGTGCTGGACCGTCACCTGGTACTCCCCGAAGTGCGCGGGCTGCGACCAGCGCACCCTGCGGAACATCTCGCTCATGGCCAGGTAGCCCCGCGCGCGATTGGCCGCGGCGATCGGCCGCAGCGGCAGCCCGGCGTCGTCGGTCTCCGGGAAGATCACGCAGCGGTGGCCGTAGTGCTCCTCGGGCGTCTCGCCGGCCTGGGTCCACTCGAATCCCGTGAACGCCACCAGGTCGGGAGCGCCGGCGTCACCCGCGCGCGCGTTGCACTGGCGCACGCTGTCCTTCACCCGGCTCCAGTGCTCCGGGAGCAGCGACTCCGCGTGCTCCGTGATCGCGTAGAAGTCCAGCGCCGAGCAGTGCCGCGCGAAGTCACAGGCGTCGGCCGGAGGGTGGCCGCCCTCGCCGCCGAACAGGGGCAGCGACATCAGCCAGCCGTCCCAGGAGTAGCTGGTGTGCACGTGCAGGTCGCCGAAGAGGATCGTCGCGCCCGCCGGCGCGGCCTCGACGCCGATGGCGCTCGCGGCGGCGCGGCCGCGTGCGTCGCTCGCGGCGACCTCCTGCGCCGGTCTGGCCTCGCCCGCGATGCTTGCACGCCATGAATCGCCCTGACCACAGCCCGCGAGCAGCCCGGCCGCCGCGACCAGCAGCCGGGTACCCCACCCCCTCGATGCCCTCATGGCCCGGAAGTATGGACCAGCGGGCAGGTCCGGAGCGGCCGGGTCGGCGGACCGCTCCGCTCAGGCCCGCTCCAGGTCCTTCTCCAGCGCCGCCAGCACCTGCGGGTACAGGTCGCGCTTGAGCTCGCGCATGACCGGGTGCGCCTTCGGCGCGAGCTCGCTCGCCCAGGCCAGTGCGCGCGGAAGCACCTCGTCCGCGTCGGCGACCTCGTCGACCACCCCGGCCACGAGCGCCTGGCCGGCCGTGTAGCGCTGCCCGCTGACGATCGACTCGTGCGCGGTGCGCGCGGGAATCCGCGCCTGGATCAGCGCGGTCATTCCGGGGTGCAGGCGCGCGCGCATGTCGATCTCGGGCATGCACCAGTAGCCGCGCTCGCGGCGCATGATCGCGCGATCGTGCGCGACCACGAGCTGGCCCCCCAGGCCGAAGGCGTGGCCGTTCACTGCCGCGACGGTGGGCATGGGCAGCGTGAGCACGCGTGCGAGCAGCGCCAGCGCGCTGCGCAGGTAGCCGGCCAGCTCGCCGTGGTGCGCGCTCATCCACTCGACGTCGAGGCCGTTGGAGTAGAACTTCCCGCTGCCCACGCTGACCAGGGCCGCCGGTCCCTCGACGCCCTCGATCTCGTCGAGCGCCGCGGCGAAGCGCCGGATGAAGTCCGGGTGAAAGCGATTCTCGTCCGCGTCCATCCGCAGGACGAGGACGGGGCCCTCGCGCGTCAGCTCGATCACCCTGCCGAGGCTAGCACGGCGGTATCATGGACGGCATGAGCTTCCCGCTGCTCTTCTCTCCGCTCGAGATCGGACCGCTGCGCTCGCGCAACCGGGTGATCTTCGGCGCGCACTTCACCATGTTCAGCGAGCCCGCGCGGAGCTTCGGCGAGCCGGGCTTCTACGGCGAGCGCATCGGACGCTACCTGGGAGAGCGCGCGCGCGGCGGCGCCGGGATCGTGATCATGGGCCAGACGCAGGTCCACCCGACCACCGCCTACCAGATGTCGAACAACGCGGCGGCCTGGCTCGAGGAGGCGATCGGGCACTTCGAGCAGGTGAGCTCGCGGGTGCGGGAGCACGGCGCGCTTCCCTTCGTGCAGCTGGCGCACAACGGCGGCGTGAACCAGGGTCCGTGGTCGAAGCTGCCCGTGCTGGCACCCTCGCACGTTCCCAATTTCACCGAGGCACCGAAGCCGCTCGAGAAGCACGAGATCCGCGAGCTCGTGCACCACTTCGCGATCTCGGCGGGCCACGCCGTGCAGGGCGGGTTCGAGGGCATCGAGATCCACGGCGCGCACGGCTACCTGATCCACGAGTTCCTCTCGCCGAAGAGCAACCTGCGCACGGACGAGTACGGGGGCTCGCTCGAGAACCGCATGCGCTTCGCGGTCGAGGTGCTCTCGGCGGTGCGCGAGCGCGTCGGGCCGTCGGTGGCGGTGGGCCTGCGCCTGGTCGGCGACGAGGAGGCGGGCGCGGCCGGGATCGGCCCCGAGGAGTCGGCCGAGATCGGGGCGCGCCTCGAGCAGCTGGGCCTGGTGGACTTCCTCGACGTGAGCATCGGGGCGTCGGGCATCGGCCAGGTGCGCACGCTCTACGCCGAGCCCGGCTGCGCCACCTACACGGCGGCCGCCCAGAAGCGGCGCGTGCGCGAGATCCCCGTGTTCGCGGTGCATCGCATCGCCACGCCCGAGCAGGCCGAGGCGATCCTGGAGCGCGGGGACGCCGACGCCGTCAACGTGGTGCGCGCGCAGATCGCGGATCCCGACTGGGCGGCCAAGGCGCGCGCGGGGGAGGCCTCGACGATCCGTCTCTGCTCCGCGACCAACCAGGGCTGCTACGGCAACCTCACCGCGGGCTGGCCGATCACCTGCGTGCAGAACCCGGCCGTGGGACGCGAGGCCGAGCTCGGCACGGGTACGCTCGCTCCGGCCGACGAGCCCGGCCGCGTGGTCGTGGTCGGCGGCGGACCCGGCGGTCTCGAGGCGGCCTGGGTCGCCGCGGCGCGGGGTCACGACGTGATCCTGCTCGAGCGCGAGCCGGAGCTCGGCGGCAAGGTCCGGCTGGCACAGGCGCTGCCCGGCCGCGCCGAGGTGGCGAGCTTCGCGGACTGGCGCATCGGCGAGTGCGAGCGACGCGGCGTGGACCTGCGCCCCGGGACCGGGGCCACGCCGGACTCCGTGCTGGCGCTGGTGCCCGACACCGTGGTGATCGCCACCGGGGGCCGGGCCACGAAGACGGGGCGGGCCAAGTGGCACGCCATGCCCGTGCCGGGGTCCGACGCCGACTTCGTGCTCGACCACGAGCAGGCGCTCCGACGCGCCGACGAGCTCGGACCGCGCGTGGTGATCCTCGACGTCGTGGGACACATCGAGGGCATCGGCCTGGCGGAGCTTCTGGCGACGCGCGGCTGCGAGGTGACCCTGGCCATGCCGCTGCCGTCGCCCGCGAATCTCGACGCCGAGACCGCGGCGGCGGCGCTGCCGCGAGCGATCGCGGCGGGGACGACGTGGTGTCCGAGCACGGGGATCGCGCGCATCGATCCCGGCCAGGTCGAGCTGGTCGACCTGCTCGGCGGGCCGGGCCGCACGCTGAAGGCCGACCACGTGATCATCCGCACGCACGGCCTGCCGGCCGACGAGCTGTACTGGGTGCTGCGCGACCGGGTCGAGCGCGTGGCGCGGGTCGGCGACGCCGTCGCCGTGCGCACCATCGACCGCGCGATCTTCGACGCGCACGTCCTGTCGCGCCGGATCTGAGGCGCCGGATCCGGGGCGCGCTCAGCGCCGCGCCGCCGCGAGCGAGGCCGCCACGCCGCCGAGCACCAGCGCGGCGCCGATCCAGCGGCCCGGGGTGAGCGCCTGCGCCAGCACCCACCAGCCGAGCAGCAGACTCCCGACCGGCTGGAGCAGCAGCAGCACCCCGCCCTGGTAGGCGGGGGCACGGCGGATCCCCGCACTGATGCAGAGCCAGCCGAGGACCTGCGGCCCCCAGGCCAGCGCGAGCAGCCAGCCGTGCTGCTGCGGCTCGAGATCCAGCGACTCGCCTCCCAGCCAGGCGGCGGCCGCCACCGCGCACAGTGCGGCCGAGAGCTGCACCACCAGGGCCGCCTCGGGCGCGATCCGAGCGCTGCGCTGCGCCTGCCGCAGGCAGAGCAGCGCGCCCGCGTACATCGCCCCCGAGGCTGCACCGTACGCCAGGCCCGGGCCATCACTCGCGCGCGCGAATCCCGACGGCGTGACCCCGCAGAGCAGGAGCATCCCGACCGCGAGCACGGGGAGCGCCAGCCAGAAGCCGCGGCCGGGTCGCTCGGCCAGGAAGGCGACGCCGAAGAGGGTGATCCAGAGCACCTGCGTGTTCGCCAGCAGCGTCGCCGGCCCGGCGCCGATCAGCGCGATGGAGCGGTGCCAGGTCAGCATGTCGGCGGCGAAGAAGGCTCCCGATGCCACGCCCAGGGCGAGCCAGCCCTGGCGGCCGAACGACGCGCGCGCCGTCGGCCGCAGCGCGCACAGGAGCAGCAGCGGTGGCAGTGCGTAGGCGAAGCGAAGCAGCGCACCGACCGACGGCTCGGCGCCGGAGAGCGCGAAGAACACCGGCGCCGTCGAGATGATCAGCGCGCCCGCGCTGACCAGGAGCGGCCCGCTCAGCACGCGCTCCCCGCGCGCGGCGACGCACCTGCCACCCTCCGTGCGACCGCCCGCGTGTCGGGCCCCGGGCTAGCCGAGGACGGCGCTGCTGAAGAAGTCGTCGCTGAGCTGGGACTTGCGCTGGCGCGCGTCGGCGATCACCTCGCGCTTCACGTCGAAGACCACCTTGGCGGGCCCGATCGCGTCCTGCTTCATGCAGTCGGGCAGGTCGTCGTCGGCGTCGGTGAAGCCCGCGCGTCGGTTGAAGTCCCACTCGTCGGCGAGGCAGCGCCAGCCGTAGTCCACGATCTCCTCCTGGGTGACGTCACGGCCCTCGAAGGCGACGTACAGCTCGCGGATCTGCTCGACGGTCGGCCCGATGAACTGGCAGAAGCCCGACGAGTCACAGATCGCGTTCTTGATCTGCGACTCCTGCGAGGCCTGCGCCATCTGGTCCTCGGGCATTCCGGGATTGATGATCAGACCCGCCGTGTGGTCGGCACCCATGGGGCTGGTGGCGTAGGTGACGCCGGTCGCCTTGAGCGGCCGCGGGTCCCAGGCCGGGATCGCCTGGCCCTTGACCACCGGCACCCGATGGTGGCCCGTGTGGTGGCCCACCGCCGCCGCCCCGTTGCCCACCATCTTGCCCAGGTCGGTCCCGTTCGCGATCTGCTCGATCGCGTCCTTCATGCCGGCGACGTCGCCCCAGTTCATCTCCCCGGCGTCCATCAGGACGGCCAGCGCGGCGCCGGTCTCGATCGTGTCGAGTCCGACCTCGTCACAGAGACGATCGAGGTCGGCCACGTCCTCCCACGAGGTCACGGCACAGTTCGACCCCAGCAGCGTGATGGTCTCGAACTCGAGCGCGGAGGTCTTGTAGTTGCCCTCGGCGTCGTGCACCACGTTGGAGCACTGCACGATGCAGCCGGTCAGGCAGTTGTGCATGCCGCCGCCGCGCGTCTCGAAGCTCTCGTGGATGCGCGCGCCGTCGAGCTGCTCGGCGTCGGGCGACTGCCCCTCCACCCTGTTCTTGTACGGGAAGGTCTGCAGCATCTGCGCCACGGGCACGCTGCTCGCCGTGCCCTTCGAGAGTGGCTGCGGGCCGGCGAGGTAGTTCCTGGAGAACTGCTTGACCAGCTCGTTGAACTTCTTCTTGTCCCCCGCCTGACGCAGCTTGGTCTTGCCCGGATCGATGGCGATGAACTTCAGGCACTTGGCGCCCATGACCGCGCCCAGGCCGCCGCGCGCCGCATGGCGGGTGGGGTAGCGATTGTCCTGATCGGTGCAGGCCACCGACGCACCGGCCAGCTGGAGCTCGCCCGCGGGTCCGCAGGTGATGAACGAGGCCTGCTTCGGGTACACCTCTGCGAGCTCCTCGCAGGCCGCGTAGTTCCAGCGGCCCCGCAGCTCGTCCGCCGCCACGATGCGCGCGCCCGAGCCGTCGACCTCGAGGCCGTAGCGCGCCTCCGCGTCCTCGGGCTTGCCCGTCACCACGATCGCGCGGTAGCCGAGCTTGGTGAGGTGCTGGCCGGGATTCCCGCCGGAGTTCGCCTCCTTGATGCCGTGCGTCAGCGGGCTCTTGGCGCCCACGGAGATCCGCCCCGACGTGGGAGCCGAGGTGCCGGCCAGCACGCCCGGCGCGAAGACCAGCACGTTGTCCGGACCGAGGGGATCGCAGGTCGGATCGCACTCGCTCGCCAGGATGCGCGCCGAGAGCGCCCGCCCGCCCAGGAGCGACCACTCGTCGGGAAACGGCTCGACCGAGACGGCAAGGGTCGACATGTCGACCCGGATGATCTTCTCGTCGCGCGCACTCGCGGTCATCGAATCCTCCATGCAGGCGGGGAGCCGGACCGCCCCCCGCAGATCTGTTGAGGGCAGTCTATCGCGCCCCGGGCAGATTCGGGAGCCAGCGCAGCGATCGCGAAAGTCTCGCCGGGGTAAGATGCGGCATGCCGGTCCCCCCCCGGGCACGCTCGATCCTGCTCCCCATGCTGCTCCTGCTGGCGCTGCCTGCGGGGGCCTGGGATCGCAGCATCCCGGGCGGCGCCGGCCCGGGCGGCTGGACCGCCGTGGCGACCGCCGCCGGGGGCGATCCGGTGGTGGCCGGCCAGCTCGGCGGCGAGCTGGCGGCGGCGCGGCTCTCGGGGCACAGCGGGGCCGTGCTCTGGTCGACGCTGCTGGGTGCGGGGCGCGCCGAGGCGCTGGTGCTCGACGCCGCGGGCGGCGCAGTGGTCGCCGGCCAGGTCCAGGGCAGCGGCCCGGACCTGGCCGTGGCGCGGCTCGATCCCCGCACGGGCGCGCCGACGTGGCCGGCGATCTTCCAGCGCTCGGGCAGCGCGTCGGCCTTCGCCGACGAGACCGCGCGCGGCCTCGCGCTGGCCGCCGGGGGCGACGTGATCGCGGTCGGCGGCCTGGAGGGCCCCGGGACCGGCCGGGATCTCGCGGCCTGGCGGCTCTCGGGCAGCGACGGCTCGGTGGTCTGGGAGAGCATCCTGGACGGCGGTGGCAGCGACTTCGACGGTCTGAACGCCGTGGCCGTCGATCCGGCGGGCGACATCGTGGTCGCCGGCTTCGTGACCAACGCGGGCGGGACGGTCGACGCGTTCGTCGCGAAGCTCGACGGCCTCACGGGGTCCACCGTGTGGGACGAGACGCCCAACGGGCTCGCCGATGAGTTCGACCAGCTCGACGCCGTGACCACGGACGCGGCGGGCGACGTCTACGCCGCGGGCTTCCTCGACAACGACGGCTCCGGGGGACAGCCCGTCGTCGTGAAGCTGGCGGGGCTCGACGGCACCGAGCTCTGGCGACGCTCGCTGCCCGGCATGATGGGGGAGGACCAGGGCAGCCTGGTCGATCTCGTGGTCTCGGGCGGCTCGGTCTGGGCGGCCGGCGCGCGGCCGAACGCCGGCACCGGAAAGGACGCGCTGGTCGTTCGTCTCGACGCGGTGACCGGCGCAGTGGTCTGGGACGTGGACCTCGACGGCCCGACGTCCGGCGACGACGCCGCGACGGCGCTGATCCTCGACGCGACGGGCATGCCGGTGGTCGTGGGCCATCTCCGCGGCGTCGCCGGTGACGACGCCTGGATCGCACGACTCGACCCGGCCAGCGGCGCCATCGACTGGCAGGAGTCCCGCAGCCTCGGCGCGATCCCCGATCGCTTCGCCGACGTGGCGGCCACGGGGGACGGGCACATCGCGGTCGCCGGAGACGAGGCTCCCGCCACGCCGCGCGACGCTCTCGCCATCGCGCGCTGCATCGACGGCGGTGACCCCGGCGCAGCGCGCCTTCAGGACGCCGAGTGCGACGGAGTGGTGAACCTAGACGACGTGTGTCCGTTCGAGTTCGATCCGGGACAGCTGGACGCCGACGGCGACGGCATCGGCGACGCGTGCCCGGCCGCCGTGCTGCCGCTCGCCCTGGTCGCGGATCTGGACGACGCGCCCGCGGTCTCGATCGATCTGGACGGCGTGCCCGGCCGGGGCGAGATCCGCGTGGCGGTGGATCTCGCCCGGAACCGCGACCTGGAGATCGTGAGCATCTGCAGCGGCGCCGACCTCGCCGCGCTCGAGCAGGACGACGCCCCGAACCTGGAGCAGTTCGCCCCGATCAAGGTCGACTTCGCCGACGCGAAGATCCTGCCGCCCGAGAGCGACGACGGCGAGTGGGTCGTGCCGCTGTTCCTCTACCTGAGCGAGGACGCCTTCGCCTCGCCCCTGGAGCGCCACGCGAGCTGCTTCGTGCGCGTTCAGCGCGGCGCCGGCTCCACCGCCGCGGGCGCGTTCAGCGCGGAGCTGCGCACGCGTACCAAGCCGCCGGCCGCCAGCGTGCAGAGCTTCTGCAGCGATCCCGCGATCTGCCGGACGGGCGCCGCCACCGCCGAGAACGAGGCCGAGTACGGCGAGTTCATCCCGGACGGTGCAGACTTCCAGTGGCGCGACGCGGGCGACCCCGCCCTGGGCACGTGCGTGTTCCTCGGCGGCGGCGACGCGACCAGCCAGCCGATCGGACACCAGGACGCCGCCCAGGGGCGGGGCTGGAACTGCTGCGAGTGGGCGTACCAGACCGTGCAGGGTGCGTTCGAGAGCGAGGCGGGCTTCTCCAACTTCTGGGTCGGCGTCACGCCCGAGGATGCCCGACCCGACGTCGACCTCGACGGCGTGCTCGATCGCTGCGACAACTGCCCGGGCGCCTCGGCGTCGACGTTCTTCGACCGCAATCCGGGCCAGGAGAACGGCGACGCGATCCTCGCCGGAGATCGCTGCCAGTGCACCGACGTGAACGCCAGCGGCGACGCGGGCGGCGACGCCACCGATCTGGTCGACGTGGTGCTGATCGCGCGCATCGGGGCGGGCCGGGCGGTTCCCGCGCACGATCCCGCGCGCTGCCAGCTCGGCGCAAGCGGCGACGCCTGCTCGCGCGCCGAGCTCGCCGTGCTGCGCGGCATGCTCGTCGCGGGTCAGCAGCCCGTCGACAGCTGCCGCTGAGCCGCGGGCTCAGAAGTCCCAGCTCGCCGCGGCGTGCAGGCCGTGGTCGCGCAGGCCGCTGCGCTCCAGGTGCGTGCGCCGCAGGCGCTTCGCGGCCTCCAGGCTCAGCCGCAGCCCGGGCCGCGCGCGCCAGTGGATCCCGGCACCGACGCTCGCCAGGGTGCGCGGGCCGGCGCCGCGCGACTCGTTCCAGGCACGACCGACGTCGACGAAGGGTGCGAGCTCGAGCAGAGGGACGCCGCGCACGTCCCGGCGCAGCGGCACGCGCAGCTCGAGCGACGCCGCCACGCCGTTGTCGCGCACCAGCTCGTGGGTCGAGTAGCCGCGAACCGTTCGTGGGCCGCCGATCGCGAAGCGCTCGAGCGACAGGAGCGGATCGCGCGTGAGCTGGAGATCGATGCGCCCGTGCAGGACGGCCGACCGCAGCGTCTCCGGCAGTCGCGCCGCCAGCTGCAGCTGCCCGAGCCAGGAGACGAAGCTGCCATCGGGAATCCCGGATCCCGTGGCGTGCTTGCTGACGCGCGTGGCACCGAGGACATCCAGGCCGATGCTCAGCCGGGACCGGGCGGAGATGGCCAGCGAGGGCCGGCGGGCGGTCCAGCCCGCCAGCAGGCGCAGTGCGCTGACCCTGGACACCCCGTCTCGAGGGCCTGGAGAGAAGGAGAAGCGATCGCCCAGCAGGAACGTCTCGCCGCGCCGGAGCTCGCCGGCCAGCCCGATCCACATGCGCGAGCCGGGCCGGCGACGCAGCGTGTGCGAGGCGCCGAGCCGGTATGCGACGTAGTCACTCTCGATGTCGAGGACGTCGAACGGGCGCTCGACGACCTCGCTGCGGCTGCGACGGAAGCTCGCCTCCAGCTCGCTGCGGGCGCCGATCGGTAGCCGGTACCCGATCTCGATCGCGTCGAGCCCCCGGCTCCGCTCCACGGCCACGTCGAGGACGTCGTCCGCCGCGGCCAGGCCGTGCCGTCGCACGAGCAGCTCCGCGCCCGTCGCACCGACGCTGGGCGCATGCCCGTCCGACACGCGCAGCCCGAGAGCCCAGGGGCGGCCCTCGTCGACACGCACGCGCAGGACGCTGGAGCCGGGACTGGCGCCCGGCGCCAGCTCGGCGTGAAGACGCTCGATGGCCGGGCTCTCCTGGGCCCGCCGCAGCGCGTCCTCGAGGCGCGCCACGTCCAGCGGTCGCGACGATGCCTGCTGCAGCACCCGTCGCAGGGCGTGCGCCTGCCGCGGCGGTGCGTCGATGCTCAGGCGCGGAGGGCTGCCCTCGACGATCGAGATGCGCACCACGCCCTCGTCGACGATCTGATCGGGAACGATCGCCCCGGACGTCACGTAGCCGTGCGCCGCGTACAGTCGCGTGACGGTATCCCGGGCCGAGACGAGCTCCTCGGGGGCCAGCGGCCGCCCCCGGAGCGGCTCGAGCGCGGCTCGCAGCTGTGCGTCGCTCAGGGCGCGATTTCCCTCGAAGCGAAACGCGCGGATCCGGGGAGCGGGTCCCACGCGATCGGCCGCGGTCTCGCTCACCTCGGGAAGGCGCAGCGGCTCTCCGTCCCCCGCCCGCGAGCTGCCGGCCAGCGCGATCAGGGCCAGCGCGACCCGCGCGGTCCGGCGCGCGCTCATAGCCAGCTCCCGATCAGCACGAAGGCCGACCAGTAGACCGGGTGGCCGAGGCGCCCGTCGTCCAGGAGCTCGAGCTGCGCCCGCCGCAGCGACTCGGCTCGCGAGATCCCGGGAGTACTCAGATGGGTGTAGAAGCGGCTGACCAGCCGCGCCGATGCGCGATCGTCGATGGTCCACAGGGTTGCGAGGGTGCTGCGGGCGCCCGCACGCACCGCCGTGCCCGCGAGGCCGAGCGCGGCCCGCCCGTCGCCCACGGCCGTCTCGCAGGCGCTCAGGGTGAGCAGCTCCAGCGGCACCGGGCGCACGTCGGTCGCGCGGAGAAGCTCCGCCAGGTCCTGCATGCCCAGCCGATCGTCCCAGGTGAGCAGGAACGCTTCCTCCTCCCGCCCGGCGATGCGCGCGTGGGAGGCGATGTGCACGATGCCCCAGGGCTCGCTCTCGACGGCCGCGGTGAAGGCGTCGCGAACGAAGGCACCGTCGACCAGCGAGGCTCCGCCGAACGTCGACCCGATCGCGGCCAGCTCCTCGGCCACGTGGGGCAGCGGGCGGAAGCCCTGCACGGGCCGCGTCAGACCCGCGCGCAGGGTGCGTGCGTGCGTGCGGTCCAGCGCGCGCAGGTCCGTGAGCGCGAGGCCCGGTGCCACGGCCACCGCGAGTCGCTCCACCAGGAACCGGCCGCTCTCGCGATCCTGCAGCGCCGCGAACGGGATGCCGCGCAGCGGACCGAACGGCACCACGACCAGCGTACCCCCCGCATCGGGGAGCTGATCGGCCAGCGGCTGCACGAGCCAGTCGTGGAGCTGCCACGCCTCGCGGAGGTAGCGCCGCGACTCCGGCTGCTGGAGGTGGCGGCGAAAGGCGCGCGCCACCTCCTCCACGCGCGACGCGGGGACCTGCACCGCGATGCTCCGGATCCCGTCGCCGTCGCTGATCACGAGCTCGATGCGATCGGGCAGGACGACCGGATGCACGATCAGCGTCCCCGGGACCGACTCCAGGGGCCGTCGGCGCGACGCGGTCACGCACTCGTCTCCGAAGTAGTCGTCGAGCTCGCTCAGGTTGAAGTCCTCGAGTCTCGTGCGTGCGCGCACCAGCCAGGAGGCCCGCTCGACGGGATCCTCGGTGATGGCCGCGCGCCGCAGGAGTGCATCGACCAGGTCCGTGAGCACGCCGGCGGGATGCAGACCCTCCGCGCGCGAGTACGCGGGGGGCGGCAGGCGCAGCGACTGCAGGGCGTGGAGCGCCGGCATCAGCGCCTCGATCGCGGCGTCGAGCTCGCCGCTGGCGGCGAGCTGGCGTCCCACCAGATGCTGCCAGCGACCCTCGAGAGCGGTCGCCCCTGCCCGCCCGGCGGCGCGCAGCGCGCGGCGGGCCAGGATCAGCGCCTCGCGGTGACGCCCCGCAACCTCGTACATGACCGCGAGATGACCCCAGGCGCCCGACTCGACCCTGGCGGCACCCTCCGCGCCGGCCCGCGAGGCGATCGACACCAGCCGCTCGCCCGTGCCCATGCGCAGCGGCTCGTCGTCGAGCAGGGCCGCGGCGCGCGCGAGCTGCAGCGCGGTGTAGAGCTCGACGCGCAGGACCTCGCCGGATGCGGGGCGAGCCGCCAGGTCCGCGGCGATCGCCACCAGCTCCCGCGCCCGCTCGCGGGGCTCCAGGAGGCCGGTGCGCGCCAGGCGGAGCTTCGCGCAGAGCATCTCGTCCGGGCCGCAGGAGCCCAGGGCCTGCTCCCAGACCTCATCCGCCTCCGGGTCGCGGCCCAGATCCGCGAGCAGGGCGCCGCGATCCAGGGCGATCCGCGCACGGGTGCTGGACTCTGCGGCCGCGGCGTCCGCGCGATCGAGCAGCCCCAGTGCCCCTGCCGTGTCGCCCGAGCGCCGCGCGATGCGCGCGCGCAGCGCGAGCGCGTCGGCGCCTCCGGGCAACGCGTCGAGCCGCCGCGCCGCCTCGTGCAGGTCGCCACGGGCGATCCGCTCGTGAACCCCGGCCAGGGGATCGTCCGCTGCACCACCGGCCGACCGCCGGTACGTGGCAGCGGGAAGCTGCTCGGCGCCCTCGGGCGCCGCGGCCGGGCCGCTGTACACGAAGCTGCTGCGCGCGCGGCGCGCCCGCGCGGCGCAGTGGTCGCGCAGCAGCGCGTCCGGGTCGACGAAGCTCGCGGAGGGCGCCTCGATGCTGCCGGCCACGTCCACGTCGGGCGAGCGGAGCACGACCTGTCCGTCGACCCCGAAGCGCGAGCTCGCGTCGATGCTGCTCTGCGAGGCCAGCAGGAAGTCGGCGGTGATGTCGATGTTCCCGCCATCGCCGCCCTGCGCACGGGCGACGATCTCGCCATTGCGCAGGATCACGAAGCGGGGATCGACCGTGACGTTCCCGCCGTCGCCGTCGACGACGCTGGCGCTGACGCTCGAGCCATCGATGCGCAGCATAGTCCCGGCCCTGAGATCGACCTCGCCTCCGTCGAGCTCTCCCGTGGCGCTCGCCTCGACCCGCGCGCCACCCAGCAGCTCGATGCGGTCCCGCGCGGCGAGTTGCACGCGCGCGCCGCTCGCCCCGCCGGCGGCCTCGGTCGTGATGCGCGCACCATCGCGGATCTCGACCACCGGCGCGGATACCGAGATCACGCCCGGAGCCCCGAGACTGCCCGGCTTCGCGATCGCGCTGACCCCGCTGAAGGCGCCCTGCCCGCTGCTCCCGGTCAGCAGTACCGACTCGCGGGCGACCAGCTCGATGGTTCCCGCGCCACCCCCGCCCGGCCCGCTGCTGCTGTCGATACGAGCGTCGCCACGTACGATCGCCGTGCCGACATCGAGCGCAATCGTCCCGGCAATGCCCGACGGTCCCGGTCCGTCACGCAGCAGCTCCGTCTGGGCGACGATCACCCCGCGCTGCTCCATGATCAGGGAGCCCGCCCTCGCGTCGATCGTGCCCGCAGCTCCCGTACCCTCTGCGCTGCTGTAGATCCCTCCCGGGGTCTCCGCGATCCCGCCGCGGATCAGCAGGTCATCGGCGACGTCGAGCGTGATCGCTCCGCCGAGACCGCCATCCTCGGTCGTGCTGCTGATCCGCGCGCCACCGAGGAGCCTCAGCGATCCCGCGCGGATGTCGATGGCCGCGGCATCGCCGTCGCCCCGGATGCCCCCGAGCTCCGCGAGCTTGCGCGCGAAGATCCCGGAGGCGCGGAAGCCTCCCGCCGCGTCGGACCGCGCGACGTGCTCGATCCACAGCTCGCCAGCCAGCGAGATGTCGATCCGGCCCGGCTCCGACAGCCCGGCACCCACCCGCAGGGCCCGCAGGTCGGAGTCCACGATGCGCATCTGATGAGCGCGGACGCGGATCGACCCGACGCCCTGGCTGACGGTCCCGAGATCGGGATCGCTGGCGCTGGCGCTGACGATCGCGTCGTCGATCAGAGCGATCGAGCCGCCCCGGCCGCGGAGCTCCACGGACGCGGGACGTTCATCCGCGCCCGGCAGCAGCGCGAGCTCGTCGCCGGGGGCGGCGCTGCCCAGGAGGATGCGCCCGGCCCGTGCCGACACGAAGCCGCCCCCGGATTCCCCGCTGGCGGCGAGCCCGCGGATCTCCAGGTCGCCTCCCAGCAGGCCCAGGGTCTGGCCGGCCGCCTGGAAGAACAGCCGGGAGCCGTCCACGACGAGCGGGGCGGCGTCCGCGTCGATGAAGCCGAAGGCCTCGATCCCCTGCGTCGCCAGCAGCGGGATCGCATCCGGCGCGTCGGTGCGGACGTCCACCCCGCCCCCCAGCCGCAGGCGATGCGCGGTGCTGGCGAAGAAGCCGGGCCCGGCGGGCAGGATCGCGCCGGGCCCGAAGGTGATGCCGCCCGGATCGATCAGGAAGAGGTCGACGGGATTGCCGACGCCGATCTCTCCATCGATCAGCGAGCCTCCGGCCCCGGTCACGCGCGCGATCACGCGCTCCACCGCAGGGTCGGAGAAGAAGACCGCGCTCTCCCCGCGCGCGATGTCGAACTGCTCGAAGCTGTGGAAGACGTTCGGTCCACGGCTCGTCCCGCGGGACTGCGGGATCTCGATCAGCGTGCCGGAGCGCCCGGCCGGTCCGGGAAGTGGCGTGCTCTGATCGAAGATGACCTGCGCCGTCGACGGCCCGGTCCAGCCGAGGATCAGGCAACACGTCGCGGCGAGCACCAGCCGGCGCGGCTGCAGCACATGCGGTAGACGAGCGTTCATCGCGGGAGGGGATGCAGGTACCGATGCGCGCGCGGGCAGCCCGACGAGCGCCCGACGCCGGCATCCCGATTCTCTACTGCGGGTCGTGAAAGTCAACACACGCGCGGTCGCGAGCAGCTGCGTGCGAGCTGCACATCGGTGTATCCTCCGGCGCGTGAGCGCCTTCGATCCGACCGCCCTCGACGAGGCATCGATCATCGCCGAGGCGCGCGAGCGAGCGGGTCTGGCGCAGCTCGGCGACGAGGCCTTCCGGGAGCCCCTGCGGCGCATGCTCCACGCCTACGAGACCGAGGCGGACCTGAACGCGGCGGGGCGCGCTGCCCAGCGCGAGCGCACCGTGGGCCTGCTGGTCAACCGGCTGCGCGTCCAAAACTGGATCACGCGCCACCCGGAGATCCTCGAGGAAGAGCTGATCACGCGGGTCGTCGTCTGCGGGCTGCCGCGCACCGGGACGACCATGCTGCATCGCCTGCTGGCGAGCGATCCGGATGCCTTCGCGGTGCTCTGGTACGAGTGCCGCAACCCCGCGCCGTTCGAGGGCGACGACTGGACCGTGGGCGACGCCCGCATCCCCGACGCCCGGCGCCAGGTAGGCGAGCTGCTGGAGGCCGTGCCTGCCCTGGCCTCGGTCCACCCCTGGGATCCGGTCGGGCCCGACGAGGAGATCATGCTCCTCGAGCACACGTTCCTGTCCTGGATGCCGGAGTCGCACGCCAACGTGCCGGAGTTCGGGCGCTGGGTCGCGCAGCAGGACCGGCGCCCGGCGTACGACTACCTCAAGACACTGCTGCGCTTCCTGCAGTGGCAGAAGAAGCGCGCCGGGCAGGGGGCCTCGGCCTGGGTGCTCAAGGCGCCCTATCACCTGTGCGTGGTCGAGGTGATGCTCGAGGCGTTTCCCGACGCGACCGTGGTGCAGACGCACCGCGACCCGTTCGAGACGATCCCGTCGATCTGCAGCCTGCAGCTCTTCCTCTGGCAGCTCGGCTGCGACGATCCCGACCCGCTACAGGTCGGGCGGCTCTGGGGCGGCAACTGGGAGCGTGCACTGCGTCACGCGCTCGAGGTGCGCGACCGCAAGTATCCCGATCGCTTCATCGACGTCTGGTACCGCGACGTCGCGAGCGATCCGGTGGCGCAGGTGCGGCGGATCCACGAGCTCACGGGACGCGAGCTCTCGGCGGAGGCCGAGGCATCGGTGCGGCGCTGGGCGGACGAGAACCGGCGCGAGAACCGGCCGCCGCACGAGTACGCCATGGAGACCTTTGGCCTGAGCGAGGCCGGGCTCGCGCGCGACTTCCGCGAGTACCGCGAGCGCTTCATCCTCGGGCGCGAGGACCGGGCCGGAGACTAGCAGCCTGCTAGAGCGGTCGTGCGAAGCGCCGCACCACGTGCTGCCGGCGCCGCTCCACGATCTCCGCGCGCTCGGCCGGCGTGACCCCTGGCGTGTCGGGCGGCAGCTGCTTGCGGAGCTCGTCCAGTCTCACGACCCGCGTGGACGGGATCGGGTAGCGGTCGGCGATGTTCCAGCGGTAGATCATCGAGCCCTGGTGATGGCCGTCGGGGTCGAGCCATTTGGGCACGCCCGGATCGCTCTGCGTGACGACCGCACGGATGACGCCGTCGGCGTCCACGCGCGCCTGGTGACCATTGAGGCTCGACTGGTGGTTCGCGTAGTCCAGCGACTCCATCCAGAAGTTGCCGAGATCGAAGCTCCAGTACTTCGCGGCCGGCACCTCGACCTCGATCAGCAGTGCCTCGTCGTCGGCCAGCTTGAAGTAGCCGATGCCCGCACGCTGGTGGGTCTGCGCGCCCATCTGCGCCCCACCGAACTCCTCGCTCGGAAAGACGTTGAGGTCGCGCTCGCGCTTGGCGACGGCCACGCCCTTCCACATCTGCACGGCCGCATCGAGATGCTGCGCCACCGCGTCGAGGCCGCGCGCGAACGAGGCCGGATCCATGTCGCGCGCCGGCTTGCGGATCGGCGGCCCGTCGATCCGCTCGATCGCGAACGTCGCGGGCTGCTCGCGGTCCCAGTCGTAGAAGAACTGGCGCACCTGGAGCGTGTTCGCGCCCGCGTCCAGCGGCATCCAGTTCCCGGGCCGCTCGGCGCCGCCGGCGATGAACTCGAAGCCGCCGTCGGCGTCGAGCTCGAGGTCGTCGACGTCCACGCTGTGCAGGGTTCGGATGTCGGCCATCACGCTGATCCCGAGGAAGTGCACGCTGCTGCGGCGCCCCCTCACCCGGTAGGTGGCGGCGGCGTCCACGTGCGCGCCGCCGTAGAGCGCGTCGGGACAGTCCAGCCCGAACTTCATGCGCTGGGTCGACCAGCCGAAGTGCGGCCGGTCCGGATCGGCGCCCTCGATCACGCCGCCGAGCGCGTTGCGCACGATCATTGCCAGGTAGCGATAGCCGTCGGCGCGGTCGATCTCCGTATCGGGCACGTCGGAGGCCTGAACCTCGTCTGCCGCGCGCCCGATGCGCTCGGTGAAGGCGCGCCACGCGGCGCCGCTGACCAGGTCCCCCGCGCTCCCGTCGGCCCAGTCGTCGGCGGTCAGGATGCGGGAGGGCAGCCAGCGATCGTCGCGGCTGAAGATCTCGGAGGTGGCGTCGGTGTCGTCGGGCTTGCTCGTCACGCGCGGCAGCCTGCCCGGGGCGCGAGGCGCGGTCAAGCCGGCGCGCCGCCGCCCGGCCCCCCGGGGCCCTGTACGATGCGTCCCGGATGCTCGACCTGGCGATCGTCGCAGCCTTCGCGGCATACGCGCTGACCGCGGGGCTGCGCGCGCGGCGCGCGGCCTCGACCGGCCTGGAAGCCTACTTCCTGGCGGGGCGCAGCCTGGGATCGTGGAGCAGCGGCCTGAGCATGACGGCCACGCAGTACGCGGCCGACACGCCGCTGCCCGCCGCCGGTCTGGTCGCCACCGGGGGCGTCTTCGCGCTCTGGCGGCTGTGGGTGTACGGGATCGCCTTCCTGCTGCTGGGCTTCGTGCTGGGCGCGGCCTGGTGGCGCTCGGGCGTGCTCACCGACGCCGAGCTCTGCGAGCTGCGCTACGACGGTCGGCCCGCCCTGTGGCTGCGCGGCGTGAAGGCGGTGTACTACGGCGTGGTCTTCAACTGCGCGGTGCTGGCCATGGTGCTGGCCGCGGCGGTGCGCATCGCCGAGCCCTTCCTGACCTGGGACCTCTGGCTGCACCCCGCGCTGTTCCAGCCCGTCGAGTCGCTGGTGCGCGCGATCGGCGTGCCGCTGGTCACGGATCCGGCGGCGGGGGACGTCTGGACCCGGACCGCCTCGAACCTGATCTCGGTGGTGGCGATCTTCGGGTTCACGGTGCTGTACTCGAGCACCGGCGGGCTGCGCGGCGTGGTGCGCACCGACATGGGGCAGCTCGCGCTCCTGGGCGGCGGGACGCTTCTGTACGCCGTGTACGCGACCGACGCAGCGGGCGGGCTCGCGGCGCTTCCGGGCGCGCTGTCGGCGCAGGTCGGGGAGGCGCGCGCCCGCGAGCTGCTGGCCTTCGACCCGTGGACTGCCGCCGACGCGGGCGCCGCGCTGCTCGGTGTGCTGGGACTGCAGTGGCTCGTGCAGATGAACAGCGACGGCACCGGCTACCTGGCCCAGCGCTGCATGGCCTGCCGCAGCCCCGGGGAGGCGCGCCGCGCGCCGCTGATCTTCGCGTTCGCCCAGGTGCTCGGACGCTCGCTGCTCTGGCTGCCGCTGCTCGTGGCGCTGCTGATCGTCTTCCCGCTCGAGCCGGGTCAGACGGCGGCGCAGCGCGAGCTGACGTTCGTGCGCGGCATCCAGGAGCTGCTGCCGCCCGGCGCGCGCGGCCTGATCCTGGTCGGCATGCTCGCGGCCCTGGCCTCGACGCTCGACACCCACCTGAACTGGGGCGCGTCGTACCTGACCAGCGACCTGTACGCGCGCCTGATTTGCGAGCGCGGTCTGGGGCGCAGGCCCTCCCCGCGCACACTCGTCTGGATCGCGCGCGCCTGCGGGCCGCTGCTGATGCTGCTCTCGCTGGGGATCATGGCCGCGCTGGGATCGATCCAGCAGGCGTGGCACTTCACGCTGCTGCTCGGCGCGGGCCTGGGCGTGCCCCTGCTGCTGCGCTGGGTCTGGCATCGCGCGAACGCCTGGGGCGAGCTCGCCGCCATCGGGGCATCGGCACTGGCCGCGCCCGCGCTGCTGCTCGGCGTCGAGACCGAGGCGGTGCGCCTGCTGCTGATCGCCGTCGCCGGAACGCTTGCCTCGGTCCTGGCGTCGCTGCTGAGCGCACCGGTCGATCCCGCGCGGCTCGCCGCGTTCGAGCGCCGCGTGCGGCCGCCGGGCCTCTGGCCGCGCCCCGGTGCGCGGCGCGCCCTGGGCCAGGGCCTGCTCGCGACGGTCGCCGCATCGGGAACGCTGCTGTGCACGCTCGTGGCGGTGGGCAGTGCGCTGATCGGCGCGCCCGCACCCGGCGGGCTCGCGCGCGGGATCTGGATCGGCGCGAACCTGCTGCTCGCGGCGCTGCTCGTCCCGGTGTGGTGGTCGCGGCTCGACGAGCCGGAGTGACGCCGGGTCGCGGCCCCGAGACGCGGCAGCACCGGAGCCCGGCGACGCGTAGTATCGAGGCGTGACGCTGCGAGTGCGCGCTTGAAGATCGGCGTGGGCCTGGGCACCCCGCCGGAGCCTCCTGCGGTCTGGGTCGACATCGCCCACTTCGCGCGCGAGGCCGAGCGGATCGGCTTCGAGTCGATCTGGCTGGGCGAGCACGTGACCGCCCCGGTCCACTGCGAGAGCGAGTCGCCGACGTTCGCGGGCGGCCAGGTGCCCGGCTTCCTGGATCCGTTCGTGTCACTGGGTCGCGCCTCCGGCGTGACCCGGCGCATCCTGCTCGGCACCGGCGTGACGCTGGTACCCGAGCACCACCCGCTCTGGCTCGCCAAGGCGGTCGCGAGCCTCGATCGACTGAGTGCCGGCCGCCTGGTGCTCGGCGTGGGACCCGGCTGGAATCGCGAGGAGCGCGAGATGCTCGGCGGTGATCCGCGTCGCCCGTGGGCGCAGACGCGCGAGGCCGTGCTGGCCATGAAGGAGCTCTGGACCGAGGAGCGCGCCGGGTTTCACGGCGAGTTCTACGACTTCCCGCCCGTGCGCTGCTTCCCGCCGCCCGTCTCGGAGCCGCACCCCCCGGTCCTGCTCAGCGGAGTGTCGCCGAAGCTGGTCGAGCGCATGGTCGAGTGGGGCGACGGCTGGCTCGGCTTCCGCACGACGCCCGCCGAGCTCGAGCGACGCCTCGCGGAGCTACGCGAGCTGGCGCCACGCGCCGGTCGCAGTCCCGACGCGTTCGAGATCTCGATGTACAGCTGGGACGCGAGCCGCGAGCTGATGCGCCAGTACGCCGACGCCGGCGCACACCGCTTCATCGTGCAGACGCGGGGCCTGTCCGGCGTGCAGGAGACCACGGAGCTGCTCGAGCGCATCGCGGACGCGCTCGGGGTGCAGGCCGTGGGTGACTCCTAGAAGTCGATGCAGGTGAACTCGCAGCCGCCCTGGCAGCAGTCGCTGTCCACCTCGCAGCGCTCGCCCGCGATTGCACAGGTGCGGGAGCACGCGTCGCCCGTGCCGTCACCGTCCGCGTCGGCCTGATCCGGGTTGAAGTCGTCCAGACAGTTGTCGCAGACGTCGCCCCAGCCGTCCACGTCGCCGTCGAACTGGTTCGTGTTGGGCTCGGACTCGCAGTTGTCACAGGCGTCCCCCACGCCGTCGCGGTCCTGGTCGTGCTGATCGGGGTTCACCACCAGCGGACAGCTGTCGCAGGCGTCTCCGGCGCCATCGCCGTCCGTGTCGAACTGATCGGGATCGCCCGCGATCGGACAGACGTCGTCCAGGTCCGGAACGCCGTCGCCATCGCCATCGGCGTCGGGCTCACCGCTGGCGAGGCACGGCGGATCGGACTGCGACGCGTGGCGGCGGTAGTTCTCCAGCACGCGCGTGCAGGCCTTCTCGGAAGCGCGCGCAGCGTCGCTGTCGCAGTCCATGGCCTCGCAGTAGGCGTTGCACAGGCCCCACCGCGCACCGCTCAGAGCGTCGCAGACCGTCTCCTCGGCCGGGGTCATGCCGTCCGGCGTGCCCGAGACAGCCGCTCCCGGCGCACCCAGCATCAGGAAACAGAGCAAGAAGGCGAGAAGACTCCAGGAACGCATGGGCATCCCTCCCCGGCCGGTGGCCTCGCGAGATAGGCCCCTCCTGTGGACATCCATCGACAGGGGCGGACACCCGGGACGTGATCCGGATCACACTTCCTGTCGTCACTGCTGCCCGACGCGTCACCGCTGCCGGGAAGCTGCATGAGGGCTGCGCGCCGGCTACATCGGCCGCGCCAGGCCGCCATCGACCAGCAGCGTCTGCGCCGTGATGAAGCTCGCGTCGTCGGAGCACAGGAAGATCAGCGCCCCGGCCAGGTCGTTCACGTGCCCCGCGCGCTTGATGAGCTGCTGGTCGAAGAAGTCCTGGCGCCGCTCCTCGGGCCACCAGCGCAGCGCCGGGCGCGTGTCGGACTCCATCGAGCTCGGCGCGATGCCGTTCACGCGGATGCCGTCGACCGAGAGCTCGGCGGCCAGGGCCACCGTCAGGGCGTTCAGCGCGCGCTTGGTCACCGCGTACGCGCTGGCGATTCCCATGTACGCGCCCACCGAGCTCTGGTTGATGATCACCCCGCCGCCGCGCTCGCGCATCAGCGGCTGCGCGGCCGCGGCGCAGTTGAGCGCGCCGGTCAGGTTGACGTCGAGCAGCCGCCGCCAGCGCGCCCGGTCGAGCGCGGCGCAGGGACCGCTGTAGTCGTCCATGTACAGGCCGGCGTTGTTCACCAGGATGTCCACGCCCCCGAGCTGCCCGGCCGCGGCGCGCATCGCGTGGTCGACGCGCTGCTCGTCGGCGACGTCGACCTCGAGCGCCACGGCCGTGGCACCCGCCTCGCGCAGCTCCGCCGCCACGCGCTCGGCCGCGGGCAGGTCGATGTCCGCGACCGCCACGGACGCGCCCTCACCTGCCAGCGCCCGCACGTACACCTCGCCGATGCCGGTACCGGCACCCGTGACGACGGCGCTCCGGCCCGCGAGCTTCACGAGGGAGGGGTCCGCGGAGGCAGATCAGCTCAGCCCGTACAGATTGGCGGCGTTATCGTGGACCATCTTCCGGCGGTCCTCGTCGGAAACGTCGCCGAAGTGCTTCTCGATGTACTCGCGCGAGGACGGCCAGGAGCTGTTCACGTGCGGGTAGTCGCTGGACCACAGGATGTTCTCGACCCCGATGATGTCGCGATTGCGCACGCCGACCACGTCGTCGATGAACGTGCCGAACACCTGGCGGTGGAAGTAGAAGCCCGGCGGCTCGGTCAGCTCCGACTTCGTGTGGTAGCGATGGCGCTCGAAGACGTGATCCATCCACGGGACCAGGAACGCCATCCAGCCGATCCCGCTCTCGACCGAGATCAGCTTCAGGTTCGGGTAGCGCTGCAGCACACCCGAGAAGATGAAGGTGGCGATGGGCTCGCACATCACCGTCTTGTTGACGGAGATCGCGACCATCAGGTTCTTGTCGATGCCCCGGCTCACCGGGCGCGTGCCCAGGTGGAAGTGGATCGGCAGGTTCATGTCGTTCAGGGCGGCCCAGAGCGGCTCGTAGTGCGGGTCCAGGTACGAGTGGTCGCCCTCCGGCGAGGTCTCGTACGCCGGCACCGCCGGGATCAGCACGCCCTTCAGGCCGAGCTGCGCGCAGTGCTTGGCCTCCTGCAGCGCCAGGCCGAGGTCCCAGACGGGGATCTCGCCGATGCCGATCAGGCGGTCGGGGTACGCGCTGCAGAACTCCGACACCCACTCGTTGTAGGCGCGCATCATCACCAACTGCATCGGGCGGTCGAGCGTGCGGATGGCGACGCCGCCGCCCCCGCCGCTGCCGAAGAGCACCTGCGCGTCGACACCGTCGAACTCCATGTCCTCGATGCGCGCGTGCGGGTCCCAGCCGCCGCGGCGACCCGCCTCCTTGGTCTGCGCCAGGACCTTCACGTCCTTCGACGGGATGCCCGCGGCGCCCTCGAGCTGGGTGAACGGCCGCTCGTTGCCCTCGAAGACCAGCACCTCGCGGTCGCCGCGCTTCTCCACCCGCGGCATGCGGTCGCGCCACTCCTTCGGGACGCGCTCGGCGTAGATGGTGGGGGGCGGATTGACGTGATCGTCCGCCGAGATGATCCGGAAGTCCTTGGGCATTGCTCTCTCCCTGGGGCCGGTCTGCTCGGGACCGGAGCTGGCCGGATTATACCGGGAGCGCTGCAGGGACACATTCGCCGGCGTCCTCGCATCTGCGGGGGCCGGGATCCCGCGCCCGGGACCCCCGCGAGCGTCGGCCGCGGGCGGCATGGCCCGGTGGCGCGCGATCCGTCCGTGCACCGGAGTCCCTGCAGGTAGTACGTGGCTCCCGCGGCTCGCGGCACTGGCGCTCGCGGGCGCGGCTCGGCGCGGGCGGTGCGCTGCCGGACTGACGGCGCGAGGCTCCAGGAAACGGGCCGGGGCGTCGATGGGCCGACCATGACCTGCACCGGGGGAGCCTTGCGATTCACCTGCAGCCAGTGCGGGCAGGACCACGAGGGATTCTCGGACCTCGCGGTCGATGCGCCCCACTACTTCTACACGGTCCCGGAGGCCGAGCGCGAGCGTCGCTGCAGGCTGGGCAGCGATCTGTGCACGATCGATGACGAGGACTTCTTCATCCGGGGCCTGCTCGAGATCCCGATCCTGGGGACGTCGGGGACCTTCGCCTACGGCATCTGGACCTCGGTCAGCGAGACGAACTTCCGCCGCTACGTCGAGATCTTCGACGACCCCGATCAGGCCCGCGAGGGACCGTACTTCGGCTGGTTCTCGAACAAGCTGCCCGGCTACCCGGACACCCTGACCCTGAAGCTGATGGCACATCTTCGCGACGAGAAGACGCGGCCGTGCTTCACGCTCGAGCCCACGGACCATCCGCTCGCGGTCGAGCAGCGCCAGGGAATCACACCAGCGCGCCTGCAGGAGATCTACGAGGCGAACCTGCACGCGTAGCCCCGCGGCTCTCCCGCGTCCGCTTGTCGCCCGCGCCGCGCGCCGCGTAGGGTGGCCCGCTCCACGGACGGCGGGAGAAGCCATGACCCGATCTCCGATCCTCGCGATCCTCACACTCGGCCTCGCACTCGGCCTCGCGCCAGCACTCGCGCCGGCACAGGACGTCGCGCAGGCGCCGGCGAAGGCGCTGATGAGCGGCGAGGCCTGGGCGGACTTCTGCGAGCGCATGAAGGCCGTGGGCCAGAGCATCCTGGGCGAGGAGTTCCCCGGCGACGAGCGCGAGCGTGCGGAGGGCTTCCGCCACCTGGCGCGCACGGTCGGCATGGCGCTCCAGTGGGAGGTGGACTTCGCCGACCCGGCGTTTCCGGCCTTCTACCGCCACGACGACGACGTCACGAAGTGGGGCGGCCCCAACGTGGACAACACCTACCTGCGGGCGCGCATCGACGGAGCATCCAGCTACGAGCTGCGGGGCGACCTGTCCACGATCGAGGACCTGATCATCTCGACCCACGACGGCGACATGCACCAGGGCAAGACGGGCGTGCGGGGCGACCTGGATCGCTCCGAGCTCGACATCGACCAGGAGGGTCGCTTCACGCTGCGCATCGGGCCCGACGTCGACCCGGAGCGCGGCATCCGGACCGCGCCGGACACCGACAACCTGTCGATCCGACAGTTCTACTCGGACTGGGCCTCGCAGTCGCCGGGAGAGTTCCACCTGCGCCGCGTGAGCGCCGGCCCGACCTACCCCCGGCCCCTGACGCCCGGGGAGATGGCGCGCCGGCTCGAGGCCGCCGCGCGCTGGGTCGAGACCTCGATCCCGGCGTGGAACGCGTTCATGCAGCGCTCGGCGGCCGCCACGCCCGCGAACCGCCTCTCGGCGCCGCGCTCGGTGCCCGGCGGATCCGGGGACATCGCGTACGGGGGCGGCTCGTTCCAGCTCGCCGATGACCAGGCGCTGATCGTCGAGACGCAGGTGCCGCGCGCGCGCTACTGGTCGCTGCAGTACTACAGCTTCGGCTGGTTCGAGTCGCCGGACTTCACGAACCGCCAGACCAGCATCAACGGCGGTCAGGCCCACGTCGATGCCGACGGGAAGGCGCGCCTGGTCGTGTCGAGCCGGGATCCCGGCGTGCAGAACTGGATCGACACCGAGGGCCGCCGCACGGGCTCGCTGGCCTATCGCTGGATCTGGACCGAGGACCGACCGACGCCCACGGCGAAGGTCGTCCCGTTCGCGGAGCTACGCCAGCACCTGCCCGCGGCGACGCCGGCCTTCGGGCCGGAGCAGCGCCGCGAGCAGATCCGCGTGCGCCGCGAGCACCTCGAGCGGCGCTTCCGTCGCTAGCACGATGCAGCGCGCTGCGCGGCACTGAACGGCCAGCTACGTCTCAGCGACGCTTCCCGTCCCTGCGGGCGGTCGACCAGCCGATCTGCGCGGGGCGTGCCTCGCCAGCGGAGCGCACCAGGATGCTCTGCGTGACGTGGCCCACGATGCCCGCGGCGTCCCAGACCACCGCGCTGGCGATCCCCGAGCCCTCGTCGCCCAGGTGCGTGCGCGACTCCAGACCGATCCACTCGCCGCGAGGGTCGCGCACCAGCTGCAGCGTGGTGTCGGGATTGATGGTGGTGAACTCGCGGTCGGGAACAAACTCCCGGTCGCGCTTGGTCTGCAGCAGGAAGCGCGTGCCGTACGCGAAGTCCGACGTCGCCGCGGCGCGCTGCAGCGGAGTCAGCGGCTCGCCCTCGACCAGCGGCGTGCGCATGCGGTACCAGATCATCTCGCCCGACGGGCAGCGCCCCGGCTGCATCTGCATGCAGCGCGCGAAGAAGATCACGCCGTCGGGGGGGCTGTACTCGCGGCCCTCCTGACGCTCCGGGGGCCCGCCGTCGGGGACGCGCGCCATCGACGTGTCGATCGAGGCAACGCGCGTGCGCACGGCGCTCGCGCGCACGTACTCGACGCCATCGGACACGATGCTCGCCTCGAGCGTCTCCACCATGCGCCCCGAGCGGATCACGCGGCACGGCGTCTCGATGGGCGCGATCGGCGCGGCGCGCATCATGTCCACGGTCAGGCGCGTCACGCGCACGGGCCTGTCCGCGGGGTGACGCTCGATGGCGCGGGCCAGCAGCGCGATCATGGCCCCGCCGTGCTGCGCTCCGGGCAGCCACGGGCTGGCGGCGTAGGCCGAGGGCAGGATCCGCCCCCCGGCGTCGAGCGTGCACACCGGCGGAAGCTGCACGGCCACCTCCGCCTCCCCGGCGCTTCCGGAGCGCGCGGCGCTCAATCAAGCTCCGGGATGAACTGGCGCATCAGCGCCTCGTCACTCGAGGTGCGCCAGGCGTCGAGCAGCTGGTCCGCGAGCGGGTCGCAGCCGTTGCGCAGAGGCGCATCGTCGTCGAGGATCGCCTGGCGCACCCGCGCCGCGGCGTCGGCCGCGGGGGTGATCTGATCCTCGACGCCCTTGCGGCCGTCCCAGACGCGCTGCGCCAGCGCGGCGTACTCGAGAAAGCGCGCGGCCTCCGGCATGCGATCGGAGCCGCGCAGCATGTCGGTATCGACCGGTCCCGGCATGATCTCGACCACGCGGATCCCCATGCCCGCGACCTCGGCGCGCAGGCTCTCGCCGACCGCACCGAGCGCCGCCTTGCTCGCGCGATAGGCGGCGTACAGCGGCTGCGCCGCCAGGTACGAGCTCGACGTCACGTTGCAGATGACGCCGCCGCCGCCGACGCGCATCACGGGGATCGCCGCCTGCATGGTGCGCACGCAGCCGATCACGTTTACCTCGAACATCTCGCGGTAGGCCTCGACCGGCTGGTGCTCGACGGGCAGGTACTCGCCCTCGGTCCCGGCGTTGTTCACGAGCACGCGCAGGCCATCGGGCATGCGGATGGTGTCGGGATCGGTCACGTCCAGGCGCTCGACGCGCAGGCTGCCCGTCGCGTCGCCCGCGAGACCGGGCAGATCGGCGCCCGCGGCCGGATCGCGCATGGTCGCCACCACGTCGAAGCCGGCCCGGGCCAGGTCGAGTGCGATCGCGCGGCCGATGCCGCGGCTCGCGCCCGTCACCAGCGCGACGCCCTGCGCCCTCATGCGCCATCCGCCGGACGCTTCTGCTGGTCGCGCCCGCGCGACTGGATGGCTGCGCGGCGACCAGCGACCGCCTCGGGGGTGACGCCGCGCATGTGCTCCTGCGACTCGCGCCACTCCATCTCCATGCCCTCCCCGAAGCTGGTCGCGTAGCCCGTGTCGATCATGCGCTTGTAGCGGCGCAGGGTGCGCGGGTCGCACTCCTGCATGTCGCGGGCGAGCTGCCGGGACACGTCGAGCAGCGCGTCGGGCTCGACGACCCGGTTCACCAGTCCCCAGCGCTCGGCCTGCGCCGCGTCGATGAAGTTCCCGGTGAAGCTGACCTCCTTGGCGCGCCCGATGCCGATCATGCGCGAGAGCTTCTGCGACAGTCCCCACCCGGGCGCGATCCCGACCCGCGCGTGGGTGTCGGCGAAGCGCGCCTGCGTGGAGGCGATCAGCAGGTCGCACATCAGCGCCAGCTCGAAGCCTCCGGTGATCGCCACGCCGTTGATCGCCCCGATGATCGGCCGGTCGAAGGCCGCCAGGGCGTCGATCAGTCGCTCGGAGCTTCCGCTGGCGGGCGCCGGCCCGTCGGTGAGCGTGCTCGCGCCCGAGCCCAGCTCCTTGAGGTCGACGCCGGCGCAGAAGGCGCGGCCGGCGCCGGTCAGGATGACGGCATCGACGTCCTCGGCGGCCTGGAGGCGCTCGAAGCTCGCGCTGATCTCGGCCACCAGCGCGCGGGACAGCGCGTTGAGCGACCCGGGGCGGTTCAGCGTGACGGTGGCGATGCCGGCGTCGTTGTCGACCAGGACGATGGGCTCGGACATGGGGATCTCCTGCGCCGGCGGAACGCCTACTGACCTGCCGCGGCCGCCAGATCTTCTCGCAGGGTGCGCGCCGCGAGCAAGTTGAGCACCGAGGCCAGGATGTGCGGCACACCGATGATCAGCAGCGAGACGCGGATGGCCTCGATGCCGAAGCGCGGCGTGAGGAAGTCGTTCAGGAAGCCGATCACGGTCGGCCCCAGGCCCATCCCGCCCAGGTTCATCACGAAGAGCACGCCCGCCGCCGCCATGGCGCGCATGTGCGCCGGCACCAGACCCTGTGCCATGGCGAACGTCGCGCCCGCATAGCAGTTGCCGAAGAACGCCGAGATGATCTGGAACCAGACGGCGCGGTCATCGGGCCAGAGCACGAAGGCGTACGCGAAGGGCATGGAGACCAGCGTCACCACGGCGGGGACCCAGGTGTACCAGCGCATGTCGTGGCGGCCGCGCGCGTCGACCACCCAGCCCCAGAACAGCCCGCCACTGAACGAGCCGGTCATCACGACCGGGCCGAGCCAGAAGCCGATCTCGCTGCGGCTCATTCCGTGGATTCGCTCGAGGAAGGCGGGCTGCCAGTTCGACGCGCCCCAGCCGGCGAAGACGTGCAGCGTGGCGGCGAGCGTCATCCAGCGCAGGGAGCGGCAGCGCCAGAGGTACAGCAGCACGTTCCGGAGCGGCTCGCGCCGCGGGGGACCCCCGTCGAAGCGCCCGCGCGGGGGCTCGCGCACGCTGAAGCGCACCACCGCGGCGAGCAGCAGGCCCGGCAGACCCACCATGATGAAGGTGGCGCGCCAGCCGTAGAGGTCGCCGAGGTGTCCGCCCAGCCACATGCCGAGCGCGCCGCCGACCGCGCCGCCCGCCGAGTACAGCGCGAGCGCGCGGCCGCGCTGGTGCGGCGGGAAGTAGTCGGACAGCAGCGCGTGGCCGGGCGCACCCGCCGCGGCCTCGCCCGCGCCCACGCCGATGCGCGCCAGCATCACCATGGCGTAGCTGCGCCCGAGGCCGGTCAGTGCCGTCATCCCGCTCCAGACGGCGAGGCCCAGGGCGATGATCGAGCGGCGCACGCCGCGATCCGCCCAGCGCGCGATCGGCACGCCCAGCGTCGCGTAGAAGATCGCGAACGCCACGCCGGTCAGCAGTCCCATCTGCGTGTCGGTGGCGCCCAGCTCGACGCGCATGGGCTCGAGCAGCACGGCCGCCAGCTGCCGGTCCACGTAGCTGACGACGTAGACCAGGAACATCACGCCCATCACGTAGCGCGTGTACGGATCGGCGAACCCGACGCGAGCGGGCACGGACGGCGCGTCCGCGCCCGGGTCAGGCTCAGGTGCGCTCAAGAGATCAGGCGACCTCGGGCAGCGAGTAGAGATCCACCGCGTTCAGGCCGAAGATCCGCTCCTGGGCGGCGGCGTCGAGCCCGTCCATGGCCTCGCGCAGCTCGTCGACGACCCCGGGGATCTTCGCGTCGGGGTGCGGGTAGTCGCTGGCCCAGATGATCCGATCGGCGCCGACCAGCGGGCTCTCCGCGGTCATGCGCAGCGTCGACTCGTCGGGATCGAACGAGATCCAGCACTGGCGCTTGAAGTACTCCGACGCCTTCATCTTCATCTGCGGGACCTCCCACTGGAAGATCTCGTAGTGGTGGTCCAGGCGCTCCAGGAACGGGACGATCCAGCCGCCGTTCGCCTCGAGGAAGATCACCTTGAGGCGCGGGAAGCGCTCGAGCACGCCGCCGCAGATCATCATCGACATGGCGATCTGCATGTCGAACGGATTGCCGAGCGCCTGGGTGAAGAAGATGTTGCGCATCCCGTAGGTCTCGGAGTCCGGATCCTCGAGACCCGGATTGGCCTTCGCTCCGGGCGCGACGAAGTTGCCCAGGCCCAGCGAGCGCACCGCGCCGGGCATGTCGGGCGCCAGGTACGGGTGCAGGCCGACGGTCAGCTCGAGCTCCTCGAGCCGGGCCCAGAGCGGGTCGTACATGGACTCGCAAAACCACGTGCCCTCGACGCTGGGATTCGGGCGCAGGAAGACGCCCACGAGCCCCAGCTCGCGCACGTGGTCGAGCATCTTGACGGCGCGACCGATGTCCTGCTGCGGGATCGCTGCGATGCCGAACAGCCGTGTCGGCGAATAGGAGCAGTACTCGGCGACCCAGCGGTTGTACGCCATGGCCTGCGCCTCGGCGAACTCCTGGTCCTTCAGGCTCGAGATCCCCAGGAGCTGCGTCGGGTAGACCACGGCCTGCTCGATGTCGTCCACGCCGAGCTCCTCGAGACGCCGCGCCGGGTCGTAGGCGCCGCTGCGGATCTCCGTGTACTTGTACTCGCCCGCGACGCAGCGCTTGCGCTCCTCGAGCGTCATGCCTCCGGCGCCCGCCAGCGCCATGCCGTTGCCCGGGCTGCGCCGGCCGTCGAAGTGCAGCCACTCGGTCCCGTCGGGGTCGGCCTCGATCCGCCAGCAGCGGTCGCGGTACTTGGCGGGCATGTAGTCGACCATCCTGGTCGGGTGCTCGAGCACGTGACCGTCGGCATCGACGATGCGGGGCTGGGGCTGGCTCATGGGTTCTCCCGGCCCTGCCAGCGGCAGGGGCTTCGCGTAGGATTATGCCATGGCCGTCCAGATGCTCACCCACATCGGGGTCTGCGTTTCCGACCTCGAGCGCTCGGTGGCGTTCTACCGCGACGTGCTCGGCTGCAAGGAGGTCGGGCGCATCGCGACCGGGGGGGAGCCCTCGGAGCGGCTGCTGGAGCTTCCGGGCGTGCAGCTCGAGGCGGTGTACCTGGAGCGCGAGGGCTACCGCATCGAGCTCCTGTACTTCCCGAGTCCGGGTGCGGTCGGCCCCGCCGCGCCCCGACCCATGAACCAGCTGGGCATCACGCACTTCTCGCTGCGCGTGGACGATCTGGACGCCATCTGCGCGGCTCTCGGGCGCGCCGGGGGCCACGTGCTGCCGGGAACGCGAATGGATCACGGCAACACCCACGTCTGCATGGCGGTGGATCCCGACGGTACGCGCCTCGAGCTGATCCAGGCGCCGGGCGATCCGGCGGCGCTGCCGGATCCCGTGGCGCCGGAGTAGCGGGTCCGCAGATGCCGGCTGAAGGACCGCGAGTGCGCCCGGAGACCTCCCTCCTGGAGGACTGGAGCCGCTGTCCCGTCTGCTCGGAGCCGACGCTGCGACTCGACGTTCGCCTGGCAGTGGCCTTCCGCCGCCAGCGCTGCGCGGCCTGCGGCAGCGTGCTGCGCGGTCGCGCCGACGCCATGGGCTGGCGCGTCGGGGCGGCCACGCTGCTGCTGCTGAGCCTGGTGCTGATGGTGGTGGGGGTGCTCCCGGAGCCGGCGGGCTGGGTCGGCGTGGCGATCGCCGGCGGCATCGCGCTGGCGCCCGAGCTGGTCTTCCCGCTGCGTCCCGACCCGGGCGACCCGATCACGCTGCGCGCCATGCGTCGAGCCAGCAGCGGCGACGATCTGGAGCCACCGGTCTCGATCGACGAGCACCGCGAGCGCAGCGGGCGCTGAGGCGCGCCGGCCGCTCGCGCCTCAGGCGTGCACGGGCGGTCGCCGCCCCGCCCAGGGCAGCGCGCTCTCGAGCTGCGCCGCCAGGCGGAGCAGCACGTCCTCGCGCCCGTAGGCCGCCACCAGCTGCACGCCGATCGGCATCCCGTCGGGGCCCTGGTGAAGCGGCAGCGAGATCGCCGGCTGTCCGGTCACGTCGAAGGGCATCGTGAAGGGCGTGCAGCGGCCCATGCGCGCCATCAGCTCGGCGGGCGCGACGCCGGGTGCGCAGTCGCCGATGCGGGGCGTCGCGGTCGCCAGCGTCGGTAGCAGCAGCACGTCGCCGCCGCTTCCCCACCAGGCCTGCGCCTCGCGCGACCAGCTGAAGGCCTCCTCGGCCGACGCCACGTACTCGACCGCGCCCATGGCGCGGCCCTGCTCGGCGAGCATCCAGGTGATGGGCTCGACGTCGTCGGGCCCGATCTTCGCGCCGGCCCAGGCGGACCAGCGGTCCAGCTCGCGCGCGATCGCCGGCGCGATCCAGGGGCCCACGGGCGCGCGCCCGGGATCGAGGGCCTCGATCCGCGCCGGCTCGACGCGATGCCCGAGCTCCTCGAGCAGCCGCGCCGTCGCCTCGACGGCCGCGGCGATGGCGGGCTCGACCTCGGCGCTCGACTCGAGCGCACCGATGCGCAGCGACCCCGGATCCGCGCCGACCTCCTCGAGGAACGGTCGCGCCGGGGGCGGCGCGGTGTAGGGATCGCCGAGCGCCGGACCCGCGATGGCGTCGAGCACCGCCGCGCTGTCGCGAACGCTGCGCGTCACGACGTGCTCGTGGGTCAGGGGCCCCCAGTACTCGCCGAAATCCGGCGCCAGCGTGCCGCGCGCGCGCGTGGGCTTGAGGCCGACCAGGCCGCAGGCCGCGGCCGGGATGCGGATCGAGCCGCCCATGTCGTTGGCGTGGCCGACCGGCGCGAGACCGGCCGCGACCGCCGCGGCCGAGCCGCCGCTGGAGCCCCCGGTCGAGTGCTCCAGGCTCCAGGGGTTGCGCGTCGGTCCGTAGGCGAGCGGCTCGGTCGTGACCGACATCGCCAGCTCCGGCGTGCTGGTCTTGCCCACGAACACGAAGCCCGCGGCCCGGAAGCGCCGCGCCAGCTCGGTGTCGCTGCGGGCCACGTGGCCGCGCTCCTTCAGGAAACGCATGCCGCAGTGGTACGGATCGCCCGCCGTGTGGCAGACGGCGTCCTTGACCAGGAAGGGCACGCCGCGGAAGGGGCCGTCGGGCAGCTCGCCGCCCGCGGCCGCCCGCGCGCGCTCGAAGAGGGGGTGGATCACCGCGTTCAGCTCGGGGTTCAGCCGCTCGATGCGCCCGATCGCGGCCTCGACCAGCTCGGCGGCGGTGGTCTCGCCGCGGCGCACCAGCTCGGCCTGGGCAGTCGCGTCCAGCAGGGCCAGGGGATCGTGGGACATGGCCCCATTCTCCCGCATGGCGATAGAAAACGCGCCCGGGCCCGGACGTGTCGGGTGAACCCACCTGCTGGAGGCAGCCATGAATCCCGCCACCCGGAGCCTGATCCTCTTCCTCGGCATCGCGTTTGCCCTGCCGGCGCTCGCCCTCGATCCGGGGGAGATCCCGCTCGCGTTCGAGGCCGATCGCGGACAGCTCGCCGGGGACACGCGTTTCCTGGGCCGGGCAGCGGGTCTGGAGCTGGCGGTATCCGAGCACGGCGTCTCCGCCTGCGGCCCGCGGCCCGGATGCGTTCGCCTGAGCTTCGCCCCGGGCCAGGCCGCCCGCGCGGTGCGCGGCGAGCGCCGCCTGCCCGGGCTCACCCACTACTTCGTCGGCGCCGACCCGAGCGGCTGGCTGCGCGACGTGCCGACCTACGGCGCCGTTCGCCTGGAGCAGGTCTATCCGGGCGTGGACGCCGTGTTCTACGGCGCGGGCGCGCTCTTCGAGTTCGACTTCGAGGTGGCCGCGGGTGCCGACCCCGGACCGCTCGCCGTGGAGTTCGGCGGCGCCCGCGGGCTGCGCGTGGACGGCGAGGGACGCCTCGCGGTCGCGCTGGGCGACGACGAGCTGATCCTCGCAGCCCCGTTCGCCTACCAGGATGGGCCCACGGGACGCAGCGAGGTCGCCTCGGCCTGGCGCGTGATCGACGCGACCCGCGCCGGCTTCGAGCTCGCCCCGCACGATGGCTCGCGCGCGCTGGTGATCGATCCGGTCATCCTGGGCTACTCGACGAGCCTCGGGGGCTCCGCCGCCGAGTTCGTCAACGATCTCGTGGTCGACGTGGACGGCAACGTGTACGTGGTCGGCGAGACCCGCTCCGACGACTTCAGCGGCTCGGGAACGGTCGCCCGGGACGCCGACGCCTTCGTCGTGAAGCTCTCGCCCGACGGGCGCTCCATCGTCTACACGACCCTGCTCGGCGGGGGCGCCTACGACACCGCGCTGGGACTCGCGGTGGATGCCGGCGGCCAGGCGTATCTCTCGGGTCAGACCGAGTCGGCGGATTTCCCGACGCCCGACGGCGCAGACACCACGCTGGGCACGACCGGGGTCGACCCGGACAGCGACGCCTTCGTCGCCCGGCTCGATGCGAGCGGCGTGCTCGAGTACGGCACCTACTTCGGCGGCGCCGAGCTCGATGGTCGCTTCCAGGGTGGCATCGCGCTGTCGCCCTCGGGCGTCGCGTACATCACCAGCCGCGTTCGCTCCCCGGGGCTGGCGACGCCGGGCGCGTACCAGGACGTGTGCACCGACGAGTGCGCCTTCGTCGCCGGCTTCGATACGACCCTCACCGGTCCCGCCTCGCGCGTCTACACCAGCTACGTCAACGGCAACCTCAACGAGGGCGGCCTGCGCATCGGCACCGACGATGCGGGAAGCGTGTACGTGGTCGGTTTCACCGGCTCCGACACCGGCCTGGTGACGGCCGGCCAGGGCTTCCAGTCCTCGACCGGCGACGTCAACGATCGCGACCACTTCCTGGTCAAGATCGATCCGGCCGTCAGCGGCCCGTCCGCACTGCAGTACTCGACCTACATCGGCGGCCTGGGCGACTCCTTCGAGGAGGCCGGACTGGTGGTCGCCGGTGACGGGCGCGTCTGGGTGACGGGCGAGACCGAGTCGAACTCGATCAGCGATGGCTTTCCGAGCACCGCCGGCAGCCATCAGCCCCTGCACGGCGGCAACACGGATGCCTACGTGATGTCGATCGACACCACGCAGGTGGGACCGGCCTCCCTGCTCTGGTCGACGTACCTCGGCGGCACCGCCGGCGACGGCGCGAGCGGCCTGAGCCTGGACCCCGACGGCAACGTCTGGGTGGCCATGACCGTCGGCTCGACGGACTTCCCGCTGGTCGGCCCGCTTCCGCAGTTCCCCGCACCCACCGGCGGTGCCGGCGGGAGCACCGGAGTCGTGGCGAGGCTGACGCCCGACGGCAGCCAGCTCCAGCTCTCCACGCCGGTCGCTCGCGCGCATCGCGTGGCAGCGGGCGGCGCCGGGGTCTGGGTGGCCGGATCCACGAACGACCCCGCCTTCCCGAAGGTCGACGCGATCCCGCAGAGCCAGATCGGGCTGACGGAGATCTTCCTCGCGCGTCTCGACCCGGATGCGGGTCTGCGCCTCGACGTGACGGATACGCTGGATCCCGCGCCCCTGAGCCGCTACACGGCGATCCAGTACCTGATCACCAACCAGAGCGCGCAGGCGTTCGACTCCGTGACGCTCGACGCGAGCATCCCCCCGGCGGTCGATCTCGAGATCGCACCCGAGTGCGAGTTCCAGGGTGGGCGGTACCTCTGCTCGCTCCTCCATCCCCTGGAGCCCGGGGAGAGCGCTCCGCTGTACTTCCGCGTCCGCTCGTCGGTGGACACCACGGTCGACGTCGACGCGCTCGTGGCAGGCACGCCGGTGGATCTCGATCCTTCGGACAACGCCGATGCCCTGTCCTTCGACATCGGCGCAGCGGCGGGCCTGCCTGCCGCGAGCCTGAAGCTGGCCGACTTCGACGCCGTCGCGCTCAAGTGGGACATCGGCGGATTCGTCCAGGACACGCGCAGCGGCGTGCTCGGCACGCCCAACGGCAGCCTCGAGGAGGCCGCGAGCTTCATGCGCTTCGAGGGCGAGATTCCGCTGCACGTGGTCGAGCTTCTGGGCCGCGGCGTCGTGGCGTTCGGCTACGTCGAGCGCGCGAGCTGGACACCGGCGCCGTTCGACGGCAGCGATCTGATCGGCGCCGACTTCAACACCTTCGCGGACCGCGTCTTCGCCAAGGTCTTCGTGGACGGCAGCGTGGAGCTCTGGTCGGCCGCCAGCGGCAGCCCGGGCACGCTGATCGCGAGCGGTCAGGTGAGCCTGGATCCGGGCAAGGCGTTCGCGCTGGAGATCGACCCCGCCGACGCGCGCGTGATCTACGACGGCCAGGTGGTCGCGCAGGGCAATCCGTTCACCGGCTTCCCCGCTGCCGCCGCGTCGAACGTGGGGGACGACCAGGTCATCACGATCGCGTCGGCCGACGCGGACTTCCCGGCCGCGGCGGTCATCAACGGCATCGGCGATGCGGACGGCGACGGGATCGCCGACCCCGTCGACGTCTGCCCGTTCGCTCCCAACGGGATCGCCCAGGCCGCGACTCCGGGCGTGGGCAACCAGACCGACGCGAGCGGAGACGGCATCGGCGATGCGTGCCAGTGCGGCGACACCAGCGACGACGGCCGCATCGACATCGACGACCTCACGGCGCTGCGCGCGTACCTGGTCGATCCGGTCGGCGCTCCGCTGAGCCAGCCCGCGCTGGACAAGTGCAACGTGATCGCGCCGGGCGTGCCCTGCGGCGTGGCGCAGGTCGTGCCCCTGGCGCGCGCGACGCTGCCCGTACCGCTGCCCCCGGGCATCGCCCAGGTCTGCCCCGCGGCCATCGGCCGCTGAGCCAGGGCCACGGCAAGTGCGAGGGGCGGGCGCCCGGTCATCCGGGCGTCCGCCCCGACTGCGTCGGGCCCGGCGATCGCGCGCTGCGGATCCGTGGCCGTCGCGGCCCGCCGGGCGCTCCGGGGGTCGCCCGCGGCCGTGCTCGCACACGGGTGCCTACGGGAGACCGGCCTCCCCGAGAAGGCGCTGGAGCGCCGCGTCGCGCGCGGGATGGGCCGGCAGGCGCCGGAGCTGCGCCAGCGCGTCGTACCACAGTCCCGCCCGCGCCAGGAGCGTGGCGCGTCGCGCCGGGTCGGCCGTCGGCTCGACCTCTCGCTCGACCCGACGCACCCAGCCCTCGGTGCGCGAGCCGCGCGACGGATTGTCGGGATCGGTCCCGTGGCGGATCGTCCAGCGGTAAACACGACCGATCTCGAGCTCGGCACCGAACGACGCCAGGTCCGTCCACTGACGACCGGGCCCGGCGGGTACGGGCAGGACGGTCTCCAGCAGCGGGTCGATCGAGGTCTCGTCCGCCACCGTCAGCACGAACGTGCCGCGCGCGGGCACGCGCTCGATGCGCCAGGGCAGTAGCGGGCTGGCGACCGCGGTCTCGGCCACGTGGGCCGGAACCAGCGCGAGCAGCCCCGGATCCGCGCTGTCGCCGCGCACGTAGCTGCGCAGGCGCTCCCGCGGCTCGGCGTCCAGCGGATCGCGATAGTCGATCTCCGCCATGGCCAGGTAGTCGATCGCCGCCTCGTCGGGGCGCGCGGTGAAGATCGGCGGCGGGGCCTCCCCCGGTGCCTCCGGCACGGCGCTGCCGCCCCGGGGCTCGCGGCCCGGAGCGGACGACGGGTCGGGCGCGGGATCGGGAGGCGGCGGATCGGTGGCGCCGGGCACGGGCAGCGGATCGGGCAGAGCCGGCGCCGGAAGCACTCCGCCCGGCTCCGGGCCCGGCAGCGGCGGGGGATCGACGCGCGCCACGTCCGTGCCACCGGCCCCCGGGACCTCGCGATCCCCGCCCCACAGGAAGATCCCCAGCAGCACCGCGGCGCCGGAGGCCGCGAGCACCCCCGGCCACGGCGTGGCGAGCCAGCTCGACAGCCGCTCGCGCAGGCCTGCGCGCCCGGCCACCGGGCCGGCATCGGCGCCTGAGAGCGCCTCCTGGACCAGCGCGTTCAGGTCGGTCCCGCGCAGCAGCTCCATCTGGTCGCGGTTCGCGGGGGACGCCGCCATCCAGGCCTCGACCGTCGCGCGCTCTCCGGCGTCGAGCGCCGCCGGATCGCGCGAGTAGCGCACGCGCAGCTCCGCCGGGGGCGCGTCGACGGCCAGGGTCGCCGCCGCGAGGGCCGCCAGCCCTTCGTCTCTGTCGGGTCCGCTCAATCGATCTCCCGTGGCGCGGGCGTGCTCCGCCCTGAGGAAGGACGGCGCCCGGGCCGAATCCTATCGCCCGACCTCAATTCTCGACTCCCATGTGCCCGCGCAGCGCCCGCAGACCCTCGCGCTGCAGCCGGTTCACGGTCCCCAGCGGCATCCCGAGGCGCTTCGAGGTCTCCTCGTACGTGTGGCCCTCGAGGTAGATCGATGCCAGCACGCGGCGCTGCTTCTCGGCCAGCCGGAGGAGCCCCCGCTCGAGATCGAGCAGCATGTCCGGCCCTCTCCGCTCGATCTGCTCGCGTGCGGCCTCCACGGACTCCGCGGCCGCCTCGGGCTCACCGCTGGAGTCGGCGTTCCCGGGCCTGCGTCGCGCCTGCATCCAGTCGTAGAGCTTGTTCCGGGTGACCGTACCCACGTAGCTCACGAACGCGCGCGGCTCGCGGATGGAGCCGCGCTGTCGGGCGCGGATCAGGGCGACCACGACCTCCTGGACCAGGTCCTGCCAGGAATCGCGCAGGTCATAGGCGCGCAGCCGGGCCAGGTGACCCTGGATCAGGTCCGCCAGCCGGGCGAAGGCCACGGCGTCACCGGCGATCAGCTCGTCGAGGGTCGCGAGCCAGTCCTCGCGCGCGGGCTCCATGCGAGGGCATTGTGGCATCCCCGGGGGGTGCGGGGGCAGCGGCAGGCCGGCTCCGGGGCGCGGCGATTGAAAGCGATGCGGGCGGGAGTCTTGCCCTCCGAGACCCGGCGCGGCCCGCGCCGGCCCGCGCAACCCCGGAGGAGGAGCCCGTCATGCGAACCGCGCCGCGCGCGAAGATCCTGTGCCTGCTCGCGAGCCTGCTGCTGCCGCCAGCGACCCGCGCCTACGATTTCAGCGTCGACCCCGCGTCGCCCGAGGCGCCCAGCGCCGCCGACATCTTCGTCGCCAGCGGCGACGCCCGGCTGCTCGAGGCCGCCGATCTCGGCCTGGTGCCCGCCGACAACGTCGATGCCTTCAGCACGGGCCGGGACCAGCTCGACCATGTCGACGCGCCATTCTTCTACGTCTCGGTCGCCTACTCCGTCGACCGCGGGACCATCGGCCACCAGGGCGACGGCCGCCCCGGCGGCGGCGCGGTGCGCGCGCAGTCCACGGGCAACGGGGCCGCGGGCGACAAGTTCTACCTCAAGGCGTTCCGCGCGCCGGGGATCGGGATGTTCCCGTTCTCGCGCGGCCTGATGTCCGACGCGCCGTGGCACAACCTGTCGCCCCTGGCGCCGGAGTCGGACATCGATGGGCTCTCGCAGCCCGCGGGACAGACCCAGCCGGTGTTCTTCTCCGTGGACCGCGCCGGCGCGGCCGGGCGGGCCCGGGGGGCGGGCCGCCCCCACAAAAAGCGCCCCGGCGGGGGCCCCGGGGGGAGGGGGGCGGCGGCCCCCCGCGGGCGCGGCGGG
>JAJDAJ010000090.1 GCA_029261925.1 Deltaproteobacteria bacterium | reverse complement strand
GAACGCCACCTGCTCCGCAAGACCCTTGGTCGCCTGACGCGCCGTGATCGCCGCCGTCAACGTCGTCTTCCCGTGATCCACGTGTCCGATCGTCCCCACGTTCACGTGGGGCTTCGTTCGCTCGAACTTCTCCTTGGACATGGCTGCTCCTTCGGAGCCGGCTCCGGGCCGGACTAGTGTTGCGCCACCGTGTCCGCCACAGATGGCGGCACCGGAGCGTAGTGGTCAAACTGCATCGTGTACGTCGCCCGTCCCTGCGTCATCGAACGCAGCGCGCTGACGTAGCCGAACATCGTCCCCAGCGGCACCTCGGCGCTGATGACCTGGGTGTTGCCGCGCGCCTCGACGGCGCGAACCTTGCCTCGGCGACTGTTGAGATCATCGATCACCGCGCCCATGAAGTTCTCGGGCGCGACCACCTCGACCGCCATCAGCGGCTCGAGCAGGCGCGGGCCACCGGCGCGCAGGCCCTCCTTGGCGCCCATCGAGCCGGCGATCCGGAAGGCCATCTCCGAGCTGTCCACATCGTGATACGAGCCGTCGACCAGGCGCACCTTCACGTCGACCACGGGAAAGCCCGCGAACGGGCCCGTCTGCATCGCGTCCTGCGCACCCTGACCGATGGCCTTGAAGTAGTCCTTCGGCACGGAGCCGCCCGTGATGTCGGCCTTGAACTCGAACCCCGAGCCGGGCTCTCCCGGCTCGATCTCGAAGACCACGTGACCGTACTGACCCTTGCCGCCCGACTGGCGCACGAACCGACCCTCGGCGCGGTTCGGTCGGGTGATCGTCTCCTTGTAGGCGACCTGCGGCTTGCCCACGTTGGCGTCGACCTGGAACTCGCGCAGCAGCCGGTCGACGATGATCTCGAGGTGGAGCTCGCCCTGGCCCGCGATCAGCGTCTGTCCGGTATCCGGGTTGGTCGAGACGCGGAAGGACGGATCCTCGATCGCGAGCTTGGCCAGCGCCTCGGAGGCCTTGTCCTGATCGGCCTTGGTCTTGGGCTCGATGACGATCTCGATCACGGGCTCCGGGAACTCGATCGACTCGAGCACGACCGGATCGCGCTCGTCGCAGAGCGTATCCCCGGTGAACACCTGCTTGAGGCCGACGATCGCGGCGATGTCGCCGGCCGCGATGTGGTCGATCTCCTCGCGCTTGTTCGCGTGCATCTTGAGCATCCGCGAGACGCGCTCCTTGCGCCCCTTGCTCGCATTCAGCACGCGGGAGCCGGAGTCGAGGCGCCCGGAGTACACCCGCACGAAGGTCAGCTGGCCGACGAACGGGTCGGTCATGATCTTGAAGGCGAGAGCGGAGAACGGCGCGTCGGCCTGGGCCTGGCGCTCGACCACCTCGCCGTCCGGGGCGGTCCCGCGGATCGCGGGCACGTCGAGCGGCGACGGCAGGTAGTCCACCGCGGCGTCGAGCAGCGGCTGCACGCCCTTGTTCTTGAACGCGGAGCCGCAGAGCACCGGCACGACGTGCAGGTTCACGGTGGCCGCGCGGATCGCCTTGCGCACGGCGTCCGGCGCGATGTCCTGCCCCTCGAGGTACTTCTCGAGCAGGTCCTCGTCGTACTCGGCCACCGTCTCGAGCAGCTTGTCGCGGTGCTCGGCCACCGTGGCGGCGAGCTCCTCGGGCACGTCGTCCAGGTGGAAGCGCGCGCCGAGCGACTCGTCTTCCCAGACGACCGCCTTCATGCTGAGCAGGTCGACCACGCCGCGGAACCCGTCCTCGGCGCCGATGGGCACCTGGAGCACGAGCGGCTGCGCGCCGAGGCGTTCGCGGATCTGGGCGACCACCGCCTCGAAGTCCGCGCCGATACGGTCCATCTTGTTGACGAACGCGATCCGCGGGACCCGGTACTTGTCGGCCTGGCGCCAGACGGTCTCGGACTGCGGCTCCACGCCGCCGACGGCGCAGAAGACGGCGATGGCGCCGTCGAGCACGCGCAGCGAGCGCTCGACCTCGATGGTGAAGTCGACGTGCCCGGGCGTGTCGATGATGTTGATCCGGTGGTCACGCCAGAAGCAGGTCGTCGCGGCGGACGTGATCGTGATGCCGCGCTCCTGCTCCTGCTCCATCCAGTCCATCGTCGCGTTGCCGTCGTGAACCTCGCCGAGCTTGTAGTTCACGCCGGTGTAGTACAGGACCCGCTCGGTCGTGGTCGTCTTCCCTGCATCGATGTGAGCCATGATGCCGAGATTGCGCGTGCGCTCGAGCGAGGGATCGCTGGCCATGGTCCGGTACCTTCAAGCCCTCACCAGCGGTAGTGCGAGAAGGCCTTGTTGGCCTCGGCCATGCGGTGCGTCTCCTCGCGCCGCCGCACGGCCTCGCCGCGCTCGTTCGCGGCGTCGATGAACTCGGCGGCGAGCTTGTCGCGCATGCCGCCGTTGCTGCCACGGCCCCGGGCGAAGCTCACGAGCCAGCGCAGCGCCAGCGCGGTGCCCCGCGCCTGCTGCACCTCCACCGGTACCTGGTACGTGGCGCCACCCACGCGCCGGCTCTTTACCTCGACGCGCGGGCGCACGTTGTCCACGGCGCGGCGGAAGATCCGCAGCGGATCTTCCTGGCTGCGCTGCTCGATCAGGTCGAAAGCGCCGTACATGATCTGCTCGGCAATGCTCTTCTTGCCGTCGCGCATCAGCACGTTGATGAACTTCGCGACCAGGCGATCGCCGTGCCTCGGATCGGGGATCGGCGTGCGCTTCGGAACCTCTCGGCGACGTGACATGGCTCGACCTACTTCTTCCGCTTGGTGCCGTAGCGGCTGCGGCTCTGGTTGCGCCCGTCGACGCCGAGCGTATCGAGCGTGCCGCGCACGATGTGGTAGCGGACACCGGGCAGGTCCTTGACGCGACCGCCGCGGATCAGCACGACCGAGTGCTCCTGGAGGTTGTGTCCCTCGCCGGGAATGTACGCCCAGACCTCGCGCGCGTTGCTCAGCCGCACGCGCGCGACCTTGCGCAGTGCAGAGTTCGGCTTCTTCGGCGTCATGGTCGAGACGCGCACGCACACGCCGCGCTTCTGCGGACACTTCTCGAGGTCCGGAGACTTCGTCGTCCGTCGTCTGCTCTTGCGGCCGCGACGGACCAGCTGCTGGATCGTGGGCATTTTCGATCGAACCTCGAGACAAACGCATCCACACCCGACGACCGAGTGCGAGGCAGGGACTCTCACCCTCCTCACAGACCGGCCCGGGTGGACGCTCTGGATTCCGATACTCGGGAGTCCGGCAGGGGTGCCGCCGGAGGATTCTTCCCGCGGAAGAGCGCGAATTATAATGGGGTTCCGGGTGGCGTCAACCGTGCCCCGCGCCGCCCGGCCTCGCCTCGTCCGCAGCACCGCACTTCGAGGTCGGCCGAGCCCGGGATCCGCCGCGCCCGGACCGCCCGTTCGCCGTGGCCAGCCGGCCGCAGGGCGCGGGCACCGGGAGCCTGGCAGCGCCGGTCGGCGTGCCGGGTCCGCCTGCCCTCCGGTCCGGAGGCCAGAACTCGCCTCGACGGCCCCGATCCGGGAGCTTTCGCCCCCGGATCGGGTCAGAGCTCGAAGCCGTCTGGCCCCTTCTCCGGGGCGGCCATGAGGCCCGACTCCTCGACGATGCCCGGGGCACTGCCCAGCGGCGCATCGAGCAGCGTGTCCTCCTCGAGGTCCTCGACCCCGCGCTCGATGCGGATGCCCAGCTCCCGGTAGCCGGGCATGCCCGTGCCGGCCGGGATCAGGCGGCCCATGATCACGTTCTCCTTGAGGCCCAGGAGCCGGTCGGTCTTCCCGCTGATCGAGGCCTGGGTGAGCACCTTGGTGGTCTCCTGGAAGGAGGCCGCGGAGATGAAGCTCTCGGTGGAGAGCGACGCCTTGGTGATCCCCAGCAGCAGGGGCTCGGCGACCGCGGCCTGCTTGCCCTCGTCCAGCATCTCCTGGTTGGCCCGGTCGAAGACGTGCTTCTCGACCTGCTCGCCGATCAGGAACTCCGTGTCGCCGACGTCCTTGACCATGACCCAGCGCAGCATCTGGCGGATGATCACCTCGATGTGCTTGTCGTTGATGCTCACGCCCTGTAGCCGGTAGACCTCCTGGATCTCGTCGAGCAGGTAGCTGGCCAGCTCCTTCTCGCCCTTGATCTTCAGGATGTCGTGCGGGTTGGACGAGCCCCCCATCAGCGCCTCGCCGGCGCGCACGAAATCGCCCTCGTGGACCGCGATGTGCTTTCCCTTGGGGATGTCGTAGTTGCGCGGCTCTCCGGTCTCCGGGGTCACGATCACGCGCCGCTTGCCGCGGACGTCGGGCCCGAAGCTCACGGTGCCGTCGATCTCCGTGACGATCGCGAACTCCTTGGGCTTGCGGGCCTCGAAGAGCTCCGCCACACGCGGCAGGCCGCCCGTGATGTCCTTGGTCTTGGTCGTCTCGCGCGGGATTCGCGCGATCGTCTCTCCCGGGAAGACCTCCTGCCGCTCCTGCACCGTCAGGTTGACGCCCACCGGCATCAGGAAGCGCTTGAGCACCTCCCCCTCCGGGCTGTGGACGCTCACCCGCGGCTGCAGGTCCGGGTCCTTGGCCTCGATGATCACGCGCTCGGACAGGCCCGTGAACTCGTCGACCTGCTCCTCCATGGTCTGACCGGCCACGATGTCGTCGAAGCGCACGATGCCGGCCACATCGGTCAGGATCGGGTTCTGGAAGGGATCCCACTCGTGGATCATCTCGCCCGCCTTGACCGCGCCTCCGTCCTCGATCTTCATGTGCGCGCCGTACACGACCGGGTAGCGCTCGCGCTCGCGTCCGGTCGAGTCGACCACCGCCATCTCGCCGTTGCGGTTCATGACGATGATCGAGTCCTTCCTGTTCCGGACCGTCACCAGGTTCAGGTACTTGACCGTGCCCTCGGTGCGCGCCTCGACGTGCGACTGCTCGACCCGCGAGGTCGCCGTGCCACCGATGTGGAAGGTGCGCATCGTCAGCTGGGTGCCGGGCTCCCCGATCGACTGGGCCGCGATCACGCCCACTGCCTCTCCACGGGTGACCAGGGTACCCATGGCGAGATCACGCCCGTAGCAGAGCGCGCACACGCCCCGGCGGGTCTGGCAGGTGAGCACCGAGCGGATCGTGACCTGCTCGATGCCGGCGTTCTCGATGTTCTGGACGCGCTCCTCGTCGATCTCCTGGTTGGCCTCGGCGAGCACCTCGCCGTTGACCGGATCGGAGATGTCGTTGAGCGCCACGCGTCCCAGGATGCGGTCGCCCAGGCGCTCGATGATCTCACCGCCCTCCACGAGCTGGTGGATCTCGATGCCGTCGGGCGTACCGCAGTCGTGCTCGATGACGATCACGTCCTGCGCCACGTCGACCAGCCGGCGCGTCAGGTAGCCCGAGTTGGCGGTCTTGAGCGCCGTGTCGGCCAGGCCCTTGCGCGCTCCGTGCGTCGAGATGAAGTACTCGAGCACCGACAGCCCCTCGCGGAAGTTCGAGAGGATCGGCCGCTCGATGATCTCGCCGGAGGGCTTGGCCATCAGACCGCGGAGTCCGGCGAGCTGACGGACCTGCTGCTTCGAGCCACGCGCTCCCGAGTCCACCATCATGAAGATGGAGTTGAAGCTCGGGATCTCGACCTCCTTGCCCTTCGGGTCCAGCACCGTCTCGACCTGGAGCTGATCCATCAGGTCCGTCGAGAGATCCTCGGTCACCGCAGCCCAGCGATCGACGACCTTGTTGTAACGCTCGCCGTCGGTGATCAGACCTTCCTGGTACTGGCGGTGGAACTCCCCCACATCTCTCTGGGCGTCACCGATCATCGTGGCCTTGCTCTCGGGCACGCGCATGTCGTCCACGCAGATCGAGATGCCGGCACGCGTCGCCCACTCGTAGCCCAGCGTCCGCAGCCGGTCGGAAAGCAGGACCGTGGCCTTGGTGCCCACGCGGCGGTAGACCGCGTTGACCAGCTCGCCCAGCGCCTTCTTCTCCTGCTTCTTGTTGACCAGCTCGAAGGGGATGCCCTCGGGCACGATCTCGCGCAGCAGGATCCGGCCCGGGGTGGTCTCGACGATCTCGCCGTCGACGCGAACCTTCGCGAGCGCCTGCAGGTCGATCACGCCCGCGTCGTACGCCGCGCGAACCTCGTCGGGCGACGCGTACGTGGGTGCCTCGTCGCCGAGCCGCTCGCCGCGCGCGAAGCGCCGGTCGCGGGTCAGGAAGTAGGCACCCAGGACGATGTCCTGGGTCGGCGTGATGATCGGCTTGCCGTGCGCGGGACTGAGGATGTTGTTGGTGCTCATCATCAGCACCCGCGCCTCGATCTGCGCCTCCACGGACAGCGGCATGTGGACCGCCATCTGGTCGCCATCGAAGTCGGCGTTGAAGGCCGTGCAGACCAGCGGGTGCAGCTGGATCGCCTTGCCGTCGATCAGCACGGGCTCGAAGGCCTGCATTCCCAGGCGGTGCAGCGTGGGCGCCCGGTTGAGCAGCACCGGGTGCTCCTGGATCACCTCGGCCAGGATGTCCCAGACCTCCGGGCGCTCCTTCTCGACCATCTTCTTCGCGGCCTTGATGGTCGTGACGTAGCCGCGCTGCTCCAGCTTCGAGTAGATGAACGGCTTGAAGATCTCGAGCGCCATCTTGTTGGGCAGGCCGCACTGGTGCAGGCGCAGCTCGGGCCCGGCCACGATGACGGAGCGGCCCGAGTAGTCCACGCGCTTGCCGAGCAGGTTCTGCCGGAAGCGGCCCTGCTTGCCCTTGAGCATGTCGGAGAGGGACTTGAGCGGGCGCTTGTTGGGCCCGGTGATCACCTTGCCGCGGCGACCGTTGTCGAACAGCGCGTCGACCGCCTCCTGCAGCATCCGCTTCTCGTTGCGGATGATGACCTCGGGGGCATTGAGCTCGAGCAGCCGCTTGAGCCGGTTGTTGCGGTTGATCACGCGCCGGTACAGGTCGTTCAGGTCCGAGGTCGCAAAGCGACCGCCGTCCAGCGGCACCAGCGGACGCAGGTCCGGAGGGATCACCGGGATGACCTCGAGGATCATCCACTCGGGGCTGTTGCCCGACTCGCGGAAGGCGTCGAGCACCTTGAGGCGCTTGGCCAGCTTCTTCCGCTTGGCCTCGCTGGTCGCCTCGCGCATCTCGACGCGGAGCTCCTTGCACTCCTTCTCGACGTCGATCGTGGAGAGGATCTCGCGCACGGCCTCGGCGCCGATCCCGTAGGTGAAGGAGTTCGCGCCGTGCTCCTCCTTCATCTGGAGGATCATCTCCTCGTCGATCAGCTCGCCGCGGCGCAGCGGCGTGTCGCCATGATCGATCACGATGTGCGACTCGAAGTAGAGCACCCGCTCGAGGTCCTTGAGCGTGAGCTCGAGCAGGTTGCCGATGCGGCTCGGCAGCGACTTGAGGAACCAGATGTGCGCGACCGGGGCCGCCAGGTTGATGTGCCCCATGCGCTCGCGGCGCACCTTGGACTGGATCACCTCGACGCCGCACTTCTCGCAGACGACGCCGCGGTGCTTCATGCGCTTGTACTTGCCGCAGATGCACTCGTAGTCCTTGATCGGACCGAAGATGCGCGCGCAGAACAGGCCGTCACGCTCCGGCTTGAACGTGCGGTAGTTGATGGTCTCCGGCTTCTTGACCTCGCCGTACGACCACTCGCGGATCTTCTCCGGAGAGGCCAGACCGATCCGCATACCGGAGAAGCTCAGCGGGTCCTTGGGCTTCTCGAACAGATTGTAGAGATCGCGCACTAAAGGCCCCCTTACTGGATGTCTTCGAGCAGATCGACGCTCAGGCCCAGACTCTGCATCTCACGGATCAGGACGTTGAAGCTCTCGGGCAGACCCGGCATCAGCTCGCAGTCGCCCTTGACGATCGACTCGTACATTCGCGTCCGGCCGATCACGTCGTCGGACTTGACCGTGAGGAACTCCTGCAGCGCGTAGGCCGCGCCGTAGGCTTCCATCGCCCAGACCTCCATCTCGCCGAGCCGCTGCCCGCCGAACTGCGCCTTGCCGCCGAGCGGCTGCTGCGTGACCAGCGAGTACGGGCCGATGGATCGGGCGTGGATCTTGTCGTCCACCAGGTGGTGGAGCTTCAGGATGTACATGATGCCCACGGTCACCTTGGCGTGGAACGGCTCGCCGCTGCGGCCGTCGAAGAGCGCCGTCTGGCCGCTTGTCGGCAGCTTCGCCGCCTCGAGCATCTCCTTGATCTCTTCCTCCGAAGCACCGTCGAAGACCGCCGCCGCGGTGTGGGTGCCACCCTGTGCGTCGCGGGCAGCGCGCATCACCTCACCGTCGGACATCTCGCCGATGCGCGCGAGGAGGGCCGGCGTGTTGAAGGTGCTGCGGAGCATCTCGCGCAGCTTGTCGGGTGTGTACTCGCGCTCGATCGCGTCCTGGATCTGCTGTCCCAGGCCGCGGGCGGCCCAGCCGAGATGCGTCTCGAGGATCTGCCCGATGTTCATGCGCGACGGCACGCCCAGCGGGTTCAGCACGATCTCCACGGGCTGCCCGTCGGCCGTGTAGGGCATGTCCTCCTCGGGAAGGATCCGCGAGATCACGCCCTTGTTCCCGTGCCGGCCCGCCATCTTGTCCCCGACCGAGAGCTTGCGCTTGGTCGCGACGTAGACCTTGACCATCTTGAACACGCCCGGGGGAAGCTCGTCGCCCTTCTTCAGGCGACCGATCTTCTCCTCGAAGACGGCCTTGATGACCGTGGCCTGCTCCTCGGCACCGCTGAGCAGCGCCTCGACCTGCCCCATCTTGCCCGCGTCGTCCACGCGCACGTCTCGCCACTTGCGCCGCGGAATGCGTGCGAAGCTCTCGGCGCTGATCGTGTCGCCGACCTCGAGCCAGGTCTCGCTCCTGCGCTCGTCGCCGAGCTGCACCGAGCTGCGCTCGCCGATCAGCAGGTCGCGCACCCGGTTGAGCGCCGACTCGCGCACGATGCGGATCTCGTCCTCCTGATCGAGCCGGAGCTTGGCGATCTCCTGGTCGGTCAGGCCCTGCGAGTGGTCGTCCTTGTCGGTGCCGCGGCGCGAGAACACCCGCGCCCCGATCACGATGCCGCTCTGCCCCGGTGGCACGCGGAGCGAGGTGTCACGAACGTCGCCGGCCTTCTCGCCGAAGATTGCCCGCAGGAGCCGCTCCTCGGGCGAGAGCTGCGTCTCGCCCTTCGGCGTGATCTTGCCCACCAGGATGTCGTCGGGGCGCACCTCGGCGCCGATGCGCACGATCCCACTCTCGTCGAGATCCTTGAGCGCCTCCTCGCCCACGTTGGGGATGTCGCGGGTGATCTCCTCGCGCCCCAGCTTCGTGTCGCGCGCGACGACCTCGAACTCCTCGATGTGCAGCGAGGTGAACAGGTCGTCCTTGACGATCCGCTCGGAGATGAGGATCGAGTCCTCGAAGTTGTACCCGCCCCAGGGCATGAAGGCGACGAGCACGTTGCGGCCCAGCGCGAGGTCACCGTAGTCGGTCGCGGGCCCGTCGGCGATGACCTGGCCGCGCTCGACGCGCTGGCCGACGCGGACGATCGGCTTCTGGTTGATGCAGGTGTTCTGGTTCGAGCGCCGGTACTTGACCAGGTTGATGATGTCCGGCGCGGGATACGGATTGCCCGGCTCGGCGTCCGGCTTGATCACGATCCTCGACGCGTCGACGCTCTCGATCTCGCCGGGGCGCTTGGCCACCACGGTGGCGCCCGAATCGCGGGCCACCGTGGCCTCCATTCCGGTCCCGACCAGAGGCGCGTCCGTCCGCAGCAGGGGCAGGGCCTGCCGCTGCATGTTGGAGCCCATCAGCGCGCGGTTGGCGTCGTCGTTCTCGAGGAACGGGATCAGCGACGCCGCCACCGAGACCAGCTGGTTGGGCGAGACGTCCATCATGTCGATGCCGTCGCGCTCGACCATCACGAACTCGCCCTGCTGGCGCGCCGATACGGTGTCGTTCTGGAACGTGTGCTCGGGCGTGAGCGGTGCATTCGCCTGGGCGATGGTGACCGACTCCTCCTCGAGCGCCGACAGGTAACGCACGTCCTCGCTGACGTGCCCGCCCGCGACCTCGCGATACGGCGTCTCGATGAAGCCGTAGTCGTTCACGCGCGCATAGGTCGAGAGCGACGCAATCAGGCCGATGTTCGGGCCCTCCGGCGTCTCGACCGGGCAGATGCGCCCGTAGTGGGTGCTGTGGACGTCGCGCACCTCGAAGCCGGCGCGTTCGCGGGTCAGGCCACCTGGCCCGAGCGCCGACAGGCGCCGCTTGTGCGTGACCGCCGACAGCGGGTTGGTCTGATCCATGAACTGAGAGAGCTGGCTCGAGCCGAAGAACTCCTTGATCACGGCCGAGACCGGCTTCGAGTTGATCAGATCATGGGGCATGAGCTGCTCGATCTCCTGCAGGCTCATGCGCTCCTTGATCGCGCGCTCCATGCGAACCAGGCCGATGCGGTACTGGTTCTCGAGCAACTCGCCCACCACCCGCACGCGGCGGTTACCGAGGTGGTCGATGTCGTCGATGCGCTTGTCCGGATCGCCGTTCTTGAGGTCGACCAGGTACTTGAAGGCCAGCAGGATGTCCTCCTGGCGCAGCACGGTCTCCTCGAGCGGAACGTCGACGGCAAGCTTGTGATTGACCTTCAGGCGGCCGACGCGGGAAAGGTCATACCGCTCCGGGTTGAAGAACAGGTTGTTGAAGACGGTGGTCGCGGTCTCGACGGTCGGCGGATCTCCCGGGCGCAGGCGCCGGTAGATGTCGATGATCGCCTCCTCGCGGGTCAACGTCTTGTCGGCCTGCAGCGTGTCGTGGATCGCCGTGCCGGTCGTCACCGGATCGAGATACAGGAGCTGGAACTCGTGGAAGCCGCGCGTGCGCAGCTCCTCGAGCGACTCCTCGGTGATCTCCTCATTGCACTCGAGCAGGACCTCGCCCGTGCTCTCGTCCACGATGTCATCGGGGGAGACCCGCTTGACGCCGTCCTCGCGGATCAGGTCCTCGATCCCGATCGGGATCCACTCGATGTCCGAGGCCTCGAGCTTGCGCACGCCGACCTTGTTCCACTTGCGGCCCTCGCGGGCGATGACGTTGCCGTCGGCGTCCTTGACGGCCTTCGTGCAGCGCTGTCCGAGCAGCTGCTGCGGGTCCGCGACCTTCTTGAAGATCTTACGGCCGTCGATCTTGATCGTCTCGGGCTTGTAGAACAGCGCGAGCATCTCGTCGGGCGCGTAGCCGAGCGCCTTCAGCAACACCGTGCCGTGCAGCTTGCGCCGCCGGTCGATGCGGACCTGGAGGATGTCCTTGTGGTCGAACTCGATGTCGAGCCACGAGCCGCGGTACGGAATGATCCGGCACGAGTACAGCTTCTTGCCGGCAGTGGTCACGGCCGTCGACTGACCGGTGTCGTAGAAGATGCCCGGCGAGCGGTGGAGCTGGGAGACGATGACCCGCTCGGTTCCGTTCACGATGAACGTGCCGTTCTCCGTCATCACGGGGATCTCGCCGAAGTAGACCTCCTGCTCCTTGACGTCGCGGATCGTCTGCTGCTCGCCCTCGGTATCCCAGACGATGAGGCGGATCGTGACCTTGATCGGCGCCGCGTACGTCATCCCGCGCTGGAGACACTCCTGCACGTCGTACTTGGGCTTCTCGAGCACGTACTGCACGAACTCGAGCGAGGCCGTCTCGTTGAAGTCCTGGATCGGGAAGACGGACTTGAACACGGCCTGCAGGCCGACTTCCTCACGCTTCTCCGGCGCGACGTCCGCCTGCAGGAACCGGTCGAACGACCGGTTCTGGATGTCGATCAGGTTCGGGATATCGATGATTCGCTCGATCTTGGAGAAGTCCTTCCGGAGTCGTCCGTTCTCGAGAGAAGCTCCCATTCAGTCCTCCAGCCCGTCCTGCGACCGCTCGCTTCGACAGCACATTTCAGGAAAATCCGTGAATCCGTGATGGAGCGCCGACATCCGGCGCCCGCGCGCGGCCGCGCTACTTGATGTCGGCCTGGCCGCCGGCGGATTCGATCTGCTCCTTGATCTTCTCCGCCTCTTCCTTCTCGATGCCTTCCTTGATCGCCTTCGGAGCGCTCTCGACGACCTCCTTGGCCTCCTTCAGACCCAGGCCGGTGATCGCGCGGACCTCCTTGATGACCTGGATCTTCTTGTCGCCGATACTCGTCAGGATGACGTCGAACTCGGTCTGCTCCTCGGCAGCGGCCTCACCTGCGCCCGCGGGTCCCGCGACGGCGACGGCGGCCGGCGCGGCGGTCACGCCCCACTCGTCCTCCATCTTCTTGATGAGCTCGGCGATCTCCATCGGCTTGAGCTCGTTGATCTGACTGAAGATGTCCTCGACGGTGGCCATGGTCTGTTCCTTCCTGCCCGTCCATTTTCAAGGCGTCCGAGCGCCAGACGGGGTCTTCGGTTGGTGGTTTGCTGAGAAGTGAAAACTGGAAAGCGGAGAGCCGATCAGGAGGCCTGTTCGAGCTGCTCCTGGCGCTGCTCGAGTGCATTGCGCACGTGACCGAGCAGCGCATGCAGGGTACCGGCCAGGTTGCGCATCGGCGCCTGGAGAGTGCCGGCCAGCATGCCGCGCAGCTCGTGCTTGCCCGGCAGCCGCGACAGCGCCTCGATGCCCACCAGGTCGATGACCTCGCCGTCGACCACGCCGCCCTTGATCTCGAGCTTCTCGTTGCCCTTGGCGAAGTCGACCAGGGTCTTCGCGAGCGAGGCTGCCTCGTCGAAGGTGATCGCGACGGCCGTCGGGCCGCTGAGGAAGCGCTCGAGGCCCGCCGACGCGGTCTCGCGCACGGCCAGCCTGAGCAGCGTGTTCTTGGCGACCCGGTACTCGACCTGCCCCTCGCCCGACGCGCGCAGCTTGCCGCGGAGGTCGGACATCTCGTCGACGGTCAGGCCGCGGTAGTCCACGGCCAGCACGCTGCTGGCCCGCTCGAGCCGCTGGCGCAGGTCCTCGACCTGCTCTTCTTTCTGTGCGCGCGACAGCATCTCGGGGACTGCCTCCGGTTCTACGGGGTGGTGGTGGCGGCATGCAGCTCCGCCGAGTCGATGGGGATGCCCGGGCCCATGGTCGAGGAGATCGCGACCTTCTTGATGTAGATGCCCTTGGCGCTGGCCGGCTTGGCCTTGATCACCAGGTCGGCGATGGCCAGCAGGTTCTCGGACAGCTTCTCCGGCTCGAACGAGCACTTGCCGAAGGGCGCGTGCAGCACGCCGTTCTTGTCGACGCGGAACTCCACCTTGCCGGACTTCTGCTCCGACACGGCCTTGCCGACATCCTGGGTCACGGTGCCGACCTTCGGGTTCGGCATCAGGCCCCGCGGTCCGAGCACGCGACCGAGGCGACCGACCACGCTCATCATGTCGGGGGTCGCGATCACCCGGTCGAAGTCGAGCCAGCCATCCTGGATCTTCTGGGCCAGCTCCTCGGCCCCGACCTCATCGGCACCGGCCTCCTCGGCCTCGCGGGCCTTGTCGCCCTTGGCGAAGACGATCAGCCGGACCTCCTTGCCCGTACCGTTGGGCAGCACCACGGCCCCGCGGACGTTCTGGTCCGCGTGGCGCGGATCGACGCCCAGGTTGAAGACCACATCGGCCGTCTCGTCGAAGCCGCCGAACTTGCTGTCGAGCATCAGCCGGATGGCCTCGCCGTGCGGGTACCCGGCGTCGTGATCGATCTTCTCGGCAGCGCCCCTGTACTTCTTGCCGCGACCCATCGCCCTAGCCCTCCACGTCGATGCCCATCGAGCGCGCGGTGCCCTCGATGATCTTCATCGCCGCGTCGATGCCGTTGGCATTCAGGTCTTCCATCTTGGTGTTCGCGATCTCCTCGACCTGCGCCCGCGTCACCGTGCCGACCTTGATCTTGTTGGGCTCGCCGGAGCCCTTGGCCAGCTTGGCCGCCTTCTTGAGCAGGACGGCCGCGGGCGGCGTCTTGGTGATGAAGGTGAAGGTCCGGTCCGCGTACACGGTGATCACCGCCGGGATGATCAGTCCCTGCTGATCCTGCGTGCGCGCGTTGAACGCCTTGCAGAACTCCATGATGTTCACGCCGTGCTGACCGAGCGCGGGACCCACCGGCGGCGATGGATTCGCCGCCCCGGCAGGGCACTGCAGCTTGATCATCCCGATGACCTTCTTCGCCATGACTCGCTCAGCTCACCTTTTCCACGTGCTCGTAGGAGAGCCAGACCGGCGTGGAGCGTCCGAAGACCGCGACCATCACCTGGATCTGCTCCCGCTCCGGCTTGACATCGGCAACCGTTCCCGTGAACCCGTTGAAGGGACCGTGCACCACGCGCACGCTCTCGCCGTCGCCGAAGATGATCTTCGGTGTCGGGCGATCGGACTTGGTCTGGCCCAGCATGCGCTGCACGTCCTCGTCCGAGATCGGCGCGGGACGCAGGCCGCCCCCGACGAAGCCGGTGATCTTGGCCGTGTTCTTGACGATGTGCCAGACCTCGTCGTCGAGGGCCATCCGGACCAGGATGTAGCCCGGCAGGAACTTGCGCTTGCTCGTCTTGCGCTGCCCCTTGACGTTCTCGACGACCTCCTCCTCCGGAATGAAGACCTCCTCGATCGCCTCCTCGCGCCCGAACTGCCGCGCCCGCTCGAGCAGAGCCTGCTTGGCGCGAGCCTCCTGGCCCGAGTAGGTGTGAATGACGTACCAGTGCGCGTCCAATGATCCGTTCCGTGTTCCGGGGTCTACCAGAGCCGCTGTGTCAGCCAGCTCAGGAGACCGTCCACTGCGAACAGGCCCAGACCGATCAGGGCCACCAGGATGATGACGCTGATCGTTCCTGCGACCATCTCCTTCTGTGTGGTCCACGTGACCTTCCTCGTCTCGACCTGCACCTCGGCAACGAAGCTGCGCGTATCCCTGAACCAGTCGACCGGATTACTGCTCACCTTCCCTCCCCGCCGTGCATGTCGTCGATGTCGATGCCGTGGACCATGCCGCCCCGGATCGAGCCCTGTTCGCGAAGCTGGCAGGCCAGGAGGGACTTGAACCCCCAACCTGCGGTTTTGGAGACCGCTGCTCTACCAGTTGAGCTACTGACCTGAATTTTCCTCTCTCACTCGATGATGCTGGCAACGACGCCAGCTCCGACGGTACGACCGCCCTCACGGATCGCGAAGCGGAGACCCTGCTCCATCGCGATCGGTGTGATCAGGTCCACCACCAGGTTCACGTTGTCCCCCGGCATCACCATCTCCGTGCCCTCGGGGAGCTCGCAGATCCCCGTCACGTCCGTCGTCCGGAAGTAGAACTGCGGACGGTAGCCCTTGAAAAAAGGCGTGTGCCGC